>DASTPP010000041.1:0-38908 GCA_035762175.1 Polyangiaceae bacterium | reverse complement strand
GGCGCTCTACGAGCCGCCGCCGCCGCGGGTGGGCAAGCTGCGCAGCGTGCGCACCTGGCGGCCGGGGCACGCGCCGCCGAAGGTGGCGCTCGAGGTGGTGAGCAAGAACCACCCGACCAAAGACTATCGGTTGGCGCCGGCGAAGTACGACGCCAGCGGCACGGGCGAGCTGTGGGTGTTCGACCCGCTGCTCGCCGGGCCGCGCGAGGGCGGCGGGCCGCACCTTGTGCAGCTGTGGGCGCGGGGGCCGGGCGGGCGGCTCGAGCGGCAGTACGCGGGGGCGGGGCCAGTGCGTTCGCCCTTCTTCGGGGCGTGGCTGGTGGTGGTCGACGAAGAAGGGCCGCGGCTGCGGCTGAGCGAGGACGCCAAGGGGCGGCAGCTGTGGCCGACGCCCGAAGAGGCCGAGCGGGCGGCGAAAGAGGCGGCCGAGCAGAAGGCCGAGGCCGAGCGGCAAGCCAAAGAGGCCGAGCGGCGAGCCAAAGAGGCCGAGCGGCAAGCCAAAGAGGCCGAGCGGGCGGCGAAAGAGGCGGCCGAGCAACAGGCCGAGGCCGAGCGGCGGGCGAAGGCCGAGGCCGAGGCTAGGGCGGAGGCCGAGCGGGCGGCGAAAGATGAAGCGCTCGCGCGCCTGGCGCGGGTAGAGGCCGAGCTCGCGGCCTTGCGGCGCGGCGGCTGAGGGGGGCGCGGGGCGGGGCCGACGGCGCTGCGGCCAACCGTAGCCTTTCTTCGCGTTCGTCCGCACGGAGGACGTGCCGGCCGTCGTCACGAGGCACGTCCCGGCGCAGCGACACGGAGCGATCGACGTGATCGCGGCCGACGGCCCTACGCGGACTCGTTTTATGATGGCCGTGGGGTAGCTGAAGCGAAAAGCGAATCGCTTCGAACGTGGGCGAAGGCGCTGCTCGGGCGGGCGAAAAAGCTCCCGGAGTCGTGGTCGCCCCCCGCGATCGTAGGGGCGGCCGTCATCGCCCCGGCCCCTCGTGATATCGTCAGCACCAGGGGCAGGCCTTGAGCTCACGACTTTACACCCGCGTCGCCGTCGCCCAGATCGCCGCCCACCCGGCCATCACCTCGACCAACGGCCGGTCGCCCCTCGAAGACCCGCTCTTCGGCGCCGGGCCGCCCGACACGCTCGTGCCCGAGGGCGAGCCCGCGCCCGAGCTCGACGATCTCTTCAAGGGCCTGCGCAGCCGCGTTCGCGCCGCCTACCTCGAGCACCTCCGCGGCAAGGTCGGGGCGATTCTCGAGCAGTGCATCGCGTGGGGCGTACGCGTCGTCGTCTTCCCCGAGTACTCGATACCTCGGGAGGTACTCTCGTACGTCGCCGGCCTCTCCGCCCGCGCCGATCACGATTTGATCATCGTCGCCGGCACTCACACCGTCGACCGCGCCGCCCGCAAGCAAGACCCCTACCGCGCCCTCGGCGCCGAGCGCGCCCCCCCGCTCGGCCAGGCCATCTGCCCCGTCCTGCACCGCGGGCGCCTCCTCGCCCTGCAGCCGAAGCTGCACCCCGCGGCACCCGAGGTCGGCCAGATGAAGCCCGGCGATTGCTGGGCGCCGGTCACCATGCCCGAGGGCCTGCCCGGCCCCATGGGCGTGCTGGTCTGCCTCGACTTTCTCTACCGCGACAGCGGCCCGCACCGGGCCCTCGTCGGCGAGCCGCTCGAGTCCTGTCGCTTCCTCGCCGTGCCGAGCTGGACGCCGACGCACACCCTCTCCGAGTTCGCCGCCAAGGCCTGGGAAGAGGCCCGCCGCTACGGCCGCCCCGTCCTCTACGCCGACACCGCCGGCCTCGGTGGCAACGAGGGGGGCGGCACCTCGGTCTTCGTCGACGAGGGGCGCCCCTCTGATCTGCGCGACTTCCCCAAGCAAGTCGGCCTCCTCGACGTCGGCGAAGAGGGCGTCATCGTCGCCGACGTCGACCTCGGCTTCCGCCGCTCGGGCGAGTCGCGACCTTACGACTGGCAGCGGCCCGTCCGCCCCTTCGCCGCCGCGAGCCTCGTCTACCGCAACCACCCCGCGGGCGCGGCCTACGCCGATTGGCTCGAGGTCGTCGCGCCCGCGTTGAACGCGAGGGACGGCAGTGACGTCGAGGGGCTCTCCGAGCGGGTCGCCGAATCCGAGACGCTCTTGCTGAACGCGGCCTCGCTCGGCGGGGCGATGCGCGGCCGGCGCTTGCGGCGCCTGGCGCGAGAGCACGGCGACTTTCTCGACCTCGAGCAGTTTCGCCTGAGCACGCGCGAGGTGGTGCTGCCGGCCGAGGCGCTGCCGCTGCCCGCCGTGCGCGCGGCCATGGCGGCGGCGGCGTCCGATGTCGTGTTCGAGTGGCTCAAAGAGTACCGCCACCCGGGGCTGGCCGAGCTCGCCGAACGGCTGCGGCGCGCGGGCGAGAGCGCGGGCCGGCTCGGCCCGGCCGAGTGGACGGAGCCCGCGCGGCAGGCGCTGGCGGCGCTACGTGACTCGGTCTTGGGCGACGAGCTTCGGGCCCCGGCGGCGCCGGCGCCCGACCCGCCCGTTCTGCGCGAGGTGCCGGTCATACCCGCGGGCGTCGACCCCGCCTCGCTCGGAGAGCGCGAGCGCGATGGGTTGCGCTTTCAGTTCTTCGCGCGGGTTGAAGAGCTCAAGGTAGAGTACACCGAGGGGGCCCTTCGTGACGACGGTCAGGGCGAGAGCGAGGTCGAGCTCCCCGCCGAGCTTGATCCTGAGATCACCCACCCTGAAACCAGTCCTGAGGTGCGCAGTCGGTTCCGACGTGAGTATCTGGCTGCGCTCAAGGGGTTTCGGTCCGCCTATCGCTTCGCCGTCGCCACGACGCGCGAGCTTCTGCTCGTCGCGACCGCTGAAACGGGCGGGCCTTGTGCCGTCGTGGCGGTCATGTCGCAGGGGGCCAGGTTCCGCGGGCTCGGTGTGCTGGCGGCGGAACGCGCGTCGGGGGGTTGGGTGCTCTTGTACGACCCCCGCAAGAGCTGGTGGAAAGACGTCGAGAGAGTTCGCGCGGCGCTCGAAGCCGAGGGGTTGCGGCCGCTGCGGGCGCTCGCGCTCGGCGAGCCCGAACGCGCGGAGCGCAAAGCGGCGTTGCGGCCGATGTTCGCGGGGGCCCTCGGGCTCGTCGCCGAACGACGCGCCTTCAAGCTCAAGGAGGTCGGCGGCCACTTCGTCGAGCCGACCTTGCAGACCGACGAGGCGCGCCTGCCGGCGTTCCGTGCCCTCGGGGCGTGGCTCGAGTCTCCGGCTCCGACGGCACTTTTGCTGGGCGAGTTCGGCTCGGGCAAGTCGACGCTGCTCGCCGAGTGGTGCGCGGGGCTGGCCGAGCGCGCCGCTTCGGGGGGGCCCATCCCCGTGCTGGTCGACCTCGCGACCGCGCCCTCGGGCGCCGACGCGACGGGGGCCCTGCTGGCGGCGCTGTCGTTGCCCGACGACCGGCGCCACCGCGCGGCCGCGACCTTGCTGGTCGGCGCCGGCCACCTCTTGCCTTGCTTCGACGGCTTCGACGAGATGGCGGGCCGCGTGGGCCAGCAGGGCCTGGCCGAGCGCCTGCGCGACCTCGTGCAGATCGCTTCTCACGGCGGCAAGGTGCTCGTCGCCTCGCGCGACCACTACTTCGCCTCCGAGAGCGAGCTGCGCACGGCGACCGCCGAGGCGCTCGCGGGCGCGCTCGGCGGCGCGACCGAGTACGCGCGCCTGGTCGTCCAGCCTTTCGACCAAGGGCAGGTCGAAGCGCTCGTGCGCGGCGTGCGCGGCGACGCCCAAGGCGCCCGCGAGGCGCTGCGCCGAATCGCCACGACCTACGACCTGAACGATCTCGTCCGCCGCCCGCTGCTCCTCGCGATGGTGCTCGCCTCGCTCGACCGCATCGACCCGGGCGCCCGCGTCGCGCCGGCCGACGTTTACGAGGCCTACCTCGAACGCTGGCTCGAGCAGACGGCCGAAGACGAGGCCTCGCTCTCGCACGACCAGAAGATTCATTTCGCCGAGGCGCTGGCCGAACAGCTCTGGCGGTCGGGCGCCGCCGCGTGCTCCTGGCAGGAGCTACGGCGGTCGGTTCGCGACCGAATCAGCAACCTCGTGCTGCCCGACCACCTCCCCGCCAGGCTAGCGTTCTTGGACATTCAGGGCGGCGCCTTCTTCGTTCACGAGGGAGAAGACCGCTATCGCTTCGCCCACCGCTCGTTCCTCGAATACTTTCTGGCGCGCGCGCTGGTCACGACGATGCGCCTGCGGCCCTACGAGGCGCTCGCCACGAGGCCGCTCACGCCCGAGGTGGTCGGCTTCGTCGGCGAAGTGCTCCGGTCCCAGGGCGACCCGCGCGAGGCGCCCGCGATTCACACCGTCCGGCGTTTGCTCACCAACCCCCGAGAGGCCGTCGCGGACGCGGGGGCCGCCCGGGCCCTGTCCGACGCGACGTCGAACGCCCTCCGCCTGCTCCACGGCCTGGCCCGCTGGTCGTCCGACCCGAGGGGCTGGGTCCCCGAGAATGCCAACCTTTGCGGCGCGTCGCTCATCGGCGAAGACCTGCGCGGCGCGCTCCTTCGCTCGGCGCGCCTTTCCGACGCCGACCTCTCCGGGGCCGACCTCTCCGGGGCCGACCTGCGGCGCGCCCGGCTCGTGGCCGCCCGCCTCGACGACGCACTCCTCGATGGCGCCGACGCTCGCCTGGCCGACCTCACCATGGCCGCCGCCGACCGCTGTCGGCTACGCGGCGCGCGCTTCGACGGGGCGACCCTGGCCCAGTCGCTCTGGACGCATGGTCAATGGGAGGGCGCCCGCCTCGACGGCGCCGACCTGACCGCGACCGTCTTCGCGGGCGGCTCGGCGCCAAGCACACTGCAGCCTGAAATCGTCGCGCGGACGGCAAGCCCGCTGGCGGCCCGGGTCGTGCTGGCGAGGCGAGCCATCCCCAGGCCCCGGTCGATCGCATGGGACCCGACCGGCCGACGGCTCGCCGTTGGCGGGTGGCCGGGCAAGATAGCAATCTTCGACACGGTCTCCGGCAGGTCGCTTCGGACGTTCGAGCAGCCTCCGGATATCGTCAAAGCGGTGGCATTCGACCCGAGCGGCCGGACCCTCGCCTCGGGGGCCGATCGCGGCGCGGTCCGGCTCTGGGAGGCGTCCTCGGGCCGGCTGCTGCGCACCCTCGAGGGGCACTCGGACGACGTCAACGCGATGGCGTTCGACCCGAGCGGCCGCACGCTCGTCACTGGGTCGAGCGACGACACGGTCCGGCTGTGGGAGGTGGCCTCGGGCAAGCTGCTGCGCACGCTCGAGGGGCACTCGGACAACGTCTGGGCGGTGGCGTTCGACCCGGGCGGCCGCACGCTCGCCTCGGGCGCGGGCGACAAGAAAGTCCGGCTCTGGGAGGCGGCTTCGGGCAAGCTCCTGCGCACGCTCGAGGGGCACTCGGGGGCCGTCACCGCCGTGGCGTTCGACCCGGGCGGCCGCGCGCTCGCCTCGGGCTCGGTCGACATGACGGTCCGGCTGTGGGAGGCGTCCTCGGGTGAGCTGCTGCGCACGCTCGAGGGGCACTCGGACGGCATCACCGCGGTGGCGTTCGACCCGAGCGGCCACACCCTCGCCTCGGGGGCGGCCGGCGGCACCCTATGGCTCTGGGAGCCCTCTTCGGGGCAGCCGCTGCGTACGCTCGGGGGGCACTCGGGCTGGGTCCAGACGGTAGCGTTCGACCCGGGCGGCCACACGCTCGCCTCGGGTTCCGACGACGGCACGGTTCGTTTGTGGGAGGCGTCCTCCGGACGGCTGATGCGCACGCTCGGGGCGCGCTGGGGCGAGGCCTGGGCGGCTGCGTTCGACCCGAGCGGTCGGACCCTGGCCTCGACGACTCACAACCACGCAGTTCGGTTGTGGGAGGTGTCCTCGGGCCGGTTGCTTCGCTCCCTCGAGGGGCACTCGGAGGTCATCACCGCAGTGGCGTTCGACCCGAGCGGCCACGCGTTCGCGTCGGGGGCGGGCGACGGTACGGTTCGGCTGTGGGAAGCAACTTCGGGCCGGCTCCTGCACACCCTCGAGCCACAGACGGCCGCGGCTTGGGGGCTAGCGTTCGACCCGGGCGGCCACACGCTCGCCTCGGGGGCGAGCGACGGTACGGTTCGGCTCTGGGAGGTAGCCTCGGGCCGGCTCCTGCGCACACTCGGCAAGCACCCGAGGTGGGTCCATACGGTAGCGTTTGACCCGGGCGGTCGGACGCTCGCCACGGGTGCGGGCGACAGCGCAGTTCGGCTGTGGGAGGTGTCTTCGGGGCAGCTGCTGCGCATGTTCGAGGGGCACCCGGGCGGCGTCAGGGCGGTGGCGTTCGACCCGGGCGGCCACACGCTCGCCTCGGGGGGCGATGACGATACGCTGCGGTTGTGGGAGGTGTCCTCGGGCCGGCTGCTGCACGCACTCGAGGGGCACTCGGGTGCCATCGTCGCGGTGGCGTTCGACCCGGGCGGCCACACGCTCGCCTCGGGGGCGGGCGACGGCATGGTTCGGCTCTGGGAGGCGACCTCGGGCAGGCCACTGCGTGTTCTCGAGGGGCACTCAGATGGGGTCTGGGCCGTATCGTTCGACCCGAGCGGCCGAACTCTGGCCTCTGGCTCGCGCGACGGTACGGCGCGCATCTGGGACGTCAAACGGGGCGCGACCCTGGCCATTCTTTCCTCGGATGGGGCGAGCGGCCTCGTCGAATCGCAAGGCTACTTTCGCTTCGACGGCGACGAGCGCCTCCTCGCGCTCGGCCTTCCGAACCCGAAGACGCCCGGCTCGATACTCTTCTTGCAGACGGGCCGCCTCCGCGACGTCCTCGAGAACCCCGCCCGCGTCGAAGCTGCCCTCGCCGGCAACCCACCCACCCCCGAGCAACTCGCCGCCGACCTCGACGCCGCCGGCCTCACCAGCCCCGGCGGCGCCTGGGACGGCGAGATCGTGCGGGTGCCCGCGGCGAACGACGAAGCTGCGGACGCCCCTCCGCCCTCGCTCCCAGCCCTCGAAACCACCGCCCCCGCCCCCAGCCCCTTCCGCCCCGGCCCCGCCCTGACCGACGTCGACGCCCTCGCCGGCCGCGAGCCCGTCGTCGCCGAGCTCTCGTCTCTCGCGCTCAGCAAGAGCCCGGCAATTCTTGTCGGGCCGCGCCGCTCGGGCAAGACCTCGCTCTTGCATCTCGTCAGGCGGCGCCTCAAGGGCGGCCCCACCGTTTGCTACGTCACGCTCCAACAGGCGAAGATCGCGACCGCGGACGACCTGGCGAAACTGCTCGCGTCCGCGCTGGCGGCCGAGACTGGCGAGCCAGCGCGGCATGGCCCTCGCACTGCGAACGAAAGCCTGCGCGACACGTTGACCCGCGAGCTTCGCGCGACGGGCGCCCCGGCGCCGGTGTTCTTGCTCGACGAGGTGGCGTGCCTCAAGGGCGCCGATGGCGAGCTCTTCCCTTGGCTTCGCGCGCTGGGGCAAGATGTGGCGAGCCTGATCTACGCGGGCTCGCCGCTCGACTGGGAGAGCACGGTCCGTCACGCGAACGAGGTGGCGCCCGGCTCGTCCTTCGGCAACGACGTGACGCGCGTCTCGTTGGGGCCCATCCCCGAGGCCGACGCCAAGGCGTTTCTGGTCGAAACGGCGGCGGGCATCATCTCGCCCGAGGTCGCCCGGTGGGTGATCGAGTTCTGCGGCCCTTGGCCCTTCTACTTGCAGGTGATGGGTCACGCCCTCCTCACGGCGGCGAACTCGGGGCAGCGCGGGCCCTTGCTCCGGAAAGATTCTCTGCGCGAGCTCTACGAGCAGCGGTTGCTCATCGAGCGTACAATCTTCCTCGAGCGCTGGAACGAGCTGCCAAAACCGGTCAGGGGCGCCTTGCTTGCCCACCCTGACGAGCGCCCTGCGTTGCGCTCTCTGCCCACGGCGGTGCGCACGCAGGTGATCGACGCCGGGCTCTGCACCGTCACGGGCGTCTGGCTGCCCGACCGGCCCTTCTTCGACTGGATACGAATGCACGCGGCCGTGCTCGAGGCGGGCCCAGAATCGAAGCCAAGGGAGGAAGGGCGGCGATGACGTTGCAAGTGGGCCGGGGCGCGAGGGTGGGAGGGGCGCGATGACGTTGCAAGCGGGCCGGGGCGCGAGGGGGGAGGGGGCGCGATGACATTTCAGGCGGGCCGGGGCGCGGGCGCGAGGGCGGGGGGGCGGCGATGACGTTTCAGGCGAACCGAGCGTACGATCCGGCGCTCGACGTGCGCACGGACTATCGGGGGCTCGACGACCGGCTCAGGCAGGCGCCCGCCGGCGGGGCGCACCTGTGGCTGCTGGTGGCGCCGCGCCGGGGTCGAAAGACCTGGACGCTCAAGGCGATGGAGCGCCTGCTCGCCCCGGCCGCCCGCTACGTCGATCTGCGGCACGGCCGCCTGCCCGCCGACGCGAGGCCCGGCGATGTCTTCTTGCTCGACGAGCCGCTGGGGCTACTCGAGAAGGGGCAGGGGCCTCAGCTCTTGGCCGACTGCGGGCGCCTGCACCGCGCGGGGGCGCGGGTGGCGATGGCGGTGACGCCCCTCGAGCTCGAGCGGCTGCGCGCCTGCGACGAGGGCAGGGGGCAGGTCTCGGACAACGCGCTGCGGGGCATCGAGCCCTTCTCGGCCGAGGAAGCGAAGGCCCTCGCGAAGCGCAGCGCCCGCGCCGGCAAGCTGCTCGCGCAGCTACGCGGCGACCTGGCCGACTGGAAGCGCAGCGCCTTTCTGCTCGAGCTACTCTTCGAGATCGACGAGGCGAGCCCCCGCCGCGACGTGCGCGAGCTCCTTCGCGCCGCGCTCGAGCGCTGCCGCCAGACCGACATTCAATACTTCGATTACGTCTTCTTGAAGGGCCTGACCGGCCCGCAGCGCGGCGTCGTGCGCAAGGCCGCCCGGGGCGAGCCGCTCGCGCAGGCCGAGTGCGGGGTGCTGCTGCTCGCGGGCCTGCTCGAGCGCGGCAAGGCCGCCAAGCGCCCCCGGCTCGCCGACCCCGTGCTGAGCGCGCACTTCTCGCCGCTGCGCATTCACCATGTCTCGGACGTGCATGTCGGGCCCAAGGCGGCGGCCGCGATCGACGCCAAGGCCGGCGGGCGGGTCGCCGCGGGGGCCGACCCGGGGCCGTTGCGCAATACGTACGTGCAGCACCTCAAGTCGCTCCGGGCGAAGGGCGAGGCGCCGCACCTCGTCGTCATCTCGGGCGATCTGACCGAGTGGGCGACGGGCGAGCAGCTCGCCGAGGCGCGCGCCTGGGTCGAGCAGGTGCGCGACGAGCTCGCCGAGCACGTGCAGCTCGGCCCCGAAGACCCGCGCGTGCTCGTGGTCGGGGGCAACCACGACGTCGACTGGACGCAAAGCCGCGCCGAGAACCCGAGCGCCCGCCACCGCCCCTTCGCCGAGGCCTTTCGGGCGTACCGGCCGCCTCGCCTCGAAGTGCCGCCCGAAGGCCGCCCCGTCGCGG
The DNA here is from genome assembly GCA_035762175.1 of Polyangiaceae bacterium. GTDB lineage: Bacteria > Myxococcota_A > Polyangia > Polyangiales > Polyangiaceae > DASTPP01. The sequence goes on along the minus strand of DASTPP010000041.1, from coordinate 29,470 downwards.
CGGTCTCGTACCCCGACTTCGGCCTCGAGCTCTTGCTGCTCGGGTCGGCCGAGTACGGCGGCGAGGTCGACGACGATCAGAGGCGAGACCGGCTGCTGCGCGAGATCGCGGACATCCGAGACCCGGCCGCACCGGGCGAGCGCGAGCGCGCCGAGAAGGCCGCCCTCGACGCCGCCCGCTTCGACCCCGGGCTCGTACACGACAAAGACCTCGAGCGGGCCGCCGCCCACCCCTGGGCCGAGCCGGTGCGAATCGCCGTCCTGCACCACCCCGTCTCGCCGCTGCCGCCCGTCACCGAGATCGCTCCCTACGCGGGGTTGCTCAACGCCGGGGCCGTCAAAGACACGCTGCTCAAGAGCGGCTTCTGCCTCATCTTGCACGGCCACGCCCACTCGGGCTGGTTCGGCATCGAAGAGTGGCCCGGGCTGCACGAGGGGCGAAAGCTGCGCATCGCCGCCGCCCCCAGCCTGAGCAGCCGCGAGACGCTGCAGCACCTCGGGTTCAACTCCATCGAGATCTTGCGCGACCGCGACGACCGCGGCGAGCCCCACTACCGCGTCGTCGTGCGGCGCCACCTGCGGCAGGGCGCGCAGAACTGGCAGGCGGTGCCGCCCGAGATGTCCTTCGTGCCCGGGAGCTGAAGGGCTCTCGGGGGCGCGAACCCCCGGGCGCCTGCCCCTACAGGGCTCACTGTACCGGGGGCCTTGTCGCACCTGCCCCATTTTGGGACGTTCGGGGAGGCCCCTGGGTGCACGCGCACCCCATCCCGGGATGGGTCGGGGCGCTCGCCGTTGCGCTCGGGACCATCCCGGGATGGTCCGGAACGCTCCGCGTTGCGGTACCCCCCCATCCCGGGATGGTCGAACGCCCAACCTGTTGCGCCTCCCCCCCATCCGGGGATGGTCCGGGGGCGCTCGCCGTTACGTTTCGGACCATCCTGGGATGGTCCGGGGCGCTCGCCGTTTCGTCTCCGACCATCCCGGGATGGTCCGAGACGCTCGCCGTTTCGGCTCCCACCACCCCGGGATGGTCGGAGGCGCCCTTCAGGTCGGCTTCGGCTCGAGCAGCTCTTCGAGCACGCGCGTCAGCTCGTCGACCTTCACCGGCTTGGTCAAGTAGCGGTAGAACCCGGTCTCGGCCGCTCGCTTGGCGTCGCGCGGCATGGCCGCCGCCGTCAGCGCCACCACGGGAATGTGGCGCGTCTCGGGCCACTCGACGAGCCGGCGCGTCGCCTCGAAGCCGTTGATGCCGGGCAGGTTGATGTCCATCAAGACGACGGCCGGGCGGCGCGAGCGCACCAGCTCGAGGCCGATTTCGGCCGTCGGCGCCGTGACGAGCTCGACGCTGGCCAGGTCGTCGACGAGCTCGCGCATGAAGGCGATGTTCGAGGGGTTGTCTTCGATGTAGACGATGAGGTGCCGCGGCCCGGGCGCCGCGAGGGGCGAGGCCTCGACCCCGGCGGCGGCGGCCGAGGGGGCCGCCTCGGGGCGCTCGCGGTGCACGGGCACCTCGACCCAGAACTCGGACCCCTCGCCCTGGCGGCTCGCGAAGCCGACGCGCCCGCCCATCAGCTCGGCCAGGCGCTTCGAGATGGCGAGGCCGATGCCCGTGCCCTCGATGGGCCCGGTCTCTTGCCCGGCGCGCTGGAAGGGCTCGAAGATCTTCGCCCGGTGCTCGTCGGGCACGCCGATGCCGTCGTCGCGCACGCAGACGCGCAGCGCGGCCCCGCGGGGCTCGACGCGGAAGGCGGCGTGGCCGCCCTTCTTGCCGTACTTGATGGCGTTCGAGCCGAAGTTCATCAAGATCTGCGCGAGGCGGGTGCGGTCGGCGCGCACGAGCGGCAGGGCGCCGGGCGGCTCGACCCGCAGGCCGATCGCGGCGCGGGCGGCCATCGGCTCGAGCGTGGTGAGCACCTCGGCGAGCACCTCGGGCAGGCCGACGGGCTCGACCGACATGGTGACGCGGCCGGCCTCGATGCGCGCGAGATCGAGCACCTCGTCGATGAGGCGCAAGAGGTGCTCGCCGCCCTTGAGCACGTGGCCGAGGCGCTCTTGCTGGCGCTCGGTGAGGGGGGTCTTCTTGTCGCGCTGCAGGAGCTGGGCGAAGCCGAGCACGGCGTTGAGCGGGGTGCGCAGCTCGTGGCTCATCGACGAGAGGAACTCGGTCTTGGCGGCGCTCGCGGCCTCGGCCTGCTCGCGCGCGGCGCGCAGCTCGGCCTCGCGGGCGACGTCGTCGGTGACGTCGGCGATGAGCGCGACCGAGCCGCCCTCGGCGGTGCGCCGCTCGGTCAGGCGCAGCGAGCGCCCCTCGGGCGTGCGCAGGTCGAGCACGCCCTGGGGGGCGCGGTGGTAGGCGAGCCAGCGCGCGCGCAGGGCCGCGGGCCCCTCGGGGCCGGGGTCGAAGGCGCCCGCCGCAAGGGCCGCGTCGAGGAGCTCGTCGAACGAGCGGCCCTCGACGGAGCCCTCGAGCCGCCGGCCGAAGAGGAGCTGGGCGGAGCTGTTGCAGAGGATGAGCCGGTCGCGCTCGTCGTAGAGCGAGAAGGCGTCGGGCACGCTCTCGACGGCGCTGCGCAGGTAGGCGTTGGCGCGGCGGGCCTCGCGCTCGATGCGGCGGCGCTCGGACATGTCGCGGATGCTGCTGGCGACGAGCCGGCCCTCGGGCGTGTCGATGGGGCTCAAGCTGATCTCGACCGGCAGCTCGGTGCCGTCGTTGCGGCGGGCGTACAGGTCGAGCCCCGAGCCCATGGCCCGGGTCGAAGGGGTCGTGGCGAAGGCGGTTCGGTGCCGGACGTGGCCCCCCCGGAAGCGCTCGGGCAAGAGGAGCTCGACCGGCCGGCCGAGCAGCTCGTCGCGCCCGTAGCCGAAGAGGCGCTCGGCCTCGCGGTTGACCAGCACGATGGCGCCCCCGCTGTCGACGATGACGATGGCGTCGGGGGCGGCCTCGAGCAACTGTTGGAAGCGGTCGTCGTTCGGCATGGGTGGCGCGCTCGCCTCGCGTCAGGGCCCGGCGGGCAGGCTGACGCAGAACACCGCCCCGGGCGAGCCGTCTTCGACCCAGACGCGCCCGCCGTGCGCCTCGGCCGCGAGCTTGCAGAACGCCAGGCCGAGGCCCCGGCCGGCCCGGCTCGAGGCCGGGCCGCCCTCGCCTTGCACGAAGCGCTCGAAGATGCGATCGCGCAGCCCGGGCGGCACCCCGCGCCCGGCGTCGGCCACCCGCAGCTCGACCGCGCCGCCCCGCCGCGCGACCGAGACCCGCACGGTCGTGCGCGAGGGCGCGTGCCGGATGGCGTTCTCGACCAGGTTCTCGAGCACCCGGCGCACGAGGTCGGCGTCGGCCTCGAGCCCGGCCGCCTCGACCGACGCGCCGAGCTCGACGTCGGCCTCGCGCGCCCGCGGCCCGAGCGCCTCGAGCACCTCGCCGACGAGCGCCCCGAGGTCGACCGGCGCCTTCGCCGGCGCGAGCCGGCCCTCGTCGGCCTTGCTGATGTCGAGCAGGTTCACGATCATGCGGCCGAGCGCGCTCGACTCGGCCACGATCGAGGCGGCCGCCTCGCGGCTCGAGGCCGAGGCCTTCGCGTCGCGCAAGATGAGCTGCGCGTGGAGGGCCATGGCGTTGACCGGGTTCTTCAGATCGTGCACGAGAAAGGCCGTGAGCCGCTCTTTGGCGAGCGAGGCGCGCAGCAGGTCGTCGCGCTGCTGGCGCAAGACCTCGTAGAGGCCGTGGCGCTCGGCGCGCAGGCGGCGCAGCTTGAGCGCGGCCTGCACCCGGAGCAAGAGCTCGGTCGGCCGCACGGGCTTGGTCAAGAAGTCGTCGCCGCCGGCCTTGAGCGCCTCGTCGAAGGCGTCGACGTCGCGCAGCGCGGTGACGAAGACGACGGGCACGTCGTCGCCGCCGGGCAGGGCGCGGATGCGGGCGCAGGCCTCGAAGCCGTCGAGCCCCGGCATGCGGATGTCGAGCACGACGCAGTCGGGCCGTTCGCGCTCGAAGGCGGCGACGCCGGCGAGGCCGTCGTCGGCGGTGACGACCCGGTAGCCCTCGTCTTCGAGCGTGCCCTGGGCGAGGGCCCGGTTCGGCTCGTGGTCGTCGACGACCAGCACGGTGGCCGCCGGGGGGGCGGGGGAGGGCATGGGGCCTCTCGGGGCGAGCGCGGCGGGAGCCGCGCCCTCTGCCCCACTTGCTAACAGCGGCCCGCTGCGTCAAGCCCCGCGCCGCCGCCGGCTCGAGGTCGTGCCGCTCGTGTTCGTCGGCTACGACGCCTTCGAGAACCTGCGCCTCGTGCGGGGCGGGGGCTGGGTGCGCCACTACCGCTGGCCCGTCTACTTCTTCGTCGCCGTGGCCTTTTGGAACTTGGTCGGCGCCGGCCTCTTCGGGTTCATGATCAACCCGCCGAGCGCGCTCTACCACATGCAGGGGCTCACCACGACACTCGTGCACGGCCACGCCGCGCTCTTCGGCGTCTACGGCATGCTCGGCCTCGGGCCGATGCTCTTCTGCCTGCGCGCCCTGCGGCCCGGGGCCGAGTGGCGCGAGGGGCCGGTGCGCTTCGCCTTCTGGGCCATCAACGGCGGGCTCTTCGCGATGGTCGCGATCAGCGTGCTGCCGGTCGGGTTGATGCAGCCGTGGGCGGCCGTCAACCACGGCTACTGGTACGCGCGCGGCGCCGAGTTCCGGCAGACGCCGACGGGGCAGGCCTTGCGCTGGCTGCGCGTCGTCGGCGGCACGGCCGTCGCCCTCGGCGCCGTCGCCCTCGTGCTCTTCGTCGCCGGCCTCGGCACCGGGCACGCGCTGCGCGGGCGCGGCCGGCCGGTCGCGCCGCCCGGCCTGCCCGGCGGGCGCCCCGCGCTCGGCCCGGGCGGCGCCGAGTGAGCGCTCAGATGTCGAGGTCGCCGTCGACGATGTACCAGCGGCGCGCGTCGGCGACGGCCGCGGCCCCCTCGCCGTCGAGCGAGAGGGGCTGCACGACGAACGAGCGCGCGTCGGGGCGGCGGACGAAGCCGAGCCGCTTCAGGCGGGCGTAGACGTCGTCGCCGGCGATGAGGTCGATCGCGATCGAGGCGTAGCCGGCGGCGCGGGCGGCCTGCACGAAGCGCAGGAGCAGGGCGTCGAGCTCGCGCGCGGGGTCCTCGCAAAAAAGGTCCATCACGTGGGCGCGGCCGCCGCTGACGCCCCGGTAGGCGACGTAGCCGGCGAGGGCGCCCGACCGCCGGGAGGTCAGGCCGAAGGTGTAGTGGCGCGCGCTGGGGAACTGCTCGTAGCGCCAGCGCAGGTAGGCCGCGCCCCGCGCGCCGGTGAGGTCGTAGGCGCCGGCGGCGCGCGCCCAGAGCTCGTCGAAGCGGGCGTCGATCTGCACCTCGTGCGCGCCCGCCCGGCCGGGCGCGAGGGCGAGCGCGGCGCCGCCCTCGACGAGGGCGAGCGCGGCGTCGAGCAGCGCGCCGCCGACGTCGGCGGCCGGCGGCGGGCCGAAGCGGCGCAAGAGGGGCGCGGTGCGCAGCGGGCGCACCCACGAGGTCGACTCGCCGACGAACTGGTAGCCGACGCGCTTGGCCACCGGCAGCGCGTTCTTGTTCGGGTAGCCCCAGAGGAAGGCGTAGCCCTCGCGGCGCGCCGCCTCGATGAGGGCGCGCTGGGCCATCAGCGCGGGGCCCCCGATGCGGTGGCGCTTCGAGACGGCGAGGTCGCTCAGGATGCCGGCGCGCACCTCGCGGCCGCCGAGCCGCACCCGCCGCGGCACGACCGAGGCGCAGCCGACGATGCCGTCGCGCCCGACGTCGTCGATGACGAGGGTGGTGGGGGGGCCCTCGGGGTTCTGCTCGTAGAGCCAGCGGACGCGCTCGTGCACCACGCCGGCGACGGCGGGATCGTTCATGTTCTCGGCCCAGAGGCGGGCGAGCGCGTCGCGGTGGGCGGCGAGGTCGAGCGGGAGGGTGGCGTAGGTCATGGCAGGTGTCGCCCCCGCGCGCCGGCGGGCGGGGCCCGCGGGGGCCCGGGGGCGGGCCCGGCGGCCCGGGGCCCGGCGGATCGTTAGCGTCGTTCGCGGTCCCTGTCGACGATGGCAAGAGGAGGACGAGGAACGCGGCCGGGCGGACGACGGGCGCGTCGCGCCGGGGCTCTTCCGAGCGGCGGCGGGCCGCGTCGCGCCCGGGCGATGGGGCGGCGCCGTCCGGGCCCGCCGGCGCGCCCGGGGGCGGCCTTGACGGTCGTCGGAGGCCCGGGTTAGGTGGTCGTACGGGCCCGGGGGCCCCGGCAAACCTCGGCTTTTACCTCGCGACAGGCGGCCATGAGCGACCAAGAAGAAGACACCCGTTCGTACAAGGTCGTGGTCAACCACGAAGAGCAGTACTCGATCTGGTTCGCCGACCGCGAGGCGCCGGCCGGCTGGCGCGAGGTCGGCGTGGCGGGCACCAAGGCCGAGTGCCTCGCCCACATCGAAAAGGTCTGGACGGACATGCGACCGCTCAGCCTGCGCAAGCAGATGGGCGAGGGCTGAGCGCGGGCCCGGGGGGCGCCGGCCGCCGGGGCCCGGCACGGCAAGAATTGCGGGCCCCGCGCAGCCCTTGCGCGGGTCGGGGCGCGGGGGCCGCGGCGGGGCCCGGGGCGGGCGAGCCCGAACTTTGCTAGCAGGGTCCGTCGCCGACCATGCAACGATGTCGCTGGCCTCATGGCTGAAGCCGCCTTCTTCGACGACGCGCTCCGCTACGTGCGGTGGTCCGGGGCCGACGAGGCGGCCCTGCGCGCCCTCGCGCCGCACGTCGCGCCCGAGCGCCGGGCGATCGTCGAAGAGTTCTACGACCGGCTGCGCGAGCACCCGGAGGCCGAGAAGGTGCTGCGCGACGAGGCGCAAGTGCGGCGGCTGCACGGGTCGCTCGAGCGCTGGCTCGACGACCTGCTCGCCGCCCGCCGCGACCGCGCGTACTTCGAGCAGCGCTGGCGCATCGGCGCCGTGCACGCGCGGGTCGGCCTGCCGCAGCGCTACGTGTTCACGGCGATGGCGCTCATCCGGCTGCAGCTCGAGCGCATCGCGTCGGCGGCGTTCGGGGCCGACCGCGAGGCCGAGGCGCGGGCGCACGCGGCGGTCGGCAAGGCGCTCGACGTCGAGCTCGCGGTCATGGCCGAGACCTACCGCGAAGAGCTGCTCGGGCGCCTCGAGCGGGCCGAGGGGGCCGCGGCCGCCGGCGGCCGGCCCGGGGCGGCCGAGGGCCGCTACCGCGACGCCGTCGAGCGGGCCGAGGTCATGGTCGTCACGCTCGACCCCGCCGGGCGGGCGACCCTCTGGAACCGCAAGGCCGAGGCGCTGACGGGCCACCCCCGCGACGAGGTGCTGGGCACGGACCCGCTGCCGCTGCTCTTCGGCGACGCGGGCCCCCGCGAGCGGGTGCCCGGCGTGCGCCCCGGCGAGCCCCTGGTGCTCGAGGCGGCGCTCGTGACGCGGGCGGGGCGCGAGCGCTGGGCGCGCTGGTGCGTCTCGGCCGCCGACGACGGCGCGGGCGGGGTCGCGGCCCGCTACCTCGTCGGCGCCGACATGACCGAGGCGCGGGGGGACGAGCAGCGGGCCCACCAGGCCGAGCGGCTGGCGGTGGCCGGGGCGCTCGCGACCGGCCTCGCGCACGAGATCCGCAACCCGTTGAACGCCGCCTCGCTGAACGTGCAGCTGCTCGAGCGCTCGCTGCGCCGGCCCGCCGCGGCGCCGCCCCTGGCGCTCGAGGCGCTCGAGATGCTGCGCGGCGAGCTCGACCGCATCTCGCGCCTGGTGAGCGACTTCCTCGACTTCGCCCGGCCCCGCCCGCTGAGCGTGGCGCCGCTCGAGCTCGGCGAGTTCGTGCAGGGCGTCGTCGACGAGCTGCGCCCCCGGGCCGACGCCGCGGGGGTCGAGCTCGCCTACGAGCGGCCCGCGCGCCCCCTGGCGACGCCGGGCGACGCCGAGCGGCTGCGCCGGGCGCTGCTCAACCTGGTGGGCAACGCCCTCGACGCGGTCGAGGGCGCCCCCGGCGCCCGCGTCGTCGTGCGCGCCCGCGCCGTCGGGCGCTTTTCGGAGATCGACGTCGAAGACAACGGCGCCGGCGTGCCGCCCGGCGCGCCCGTCTTCGACGCGTTCTACACGACCAAGCCGAAGGGCGCCGGCCTCGGCCTCGCCGTCGTGCACCGCGCGGTCGACGAGCACGGCGGGGCGGTCTCGGTGCGCAGCGCCCCCGGCGACACGACCTTCACGGTGCGCCTGCCGCGCAGCCCGATCGCGGGGCCGACGCCCCTCTCGGGCAGGGCGTGAGGGGGCGCGAGCAGAGGGCGACGGGCGCGGGGGGGCGCCCGACCCGGAGGGGTTTCTTGCTGGCACGGTCTGTGCTGAATTCTAGGGCGTGAGCCAAGAACCCACCGAAAAGGGCGCAAGTTCGGCGCCCCCGGCGCACGCTTCGCCGCGGGGCGAGATCTTGCTCGTCGACGACGAGCGCAACGCGCTGCGCGCGCTCAAGGCGCTGCTCGAGGGCGAGGGGTTCGCCGTGCGCACGGCCGACGACGGGCTGGCCGCGCTCGAGGCCCTGGCCGAGGCGGCGCCCGACGTGCTCGTGACCGACCTGAAGATGCCCGAGCTCGACGGGCTGGGGCTCTTGCGCCGGGCCAAGGCCGCCGACGACGACCTGCCGGTGATCGTGGTGACGGCCTTCGGCGACGTCGACTCGGCCATCGAGGCGATGCGGGCGGGGGCGCTGCACTACCTGCAGAAGCCGGTGCGGCTCGAGGAGCTCGTCGTTCTGATCGACCAGGCGCTCGAGCACCGGGCCGCGCGGCGCGAGGTCAAGGCGCTCAAGGGCCGGCTGGGCGAGAAGCTCAAGCCGGCGAACATGGTGGGCGAGAGCCCGGCGATGCAGGCCGTGTGGAAGGTGGTGGCGCAGGTGGCGCCGACGCGCGCGAGCGTGCTCATCACGGGCGAGAGCGGCACGGGCAAAGAGCTGGTGGCGCAGGCCATTCACGAGCAGAGCCCGCGCAGGCGCGCGCCCTTCGTCAAGCTGCACTGCGCGGCGCTGGCCGAGTCGCTGCTCGAGAGCGAGCTGTTCGGCCACGAGCGGGGCGCGTTCACCGGGGCGGCGGGCCGGCGCGAGGGGCGGTTCAAGCAGGCCGACGGGGGCACGCTCTTCCTCGACGAGATCGGCGAGGTCTCGCCCGCCATTCAGGTCAAGCTCTTGCGCTTCTTGCAAGAGCGCACGTTCGAGCGGGTGGGCTCGAACGAGACGGTGAAGGTGGACGTCCGGCTGATCGCGGCGACCAACCGGGACCTGGGCGAGGAGGTGCACAAGGGGCGCTTCCGCGAGGACCTGTACTACCGGCTGAACGTGGTGGCGGTCGAGATGCCGCCGCTGCGGCTGCGGGGCGGCGACGCGCTGGCGCTGGCCGAGCACTTCTTGCGGCGGTACGCGGGCGAGAACGGCAAGGCGCTGGGGGGCTTCACGCGCGAGGCCCGGGCGCGCATCGCCGAGTACGCGTGGCCGGGCAACGTGCGCGAGCTGGAGAACGCGGTCGAGCGGGCGGTGGTGATGAGCGAGGGGCCCGAGGTGGGGGCGGGCGACCTGCCGTCGGTGCTGACGTCGGCGCGCGCCGGGGCGGTGCGCATCCCCGGCTCGACGATGGCCGAGATCGAGCGGCACGCGATCGTGTCGACGCTGGAGGCGGTGGGGGGCAGCACGACGAAGGCGGCGCGGGTGCTGGGGCTGAGCGTGCGCACGATCCAGTACCGGTTGCGCGAGTACGGCGTCCGCGAGGCCGGGGGGCAGGCGCCCGACGAGTCGTGAGGGGCGGCGGGGGCGCGCCGGCCTCGCGAGGCGAGCGGCGCCGCGCGGCGGGCCGCCTCCGGCCCGGCCGCGGCGGGCTCACTTCGCCAGGCGCGTGCGCAGGCGGTCGGCGAGCGCGGCCGTGGCGTACGCGATGCTCGCGCGTCACGCGTCGCGCGCCGCGCGGCGCCCGGCGCGAACGGCCCGCCGCGCGGCCCCGGGCGGTCGCCGGCGCCGAGCTCGGCGGGCGGGGCGGCCGGCCCGCGGGACGGGCGCGGGGGCGCCAGGCGTGCGTTCGGTCGGCGAAGGCTGCGCCCGAGGGCGCGTGCTCCTGCCGCGCTCGAGCCGCCGTCGCCGGCGGGTCGGCGCGGCCCGGCGGGCGCGAGGCACGAAGGAATGCCTTCGTGGGGCGCTCGCGGCCGGGCTAAAGTGAATGGCCTCGAATGACCGACCCCGGCCACCCGCCCGTGACCCTCGAAGAATGGGAGCGTCGAAAGAGCTTCGTCGGCTTCGGCAAAGAGGACGAAGACATTCTGGCCGAGCTGCACCTGGTGGCCAAGACGTACGCCGGCGAGGTCATGGCCGAGCTGTACGACCGCTGGTTGAGCGCCGACGAGGTGCGCGCCTTCTTCAAGGACGACGCGACGCTCGTGCGGGTCAAGGGCCTGCAGAAGCGCTACTTCGTCAGCCTCACCGGCGGCGACTACGGCGCCAACTATCTCGCCGACCGCCTGCGCATCGGCCGCGTGCACCAGCGCATCGGGCTCGAGCCGCGCTGGTACATGGGCGCGTACGCGATCTACATGCAGATCGTCGCGCCGCGCGTGCTCGCGGCCTTCGAGTACAACCGCGTCAAGCAGGCCCGCGCCATCGCGGCCCTGCTCAAGATCATCGCGCTCGACCAAGAGCTGGCCATGCTCACCTACTTCGCCGAGCTGCCGGCGGGCGACGACCGGGCTTAGGGCAACGACCGCAGCCTTCGCCGTTCGCCCGCGCTTCGGGGCTCGTTCCGTTCGCCCGAAGAGGTGCCCGGTTGTCGGGCGGGCGAAACTTAGGGCCGGGCCGCCCCGTCGCCGGCGGCGGCGCGGTAGGTGGCGACGGCGCGGTGGTAGTCGGCCAGCGCCTCGGCCTCGCGCTGGGCGGCGTCGGCCGTGGCCTGCTCGCGCAGGTTGACGACCAAGAGGGTGCCCTCGCCGAGGTCGAAGCGCGCCCGCTCGGACTGCTCGAGCTGCCGGGCCAGCTCGACCTCGCCGCGGGCGGCCTCGACCCTTTGCCGCGCCGCGCGCATGGCCACCAGCGCGTCGCGCACCTCGACCGAGATGCGGTCGCGGGCGAAGGCGCTCTGCGCGTCGACGCGGGCGATCTGCGCCTCGGCCGCGTCGACCCGGCCCCGGGCGACGCGGGTCTGCAGCGGCACGTCGAGCAGGACGGCGGCCTCGAGCACGGTCGGCCGCAGGCTCGCGGGGCCGTCGCCGAAATCGCGCGAGGCGACGACCTGGGCGTCGAGGCCGGGCATGAGCTGGTTCTTCGCCCAGCGCAGCTCGACCTCGGACTGCCGGCGCAGCGCCTCGAGCCGGCCGAGCTCGGGCCGGCGCCGCGTGGCGGCCGCGACGGCCTCTTGGGTGGGCGGGCCGGCGGCGGGGTCGGGCTCGGGCAGCGAGGTCGGTAGGCGGCCGGGGTCGGGCAGCCGGGGCGCGCCGTCGGGGCCGCGCAGAAAGAGCGAGAGCTCGAGCGCCGCGCCCTCGAGCCCCCGCTCGGCGGCGACGACCTGGGCCCGACGCTGCAGGATGGCGCGCGCGTTGTCGGCGTGCTCGAAGGCCGGCAGATCGCCCCGCGCGACGCGCGTGCCGACCCCGGCGTCGCGGGCGACGGCGAGCGAGAGCAGGTCGCGCGCGATCTGCAGGCGGCGCCCGGCGACCACCCAGTCCCAGTAGCGTACGGCGGCGGCCCGCGCGATCTCGAGCCGCTGTTGGGCCACGCCGAGGTCGGCGACGCGGCGGCCGGCCTCGGCGCGCCAGACGTTGGCGCGCCGGCGGTCGACCGGGCCGTTGCGCCAGAGCGGCACGTTGACCCCGCCGCGCACCTCGCCCTGCGAGAGCGTCGCCAGCTCGCCATAATACGAGGGGATGTTGCCGCGGCCGATGCGGTAGCCGGCGAAGAAGGTCGAGCCCCAGAGCTGCGTGGGCACCTCGACCACGGTGTCGAGGCGGTGATACTGGTAGTAGCCGAGCGGCGTGGTCGAGGCGCGCGTGCGCCACGACAGGTCGAAGCCGCCCTCGGCCGAGAGAAGGTCGGCCCGGGCGATGTCGCGCTCGAGCTCGGCCGCGCGCAGCGGCGGGTAGGCCGCCTCGGCCGACCGGAGCACCTCGGCGAGCGTGAGCACGTCGGGCGAGGGGGGCGGGGCGGCCGGCACCGCCGCCGCGGCGGGCCCCGGCGGCAGGGCGGGCAGCGCGAAGGCCGCGGCCGGCGGGGCGGGGGGCGCCGACGGGGGCGCGGGCGGCGGCGCGGCGGGCGCGGGCGGCGGCAGGGCGGGGGGCGCCGCGGGCACCGACGCCTGGGCGGAGGCGAGGGGGGCGAACGCGGCGAGCGCGAGGGCGACCGAGGCCGACCGCGCGAGGAGGCGAGCCTTCACTTCTTGTCCCCCTTGTCTTGGGCCGCGGTGTCCGGGGCCGCGCCGACGGCGGGCGGAAACCCGTTGAACTGCCGCCAGAGCTCGTAGCCGAGCCGCACCCGGCCGAGCAGCACCCAGCCGTGCGCGCGCACGCCCTGGCGCAAGTAGCGGCCGGTGGGCCAGGGCTCGGGCCCGTCGGGCACGACCACGACGCGGAAGCGCCCCTTGCCGTCGTCGGTGGCGTCGACGAGGGCGACCCGGCCGCCGAAGGTGCCGACGGCGACCGAGGGCCAGCCGCTGAACTGGACGGCGGGCCAGCCCTCGAACTGCAGCCGCACGTGGCGCCCCTCGGCGATGAGCGGCACGTCGTTGCCGTCGACCCAGAGCTCGACGGCGCGCTCGTCGGTGTCGGGCACGAGCAGCGCGAGCGGGTCGCCCGCCTTGACCATCTCGCCCCCCTGGTTGGCGGCGAGGCGGAGGACGGTGCCGTCGCGCGGGGCGGCGACCGCCTGCGTCGCCTGGCGCGCCAGGCGCACCTCGACGCGCGTCAGCTCGGCGGCCGCGTTCGCCACGTCGGCCAGGGCCGAGGCGCGCGAGGCGCGCGCGTCTTCGAGCGCCGCGAGGCCGTCGGAGCCGACCTTCGCCTGGTCGGCCCCGAAGGCGAGCTCTTCGCCCCGGGCCGCGTTCAGCGAGGCCCGCGCCCGCTCGTAGTCGGTCGTCGTGCGGGCGATGTCGAGCTCGGCGAGCTCGACGGCGCGCTTGGAGGCGAGGCCCTGCTCGAAGAGCGCGCGCTGGCGCTCGACGTTGAGCTCGGCCGTCTTCTGGGCGGCGGCCGAGGCCTCGACCGCCTGCTCGGCGGCGCGCAGCCGGTCGCGCGCCATGCCCGTGCGGCGCGAGGCGGCCGCGGTGGCGTTCTTGAGCGACTCTTCGAGGCTGGCGATGCGCCCCTCGAGCGCGGCGGCGCGCCGCTCGGCGGCGGCCTTGCGGTCGCGCACCGCGTCGCGCTCGGCCTCGAGCCGTTGCATGAGCCCGGGGTCGTTGTCGGTGATCTCGACGATGGGGTCGCCGGCGCGCACGCGCGACCCCTCGCGCACGTGCCAGCGGGTGATGCGCCCCTCGAGCGGGGCCTCGATGCTCTGCTGGCGCTCGAGCGGCGCGTAGGCGATGACCCGGCCGGCCCCGGTCGAGGTCTGTTGCCAGGGCGTGACGGCGAGCCCGACGACGACGGCGGCCAAGAGCGCGACGAGCGCCCGGGCGAGCCAGACCGCGGGCTGCGGCGTGCGCACCGCGCGCAGCGCGGGCAGGGAAGAGACCTCGTCGGCGAGGCGGTAAGGGTTCGTTGCCATGGGTTCAGCCTCGCGCGGGGGTCGCGGCGCCCGCGGCGCCGGCTTCGGAAAGGGCGCCGCCCTCGAGGCGCAGCACGCGCCCGCAGCGCGCGGCGACGTCGTCGCGCTGCGTGCTGACGACGAGCGCCCAGGGCGCCGAGGGGTCGCAGAGCGCGTCGAGCGCCGCCGCGCGCGCCCGCGCGTCGAGCGCGTCGAGCACCCCGTCGACGAGCACGGCGCGCGGCCGCCCGGCGAGCGCGCGGGCGAGCGCGAGCAGGCCGGCCTGCCCCGGCGAGAGCGGCGCGCCCCCGGTCGCCAGCGGGGTGTGGATGCCCTCGGGCAGGCCGCGCACGGCCTCGAGCAGCCCGACCGCCGCGAGCGCCCGCCTCACCTCGTCGGGGCCCACCTCGGCGCGGCCCATGGCCACGTTGTCGGCGACGGTCGCCTCGAAGACCTCGTGCCCCCCCACGAACGCCACCCCGCGCCGCCACGCCTCGAGCGACACCTCGGCCGCGGGCGCGCCGCCCACGAGCAGGGCGCCCGACGAGGGGTCGTGCAGCCCGTAGAGCAGCTCGAGCAACGCCGTCTTGCCCGCGCCGTTCGGCCCCGTCAGCGCCACCCGGTCGCCCGCGGCGAGCGCGAAGTCGACCCCGCCGGCGGCGCCGCGCGCCGGGCCGGCCGGGCCCGCGGCCCCGCGCAGCTCGACGAGCGGCGCGCCCGCCCCCGCCGGGATCGCGTCGCCCCCTTCGCGCTCGAGCGGCAGGTCGACGAGGTGCCCCAGCTTGTCGACGGCCGCCGCGAGGTCGTAGTACGTCTCGAGGTGCTTGCCGAACTTGGCCACGCCCGCGACGACGGCGCTGACGATGAGCTCGGCGGCGACGAGCTGGCCGAGCGTCAGCTGCCGCGCCACCACGAGCCAGCCGCCGATGCCCAAGAGGGCCGCGCTCGCCGCCGCGTGCAGCGCGAGCGCGCCCACGATCTGCCGGAAGAGCACCCGGAAGTGCCGCCGCCGCGCCCCGAGGTAGCGCCGGCAGAGCTCGTCGACCCGCCCGAGCGCGAACGCCCCCCCCCCCGGCCCCTTGAACGTCGCCGGGTGCCGCGCCAGCTCTTCGAGCCACGCGGCCACTGCGTACTTGGCCTTCGACTCGTCGACCGCCGTGCCCGTCGCCCCGCGCCCCATCACCAGCAGGAGGAACGCCACCGCGCCGAGCAGCACGACGTCGAAGGCGAGCAGGAGCGGGTGGTAGAAGGCGAGCAAGACCATGCCGATGGCCGTCTGCAGCACGAGCGCCAGCCCGTCGAGCAGGAGCGCCGCCGCCCCCTTCTGCACCGTGAGCACGTCGAAGAAGCGGTTGACCAGCTCGGGGCCGTGGTGGCCCGCGAACGCCCCGGCCCGCACGCGCGGCAGCCGGAAGGCGAGGTCGGCGGCCGCGCGCACGAAGAGCCGCTCTTGAATGAGCTCGACCACGCGCGCCTGCAGCGCCCGCAGCGCGTTCGCGAAGCCGAGCCCCGCGAGCACGAGCAGCGTGAGCACCACGATGGGCTGCACGAGCGACCCGAAGGCCACCGTGTTGACCAGCGACTGCACCGCCACCGGCACCGCCAGCGACAGCAGCCCGATCGTGACCGCGTACGCCACCACCACCCAGACGTCCGCCCGCTCGGCCCGCAAGAGCCCCCAGAGCCGCTCGGCCGGCGAGGGGTGGCCGTGCTCGGCGTGGCCGCCGTGGCCGCCCCCGCCGCCGTGGTGGCCGGACGCCGCCCCGAGCGGCAGGCGCGCCTCGGGCACTAGCCAATCGACCTCGCCCTCGGGCCCCGCCGCCCCGAGCAGCCCCGCGAGCTCGCTCGCGCTCGCCCAGCTCGCGCCCGGCCCCGCCGAGGCCCCCCGCACCCGCGCCCGCCCGCCGCGCCAGCCGTCGACCAGCACCCAGCCCGGCGCCGCCGCCGCCCCGGCGTACGCCAAGAGCGGCGCGTGCTCGCCGGCCGCCGCCGCCGCCCGCGCGACCGTCGCCCGCAGCCCGTACAGCTCGAGCCCCGCCGCGCTCGCCACGCCCCGCACCCCCGCCGCCCGCGCCGCCGCGCCCCGCGCCGCGTCGCGGTCGAACTCGACCCCGACGGCCGCCGCCGCCGCCTCGAGCGCCTCGAGCAGCCCGAGCCCCTCGAAGCCGGCCGGCGCCGCACCGACGGCCGGCGCCGCCGGCGTCGACGAGCGCGCCGTCATCGCGCCGACCATGACCATGGCCCCCCAGCCCGCCGCGCCGCCGCGCCGCCTCGCCCCCCGCCGGGCTCGCCCCGGCGCCGCCCCGTTGTCGGCCTGGACAGACAAAGAATACGTGACATTATTGTCGTGAATCTAGTAGCCTTCCTTCACGAGCAAGGCAAGACACCATGAGAGAAAAGTCACGCCCCCCGCCCGAGGCCGCCGGCTGGACGTTCCTGACCAACCACGCGCACGTGCTGCTCTGCATCGCGCGCGATCCCGAGGCGCGCATCCGCGACCTGGCCGGCGCGGTCGGCATCACCGAGCGGGCGGTGCAGCGCATCGTCGCCGACCTCGAGGCGGTCGGCTACCTCGCCCACGAGCGCGAGGGCCGGCGCAACCGCTACGAGGTGCGGGCCGAGCTGCCCCTGCGCCACCCGCTCGAGGCGCACTGCGCCGTCGGCGCCCTCTTCGCCCTGCTCGAGCCCGGCGGGCCGCGACGGCAAGGCGCCCCGGCGGCGCCCCCGCCCGCGGCGGGCGGGCCTCGCGCGCCCGACAAGATCCTGACCCGCTCGCCGCCGCCCCGCCGGGCCGTCGCGCTGGGCGCGTCCGCGCGCGCCGCCGCCCCGGGCGCGGCGCGCACGCGCCGGTGAGCCGAGCCCCGGCCCGCCTCAGCTTTCGAGCAGGCGCCTCGCCGCCTGGGCCACCGCCATCACGGCCGGGTGCCGGATCCGCCGCTCGACCGTGATGGCGTAGAAGCGCTCGCGCAGCTCGGCCACGCGCCCGACCTCCGCGACGCCGTACTGCCGCTCCACCTCCGCCGCGATCGCGGCCGGCACGGCGAAGACCCCGTGGCCCGCGTGCCCGAAGGCCTTGAGCAGCGCGCTGTCTTCGAACTCGCCGACGGGCCGGGGGCGCAGGCCCCGCGCGTCGAACCACTGCTCGAGCGACCGGCGCAGCGCCGAGCGGCCGCCGGGCAAGAGCAGCGGCGCGCCGTCGAGCGACCGCGGGAAGTCGCGGCGCAGCGCGCGGGCGAGCGGCGGCGCCGCGAAGAAGGCGACCTCGGTCTCGCCGAGCAGGTGGTTGAAGGCGCGCACGTGCAGCGCCGACGTGAGCGGCGCGTCCGCGAGCACCAGGTCGACCTCGTGCACCGCGAGCCGCCCGAGCAGCTGCTCGGCGTCGCCCTCGAGGCACACCAGCAGCGGCGCCTCGTCGAGGCGCAGCGCGGGCTCGAGCAGCCGGTAGACGATGAGCTTCGGCAGCGCGTCCGACACGCCGACCAGCAGGCGCGGCGGCCGGCCCGACGAACGACCCTGCAGCCCGTCAACGAGCTCGCGCCCGAGCGTGAAGATCTCTTCGGCGTAGCGCAGCACGTGCCGGCCCGCCTCGGTCAGCGCCAGCGTGCGCCCCGAGCGGCGGAACAGGTCCGCCCCGAGCGCCGCCTCCAGCTGCTGGATCTGCGCGCTCACCGTCGACTGCGAGAGGCGCAGCTTGGCCGCCGCGGCCGTCACGCCGCCCTCTTTGACGGTGAGCCAGAAGTAGTAAAGGTGGTGGTAGTTCAACCAATCCATCGCTCGCACGCTCGCCGCCCCGCCCCCGGCAGGCTCGGGGTGGGGCGAGGGGGGCGCCCCGACCTCAGGGCGCGCGCCCGGCCGCCGAAGGCCCCCGCGCCGCCGCCCCCGCCGGCCTGTCGCCGGGCGCGGGCGGCCGCCCGGCCGCGGCCGCGTACGGCTCACGCCCGCCCGGCGGGCAGAGAGCATACAGGTAGAGCACCCCGAGCACGAGCAACTCGAATTCGACCGGCATGGGCACCAGGCCCTTACCGTCGCGCCGCGCCCGGGCCGCCTCCGCCCGCAGCGCCCACGCCTCGTTCTCGCCGAGCCCCGCCTCCTCGGCCACGAACTCGAGGAACGCCCGCTCGACGAACGACTCGACCCCGTCGACGCGGGTCATCCACGCGGCGGCCCCGAACGCGACGCGGCGCTCGAGCTCGGTTAGGCCCTCGAGCGGCGGGGGCAAGAGGTGCCCCTCGTCCGACAGCAGGAGCTCGGGCCAGCGCACCCGGCCCCGCAGCCCGAGCCCGAGCGCCGCGGCGTCGAGCGCGCTCACCTCCCGCGGCGTGAGCGGCCCGTCGACGCGCGCGGCGTAGGCGAGCAGTTCGAGCACGGCCTCGCCCGCGCGCTCCGAAAGCCTCGGCAGGCGACGCGCGGCGCGACCCATTACGCCACCGCCCCGGCCGACCGGCCGTCACGGAGGCTCGCCGCGCGCGACGGGGCGGGGGCAGAGCGCGCGCGGCGCCCGGCGGCGGCACGCGCGACGTCGGGGCGCTCGGGCCCCCGCAAACGGATCGGAACGCGCATGGGTTGCTCCTCGGGTGCTGGGGGCCTGCCCGGCCTGGCGGCACGCGTGATTTACGGACGAGCTTGCCCGTCCGGGGTCCCCTCGAGCAAATAGATAAATTGCGACGTTGCTTCGATTTTTTCGATGGCTCGAGTTCGCCCCCGGGGCACGGGGCGGCGGTGGGGTGCGAGGTCGGGTTTGGGTCGCGCACATGGGACGGCGGCGCTAGACCTTGAGGGTGGCGTGCGGGGCCCTCAGGGCCGCGTCGCCGCGTCGACCGAAGGGCGAGCGTTTCGCCCCGAAAACGCACGCAAAGGCCTGCCTCGCCGCGAGGGGGGCGAGCGCGAGGGTACCCATGACCGATGAGACGGCGAGCGCGGGCGCGCGAGGCGGCGCCGAGGGGTCGGCCGGGGGCGGGCCGGCGGCGCGCCTCGCCGAGGGGCCGGCCGGGGGCGGGTCGGCGGCGCGGCTCGACGCCGGGGCCGGGCCGGCGGCGCGCTCTGCCGGCGCCGCGGGCGAACTCGCCGGGCGCGCTTCGGGCCGGCGGCGGGGCGAGGGCGGCTCGGGGGTGGCCTCGCCGCTCTCCGAGTACCTCGATTCGCTGCCCGATCTGGTGCTGCTCATCCAACCCGAGGGCCTACGCATCGTCGACGTGCGTCCGCGGCGGGGGCCGGCGTTCGGCCACGAGCCGGCGGCGCTCGTGGGCCGCTCGCTCGCCGAGCTGGTGCCGGGGCTGGGCCCGGGGCTCGTCGACGACTACCTCGCGGGGCGCCACGACCCCCACCCCGACACGCCGCTGCGGGTGGTCGTGCGCTCCCGGGGCGGCGCCGAGACGCCGGCCGACCTGCGCTTCGGGCGCGCGCCGGACGGGGCGCTCGTCGCGGTCGTGCGCCACGTGTCCGAGAGCGCCCGCGTCGCCGAGCGCGAGATCGTCGTGAGCGTGTGCGCCTCGCCCATGGCCATCGTCACCTGGGAGCTCGAGGGCGGGCGCATCGTCTCGTTCAACCCCGCGGCCGAGCGGCTCTACGGGCTCGGCGCGGCCGAGGCGCTCGGGCGGCCCGTCGCCTCGCTCGCCCCGGCGTCGGCGCGGGGCGAGCTCGCCGAGGCCGAGGCGCGGCTCCGGGCGGGCGAGGCGGCCCTGCCGCGGGAGGTGCGGCGGCTCTCGGGCGACACCGAGATCGCCGTCGAAGAGACCCTCTTTCTGATGCGCGACGTGTGCGGGCACGCGGTGCGGGTCGGCAGCTTCGCGCGCGAGCTCGGCGAACTCGTCGGGCTGCGGCGCGCCGCCGAGGTGCTCTCGGCCGCCGCGCCCTCGGCCGCCGAGGCGCCCGCCGCGGCCGGGGGCGGGGCGATGGGCGAGGTGTACGCCGCGGCCGCCGTCGCCGCCGACGACGGCGAGGTGACGGTGCTCTTGCTCGGCGAGACCGGCGTCGGCAAGAGCTACTTCGCGCGGCGCATCCACGCCAAGAGCGCGCGCTGGGCGCGGCCCTTCCTCGAGATCAATTGCGCGGGCTTCGAGCCGCAGCTGCTCGAGAGCGAGCTGTTCGGCCACGAGCGCGGCGCCTTCACCGGCGCGACGCACCCGAAGCGGGGCCTCGTCGAGGCGGCCTCGGGCGGCACGCTCTTCCTCGACGAGGTGGCCGAGCTGCCGGCGCCGGCGCAGGCGAAGCTGCTGCTCTTCCTCGACGAGCGCACCTTCCGCCGCGTCGGCGGCGAGGCGAACCTGCGCGCCGACGTGCGCGTCGTGGCCGCCACCAACGCCGACCTCGGCGAGCTCGCGCGCAAGGGCGCCTTCCGCCGCGACCTGTACTACCGGCTGAGCGTGCTCCCGATCACGATACCCCCGCTGCGCGAGCGGCGCGCCGAGATCGCCGAGCTCGCCACGGCCATCGTGCGCGAGCTGCGCCCGCGCGCCCCGGCCTCGGCCGCGCCCCTCGCGCGCGAGGTGGCCTCCGCCCTGACGCGCTACGCCTGGCCGGGCAACCTGCGCGAGCTGCGCAACGCCCTCGAGCGCGCCCTCATCGTCGGCCGCGGCGAGCCCATCGAGCTGCGCCACCTGCCCCCCGAGATCTCGGGCGCCGGCGCGCGGCCCGCGGGGGCCGAGCCCGACGAGACCCTCGCGGCGGTCGAGCGCGCGCACGTGCGGCGCGTGCTCGACTCGGTCGGCGGCAACCACACGCTCGCCGCGCGCGTGCTCGGCATCAGCCGCTCGACGCTCAACCGCAAGCTCGCCGCCTGGAAGGACGGGCCCGGCGGCGCGGCCGGCTGAGGCCGGCGCCGCCCGCGCCGGCGCCGCCCGCGCGCCCCCTCAGGGGGCCCCGGCGGCCCCGCCGCCCGCCACGACCCGCGCCAGGTCGAAGCCCGAGGCGACCCCGCGCAGCTCGCGGCCCTCGACCGCGAGCACGCGCCGCACGTTCATCTGCACGACGTGCCCGGCGACGCGGTAGAGCGGCGTCTTGACGTCGGCGCAGATGGTCTCGTAGCTCATCACCTGCTCGACCGGCGACGCGAGAAAGGGCGGCGGCAGGCGCCGCGTGCGCAGCGCCTCGGTGTGGGTGAAGACGCCGACCGGCCAGGTGCCGTCGACCACCACGAGCCCGCGCACGTTCGCCCGCTCGAGCCGCCGCAGGGCGTCGGCGATGGGCTCGCCGACGTCGACCGTCACCGGCGCGCTCATCACGGCCCCGAGGGGCAGGTCGAGCCGCGCCCGGAGCACCGCGCGCATCAGATCGTACGTCGTCAGCACCGCCGCCGCCCGCCCGCCCTCGGCGACGAAGACGCGGTGAATGCGGTGGCGCACCATGAGCGCGGCGGCCTCGCGCAGCGGCGCGTCGGGGCCGACCGAGACGACCGGCGCCCGCATGATCTCGCCCACCGCCCGCGCCGGCGGGGCGCCCTCGTCGCCGCCCACCGCCGGCAGGGTGCGCAAGAGGTCGGTCGTCGACACGACGCCGCAGAACTGCCCGTCGGCCCCGGCCACGAGCGCGGCCGACACGCCCCGCTCGTCGAGCCGCCGGGCGACCTCGTGCGGCGGGTCGTCGGGCGAGACCGTGAGGGGGCCCGGCGTCGCGAAGGTGCGCACCGGCTCGTCGAAGGGCGTGGCAAGCTCGTCGTGGCCTGTCGTCGTCATGGTCAGGTGCGCCTAGGTCACCACACAACCGAGGGCCCGAACAAGCGCTCAGCCGGCCGCGGGGGCCGCGAGCAGCGCGGCGGCCTCGCGCGCCATCACGAGATCTTCGCGCGCCTCGACGACGAAGCAGCGGGCGGCGGCGCCGGGGGCGCCGACCTCGGCGTCGGGGCGCGCCGCGTCGTTGCGGGCCGGGTCGAGCGCGAGGCCGGCGAAGGCGAAGGGCTCGACCACGTCGCGCCGCACCCGCGCCTGGTGCTCGCCGATGCCGCCGGTGAAGGCGAGCGCGTCGACGCCGCCGAGCGCGGCGAGCATCTGGCCGACGCCCCGCCGGGCGGCGTGCACGAACACGTCGTAGGCGAGCCTCGCCCGGGCGTCGCCCGCGTCGGCCGCCCGGACCACCTCGCGCAGGTCGGCCGAGACGCCCGAGAGCCCGAGCAGCCCGCCCTCGCGCTCGAGCGCCCGCTCGAGGCCCTCGGGCCCGAGCCCGCCCTCGCGCAGCAGAAAGAGCAGCGCGCCCGGGTCGACGCTGCCCGCGCGCGTCGCCATCACGAGCCCCTCGAGGGGCGAGAAGCCCATGGTCGTGTCGACCGAGCGCCCCGCGCGCACCGCCGTGACCGAGCAGCCGCTGCCGAGGTGGCAGACGACGAGCCGCGCCGGCGCCGCGCCCGAGAGCTCGGCGACGCGCCCCGTCGCGTGCGCCACGCTCAGCCCGTGGAAGCCGTAGCGGCGCAGCCCGTGCCGCTCGGCGAGCCCGCGCGGCAGGCCGTAGGCGGCCGCGGGCTCGGGCAGCGTGGCGTGGAAGGCCGTGTCGAAGCAGGCGACGTGGGGCAGCGAGGGCAGGGCCTCGCGCCCGAGCGCGATGGTGGCGAGCGAGCGCTCGGCGTGCAGCGGGTTCAGCGGCCGCAGCGCCTCGAGCCCGGCGACGACCTCGTCGTCGAGCCGCACCGCCCCCCGGAAGCGGGCCCCGCCGTGCACCACGCGGTGGGCGACGGCCCCGGGCCCGCGCTCGAGCACCGGCTCGAGATCGAGCGCGGGCTCGGCGCCGGGCGGCCAGCGCTCGTTGCCGGACGCGAGCGTCGCGCCCGCGCCGGCCTCGACGATCGACCACTTGAGCGAGCTCGAGCCGGCGTTCAACACGAGGACGCGCGGGCCCACGGCGCCCGCTCAGCGCCCCGCGCCCGGCGGCGGGCCGTAGACCCGACTCTTCGGGTGCTCGGGCTCGTGCTCGGCGCAGAAGAGCTTCGCCCCGGCCGTGGTGTCCTGCAGCGAGCGGCACCGGCCGCAGGCCGCCCGGAAGTCGTCGCCCAGCTTCGCCGGCGCCGCGCGCGCGACGAGCACGGGGAAGGGCGCGGCCCGCACGACCTCTTGCGCGACCGACCCGAGCACGAAGCGGCGCAGGCCGTGGTAGTCGTGCGTGCCGACCACGAGCATGTGCGCCCCGAGATCGACCCCGAGCTGAACCAGCTCGCGCCACGCAGCCCCCTCGAGCAAGTGCGCATGGACGGGCCGGCCGAGCTCGCCCGCCGCCTCGGTGGCCCGGGCCCCCAGGAAGCGCTCGGCGTTCTCGACCACCGAGAGCGTCGCCGGAATGCGCGGCGTCGTGCCGATGGGCAGCGGCCCGGGCGGCCCGGGGTCGACGATATGGGCCAGGTGCAGCGCCGCCCCGGGCGCGCCGCGGGCGAGGCCCAGGGCCGCCGCCAGGACGGCCTGGTCGCGCTCGGAATGGTCGAGCGCGGCAATGACGACGAAGGGGGCGTCGGTGCTCTTGCGCGAGGGCGTCGAGGTCTCGGTCATGATGGTCGCTCACTCGTTCGGGAGGGGCCGTCGGGCGCGCTCGCGCCGGGCCGGCACGACGCCAGCCTTCGCACGAGTCGTGCCGGGGCCCGAGGGCCACGTTTCGGCGCTTGGTTGAGGCCTTTCACCACGAAGCATGTCGCCCGGGCCGGGGGCCCGGCGCAGGGCCTGCGCACCCGCGCAAATTATGCACGCGGGGCCCGGGCCGGCGCAAATCGGGGCGCGGGGCGCGGGCCCTACTGGCCCCCTGTTGCGGGCTTTCTGCCCCGCCCGACGCCCCGCCCGAAGCGCCCCCCCTCGGGGCCGCCCTCCGCCGGGGCGTTCGCGGCACGCCTCTGGCAACGATGGGCGCATCGTGAGCGCTTTCACTCAGGTACGATCGGGGGCCCCCTGCCTGCCCCAAGCGTCGACGCTCGTCGCGGCCATCGGCGAGGCCGACGTCGGCCGCCTCGTCACCATCACGGCGCTGCGCATCGCGCGCACCTGGCCCGGCAGCCGCCTGCACCTCCTGCGCGTGCTCGAGCCCGCGTCCGGCGGCGCCCCGGGCCCCGAGCGGCTCTACGGCCACGAGCGCGGCCGCCTGGCGCGCTACGTCCGCCTCTCGCGCGAGGCGCCTTGCATCGAGGTGCAAGGCCACCTGCTCTTCGGCCAGACCGTGACGACGATCGCGCGCTTCGCCGAAGAGGCCGGGGCGCACCTTTTGGTCATGGGCACGCACGACGCCGGGCCCACGACCGACCTCGCGTTCGGCTCCGTCGCCGACGCGCTCTTGCGCAAGCTGCCCTGCCCCGCCCTGCTCGTCCGGCCGCCGAGGCCGAGCTCGCCCGAGCAGTGCAGCGGCTCGACCTGCGCGGGCTGCCCGCACCTGCGGGGCGCGTCCTTCGACACGGCCCTGCCCTGCCGCGCCCCCGCCGGTCTGCGCGACCCGGGGCTCGGCTCGTGAGGGCCGCGAGCGCGCAAGGCGCGAGCCCCGCCTCGGCCCCGCCCCCTGCGCCCCCTGCCGCGCCCCCGCCCGCCTCGGCCGCGCCCCCGCCCGCCTCGGCCGCCCGACCGCGCGGCCTCGGGGCGCCCTCGGCCGAGGGCCGAGGCACGTGGCTCGATCCATCTTCTGCCCAGAATCCCGACATGACGAGCCCGACCGAAGAGACCGCCGCCGAGACCCTGTCCCGGCTCGGCGTCGACGAGGACGCCGGCCTGAGCGACGCCGAGGTCGAGGCGAGGCGCGCCCGCCACGGGTCGAACCGCCTGCCCGAGCCGCCTCCCACCTCGCTCGCGCGCCGCCTGCTGGCCCAGTTCACGAGCCCCATGGTGCTCTTGTTGCTCGGCGCCGCCCTGGCGACCGTGGCCGTCAACGTCTTCGGCGAGGCGCCCCAGGGCGGCGGGGCCTCGGGCCACGCCGACGCGCTGGCCATCTTCGCCATCGTGGTGCTCAACGCCCTGCTCGGGCTCGCCCAGGAGCGCAAGGCCGAAGCGGCCATTCGCTCGCTCTCGCGCATGCTCGTGCGGCGCGTGCGCGTGCGGCGCGGGGGCGCGACGCGCGAGGTCGCCGTCGAAGCGATCGTGCCCGGCGACCTGCTCGAGCTCGAGGCGGGCGATCTCGTCGCCGCCGACGCCCGGCTCCTGCACGCGTCCGACCTCGCGACCGACGAGTCGGCGCTGACGGGCGAGAGCCTGCCGGTCGACAAAGATGCCGGCGCGCCCTTCCGTCCGGGGGCCCCGCCGGCCGAGCAGGCCGCGGCGCTCTACCTCGGCACCAACGTGGTGCGCGGCGCCGGGCTCGCCGCCGTCGTAGCGACCGGGGCGTCGACCGAGCTCGGGCGCATCAGCGAGGCGCTCAACGCGCCCCCCGAGCCCACCCCCTTCGAGCGGCGCGTGCGCGCCTTCGGCAAGGCCCTGCTCTGGGCCTGCGTGGCCGCGAGCGTCGCGCTCTTCGCCGCCGGCGCCCTCGCCGGCGGGCGCGGCTTCGGCGAGCTCGCGCTCGAGGCCGTCAGCTTCGCCGTGGCGGTCATCCCCGAGGGGCTGCCGGCCATCGCCACCATCACGCTCGCGGTGGGCGCGCAGCGCATGGCGCGCGTCGGCGTCATCGCCCGCAACCTCGGCGCGATCGAGACGCTCGGCGCCGTCGGCACCATCTGCAGCGACAAGACCGGCACGCTGACCAAGAACGAGATGACCGTCCGCGAGCTCTTCGCCGGCGGGCGGCGCTACGCCGTCACCGGCGAGGGCTACGCGACCGCGGGCGCCGTCCGCGACGCCGCGACCGACGCCCCGGCGCCCGCCGGCGCGCTCGCCGCCCTCCTCGAGACCGCCGCGGTCTGCAACCACGCCTCGCTCGCCGAGGGCGGCGCCTCGGGCGACCCGACCGAGATCGCCCTGCTGGTGCTCGCGGCCAAGGGCGGCGCCGGCGCCGAGCCCGCGCGCCGGGCCTGGCGGATCGAGGCCGAAGAGCCCTTCGACGCCGCGCGCCAGCGCATGGTCGTCGTCGCGCGGGGCCCCGCGGGCGAGCGCGTCGCGCACGTCAAGGGCAGCGTCGAGGCCCTGCTGCCGCTCGCCACGCACTACGACGCGGGCCGCGGGCCGCGCCCGATCGACGACGAGGCGTGGGCGCTCTGGCGCGCCGAGGTCGAGCGCATGGGCGGGCGGGCGCTGCGGGTGCTCGCCGTCGCGCGGGGGCCCGCGCCCGAGGGGGCCGGCGAGCTCGGGGGGCTGACGCTGCTCGGCCTGGTCGGCATGATGGACCCGCCGCGGCCCGGCGTGCGCGACGCCGTCGACGCCTGCCGCGGCGCCGGCGTGCGCGTCGTCATGATCACGGGCGACCACCCCGTCACCGCGCGCGCCGTGGCCGCCGAGCTCGGCATCTTCCGCGAGGGCGACGAGGTGCTCGCCGGCGCCGCCCTCGCCCCCATGGACGACGACGAGCTCGGGCGGCGGGCCCGCGCGGCGAGCGTGTTCGCCCGCACGACGCCCGAGCAGAAGCTGCGCATCGTGCGCGCCCTGCAGGCCGGCGGCGAGGCCGTGGCCATGACGGGCGACGGCGTCAACGACGCGCCCGCCCTGCGCGCCGCCGGCGTCGGCGTCGCGATGGGCCGGCAGGGCACCGACGTCGCCCGCCGGGCCGCCGACGCCGTCATCAGCGACGACAACTTCGCCACCCTCGTCGAGGGCGTGCGCCAGGGCCGGGCCATCTTCTACAACATCAAGAAGAGCGTCTTTTACCTGCTCTCCTCGAACGTCGGCCTCGCCGCCACCGTCTTCGCCGTCGCGCTGCTCGGCCGCGGCTGGCTGCCGCTCAGCCCGCTCATGATCCTCAGCATCAACTTCGTCACCAACGGCCTGCCCGCCCTCGCGCTCGCGGTCGAGCCGCCCGAGGGCTCGCAGATGGCTGCGCGGCCCCCGGGCGCGCGGGCGAGCTTCCTCGACCGGCGCGACCTCGGCGGCCTCTTCGCCGCCGGCGGCCTGATGGGCGCCCTCGCGATCGCCCTCTACCTCCGCGTCGGGGCCGCGGGCGCCGCCGAGGCCGAGCTCGGCCGCAGCGCCGTCTTCGCCTTCCTCGGCCTCTGCCCCCTCGCCCACGCCTGGAACTGCCGCTCGCCCCGCGCCTCGCTCTTCTCCGTCCGCCCGCGCCTGCCGCGCCCGCTCGTGCTCGCCTGCCTCGCCTCCGCCGCCATCCACCTCGGCCTCCTGCTGGTCCCCTGGACGCGCTCGCTCTTGCACCTGCGCGCCATGCCGGCCGAGCTCTGGGGCATCGTTGCCCTCTTCGCCGCCTCGATCGTGCCCGTCGTCGAGCTCGCCAAGCTGCTCGAGCGGCGGCTGCTCGCCGCGCGCGCCTGACGCGCCCTGGCCTCCGGCCCTTCCCTTGGCGCCCGGGGCCGCGTAGGGGTGGGCACGCAAACGTTGCGCCCCCGCGAACGCTTTGCACCCGCGGCGGCGAGAGCCCGTCAGACGACCGAAGCTTCGGCGCGGCACGGCCCTGGCAAGGCTCGCCGGCCATGGACCAGCACGACCCGACCTCTCCGGGCCCCTCGTGGGGGCGCGAGCCCCGGCCCGTCCTGCTCGCCGCCATCGGCAACGACGAGGCCGACCAGATCGTGACGGCGATGGCGCTGCAGGCGACGCGGCTCTGGCCCGGCGCCGAGCTGCACCTCGTGCACGTCGTCGACGTGCTGCCGGTCGCGCAGGCGGCGGTCGCCGGGGCCGCGTCGGAGTGCTCGTACCCCGGCCTCGAAGACATCTACCGCCAGGGCGACGACTACCTCGACCGCTTCGTCCGCTCGGCCGCCGAGGCGCTGGGCCGCCCGGTGACCGGGCACCTGCTCGTCGGCGCGCCCGTCGCCGAGATCGTGCGGCTGGCCGGCGAGCTGCGGGCGACGTTGCTCGTCGTCGGCACGCGCGATCTCGGCCGGCTGACCCGCTTCCTGGTCGGCTCGGTGGCCGAGGCGCTGCTGCGCAAGGCGCCCTGCTCGGTGCTGCTCGCGCGGGCGCCGAAGTACGCGGCCGAAGACCGGCCCGGCGAGGTGTGCCCCGGCTGCCTGCAGGCCGAGGCGGCCTCGGGCGGCGCGACGCTGCGTTGCGCCCAGCACGCGCTCGAGTACGGTCGCACCCACGGGCACGTCGGCGCCGCCGAGCGCGAGGCCCCCTGAGCGCCCACGCCCCGTGACGGTACCCCCATGACCCAGGCCGCGAACGTCGCCCCGTGATGGTACCCCCATGACCCAGGCCGCGAACGCCCCCCCGTGATGGTGCCCCCATGACCCAGGCCGCGAACGCCATCTTGGTTGTCGACGACGACGAAGACATCCGCGAGACGACCCGGGCGCTGCTCGAGCTCGAGGGCTACGCGGTGCGCACGGCATGCAACGGCGCCGAGGCGCTCGAGCACATGCGCTCGCGGCGGCCGCTCGCCGTCGTGCTCGATCTGATGATGCCCGCCATGTGCGGCCGCGAGCTGCGCTCCCACATGCTCGTCGACCCGGTGCTGGCCGACATCCCCGTGATTATTATGACGGCCTTCGAGGGCTCGCTGGGCGAGGCCCAGTCGCTCAAGGCGGCGGGCTTCTTTCAAAAACCCCTGAGCTTCGAAGAGTTCTTCACGGCGCTGCGCCTGATCGTAGGCCCCCCGCCGGGCTGAGCGGCAGCGCGCCGGCGCGCGCCAGGCGCCCCCGCCGCCTGCCTCAGGGGCCCTGGTGGGGCCGCTTCATCACGAACGTCGCGTCGTGCGAGTAGCCGTGCCGCTCGCCCGCGACGACCGCGACGACCTCCCAGCCTTCGGCGCCGAGGGCATTGAGCTTCTCTTCGTAGCCTTCGATCAGCTCGGGCATGGTGATCTTCAGGCACTTATATTCCCAACGAATCATGACGTTCTAGCTCCTGCGGGCGGGTGCCGATGCCGGCGAGGGCCTGCCGTGGCTCGGCAGGGTTTCTGCGGCGTCAGGGGCCGCCTCGCGACGTCGACCGCGAGCCCCCTACGCCCCCGCTCGCGGCCCCAGCGTTCGGGGCAAAGGCCCGCAGCCGCTCGGGGGGCGTCTGGCTCACCTCGAGAAGGTGGCTCAAGACCGAGGCCAGCGCCGCGTCTGCTTGAGCTCTTGCCGCAACGCTTCGAGCTCGCCCAGGCCCATCGCCTCCAGCCGCGCGCGTTGCTCGCCCGTCAGCTCGATGCCGAGCAACTCGCACAGGTCGAGCACCGCCGCCCGCAGCCCCCGCGCCTCGCCCTCGCGCAGCCCCTCGGCTCGGCCGCGCGCCTCGCCGCGCGCCTCGCCGCGCGCCTCGCCGCGCGCCTCGCCGCGCGCCTCGCCTTCGCGCAGCCCTTCGGCCCGCCCCCGCGCCTCGCCCTCGGCCAACACCGCGTCGAGCCCCGCGTAGCCCTTGCGCGCGAGCAGGTTCTGCAGCGTCTGCTCGAGCGCCGCCTCCCGGTCGTACAGCGCCTCGACCCGCGGCCGGCTCGTCAAGATGCCCGGCGCCTCGAGCCGCTCGCCCGGAAGCTTGGTCTGCACGGCGCGACCCCGCGCGTACACCTCGACCCGCCGCGGCCCCTGAAGCCGCACCACCCAGACGAAGCGCGTGCCCGCCCCGAGCAGCTGCTTGATCTTCAACTGCAGGTCGGCCTCGTCGTGGCCCTGCGCCGCGTACTCGACCGCCAGCGGCGGCGCCTTGGTCGCCCACCCCCCCTCGGCCGCGCCCATCTCGCCCACCGACAGGTCGGGCGCGCGCAGCGTGCCCTCGCCCAGCACGTGCCCGACGTCGGTGCCGATCTCGGTCACCGACGGGTCGCTCGCCAGCGGCAGCGGCCCGAGCGCGTGCGGGCCGCCGTGCTTG
>DASTPP010000040.1:0-7150 GCA_035762175.1 Polyangiaceae bacterium | reverse complement strand
TCGTCTTGCGGGCGAGCGCGCGAAGCGGCTCGCGACGCGGGAGCCCCGCCTCCGGGCGGGGCTTGGCGAGCCGTTTCCGCGGGCGTTCGCTGCCCCCGAGTTCACTCGGGGGCCGCCCGCCGCGCCCGGCCCGATTCCTGGCCGCATCGAACATGGTTGGTATAACCCTACCGGCCGCCCGGCACGAGCCTTCGCTGCTTGCGCCCCGTCGCGTAGTTCTCGTCTTCGATGCGGGCGTCGAGGCGGCGCGCGTGGCCGGACTCGACGATCCAACGTTCGAAGGTGTCGCGCCGGCGCACGGCCTGCTCGACGCTCCGCGGGTCGTAGCCGAGGGGCCGGCCGGCGCGGTCGAAGAGCTCGACCCCCCAGAGCGTGAAGGTGAGCCCCTCGGGGTCGCGCCGCAAAAAGGGCTTGGCGAAGTGAACGATGCCCGGGGGCTGAAAGGCCTCGAGAGCTTCGAAGGCGCGCCGCTCGAGCCCCGGGCCCTTCGGCGTCCAGAGGCCCACGGGCCACTCGTCGTGGGCGCCGACGGGGTTGATCGCGGTCAGCAGAAAGTCGTCGCGCCCGTCGTTGTCGACGTCGGCGACGAAGAGCGACAGGTACTGCGTCGAGCCGTGCCAGCAGAGGGCGTCGAGGGGGTCGTCGGGGGCCAGGCCGAGGCGGGCGCAGAAGACGTCCCAGGGCGTCGGGTCGGCGGGCGAGGCGCCGGGGGCCGGGGGCCGAAACGCCCGCTCGATCGCCTCCGCCGACGGCGCCTTGCCGCCCTGCGCGCCGGCGCGCGTGAGAAAGTCGACCCATTGTGCCTTCGTCGCGGCGAAGGGCTCGGGGTTGCGCTCGTCAATGGAAGGGGGCTGGCCGCCGCGCGCTTCGATCGTGGCCGGGGCGGCGCCCGGCCCCGGCGACGCGCCCCGTGCGGCGCCTCGAACGGGCGGAGCGACGCTCGGGCTGGGCGAGGCGCTCGCGGGCGGAGCGGCGCTCGGGCTGGGCGAGGCGCTCGCGATCTGCGTGAAGCCCGGGCTGGGCGCCGTGACGACGAGCGGCGTGTCGCTCGGGCCGGGCGAGGCGGTCACGCGGGGCGTGAGGTCGAGCGAGGGCGGGGGCGGCCCGCACGCCGCCGCGCCGAGGGCCAGGGCGGCGAGCGAGGCCAACCGGGCGAGCGGGCCCGCCTGGCGAGGCCGAGGGAGGGTGAGCGAGGGCTCGTGGGGGGGCGGGCAGCCGAAGAAAAGCTCAACCATCGTCGCGACGCCAACGACGGGGGCGCCCCACCGACCTTCAGCGTCCGCCGACCCAAACGCCCGCCGAGGTCGAGCCGAACGCGAGCGCCCGCGGCAACGCGCCCCCGAACGTGCGCTAGCCTCGGCGGTCGGCCGTGGCCCTGGGCCTGGTTCTCCTCGAGCGCTGGGGGGCCCCCTTTGACAGAGGGCTTCACGCAACCGGCTGGCTGCATAAATCGCCCTGCGGAGGGGCTCCGCGCAACCGGCCGGCTGCATAAATCGCCCTGCGGAGGGGCTTCGCACAACCGGCCGGCTGCATAAGCCGCCCTGCGGAGGGGCTTCGCGCAACCCCATGGAGGCGCCTCGGGCCCTCGGCGTTGGGTTTCGCCCCCGGCGCCCGCGCGCTCAAAAACGTTGGGTTTCGCCCCCGGCGCCCGCGCGCTCAAAAAAAGTTCGCAACTGGCGCCGGGGCCTGGCCGAGCGGATGATCATGAAGACCACACTGCTACGCGGCCTGCGGCCCTTCGCGGCCGGGCGGGCCCCCCTCCCCTCCCTCCTTTTTCTCTTTACCCTCGCCGCCTGCACGCCCGAGCCCAACTGGGTCGGCGCGCCGCGCGTGCCGACGCCCGTGCTGCTCGGCCCGGTCGACCGCGTCGGCGGCCACCGCGCCGATGCGGGCGGAAAGGCCGTCGGCCAGTTCGGCACGAGCGTCGACCAGACCGCGTCGTATAGCCGCAGCGAGACGCAGGTCGGCACCACCGTCTACGTCCGCGAAGAGCGCACCGCCTCGCGCGACGGCACCGGCAAGCTGAGCGTTCACCTCCTGCGCGCGGCCGAAGGCCGGGGCGACCGCGACGCGCACGTCAAGTCGCTCGACCTCTCGTCGTTCATCCTCATCACCGCGAGCTACGGCTTCAGCGAGCTCTCGGTCGGCGTCTCGGGCGAGATCGTGCCCGCGAAGGGCGGTGCGCGATGAGAGCGTCCGCCCTCTGCGCCGCGGCCCTCGCCCTCTCGACCGGCGCCGGGTGCGTCGGCGCCAACACCTCGGTCGTCGCGCCCGACGCGCACTACCCCGTCTCGCTCTCGCGCGCCGTACGCGACCGCGACGGCTCGCTCGTGCCCGGCGAGCGGCGCAAGGTGGTCGGCACCTTCGACGAGAAGCGCACGGCCTGGTCGATGTTCTACAAGCTCGTGCGCCTGACGCCGAAGACCGATCTCTCTGCGTCGATCGACCGGCAGGTGAAGGCCGCCGGCGGCGACGCCATCGTCAACCTGCGCGTCGGCACGCTGCACTGCGGGCTGAACGTCGTGCCCTTCTTGCCCGCGCTGCCGCTGTGGCCGGGCTGCGCCCGGGTGTTCGTGCGCGGCGACATCGTCAAGGTGCTGCCGGCGTCGACCGCGGGCGCCGCGAAGGCCCCGACCCTTACGGGCGCCGAAACCGCAGCGCCGAAGGCCCCCGCTCCGGCCGCGCGCCCCGCCAAAGCCGCCGAGGGCAAGGCCCCGTCGGGGAGGTGGCTGTGATGAACGCGCGTAACCTGTTCGCCCTGCTCGCGCTCGTGGCCGGCTGCAGGCCACCCGTGGGCCCCGCGCAACCGCCAGACCAAGCCACGGTGCCGATCGTGCACGCGAGCGAGGCGCAAGACGAATGGCTCTACGCCCACTGCACGTTCATCGGCCTGCTCGACGCGGAGAGCGAGGCCGCGCCGGCGCAGGCGGCCGCGCGCGGCGCCACCGTGGGCGAGATCGTCTACGAAGACGGCGCCACGTTGAACGTGTCGCTCTTCGCTTGCCGCCCGAACCCACCCTGGGCCGGGGGGCCGGCGTCGGGCGATGCGGCGACGGCCGAGGCGCCGGGCGGCAGCCCCGCGCCCCGACCGGCGGATGGGCCCGCGGCACCGAAGCCCGCGTCCGCCCCGGCGAAGGCCGCGCGCCCCGCGAGCGAGCCGGCGGGCACGAAGAAGCCCGCCCCGCCGGCCGCCACGAAGTGGATGTAACCGCCCGCCCCCGCCCCGAGACGCCCTGCCGGCGTATTCGGTAAGGGGGCCGGCGAGCCGAAGGTGGCCCACCCAGGCCGAAGCTCGGGTGGGCCACCCGCCCGGGCTCAGGCCCCGGGCACCGGGGCGGGCTTGGCGAGCACCAAAGCCCACGCGGTCTCGAGGAGCAGCGCCGTCGCCTCGTTCGCGCTCAGCCCCTCGTTGACCACCAGCGCGCGGGCCTGGTCGGCGACGCGCCTCGCCGCCTCGCGCAGGCCGCCCGTGTGGCTGCGGAAGACCTCGGCTCGCCCGTCGGCCGCGCCGTGCTCCCACCCCATGCTGAAGGCGGCGCGCTCGCGCACCCAGCTCACCTCGATCTCGAGCTGCTCGTACTCGTGAAAGAGCGAGGGCGAGTCGTATTCGCTCACGACCTCGAGCACGCGGCGGCCGGCGACGGTGACCTTTTCGATGAGCGTCGGGTAGACGACGCGGTTGTCGAGGCCATGCAGAAAGGCGCCCTCGTCGGGCTCGGACAGGCGCTCTTCGAGGCGGGCGACGGGCGAGGGGCGGGCGGCGGGGCCCTCACCCCCGGCCCCGCTCGCGGGGGAGACGGGAAGAGAAGGCGGCGCGTCGGGCGCCTCGGCAGCCGCCCCGGGCGGGCCGGCGGGCGGCTTCGGCGCAGGCTCGCGGGGGCGGGTGGGGCGCAGGGGCTTGGCGGACTTCGGGCGTCGACGTATCGTGGACATAAGCAGCACCTCATCGTTTGGGCGATAGGTGAGGCCCAGGCCCTCGCAGCGGTTGGCGCCGATGCGAGGGCCGACTTTGGGGCCGGCGACGAAGGGCCCGCTCGCGGCGTGCGAGGCGGCGTCGCGTGGGTCCGAGCGTAGCAAGAAGGGTGTTATTGTCAAAGACAGATTGACGATAAATGTAGCTCGGGTGTGGGCAATGATCGCCTCTCGGCCCCAACCCGTCGCCACCGCTACGAGCGAGCGGCGCGCTTCGCACGCCGCGGCTCGCGGCCTACGCGCGAAGGCCGAAGCGACGCTCGACCGCCACGCGAACCGGGTGCTCGTCGGGCAGCTTCCGCAAGAGCGTGACGACCACGCCGCCAAGCTCGCGGGCCTCGTCGTCGCGCCCGAGCGTCGCGAGCACACTGACGAGCACGGGCCCCGCCTGGACCGCGAGCACCCAATGTCCCGCCGCGGTTGCCCCCTCCCAGGCGTCCGTTGCGTAGGCGAGTGCCTCGTTCGCGCGCCCCTGGGCGAGAAGAAGGTGCGCCAGAAACGTCAGGGTGGGTATCCGAAGTGGTGGCCGCGGTGGCCGCCGTGCTTGAGCAGCGCGCGAAGAAGACGGGCGACGCGGCGCAGTGAGCGAGGGCGCTTCAGAGCGCCCCCGAGAACCTCCGACGTTCGGACCTGGGGGGTTCACGAAGGGAGAGCCCCCGCCGCCCGCCTCAGGGCGTCGTGTCGACCGGCGCCGGCGCCGGCGCGCTCGGCGGCGGCGGCGGCGGCGGCACGGCCATCTCGACCTCGACGAGCGCGGTGGCGCCGGGCGCGAGGGTGACGAGGCGCTTCACGTCGGGCGCGGACGGGTGCCGAAAGTGCACGTGGTGGGTGCCCGCGCGCAGCGGGATGGCCTTGGCGAAGGGCGTGACGTCGATGAGCTGCCCGTCGACGAACACGGTGGCCCAGGGCCGGGCCACGACGCGGAGGGCGGCGGCCCGATCGGGCACGAGCTCGAGGGTGCTCGAGGCCTCTTCGGCGCCGGGGCGCTCGCGCGCGTTCACCTGGATGACCGAGGCCCCGAGCGCCATGGCGCCGAGGGCGACGAGCTGCCCGACGAAGGCGCGCGTGGCGCCGCGGGGCGGGCGCGGCGGGGCGGACGGGCCGCGGGGGTTCGGGATGGCCGAGGAGGTGGCGGGGGACGGCTCGCCGAGGCCGGCGCGGGCGAGCGCTTGCGAGACGGCGGAGACGCCCTCGGCCGGCGCGACCTCGACCGCCGCGCGCGCGAGCTCTTCGAGCAGGGCGGCCGCCGAGGGAAAGCGCGCCTCGGGATCTTTCTCGAGGCAGCGCTCGACCACGCGCTCGAGCGAGGCGGGCACGCCGGCGGCGAGCGAGGTGAGGCGCGTCGGCGCGTCGTGGCGAATGCGCCGCGTGACCCCGCGCGGGTCGGCGGCGTCGAAGGGGCGCGCGCCGGTGAGCATCTGAAAGAAGAGCACGCCGAGCGAGAAGAGATCGCTGCGCGGGTCGGGCGGCTCGCCGAGCAGCTGCTCGGGGGCGAGGTAGTGCGGCGGGCCGAAGTCGGCCGCGCCCTCGGCGAGGGCGGGCTCGCCGCCGCCGCGCACCGCGCCGAACTCGGTCAGCTTGACCTCGCCGCGGGGCGAGACGAGCACGTGCTCGGGGCGCAGATCGCCATGCACCAGCCCGCGCCCGTGCAAGTAGGCGAGCACCTCGGCGAGCGCGACGGCGATGCTGAGGGCGGCGGGCGGCTCGAGCCCGCGGGGGCTCTTGGCGATCAAGGCGGCGAGCGTGACGCCCTCGAAGGGCTCGAGCACGAGCCACATGCCCGCCTCGCCCTGCAGGAAGTTGTAGAGGGCCGGCACCGCCGGGTGGCGCAGGGGCGCGAGCCGCGCGGCCTCGCGGACGAGGCCCTGGGCGAGCGGCGACGAGGGCGAGATGCTGCCCCGCAGCGCCTTGACGGCGACGGGGCGGCCGAGCGGCTCTTGCACCGCGCGGTACAGGACGGTCAGCGGCCCCTCGTCGATTCGATCGATGATGCGGCAGTCTCCGAGGCGCTCGGGGGTCACGGCCGAGTGGCTTACCACCCTTCGGGCGCGCCCGCGACGCAGGCCCGACGGCCCCGCGAGCTACGCCCGCGACGCCGCCCCGGCCGGCCCGCGAGGTGCGCCCGCGATGCAACCCCGGCCGGCCCGCGAGATGCGCCCGCGACGCGGGTTCGCCAGGAGGCTCGAGCTGAGCTAGGGTGCCCGGCCGATGCCCTGGGTACGCGCTGTTCTCCGCGGAAAGACCCTCTACGCCCGCGCCGACGCCGCGGGCGGCCTCGCGGCCGACGGCAAGGGGCTGGTCGAGGTGCGCTACAACAAGAACGACGGCCGGGCGTACAGCGCGCGCGCCGACAACCTCGTCGTCTCCGACCCGACGCCGCTGCCCGACGACACCTGCGGCCCCGCCGAGGCCGCCCCGCCCAAGCCCCGCGCCGGGGCGAAGGGGGCGTCGGTCGCGAAGGCGCCGTCGGCGTCGCGATCGTCGTCGTCCTCGGCGTCGGGCGGCGCGCCCGCCCCGCCCCCGCCGCCCGCCGACCCGGCCTCGGTCATCGCGTACACCGACGGGGCGTGCTCGGGCAACCCGGGCCCCGCCGGCCTCGGCGTCGTGGTGGTCGACGCCGGGGTGACGACCGAGCTCAGCGAGTATTTGGGCCTGACGACCAACAACGTCGCCGAGCTGACGGCCATCGCGCGCGCGCTCGACCAGGTCGCCGCGCGCGAGCGGCCGATTCAGATTCACACCGACAGCCAGTACGCCATCGGCGTGCTCTCCAAGGGCTGGAAGGCGAAGGCCAACGGCGAGCTCATCGCGGCCATCAAGGCCGAGCTCGCCCGGCGCCCGCGCGTGCGGCTCGTGTACGTGCCGGGCCACGCGGGCGTGCCGCTCAACGAGCGCGCCGACGAGCTGGCGCGCCGGGCCATCATCAACCGCGGGCCGCGGGTGGGGGCGGGGCCGGCGCGGGCGAGCGCCGACTGAGGGGGCGGGCGGGCCGCGCCCCGGACTGGAAGAAGGGCGTTGCGGAACGCGCCCGCGGGCTGCCCCCGAGTGAACTCCAATGCCGTTCACGTAGCGGCGTTCAAGCGGCTTCTTTCGGGCGTTCGCGCCCCACCGACTGCTCCCACATCCAGCGCTCGGGCGCCGTTCGCCGCAGCCGCTTGGGCGCGTAGCGACTTCGCCC
>DASTPP010000039.1:0-5133 GCA_035762175.1 Polyangiaceae bacterium | reverse complement strand
TGCTGGAGCTGGGCGCCAAGATCGCTTCGCTCGCCGCCTCCAGCCTGGCCGTCGCGCTCGAGGGCCGGGCCGAGCGGCCGCTGCCGCCCTCGTACCTGGAGGGCAAGGGCCAGCAACTGCGGTACCTGGCCGAGACGCTCTACGCCGCGGGCGACGAGCTGGTGCGCAGCGCCGCGCGCGCGGGCCTGCCGCCCGAGGTCGAGCGCGAGCGCGGTGCGCGGCGCGAGGCCGAGGCCCCCGCGCTCGCGCCGGCCGGCCGGCGTCCGCGCTGAACCGAACGGCTCGGGGCGCCCGGGGGCCCCAGCGCCCCGGGGGCGAGGGGGAAGGCCGGCTCGACTCGCCTGCGGCGGCCCCCCGCTCGGTCGGCGCCCTCCCCGAGGACGCGCGGCCCGCGCGGCGCTCAGCCGCGCGCGGCGAGGCCCGCGCCCAGCATCGCGTCGACGAGCGAGGCACAAAGCGCCTCGTCGGTCTCGCCCGCCACCGCGAGCTCGACGCCTTCGAAGCGCCGGGCGTTGTCGACCACCCAGGCAACGTAGGCGGGCACGGTGAAGTCGCCGACGCCGAACGCCACGTCCTGCATCGCCTTGACGATTTGGAGCGGCGTGCCTTGAAACACGCGCCCGTCCCGCATCACCAGCTTCATCGTAGTTTCTCCTCGGCGCGCGCTCGCCAGCTCCCCGAGGGGACCAGGGGGCGGCCGGCCACCTGCGTGCGCGTCAGCAGGTAGCCCTCGGCCCGGCCGCCGCCCTCGAGCGCGACGGGCCCGCGGCGGAAATACGTGGGGTGGCCCTCGAAGGCGTCGAGCGCGGCGAGAAGCCCCGCGTCGACCTCGTAGAGCTCGCCCTCGACTGCCTGCGTGCCCTCGGTCATGCCCGGGTAGTGGCCCAGGTGGTAAAGCGCGTAGCGCGCGAGGGTGCGCGCCGGCCCGAGGAAGCGCGCCCCCTTCATCCGCCCGTGGTTGCGCTCGCCGCGCAAGAGCGAGCCATACACCAGCAAGACCGTACGCGGGGCGCGGGCACTCACGGCGAGGCCTCCCGCGCGGCGCGCGCGAGCGGCGCGGGGTCGAAGCGCAGGCGCTCGTAGGCGCGCCAGACGACCGCGAGGTAGCGCGGCGCCGGGGGGCGTGTCGCGGGGCCCGGCGCGCGAAGCGCGTAGACGACGGCGCGCCGCCGTGCCCCGCCCTCGGTCGTCACGACGCGCGTCCGGCGTTCGTACACCCACGGGTGCCCCTCGAAGCCGTCGAGGGCCTCGAGGTCGGCCTCCGACAGGGCGTAGAGCACGCCGTCGACGGCCCGCCCCCGCGCCCGCACCACGCTCGCCACCGCCCCGCCCCAATGCCCGCTGTGGCCGCCGAAGGCGAGGGCGTGGCCCGCGAGGCGCGCCCGGCCCAGCGGGCACGCCGAGGGGCAGCGGGCGCGCATCTGCGCCCAATCCAAATTTGACCCGTAGGCGAAGTATCGAATCATTCCCGCTGCGCGGGCGCGCGCGCCCGCCTCCCATCGTTGCGTCTTGCCCCGGGGACGAGTCAAGCCCGCGTGCCCCCGGCCCCCTCGTACGGCTGCCCCCCGCGTCACGCCGCCTCACGCCGCGGCAGGCCTTCGACCGCCGCCTCCCCCTCGCCGGCCGTCGTCTCGCCCTCGCCGCCCGCGGCCGCCGCGGCGCGCGGGCGCCGGTCGCGCCGCTCGCCCTTCCACGCCGCCGAGCCCGCGAGGTGCTTGGTCAGGTGCAACCGCGCCGTCTTGAACTCCTCGCCGATGAGGCCCAGGTTCAAGAGGAACACGCGGAAGTCGTACTTCGCCGTCGCCGGATCGAAGGCGCGCCGCTTGCTCGACGCCGCCCGCCCCGTCAACCCCTTGGCCGCGAGGGCGAGCACCAGCTGCACGTACGCCTTGACCGCGCCCGCGTGCAACGTGCCGTTGAAGTAGCGGAATTCAATCGTCCCCCGGAAGAAGAGGCTGTTCAAGTTCAGGCCGTGGTAGCGGCTCGCGTGGTAGCGCTGGGCGCGCGCGTCCCGCTCGCCGTACCAGGCGGCGCTCACGTCGGCCATCGAGCGCGGCCGGCGCGCCTCGAGCAGCGCGAGGAAGGCGGGCTCGATGGGGCGGC
Source organism: Polyangiaceae bacterium (assembly GCA_035762175.1). Lineage (GTDB taxonomy): Bacteria > Myxococcota_A > Polyangia > Polyangiales > Polyangiaceae > DASTPP01. The sequence continues at coordinate 3,030 of DASTPP010000039.1, read as the reverse complement.
AGTAGCGCGCGAGCCGCTCCTCGCGGATGCCGAGGGCGTGTTCGAGCAGCCGCTCCTGCTTGTAGACCGTCTTGACCAGGTTCGTCACGCCCTTCGGGTCGAAGCGGCTGCCGTCGACGTGGACGTGAATGCCCGTACTGGCGTCGGCGCGGGCGCCGGCCTTGCGCACGGCGCGGACGGCCTCCTGCAGATCGCCGATGTCGTCGTAGCTGAGCACGGGCGAGACGATCTCGCCGTTCAGCGCGCCCGAGAGCGAGCCGTCGGGCACCACCTTCCACGTGCGCCCCTTGCCGTCGAGCAGGGCGTAGTCGTAGCCTTGGGCCGTCACTTCGCCCCCGAGCGCGGTGCGCAGGGCTTCGGCGAGCGCCTGGCGGCCGAGCCCGACGGTCTCGATCTCGATTCCGAACTTCAGGGCCTTCATCGTCGCGGTGTTCATGCCCGCGGACCCATGCGTGTGTCGGTCCAGCCGCCCGAGGGCGCACGCGTCCGCAGAACGCCGCATCCGCAAGGCCCGGGCCCCTGATTCTCCCATCCGGCTTCTCGGGCGAAGGCGCCTTTCTCCGGCGTTTCTGGGCTGACAATCGAATCGCTGGATGGCCGTTCGTCCACCCCTCGCCCGCCCCGGCGGCAGGCGGCGCGAGGCCGGACCGGGCCGCTCTTGTCGGTTTGCCCGATTCGGCGCCTTTGCGAACAGGGCGAGCCTGCACACGGCCCACGATGACCCCCGGGTGCCGGGGCGGCCGAGGGGCCTGCGGGGGCGGGCTGGCGGCGAGCCGGCGGCAGCGGGGGCCGCCGCCGGGGCGTGAACAAGCCCGCGGCGCCCGCGCCGCGGATCTGCGGGGGGACGGGCCCGCGGGGGACAGCGGCCCGCGAAAAAAACAAAAAACGTACGGGCCCCGTGTCCCCGTTTGTGTCGCCCGCTGGCTTTGCTGGGGGTACGGCCATGCGCACGCCCCCCGAACGCGGGTCGCCCCCGGGCGCCCCCAACGAGCCCCTCGTCGACGCCCTCGTCCGAGGGCTGCTCCAAGTCGTGCTCGAGCCCTCGCACGCCCGCGCGACGCCGGAGCCCGCGCCACGCGTGCGGCGGGCCCGCGGCCGGCAAGGCGCGCCGGCCGCGCCGCCGCGCGCAGACCTACGCGAAGAGCAAAAACGACTTGCCGAGACGCGCCGCGAGAGCGTCTCTGTGCGGGCGCCGAGCCCCCGGCCGGCGCGAAAGGGAGAGCCATGACGAGACCACGTCCGGGCGCCGAACGGGCGCACCTCGGGCGCGTGCAGGACGAGCTGCGCGCCCTCACCGCCATGACCGTCGGCGAGCTGCGCGCGCGCTACGCCGCCGTCTTCGGCGAGCCGTCGCGCTCGCGCAACAAGCCCTACTTGCGCAAGAAGATTGCCTACAAGCTCCAAGAGCGCGCCCAAGGCGGCCTCAGCGCCCGCGCCCGGGCCCGCGCCGCCGAGCTCGCGCCGAAGGCCCTCGATCGCCTTCGAGGCGCTACAGCCCAGCGCGCCGAAGCCGCCCTCGCGCCGGCCGCGCCGCCCGCCGCTTCCGGCGACCCGCGCCGGCCGCCGACCGGCGCCGTCCTGCGCCGCGAGCACCGCGGCGTCGTGCACGAGGTGCGCGTCACCGAGGGCGGCTACGAGCACCGCGGCGAGCGCTACAAGAGCCTCTCGGGCGTCGCCAAGGCCATCACGGGCACGAGCTGGAACGGCTACGCCTTCTTCCGCGAGGCGCTCGAGGCCGTCGCGGCCGCGGGGGCGTGATGGACTTCGCCCGCACCCAGCTCGGGTATCGCTTCTTCGACAAGACGCTGCCCGACCTCGTGCGCGAACTCGGGCGCCTCGCCGAGGCGACGGGCCGGCTCGCCGACGCCGCGGGCCGCCTCGCCGGCGCGCTCGAGCGCCTCGCCGACCGCCGGCTCCCCGCGCCCGGGGAGGCCCCGTGACGCGCGCCGCCGCGCCCGCGCCGAAGCGCTGCGCCGTCTACACCCGCAAGTCGACGGCCGCCGGGCTCGAGCGCGAGTTCAGCTCGCTCGACGCGCAGAGGGAGGCCTGCGAGGCCTACGTGCGCGCCCGCGCGGCCGACGGCTGGCGCCTCCTGCCCGACCGCTACGACGACGGCGGCTTCACCGGCGCGAACCTCGAGCGCCCCGCCTTCCAACGCCTTCTCGAGGACGTCGACGCCGGCCGAATCGACCTCGTCGTCGTCTACAAGGTCGACCGCCTCAGCCGCTCGCTGCTCGACTTCGCCAAGGTGATGGAGCGCTTTCAGCGCGCGTCCGTCGCCTTCGTCTCGGTCACGCAGAACTTCTCGACCGACGGCGCCATGGGCCGGCTGACCCTCAACATCCTCATGTCCTTCGCCGAGTTCGAGCGCGAAATGATCGCCGAGCGGACGCGCGACAAGATCGCCGCCTCGCGCCGCAAGGGCAAGTGGACCGGGGGCGCGGTGCCGCTCGGCTACGACGTCGTGGGCGGCAAGCTCGTCGTCAACGAGCTCGAGGCGGTGGTGGTGCGGGAGGTGTTCGCGCTCTACCACGACGAGGGGGGCGCGCTCGGCGCGGCGCAGGCGCTCAACGCCCGCGGCCGCCGCACCAAGGGGCGGCCCGGCGAGGGGGGCCTCCGTCGGCCGGGCCCGCCCTGGACCAAGGACGCGGTGCTGCGCGTCGTGCGCAACCCGGTCTACGTCGGGCAGGTGTCCTACGGGCAGGAGCGGCACCCGGGCGAGCACGCGCCGCTCGTCGACGCCGCGACCTTCGCGCGGGCCGCGGCCCGCCTCGCGAAGGCCCGGCCGGCGGCGCGCGGCGCGCCGCGGTCGGACGACCACTGGCTCGCGGGCCTGCTCCGGTGCGGCGCCTGCGACGCGGCCTTGACGCCGGTGTCCGCGCGCAAGGGGGGGCGCCGCTACCGCTACTACCGCTGCTCGCGCCGCGACAAGGGGGGCCGGGCCGCGTGCGCGGCGAGGGCCGCGCCGGCCGCCGCCCTCGAGGGCTTCGTGCGCGAGCGGCTGCGCGCCTTCGCCCTCGACGGCGCGCT
>DASTPP010000038.1:0-10536 GCA_035762175.1 Polyangiaceae bacterium | reverse complement strand
GAGACGCCCGTGCCCGAGTCGACGCTTCACGACCAAGTCTTGCTGCTGGCCCGCCTGCTGTGGCTGGCGTGGCTGGCGCGCCAGGGCCGCTCGGCCTACGTCGCGCACAACCTGGCGCTGCGCTTCGTCGCGGCCCGGCCCGAGGTGGGGCTCGACCCCGACCTGGCGCTCTACGAGCCGCCGCCGCCGCGCGTCGGCAAGCTGCGCAGCGTGCGCACCTGGCGGCCGGGGCACGCGCCGCCGAAGGTGGCGCTCGAGGTGGTGAGCAAGAACCACCCGACCAAAGACTATCGGTTGGCGCCGGTGAAGTACGACGCCAGCGGCACGGGCGAGCTGTGGGTGTTCGACCCGCTGCTCGCCGGGCCGCGCGAGGGCGGCGGGCCGCACCTTCTGCACCTGTGGGCGCGGGGGCCGGGCGGGCGGCTCGAGCGGGCGTACGCGGGGGCGGGGCCGGTGCGTTCGCCCTTCTTCGGGGCGTGGCTGGTGGTGGTCGACGAGGAGGGGCCGCGGCTGCGGCTGAGCGACGACCCGCAGGGGCGGCGGTTGTGGCCGACGCCCGAAGAGGCCGAGCGGGCGGCGAAAGAGGCCGAGCGGCGGGCGAAGGCCGAGGCCGAGGCGCGGGCCGAGGCCGAGCGGCGGGCGAAGGCCGAGGCCGAGGCGCGGGCCGAGGCCGAGCGGGCGGCCAAGGAGGCCGAGCGGGCGGCGAAAGATGAGGCGCTCGCGCGCCTGGCGCGGGTAGAGGCCGAACTCGCGGCCTTGCGGCGCGGCCGCTGAGGGGGGCAGGTGGCGTCAGCGGTGCGGGTTCGGGGGCCGCGACGCGGTACGTGCTCAGGTCGCCGACCTGCTTTCGGATGCCTCGGGGCCGTCGGCGACGAGTTCGAGGGCGCGCTCGCGCAGGAGTGCCCGCGCCGCAGCAGCCTCGACCGCCACCGCCAGCTTGGCGGCCCCACGCAAGGCACGCCGAACGATTCGCGGAACGACCGTCAGGGTGGGGTTTGCAAATCGACCCGAGCCTCGACGGCGGCCTCTCGACCGATTTGCAAATCGACCCGGGCATCGATCTCGGCCCCGGGGGCGATTTGCAAATCGGCCCGGGCATCGGTTTCGACCTCCCGACCGATTTGCAAATCGCCCCGGGTCGGGTAGATGACCTATTTGTGAGATTTTTCTTGGGCCAAAAACTAACTAAACTAACGGGCCGCCAGGCGCACCGCCCCGTCGGCGTCGCCCTCGCGGCACTGCTTGCGGTCGTGGCGAATCTCATCGGCGTAGTCGCGATAGAGCTCGGCGTACCCCATCAGGTCGCCGGCGAGGTCGCGGTAGCCGTTGCCCGCGCGCAAGAAGGCAACCTTGGCAAACTACGTAGGGCCTTCGCCGATGGCGGTTCGGGGTGCACGAAATGCGCGGCCATGGTGGGCGCGTGAGCGCTCTGGCACCTCGAACGAGGCGGAACCAACCCGGCAATCGCTCTGGGGGGAGCGGCCGCAAAACATCATCCGCAGCCGCTGCTTGACCGGGTGCTTGGTGCGCTCGGGGGCGAGCTCGAGCTCGTGGGGGCCGGCGCCTCTGCCTCGGGTGGGGCCGTTTGCAAAGGCACCGCCGGCCCTACGGGGGCCGAGCTCGCCTTGGTCGGCGCGTGTCGTAGCTCGCTTCGAGGGTGGGCTCTAGTGCGATGGGGCGCCCTCCCCGCCGCGCTTGCGGCGGACCGCTCCCTACGCGTAGCCTGTTTGGGCCACGAGGGCGCCCTCCGGCGCCGGGGTAGCGTCACCATGTGGCTTCTCAGCGTCGAAGACGACCAAGGGCTCACCACGTACACGCGGCTCGACGGCGAGCGCTATACGCTGGGGCGCGCGTCCGACCGTGACGTGGTGCTCGCCCAGCGCAACGTCTCGCGCCGGCACGCCTCGCTCGAGCGGCGCGACGGCGAGTGGTTCTTCGTCGACGAGGGCAGCGCGAACGGGTCGTTTCTCGACGGGTGCTCGGTGCGGGGGGCGGTGCGCTTCGGCCCCGACGATCGCATCGCCGTCGGGCCCTACCGCTTGACGTTGCAGACGTTGGCCCGCGACAGCATGCCCGCGCCGCCGCCGCGCTACGTGCCGCCCGCCCGACTGCGGGTGCTCGCGGGGCCGGGGGCCGGCGTCGAGCAGATCGTTCATCGCAACGAGGCGGTCACCATCGGCCGCGAAGACGACTGCACCCTGCGCGTCGTGCACGACGACGTGGCGGGCCTGCACGTCATGGTGTGTCCGATCGCGGGCGGGCACTACGAGCTGCTCGACAAGAGCGGGCTCGGCGTGCGGGTGAACGGGCGCCGCCTGCGCCGCAAGGTGCTCGAAGGCGGCGACGCCATCAGCATCGGGGCCGCGGTGCTCCTGCGCTACTTCGAGCCGGGGCAGGCGGCCGACCCGCGCCTCGAGACCGTCGACGCCCAGACCCACGCCTGGCTGGCGGCGAATGCCGGGCCCTGGTCGGAGGCCATCATGAGGGCCGCGCCGGTGGCGGCCGGGGCGCCGTCGCCCTACGAGGGGTTGCCGACCGACGAGGCGCCGCCGACGGGCCATGTGCTGTCGGTCGGCAAGGCGTGGCCGAGCGGTGGGGCGCTGCTGGCTGACAAGGCGCGGCCGAGCGGCGAGGCGCCGCTGGCCAGCGGGGCGCGGCCGGCCGATGAGGCGACGCCGAACGAGGGGGGGCGGCCGGCCGCGGGGGCGACGTCGGCCGAGGCGTCGGGCGGCACGGCGTCGGCTCCGAGAACGCCGGCGGCCACGGGCGCGGCGGGCGACGAGGGGGCGGCGGCCACGGGCGCGGCGGGCGACGAGGGGGCGGCGACGGGGGCCGGCGCCGGGCATGTCGACGAGGCGTTGCGCTCGCGCCCGGCCCAGTCGCGACGCCGCCGGGTGGGCGTCGCCGCCCTGGCGATCTCGGCCCCGCTCGCTCTCGTCGTGATGGCGTTGGCATCGTGGCGTACCCCCGCCGGGGTCGCCTCGGTGCAGGCGCCCTTGCCGGCGGCCGAGGCGCGGCCGGGGTCAGAAGGCGGGGCGTCGCCCCTCGCGCCGAGCCTGGCAGCAGCGAGCGAGCCCGCCGGTGCCGCGCCCGACGCGCGAGCCGAGGGCATGGTGCGCGTCGCGAGGCCCGCTGAGCGCGGCGCGAGCAAGCCCGCCCGGGCCGGAGGCGAAGGCGCGCGGGCCCTCGACCTCTCGTCGCCGGAGGCGCGGGCGCGGGCGCGGGCCCGGCTCGAGGCCCGCCTGCGCAGCGGCCAGGCGAGCACGACCGACGCCCGGGCGCTGATGAGCCTTTGCAAGGGCGAAGGCGACGCCGGGTGCGTGCGCCGGGTCGAAGAGTTGCTCCGCCGCTCGAGGGAGCAACGGTGAGGCGAGGCGGCGCCGGAACGCGCCGGCGCGCGCCGGGCGGCTTGCCCCGCCCCCGTCCGGGCGGGGCGCGTGCCCCCCTCGCTTCCTGGCCGCATCAGGCGCGGTTGGTCCTAGAGAGCCCTCGCTTGGGCGCGAGCTGTGCCTTCATGCGGGCCTGGCGCGCGAGCATCAAGAAGATCGACTCGTTGCCTCGTCGGTGGGCCGACTGCGACGAGAGGCGGCTCGCGGGCGCGTGCTCGTCGATGTGAGCGCCTTGCCGCTCGGCGAGCTGCGCGACGGCCTCGAGCCGGGCGACCTGGTCGGGCCCCTCGGTCGCGTGCATGGCCCCCGCGAGCGCGTGGTACGCGACCTCGTACCGGCCGGCGAGCATGGCCTGTTCGCTGAGCGCCAAGAGCTGCGTGTAGAAGTCGCCCGCCGTGCCCGTCGCTGCCACCTCCCCAGTGTACCCCCTCCGGGGCGCGCTCGCCCGGCCCGCGGCGTTCAGGGCGACGGGCGGCTGAAGCGGGCCAAGCTCGCCAGCACGGCGAGTAGCTCTTGCGGCTCGACCGGCTTGGGCAGGTGGTTGCTGAAGCCCTCGACGAGCGCGCGCATGCGCTCTTCGGAGCGCGCGTAGGCCGTCAGCGCCACGGCGGGCGTGCGGCCCCCGGCTGCGGGCGGCAGGGCGCGCACCTGGCGGATGAGCGCGTAGCCGTCGTCCCGCGGCAGGCCGACGTTCGACACGAGCACGTCGGGCGGCCGTTCGCGGAAGCGGGCGAGCGCCTCGGCCGCCGAGGCCGCGGTCGTCACCTCGACCCCGCAGGGCTCGAGGACGGAGCGCAGGGCCTCGCGCGCGTCGCGGTCGTCGTCGACCACGAGCACCCGCAGCGCGTCGAGCCCGGGCGGGCAGGAGAGCCGGGCCTCGTCGCGCCGGGCGGCCGCGGCGACCGCGGGCGGGGGCGGCGCGATCGAGGGGGGGCGCGGCGGGGCGAGGGGGATGCGCACCGCGAACGCCGAGCCGCGCCCCGGGCCCTCGCTGCGGGCCTCGACGCGGCCGCCGTGCAGCTCGACCAGGTGCTTGACGATGGCGAGGCCCAGGCCGAGGCCCCCGTGCGGGCGCGTGGCGCTCGAGTCGGCCTGGCGGAAGTGCTCGAACACGTGGGGCAGGAAGGCCGGGTCGATGCCCTCGCCGGTGTCGGCGACGGCGAGCTCGACGTGCGCGTCGTCGCGCCGCAGCCGGACGTCGACGCGGCCGCCCTCGGGGGTGAACTTGACGGCGTTCGAGAGCAAGTTCCACACGATCTGCTGCAGGCGCGCGGCGTCGCCCGAGAGCGTGCCGGCGTCGGGCCCGAGCCGCGCCTCCAGCCGCACGCCCTTGGCGGCCGCCGCGGGGCGCACGACGTCGAGCGCGGCCTCGACGACCCGCGCGGGGTCGATCGGCGCGAGGTCGAGGCGGAGCTTGCCCGAGATGATGCGGCTGACGTCGAGGATGTCGTCGACGAGCTGGGCCTGCGCCCGGGCGTTGCGGTCGATCGCCGCGATCGCGCGCTCGCGCGTCGGCGCGTCGAGCGAGCCCGCGCGCAGCATGCTCGCCCAACCCAAGATGGCGTTGAGCGGGGTGCGCAGCTCGTGCGACGCGACGGAGAGGAACTGGTCCTTGGCGCGGTTGGCGTCCTCGGCCCGCCGCTCGGCCTGCTTCTGGTCGTGGATGTCGGTCGCCGAGCCGATCCATTTGGATACCTCGCCGGCCGCGTCGCGCACGGGGACGGACCGGCCGAGGAACCAGCGGTACGTGCCGTCGCGCGCCCGGAGGCGGTACTGGGCCTCGAAGGGCTCGCCCCGGGCCGCCGCCGCGGCCCACGTCGCGAGCGCGGCCTCGGCGTCTTCGGGGTGCAGGGCGGCCCGCCAGTCCATCTGCAGGCCGGGCTGCCCGGTCAGCTCGCGCCAGCGCGCGTTGAGGTACTCGACGGTCGAGTCGGGCCGGTCCACCCACACCATCAGGGGCAGCGAGTCGGCGAGCTCGCGGTAGGCGCGCTCGCTGGCCTCGACGCGGCGGCGCGCCAGAACCTGGTCGGTCACCTCGACGCCGAACGACAGGACGCCCTCGGGGCGCCCGCGCGCGTCGAGCATGGGCTCGTAGACGACGTTGAAGTAGCCCTCGTCGAGCGCGCCGTCGCCGCGCCGGTCGACCCGCGCGAGCACCTCGGTGCCGACGAAGCGCTCGCCCGTCGCGTACACGCGGTCGAGCCGCTCGAAGACCCCCTGCCCGGCGAGCTCGGGCAGCGCCTCGCGCACGGGCCGGCCGACCACGTCGCGCCCGACGACCTGGCGGTAGAGCGGGTTGACGAACTCGAAGACGTGGTCCGGCCCGCGCAGCGTCGCGACCTGGGCGGGCGCCTGCGCCAGCAGGCGTTGCAGGTGCTCGTGCTGCGCGGCGGCCAGCCAGAGGGCGCGCGCGTGCGAGCGCTTGAGCCGCAGGAGCGTGCGCGCGCGCGCCCGCAGCTCGAGCGGGTCGAAGGGCTTCGGCAGGAAGTCGTTCGCCCCGGCGGCGAGCGCCTCGGCCAGCGAGGCCTTGTCGGCCTGCGCGGTCAGCATCAGCACCGGCAGCACGGTCTCGTCGTACTCGCGGCGGAGAAAGCGTACGACCTCGACGCCCGACATCTCGGGCAGCCGCCAGTCGAGCACGAGCACGTCGGGCGCCGGCCCCGCCGCGAGCCGCTCGAGCAGGCTCGCGCTCTCGGAGAAGACGTCGACCTCGTGCTCGGCCGAGAGCGCCCGGCGGGCGGCCGCCGCCTGCGTCGGGCTATCTTCGACGAGCCAGACGGCCCCCCGGGCGTCGTCGGGCGGCGGCCGGCCGGCCGGCGCCCCCGCGACGAGGCGCCGCAGCCCCCGCAGCTCGGCCAGCAGCTCGTCCCGGGTCTTGTCGTCGTCGGTCATGGTTCGCCGCCCGTCGGCCCGGGGCGGCTCGCGGGGCGTACCAGGGCGCGGGCGTCCGCGCGGCCTCGCCCGCGAACGCGTCGCCGACGCGGCCGCGGAGCTCGTCCGCGCGGACGCCCGCCACCGAGGAGCAGGCACGGCCCTTATAGCAGCGACGCCGGCCCCGGTCAGGTCGGGGGGGCCGGGCCCCGGAGCGGGCGCGCCGCGGCGCCGGGCGCGTCGAGCGGCAGTTCGAGCGTGAAGACGCAGCCGCGGCCGGGCAGGTCGTGCACCCGCAGGGCGCCGCCGTGGGCGTCGACCGCCTGCTTGGCGATGGCGAGGCCGAGGCCGAAGCCGCTCTGGTCGGCGCCGACCTGGACGAAGGGGTCGAAGAGCTTCTCGACCGAGCCCTCGGGCAGGCCGCCGCACTCGTCTTCGACCTCGATGAGCACGTGGCCCGCCCCCGGGCGCGCCCGGACGGTCACCGCGCCGCCCTCGCGGGTGAACTTGAGGGCGTTGCGCACGAGGTTGCTGATCGCCGAATGCAGATAGCGCAGGTCGGCGGGCACGACGAGCCCGTCGTCGCAGTGAAGGCGCAGCGCCACGCCCCGCCGCTCGGCGTCGGCGGCGCACTCGGCCCCGAGCCCGGCCAGCAACTGGCGCAGGCAGGTCGGCTCGAGGCGCACGTCGACGCCCGCCCCGAGCTTGCTCTCGACCAGGGTCTGGTCGATGAGCCGCCGCATCCGCTCGAGGTTGCGGTCGAGCATGTCGGCCTCGCGCGCGCCCGCGAGCAGGCCCTGGTCGCGCAGCACGTCGAGCGCGAGCCGGGCCGAGTTGAGCGGGTTGCGCAGCTCGTGGGCCAGGAAGCCGATGTGCTTGCTCGTCTGCTCGCCCAGCTCGCGGTCCCGCTCGAGGGCGTACTGCGTGACCGCCTCGGCCACGCCGATGTCGAAGCAGCGCCAGAGCTCGTGCAGCTCGGCGTGCGTGACCGCCTCGGCCGACGCCTCGATGAGCTCGAAGATGCACTCGCGCAAGAGGGCGTACTCGCGTACCACCCCGGCGACGTCGAAGCCGAGGTGCAGGCGCTGCCCGCCGTGCACGCGCCCGTTCGAGCGCAGGCCCGCCGTCTCCGCCGGCGCCTCGCCCCTGGCCCCGCGCGCCAGCGCCGCGATGACCTCGTCGAGAAAGACCGGCACGCTGTCGACGAGCTCGGCCCGCGGGATGGTATGGGGCACCAGCTCGGCCGTGACGCGGGCCCGCCAGGCGCGCAAAATCTGCTGCTTGTTCCGCTCGAGGAGGGCGCCGAGGCGCCCCGTCGTTGAGGTCATTGAGCCTCCGGCGTGCGCGGGCCGCGCTGGCGATTGTCGTGCTCGCATGCGCGCCGCGTGCCCCCGCCCCCCGCTGCGCCCGAGCGCCGGCGCGCCCGGCGCTGCGGTGGGCCTTTTCGGGCGGCCGGCGCCCTCGAACCGCCGCCCTGGCAGCCGGCGCGACCCGGTCGTCGACGCGGTGGGGCCCCGGCGCCCGGCGGGGCGCCTTGGCGCATGTGGCAAAAAGCTCAGCCGTTCGGGCGAACGACCGGCCGCGGCCCCTCAGCCCGGCCGGGCGACCCGCTCGCGCAGAAAGCGCCGCAGCGTCTCGAGCTCGAACGGCTTCGCCAGCAGGCCGAGCGAGGGCATCGAGAGGGCCCGCGCCCGGGTCTCCGGGTCGTTCAGCGCGCTCACGAACAGAAAGGGCACGTCGAGGCCGTCGCGCGCGAGCGTCTCGCGGGCGTCGAGCCCCGTGAGCCCCGGCATCATGATGTCACTAATGACGAGCACGACGTCCGAAAGCCACCCCCGATCGTGCTGCGATCGGATGAGCTCGACGAGCTCTTGGCCGTTGGTCGCTTCGAGCACCTCGAAGCCCTCTTTCTCGCAGGTGAGGGCGAAGAGGGCGCGCTGGTCGTCGTGATCTTCGGCGATGATAACGATGTGTCGGTCGGAGCCCATAGCCAGCCCGTACGAGGTTGGGGCAGCCGAGTGAGCAGGCGCCGTGCCAGCGTGGGGGTGGGGGGGTTCTCAGGCTCCCCCCGCCGGCCGCCCCACCCGCCGGTCGCCGAGCTCGCGCCCGGGCGGCCGGCGTTCGGGGCCCGCGCCCCCGCGGGCGCGGGCGGGGCGGCGCTCAGCCCTTGCGCGAGAGCTCGATGAGCTTCGAGAGCACGGTCACGAACTCGCCCGTCGAGGTCGGCTTGATGAGGTACATGGTGAAGCCGGCGAGCAAGGCGCGGGCGCGGTCGTCGGGGCGGTCGAGGGCCGTCAGGGCGACCGCGGGCGTGTTGCCCCCGGCCTCGGGCGAGAGCCGCCGGACGTTGCGCACGAGGCTGCAGCCGTCTTCGTTCGGCATCGAGATGTCGCTGACGAGCACGTCGGGCTTCGTGCGCTGCAGGAGGTAGAACGCCTCGTGCGCGCTGTCGGCGGCGATCACCTCGGCGCCGTGCGCGCGCAGCGTCGTGGCGATGAAGTAGCGCGCGTCGCTATCGTCGTCGACGATGAGCACGCGCGCCCCCTCGAGCTGCCGCCGGTCTTCGGGCCGCCGGCTCAGGGGGCGGACGGGGGTCGCGTCCGGATCGTACGCGCGGAGGACGTGCGCGCCGAGCCTCGGGGCGCTGCGCTCGAGGGCGGGCGGCGTCGAGATGCCGGAGCCCGACTTCGCCCCGGTCGAGCCGCCGGCGGGGGCGCCGCCGAGGCCGGGCGCCGGGGCGGCGGTGCGGTCCGGCGTCGGCGTCGGCGTCGAGCGTGCGGCCGGCGCCGGCACCGGGGTCATGCGCATGGAGGAGGGCACCGGGGTCGCGCGTGCCGGGGTCAACACGGCCCGCCATGAGCCCGACGCCGGGGCGGCGGGGGGGGCGAGGTCAGGCGCGGAGGCGCGCGGGGCGGGGGGGCCGAGGTCAGGCGCGGAGGCGCGCGGGGCCGGGGGCTGGGAGGCGTGGGCGAGGCCGCCGGTGCCGAGCGGCGGGGTGAGCAGCGCCGGGGGGGCGGCGCGGGCGTCGGGGGCCGGCGGGGACGATCGGCGGACGCCGCCGGTCGGCGTGAGCGCCTCGCGGGACGCCGCCAGCGTCGGCAAGAGCACGACGAAGGTCGCGCCGCGGCCCTCGCCGGCGCTCTCGGCGCTGACGACGCCGCCGTGCAGCTCGACCAGGCTCTTGACGATCGACAGGCCGAGGCCGAGGCCCCCCTTCGCCCCGCCCTGGCCGGCCTTGGCCTGCCGGAAGCGGTCGAAGACGTGGGGCAAGAGCACGGGCGCGATGCCCGGGCCGTTGTCGGCGACGCGCAGCTCGACGTGCGCGCCGCGGCGCTGCAGGCGCACCTCGACGCGGCCGCCCTCGGGGGTGAACTTGACGGCGTTGGTCAGCAAGTTCGACGCGATCTGCTGCAGCCGCCCCTCGTCGCCCAGGATCTCGCCGACCTGGTCGAGCGAGGCCTCGAGCGCGATGCGCTTGGCGTCGGCCGCCGGGCGCACCATGTCGAGCGCGGCGCGCACGACGGCGTCGGGGCGCAGCGGGCCCACCTCGAGGCGCAGCTTGCCGGCGGTGATGCGGCCGACGTCGAGCAGGTCGTCGATGAGCCGGGACTGCACCTCGACGTTGGTGCCGATGACGTCGAGCGCGCGCCGCCGCCGATCGGCGCTGAGCCCGTCGGACCGCAGGAGCTGCGCCCAGCCCCCGATGGCGTTGAGCGGGGCCCGGAGCTCGTGCGAGACGAAGGCCAGGAACTCGTCTTTCGCCCGCCCCGCCTCTTCGGCGAGCTCGCGCGCCGCGCGCTCGCGGGCGAGCAGGGCCTCGCGCTCGGCCTCGGCGCGCTTCCAGCCGTCGATGTCGGTCGCGGTGCCGACCCACTCGACCACCGCGCCCTGGCCGTCGTGGCGGGGCACGGCGCGGGTGATGAACCAGCGGAAGTCGCCGTCGCGCCGCCGCAGCCGGCACTCGACCTCGAAGGGGCCGGCGTCGCGCGCGGCCCGCTCGCGGCAGCCGCGGAAGCGCCGCACGTCGTCGGGGTGCAAGGCCGCCACGAGCCCGCCGCCCACCGCGCGCTCGGCCGGCACGCCGACGTACTCGGCGAAGCGCCGGTTGACGTACGTCATGCGGCCGTCGGGCGATTCGGTCCACACGATCTCGGGGGTCGCGTCGGCGAGGAAGCGGTACTTGCGCTCGCTGTCGGCGAGGTCGCGCGCGCGCAAGACCGCCGCGTGCCGCCGGACCTCTTCGCGCGCCTCGTACAGCTCGAGGAAGACGGCCACC
>DASTPP010000037.1:0-35122 GCA_035762175.1 Polyangiaceae bacterium | reverse complement strand
AGCCGGGGCCGGCCCACCGGCTGGGTGTTCAACAAGCAGACGCGCCAGCTCGACGGCACCAACACCTGCTTCACCCCCTGAACCTTCAGCGCGCCGGCGAGCGCGAGTAGCGGTGCTTGACCCCGACCGGAAAGTACTCGGGGTGCCCCGGCGGCCAGAGCGTCACGCGCGGCCGCCGCCGCTCGGGGGGCGCGTAGCTCGCGAACTCGCTGTTCAGCCGCAAGAGCGCCGCGAGCACCGCCTCGGCCACGGCGTCCGCGAGCGGGCCCGGCGCCTCGGCGACGCCCCGCGGCGACAGCTCGACGGCGAGCCCGAGCTCGGGGTCGCCCGCCCCGCCCTCGCGCACCTCGAGCACGAACTTGCCGGTGACGAACTCGCGCGTCGCGGGCTGCTCGAGCCCGATGGCCACCGTATCGGGAAAGACGTTCGCCCCGTAAAACGACACCGCGAAGTGCGAGCGGCCGAACACGTAGGCGAAGGGCAAGGGCCGCACCCCCCGCCCGCCGCCGCGCCGCGCCTCGGCCTCGGCGTCGAAGCCGAAGGCCCGCAGCCGCTCGAGCATCGCCGCGTAGGGCACGACCCCGCCCTCGTCGGAGATGTGGTAGCGCACGAGCGGCACGACCCCGTCGCCCGAGAAGGCGAGGGTGCCCCCCACGTCCTCGAAGTAGCGCTCGAAGGGGTCGTACTGCACGAGCGTCGGCAGCCGCGCCTGCCCGAAGAGCGCGCGGGCGGCGTCGGGCTTCTGCGCCAGAAAGCGCCGGATGGCGATGGTGAGCGGCGTCTCGTTGCCGAGCACCCCCGCGTCGGCCGTGCCGTAGAGCGACGCCGAGTCGCGCGCGGGGTCGGCGAGGCCCGCGCGCTCGGCCATCAGCCCGCGCCACTCTTCGCTGATCACCTCGCCGGCGAGCACCAGCTTCACCCCGTAGTCGCGCCAGGGCACGCCCTCGGCGAGCCCGGCGTCGACGACGTCCTTCAAGAAGGGCGGGTAGCCGAGCAGCACGGTCTGCCCGAAGAGCGGGGCGAGCGCGCGCACGACGCGCACGATCTCGGCCTTGTTGTTGCCCGGCGCCACCGTCATGATCGGGTAGCCCTTGGCGGCGAGGTGCCGGCACGAGCTCGCCGTGAACAGGCCGCCCACCCAGGTGCCGAGCGGAAAGCACACCACCGCCAGCGTCTCGCGCTCGTCGGCGCGAAAGCTGTCGTGAAAGACCTGCTCGAAGCGCCACGCCACGGCGAGCTCGTCGGGCAGGGCGCGCGGCCAGAAGGTCGGCTCGCCGGTCGAGCCCGACGAGACCGCCACCATGTCCGCGGCGGCGAGGCGGCCGCCGCGGCAGCGGGCCGGCAGCGGGTAGCGGCGCACGTAGTCGGCCTTGGTCGCGAGCGGCAGGCGCCCGAAGTCTTCGGGGCCCCGCACCGCCCCGGGGTCGACGCCGCGCTCGCGCAAGAACTCGCCGTAGGCGGGCACCTCGGCGGCGGCCCGCCGGAAGAGCGCGAGCGCGTTCGCGGCCGGGTCTTGCCGCGCGCGCGCCTCGAGCAGCGCGTCGAGGTCGGTTTCGACGAAGGCGCGGTAGGCGTCGAGGGCGCGGCGGCTCGGGGTGATCGGCATCGCGGCGCGAGCTTACCAACCCGACGGCCCCCCCGGCACCGCCCCCGCGCCCCCGCCGGCCCGACGGGCGGCGCCGGCCGGCGGGCCCGGAGCAGGCCGCCGGCCGGCGGGCCCGGGCCGCTCAGGCGTCGATCGGCTCGAGCCCCCGGACCGCCCGGATGCCGAGCCCCGGCGCGTCGGCCAGCGAGATGCGGGGGCCCGCGAAGGCGGCGCCGCCCTCGACGGGGTCATGGGCGCAGAGCGAGGGCCCGTCGAGATCGATCTTGGTGATGACGCCCGCCCGGGCGGCCGCGACGTGCGCGGCGGCCGCGACGCTGACGCCGGCCTCGAGCATGCAGCCCATCATGCACTCGACCCCGTAGACCGCGGCGAGGTCGGCGATCTGCAGGGCCCGCGAGATGCCGCCCGCCTTCATCAGCTTGATGTTGACGATGTCGGCCGCGCGCCGGCGCATGACCTCGAGCGCCTCGGCGGGGCCGAAGGCGCTCTCGTCGGCCATGACGGGGGTGAGCACGCGGTCGGTCACGTACTTGAGCCCCTCGAGATCGCGCGCCTTGACCGGCTGCTCGACCAGCTCGAGCGCGACGCCGGCGTCCTCGAGCGCCCGCAGCGCGCGCACCGCCTGCTTCGGCGCCCAGCCCTGGTTCGCGTCGAGGCGCAGCGAGGCGCGGCCCCCGACCGCGGCGTGGACCGCCTTGACCCGCTCGACGTCGGCGGCGACGTCGTGGCCGACCTTGACCTTGAGGGCGCGAAAGCCCCGCCCGAGCGCGGCGAGCGCGTCGCGCGCCATCGCCTCGGCGTCGCCGACGCTGATCGTGACGTCGGTCTCGATCGCGGGCTCGCCGCCCCCGAGCAGCTTGTAGAGCGGCGCGCCGTAGAGCTGCCCGAACAGGTCGTAGAGCGCGATCTCGACCGCCGCCTTCGCGCTCGTGTTCTTCTCGAGGGCGCCCTGCACCAGGCCGACGACGCGGTTCAGGTCGGCCACCTCGGCGCCGACCACGCGGGGCGCGATGTACCGGCGCACCGCCTCGACGATCGAGCCGTGCGTGTCGCCCGTGATCACCGCCGTCGCGGCCGCCCCGCCGTGGCCGACCTGGCCGGTGTCGGCGTGCAGCGTCACGACCACGTCTTCGACGGCGTGCGCCGTGCGCAGCGCCGTCTTGAAGGGCGTCAAGAGGGGCACGCGCAACCGGGCGCAGCGAACCTCGACGATCTTCACGGCGCCCCCCCCCGCCCCGCGGCGCGCCGGACGCGCCGGACGGCGGTGACGCGCCCGACGAGCGGCGAGCCGTCGCCCGCCAGCAGCGTCACGAGCGGGGTGACCGAGACGCCGTTCAGGGGCACGCGGCGGGGCTCGCCCCCCTCGCCCGGCAGGCTGACGCCGTGCACGTCGTGGATCACGTAAGGCGTCCCGTCTTCGTGGCCGATCACCATCATCACGTGGCCCGGGACGAACACGAGATCGCCGACGTCGAGCGCGCGCAGCGCCGCGAGCCGCCCGGCCGGGCCCCCGCCCTCGCCGAAGTCGACCCGCTCGAGCGCGGGGCTCGCGGCCTGGTCGGACGTGTTGCGCGGCAGCGCGACGCCGAGGCTACGGTAGACCTCGGACACGAACCCCGAGCAGTCGCGGGCGCCGTACGAGTGCCCCCAGCCGTAGCGCTCGCCGAGAAACTTGAACGCCTGCCGGAGCAGGCTCGCCCGCGTGAAGGGCAGGTAGTCGCCCGCGACGTCGGCCGACCCCGGCACGAGCGCCGGCGCGAACGCGAGCCGCCCCTCGGGGCCGCGCGCGGGCAGCTCGACGACGCGCCCCGCGTGCGGGTGCTGCCCGTGGACGGGCCGGTCGGGCGGCCAGTCGCGCGCGAGCGGCAGGCGCACGCCCATGTCGATCGAGAGCGACGAGATCTCGGGCGCCCCGGGCGCGAACACCGTGCGGGCCTCGGCGCCCGTGACGACCAGGTAGGGCGCCCGCCCGGCGTAGCCGAGCACCTCGGCCCGCGGGCCCTCGGCGACCGCCGCCCGGTCGACCCACGCGGCGTAGAGGGGGCTCAGCACGAACCAGAACGCCCCGCCCGCGCTCTCGTGCGCGATCACCACCGGGGTGCCGGGGAAGAGCGCGCTCTCTTGAAAGCGATCGATGTCGGTGTCGCCCGGCGCGCGAAACACCCGCATCGCCGTGGGGAAGGTGCGCAGGTCGGCCCGCCGCGCCACCAGCCCGTAGCGCGTCGCCTGCCGCTCGGGGATCGCGCCGAGCGCGAGCGCCTCGACGAGCGCCGCGAGCCGCTCGCGGGGCACCTCGTCGCCGCGCTCGTCGTAGAGGGGCCCCTCGGGCAAGGCCGACCGCTTCTTCACCCAGCCCTCGACCGCGTCGCGCCCGAGCTCGCGGGGCATCGCCTCGAGCCGCCGCACCGAGGGGTCGCCCTCGAAGAGGCGGGCGTTGTGCGCCGCGACCTCGCGCGGGCCGAGCAGCCGCTCGTCGGGCGCCGGCTGCCGGGCCACCCAGTAGTCGGCCCGGAGCTGCGCGGGCGTGACCCCGAGATCGGCCCCGGGCGCCGCCGGCCGCTCGCCGCGCCCCTCGCACGAAGAGCAGGCGGCCGGCCCGAGCGGCGCCAGGGCGACCAGGGCGAGGGCGAGCGCCGGGCGGCGAGCCCCGCCGATCGGGGCGCTCAGGCGGCCCCCGCGGACCGGGGCGGGCGCCCGGGGGCCGCCTTCGGGCGCCGGGGCGAGCGAGCGGCCCCCGGGCGCCGGGGCCGGCGGGCGGCGCCCGGGCCTCACGTCGCCCCCGCCGGGGCGAGCGCCGAGAGCAGGCGCGCCATCGAGAGGCCGACGCCGGTGCCCAGCACGAGGCCGAGCATGGCGAGCAGCACGGCGACCGGCACGAGCGCGCGCGAGTAGGCCGCCGCGAGCAAGGGCGCCGACGCCGGGCCGCCGATCTGCGCGAGCGAGGCGATGCCGCAGAGGTACAAATCGAGGCGGAAGAGCCGCGCCGCCGCCACCATCAGCGCGAGGTGCAGCGCGAGCACGCAGAAGCCGCAGAGCACGAAGAGCGGCGCGCTCGCCAGCCCGGCGAAGCTGCCCTGCGAGGCGAGCACCGCGACGAGGCCGGCCAGCAGCGCGCTCGCGAGCGGCGCGGGCCCGGGCAGGCGGGCGAGCGGGGTGCGGGCGACGACGAGGCCCGCGCCGGTGGCGAAGAGCGCCGTCCACGAGGTCGACGTCAGGAAGGCCGAGGCCGGCATCGTCGCCGCGAGCGCGGCCGCGCCGAGCCCGACCGCGAGGGCGAGGCCGAGCCAGAGCAGGCTCGTGCCGGGCTCGGCCGGGCCCGCCGCGGGGGGCGCGGCGATCTCGGGCGGCGGGCGCCGGTCGGCGCGCGTGAAGCGGTCGAAGGCGGGCGCGAGCCCGGCCGACGAGAAGAGCAAGGCCACCCATACCGAATAGCAGAGCGCGTCGGCGAGCAACACCGCCGGCAGCGAGGCCTCGGACAGGCCCACCACCTGCTTGACGGCCACGAGGTTGGCCGACCCGCCCGTCCAGGTCGCGCTCAGGGCGGCGAGCATCTTCCAGCCCTCGGCGGGCAACAGGCCGCGGAACGCGAGGAACGTGAGCACGATCGCGAGCAAGATGCTCGCCATCGCGCACGCGAAGGTCGCGAGCACGCGCGGGCCCAGCTTGAAGATGGCGCGAAGGTCGCAGGTGGCCATCAGCAAGAAGAGCAGCGCGGGCAAGAGCTGCGCCGTCAGCGCCCGCTGCGCCGCGCGCACCTCGTCGGTCGGCCCGAAGAGCCCGCCGGCCGCGAGCGCCGTCACGAAGAGGTAGGTGAGCACGATCGGCGGCAGCACCCGGAAGAGCCGCAGGGGCAGGCCCCGCTCGATCGTGGGGAAGAGGCCGGCGGCGAGCAACATCGCCGCCAGGTAGGCCCAGGCCGTCGTGATCATCGCACCCGCGCGCGCCGCCGCGCCCCCTCGAGCGTACATGCTTTCGGCCGCGGCGAGCGCACAATACGCCGTTGACCGGCTCGGCCCGCCCTTGGTACACCCGCCCGGCCGGCGGCGCGGGCCGCCCCGCCCGCGCGCCTCGCGCGGGGGCGCCCGCCGGCGCGAAGGCCCCCCGCCATGCCCCCCCCCACCCCCTCGCTCGGCGGCGCCCGCCGGGCCCTCGTCGCGTCGGCGCTCGCGCTCGGCGCCCTCGCGTGCGGGCGCTCGCCGGCGCGGCCGCAGCCGCCGCCGCCCGAGCGCGTCGCCGAGCTCGTCGACGGGGGCCAGTTTCGGGCGGCCGAGGCCGCCATCGGCGCCGCGCTCGCGGGCGACGCGCTCGAGCCCGCGCGGCGCGAGGCGTACGCCTTCGAGCGCGAGCGAATGCGCCGCATTCGGCTCGATTTCTCGCTCGACCGGGCGCACGTCAAGGCGAAGCTCGGCGAGCAGGTGGCGGGCCTCGACGACGCCGAGTTCGACCGGTGGGACGGCGACGGCGCCCTCGAGAAAATGACCATCGACGGCGAGACGCGCTACTTCAACCGCGCCGCCTCGAACCTGTTCCGGCTGCGGCCCGACGCCCTCGCGCGGCGGCGGCCCGAGCTCGGCCCGCCGCGCGACACGCCGCTGCTGGCCCCGCACCCGCACCACGCCGAGGCGCGCGCGGCGGCGCTCGCCGGCCGGACGACCAGCGTCGCCCCGCGGCGCGTGCGCGTCACCCACTCGATCACCGTCGACGAGGGCGCCGCGCCCCCGGGCGCGACGCTGCGCGCCTGGCTGCCCTACCCGAGGGCGATCGCCGGGCAGCAAGAAGACCTGCGCCTCGTCGCGAGCGCCCCGCCCGAGCGCCTGGTCGCGCCCGAGTCGGCCCTGCAGCGCACCGTCTACCTCGAGGCCCCCGCGGCCGCCGGGCGGCCCACGACCTTCTCGATCACCTACGAGCTGACGACCTTCGCCCGCTACTTCGACATCGACCCCGAGAAGGTCGTCCCCGCGCCCGACTCGCCCGAGCTCCGGCCCTTCGTCGAAGAGCGCCCGCCGCACGTCGTCTTCAGCGACGAGCTCCGCGCGTTCTCGCGCCGCGCGGTCGGCGACGAGACGAACCCCTACCGCGTCGCCCGCAAGCTCTTCGACGCGGTCGACCGCGTGCCCTGGGCGGGCGCGCGCGAGTACTCGACCCTGCGCAACATACCCGACTACGTGCTGCGCTCGGGGCACGGCGACTGCGGGCAGCAGACCCTGCTCTTGATCGCGCTCCTGCGGCTCAACGGCATCCCCGCGCGGTGGCAGTCGGGCTGGGCGTTCTCCGACGGCGACTACGACACCATGCACGACTGGGGCGCGCTCTACCTCGCCCCCTACGGCTGGGTGCCCGTCGACGTGACCTTCGGCCAGATCGAAGGCGCCAGCCCCGAGCTCGCCTGGTTCTACTTCGGCGGCCTCGACGCCTTCCGCGTCGCCTTCAACGACGACTACGGCCGCGACTTCGTGCCGCCCAAGCTCCACCCCCGCTCCGAGACGGTCGATCTGCAGCGCGGCGAGGTCGAATGGGAGGGCGGCAACCTCTACTTCGACCGCTGGCGCTCCAACTTCGACTGGCGGCTCTTGCCGCGTTAGCGCGCGCGCCGGGTGCGCTCGGCGCGCCGCCCGGCCGCCCTAACGCCGGCCCACCGCGCGCGGCGTCGGGGCCGGCGCGGGCGCCGCCGGGGCCGCGGCGGTGGCCGCCGGCAGCGGCGCGCTCGAGGCGTCGGCGCTGCAATGGCGCACGAGCACGGCGGCGAGCAGCCCCCAGCCCACCGACGCGGCGACGAGCGCGGTGAGCGTGGGCTTGAGCTTGCGCCGCCCCCGCTCGGGCCACACGATGAGCGCCCGCGGCGACCCCCCGGGCGGCGGGCTCGTCGGCGAAGGGCGCGCCGCCGGGGGCGCCATCGGGGGCGAAAAGCCGCCGACGCCCGCGCCGTGGTGGCCGCCGGGCGGCGGGCCCGACATCGGGCGAACGCGCTCGTGCGCGACCGAGAGCGGCATCGTCTTCTCGGCCTTGAACGAGAACGCGAAGGGCGAAATGTCGGCCTTCCCCGGCCAGGGGCCGCCCGGCGACGTCACCGAGTCTTCGTCGGCGGGCAAGGGCCACGCGGGCAGCCCGGCCGGCGGCGTGCCGAGCGCGACCGTCTGGAGCGACCCCGCCGAAGGCGGCGGCGCCGACGGCGCGGCCGGCGGCGGCAGGGCGCGCGGGTCGCGCCGCGTGGCCACGACGAGCGTCTCGAGCGTCGAGAGCGAGGGCACCGCGTCGTCGCCCGCGTCACGCCCCTCGCCCTCGAAGGCGGGCAGCACCTGGTCGACCCGCGTCGGGTAGTTCGGGTCGAAGGGCGAGAGCATGAGGGGCTCGGTCGCGTCGAGCCCCGAGGGCGGCTCGGAGGGCGTGAGCGTCTGCCGCTCGTCGATCGTGAAGGGGGCGAGCGCGCGGGCGAGCGCCTCGGCCGAGTCGACGCGCCGGTCGCGGTCTTTCTCGAGGCAGCCGTGCACGACCGACGCGAGCCCGGCGGGCAGATCGGGGCAGAGCTCGAGCAGCGCGGGCGGGTCGGCGTGCAGCACCTGGGCGAGCGTCTCGGGCAAGCTCACGCCCGAGAAGGGCTTCTGCCCCGAGATGAGCTCGAACAAGATGACGCCCACGGCCCAGACGTCGGCCCGCGGGTCGACCTTGCCGGGGTCGCTGATCTGCTCGGGCGCCATGTAGCTGGGCGAGCCGAGCAGCGAGCCCTGCGTCGTCGCGTCGAAGGTCGAGCCGTCGAGGCGCTTGGCGATGCCGAAGTCGAGCACCTTGAGGACGCGCGAGCCGTCGGGCCGGTCGGCCAAGAAGAGGTTCGCCGGCTTCAGATCGCGGTGCACGATGCCCGCGTCGTGCGCCTCGACGAGGGCCTGGCAGACCTGCAGCACCCACCCGACCGCCTCGGCCGGCGGCAGCGGGCCGTGCGCGCGCAGGTAGCGCGAGAGGCTGATGCCGTCGAGCAGCTCCATCACCAGAAAGGGCACGCCGTCGTCGAGGGCGCCGACCTCGCAGAGGCGCGCCACGTGCTCGCCCCGCAGCTTCGCCGCCGCGCGCGCCTCGTAGAGAAAGCGCCGCACGAGGCGCTCGTCGCTGGCGCGCTCGGGCGAGAGCACCTTGACGGCCACCCGCTCGCCCGAGGGCTCGAGCCGGGCCGCCCAGACCACCCCCATGCCGCCGACGCCGAGCACGTGCTCGAGTCGGTACTTCTTGCTCAGTAGGTTGCCGGCCCGCAGGGCACCCGTCGACATGCTCATCGTAAGACCCACGAGCTGCGTTCCCGAAGGGGGGCGGCCCCGGGGCGCCGCTCGCCCTGACCTACGTACGGGCCGAGCACCGACATTACCCCCCCGCCGAGCGCCCCTTCCGGGCCCCCGGCGCTTGCGGCACCCGCCCGGAGCGGCAAGATCGGTCGATGCGCCTTTGGCCCCTGTCCGCAGCCCTCGCGCTCGCCTGCGGCCCGGCACCCATGGTCACCGCCCCGGTCGTGGCCGAGCAGGCGGCCGTCAGCGAGGCCGAGCGGGCGCACGTGACCGCCTGCGCCCGGGGCATCGTCGCCCGCGCCGACGTCGTGCGCGTCGGCTGGTCGCGTTACCGGGGCCGCCCCGCCCTCGCCGTCGCCCTCTCGTCGCCCAACGACGATCTCGTCGACGCCTACTACGGCCAGGGCCCCGGCTGCGACCTGGTGGCGCTCGTCGGCGGCGGCCCGCTCGACGCCGAGGTCCAGCCCGGGCCGCCCTTTCGTAGCCTGGCCGAAGCCCGCCGCGCCGCCCTCGCCGCCCGCGAGGGCTTCGTCACGAGCTGGGCGCTCGAGCGCGACGACGAGGGCGAGGGCCGCTGGGCCTACCGCTTCGACATCGACGCCGAGGGCCGCATGCACGCCGTCTTCGTCGACGCCCTGAGCGCCCGCCCCCTGCGGGCCGAGGCCCGCTCGGCCCCCCCGCCCTCGCCCGAGCCCCGCCCCCCCGAGGCCCCCCCGCCGGCGGCCGCGCCCCCCTCCCCTGCCCCCGCCCCCAAGCGCCCGCCGCCCCCCCACGACCCCTGGGGCGTGCAGCGAGAGCCCGCCGACCCCCCCTCGTCGTCGCCGCCCTCGTCGGTGCCGCCGCGCGCCCCGCGCGAGCCCGCCATCTTGCCCCCCTCCCCGACCCCGCTCACGATGCCGAAGGCGCGGCGCGACCCGGGCTGAACGGCGCTTCGAAGGCCCTCAACGCCGCGGCGCGGCCGGCGCCGGCGGCGGCGGCGGGGGCTGGGCGCCCGGGGGGGCGACGACGGCGTTCGGGGCGGCGAGAATCAGGTTGCCGCGCTGGCCGGCCTCTCGGTAGATGTCGGGCAGCTTCTGCTGCAGATCGTATTGGAGATAGTCGGGGTTCTTGCGCAGGGCCTCGCCGATCTTCTGAATGCGCGCCGCGGCCACCTCGGCCTCGCGCTCGGCCAGCTCGCGCCGCATGCGCGTGGTCTCGATCTCGGCCGTGACGCGCTCGCGCTCGGCGATGGCCTTGTCGCGCAAGACGGCCTGCACGGCGCGCTCGAGGTTGGCCGCGTCCATCTCTTTGGGGAAGGTGAGCTCGACCAGGTTCATCTCGTGGACGACGACGGCCAGGCGCTCGCGCGTGTTCATGATCTCGAAAAAGCGCCGCCGAATACCCGCCGTCACCTCGGCCTGCCGCTCGTTCAGCTCGTTGGCCCGCAGCGGCGAGACGTACTCGCGCGCCGCCTCGCCGATGGCCGGCTGAATGTACGTCTGGAAGATCTTGCCCGGCGAGATGGCCGACCCTTCGCGGTCGGGGGTCAGCGTGCCGAGCAGCCGCTCGACCGCGCGGTCGGAGCAGTCGGCCGAGTAGCGCACGACGACCGTGAAGCCGAAGTGAACGCCGTCGCGGGTCAGCGTGTCGAGCGGCGTCTGCACCGTCGTCGTCGAGCAGTCGATGGTGCGGTAGTCGTTGTAGACGCCGGCGAAGTAGGTGCCGGGCCCGAGCACCGGGCCGCGAAAGCCCGTCTGGCCCGAGTAAAACGACCAGAAGCCGGTGCGGGCGAACATTCGCCCCTTGTGCGCCTGGGGGATGTCGAACGTCGCGCAGCCGCCCAGCACCCCCGCGCAGAGGGCGAGGGCGGCGGCGCGGGCGACGGCGGCGCAGACGACCGAAACGCGAGGGCGCGTCGACATGGGCCGAGTCTGCCATGCCTGCGCCGAGCGCGTCCGGGCAAGCGAGGCGGCGCCCCTTCGGGCGCACGCTCGGGGGCAGGCGCACGGGGTCGAAGGGCCCGCGAGCGCTCGCTCGAGCGCGGGCGTCGGGTGCGAAGAGCCTAACAAGCGTTCGCTCGCGCGCGGAAGCGGGGAGCAACGAGCCTACGGGAGCTCGGATCGATGCGGAAACGGGCTTCAAAAAGCTTAGGGAAGCTCGTCGTGGCACACAAACGGGTCAAGGAGAGCTCCCGGAAGCTCGACTTGGCACACAGATGGGCTTGGGGTAGCTCCCGGGAGCTCGACTTGGCACACAGATGGGCTTGGGGGAGCTCCCAGGAGCTCGACTTGGCACACAAACGGGCTCGAGAGAGCTTCCGGAAGCTCTCTGTGGCACAGAACCGGACCGCAAGAAGCTTCCGGGAGCTCTTTGTGCCACTCAGATGGGCCACGGAGAGCTTCCGGGAGCTCTTTGTGCCACTCAGATGGGCATTGAAGAGCTACCGGAAGCCTCTTGTGATGCGGCAAGAGGCGATGAGAAGCCTTCGAGCGCTCTCGATGGCACGGGGGCGGGTCGAGCGAAGCGCTATACCAGCCCTGCTTGCTGCGGCCAGGACGCGGCGGGGGGGCGTCGTGGCCCGGTCGCCCAGGTGGATGACCGTTGCGAACCTGTTCGGGTGGTCCCCCCGGGGCAGGGCCTGGGCGGACGGGCCGGCCACCACCCGAACAGGTTCGCAACGGTCATCCACCTGGGCGGCGTCCTGGGCAGCGTCCTCTCGCGTGTCGGAGCGAACCGACGAAGGCCCAGCGCGGGCTGCCCGGAGGCAGAAGCGGGGTAGGCTCCGCCCGTGCGCAGCCCTCGGTGCCCTGGCCTTCGTCGGTCGTTGCGGCCGCGTATGGGCTCGACCGGTGCGTAGCCCTCGGCGCCTCGTGCTCGCGGGCGGCGGCGCCCTCGTCGCGGCGGGCGCCGTCGCCGCGGCCGCGCGCCGGTTGCGCGCGCCGGCGGCCCGCGAGCCCGCGCGCCCGCTCGGGCCGCTGCTCGAGGCGCTCGGGGCCGGCGGTACCTTTCCGGTGAGCGTGGCGCCCTCGGGGCGGCACCTGCTCGTGAAGGTGCTGGGGCGCGCGTCCTTCGAGCTGCGCGTCGTCGAGCGCGAGTCGGGCCGCGTGGTCGCGAGCGACGCTTCGCCCGACACGCAGCTCGCGCCGACCTGGCACGACGACGGGAGGCGGCTCGCGTTCTTGCAAGACGAGGGGGGCGACGGAGCCTACCGCCTCTACTCCTGGGACGCCCTCGCGGGCGGGGCCCGCCGGCCGGTCGACGCCCCGCCGACGACGACCACGGCCCTGCGCTGGGCGCCCGCCGGCGAGCGGCTCGCGTATCTGCAGACGCGCCAGGGCTCGGCGAAGCGCGAGCTCGTGACGGTGGGGTCGAACGGCGACCCGCCGGCGCGTGCCGTCGTCGACGACGTCGCGCCGCGGACGGGCTTCATCTGGTCGCCGGAGGGCGAGCGGCTGGCGACCGTCGAGCGCGGCCGTCCCGGGGCGATCGCGATCGCGCGCGCCGCGGGGGGCCCGGTGCAGTCGCTACGCCTCTCGGGCGGGCTCGAGCCGCGGGCGCTCGCCTGGTCGCCGGACGGGCGCTCGCTGCTCGTGACGGGCCGGGCGCCGGGCGACGAGTTCAGCGGCCTCTACGAGGTCGACGTCGAGGGCGGCGCGGCGCGCGCGCTGGTGCGCGGCGAGGGCGCCGATCGGAGCGGGCCCCTCTACGCGGCGGGGGGCAAGGCGCGGCTCTATCACGAGAACGCCGACGGCGAGCTGCACCTCTGGGCGCTCGACGCGGGCGGGGCGCGCCGGCTCGGCCCCGGCGAGGGCAACGCGATCGTCAGCGGCCTCGACGCGGCGGGCGGGGTCGCGTGGGTGCTCTACACGGCGCGGGCGCGTCCGCCGGCGTTGCTCGAGGTGCCCCTCGACGGGGCGGCGGGGGGCACGGTGTTCGCGTCCGAGCGCCGCGCCGGGCTGCCCGAGGCGGCGGCCGAGCGCGACGAGATCGGGGCCGACGACGGGCTGCGCTTGCCGCTCTACGTCTGGCGCGCGCGGGCGCCCGCGGGCGGGGCGCTCGGGGCGCTCGTGCGCGTGCACGGGGGCCTCTATTCGCAGAGCACGCGGGGCTGGCAGCAGGCGGTCGACGTGCTCGTCGCGGCCGGGGTGCACGTCGTGTCGGTGAACTTCCGGGGCTCTTCGGGCTACGGGGCGCGCCACGAAGAGGCCCCCGGCGGCGACGAGGCGCGGGCGCGCGACGTGCTGCGGGCGGCCGCGTACGCCCGCGAGCGCCTCGGCGTGCCCGAAGGGCGGGTCTGGCTCTGGGGCCACAGCCACGGCGCCTTCCTCGCGGCGATCGCGGCGACGCTCGACGGCGGGCGCCTCGGCGGGCTCGTCGCGGTCTCGGCGTCGTTCGCGGGCGCCCTGCCGCGCGGGGGCCGGCCGCGGCGCGTGCTCGGCTTTCACGGGGCGGCCGACCCCCTGGTATCGCCCGAGCGGGCCCGCGCCGCGCTCGCCTCGATCGCGGGCGGGCCCGGCGGCCTGCGGCCGTCGGACCGCTTCGAGACCTTCGAGCGCGAGGGCCACAACTTCAGCCGCGGCGCCACCTGGCAGCGGGTCTACGGCGTGCTGCTCGAGGCGATGCGCGAGGGGGCGGGTTGATGCCCCAGGGGCGTTGCCCCCGACGGAAGTCGGGGGCAACGAACACCCTTGGAAACGGCTCGCAAAGCCCTGCCGGAGGCAGGGCTCCCGCGAAGCGAGCCGCTTCGCGCTCGCCCGGGCGTCGCAGCGACGCGCGGCGTTCGAAGCTCGCCGAGCGTCGCGGTTACGCGCGGCGTTCGGAGCTCGCCCGGAAGCCGGAGCCCGCGGGAGCCCTGCCCCCGGCGAGGGGGCGGGCTTTAACCGCCGAATCGGCTCCGCTGCCGGGCGGCACCAAGGGGCGTTCGTTGCCCCTGACTTCAGTCAGGGGCGACCGCCTTCGCGCGCAGCTCGAGGTAGCGCGCGCGGTAGGCCTGCTCGTGGGCGCGGCCGCAGTGCGTCTCGAGCGCCTCGGCGCGCGCGAGGGGCGGGCCGAGCTGCGCCAGCGTCGGGAGGGCGCGCGAGGGGGCGGCCGCGGCGGCCTCGCGCAAGGCCTCGGGCAGGGGCAGGCCCCGGCCGAGCGCCGCGCGCAGGGCCGAGACGCGCCCGATCGCCGCGGCGTACTCGCCGACGTCGACGAGGTCGGAGGCGTAGAGCTGGAGCAACACGCGGCGCTGCACGCCCGCCACGCGCTCGAGGTTCGCGCCGGCGAGGGGCGCGCGGGGCGCGGCGAGCAGGCCGGCGAGCAGCGAGGCCTCGAAGGCGTCGAGGCCCTCGGGCGCCTTGCCGAAGTAGGCCCGCGCCGCGGGGCCCACGCCCCAGAGCTCGGGGCCCCACTCGACGACGTTCAGGTAAAGCTCGAGCAGGCGCGGCTTGGGCAGGCGGCGCTCGAGCGCGTAGGTGAGGGTCGCCTCGCGCAGCTTGCGCAGCGCCGTGCGCTCGGGGCTCAGAAAGAGGTTGCGGGCGAGCTGCTGCGAGAGCGTGCTCGCGCCGAGGGCGGGCCCCCCGCGGGCGGCCCGGCCGAGGGCGCGGCGAATCTGCGCGGTGTCGAAGCCCTCGTGCTCGAAGAACGAGCCGTCTTCGGCCTTGACGACGGCGCAGGCGACGAGCGGGCTCACCCGGCCGAGCGGCGTCGGCTCGACCGCGTAGGCGTCGTCGGGCCGGCCGGCCTCGCGCGCCCGCAGGCGCATGTAGGCCGTCGTTCGCGGCATCGCGGAGGCGAGCTCGCCGACGGGGGGCAGGCTCGCCCAGAACGCCAGCGCGGCCGCGAGGGCCCCGAGGGCGAGCGCCGCGAGCCCGCGCCGCCACCGCCGAACGCCGCCGCGCGCCCGGCGCGCCCGCGCGGCGAAGCGCGCGCGCCAGCTCGAACCGGGTCGGTCGTCGGAGCGCCCCACGTCGGCGGCGCATTCTGCTACGGGCCGGCCCGCGGCGCACGAGCCGTATCGACGGCGCGCGCGGGGCGACGTAGCGTGCGGGCGTGCGCGAGGGCCCTCCGAAGCGTCGCCCCTGGCCCGGGCGCGTCCGGCCCGGCCACCTCGCGGCCGCCGGCGGCCTCGTCGCCGGCGCGCTCGGCCTCGCGGCGTTTCTGTGGTGCGCGACCCGCAAGCCCACGCTCGCCGAGGCGGCGCGCGTCGCGGCCCAGCGGGCCGAGCTGCCCGAGGGCCTGGTGCTCTCCGTCGCGTATGCCGACGGCCGGGGGCGCGTGACGGCGTTGCCGGTGCGCGAGGGGGGCCGGGGCTGGGTGCGCTTGCACGAGGCCTTCGGCGCCCGCAGCCCCACGGCGGGCGCCGCCTTGCTGGGGGTCGACGTCGCGCGGGTGCGGTCCGAGCCCGCGTTGGGCCTCGAGGCGGCCGCCCGGCTCCTGGCCGCGGCGCCCGGCGCGCCGCCCGCGGGCCGCCGCGGCGAGCCCGACGGCTGGGACGCGGCGCTCCGGCACTTCTTCGGCGGCCGCGACGCGCTCGCCGCCTCGCTCTACGCCGACGGCGTGCTGCGGCTCTGGCGCCAGGGCTTCCGGGGGGTCGACGACGAGGGCGCGGCGTTCGAGGCGGCGGCGGCCGGCGGGGCGGCCCGCGCGCCCGAGCTGCCGGGGCTGCCCGCGCCCGCGCCCGCCGGCGCGCCCGGGGTGCCTTACGTCGGCGCGTCGGGCGCCTCGCACCGCCCGCCCGAGAAGCCCGGCCCCCGCCCGATCACGCACCTGATCGTGCACACGACCGAGCTGCCCTTCGCCGCCACGGTCGGCTACTTTCGCGCGCCCAGGACGGGCGTCGGCTCGCACTACGGGCTGCGCGCGCAAGACGGCTTCGCGGTGCAGTTCATCGACGAGGCCGACGTCGCCTTTCACGACGCGTGCTTCAACGAGCACTCGGTCGGCATCGAGCACGAGGCCATGAGCGGGGCCGGGCGGGTCTGGTTCAGCGACGAGCTCTACCGCGCCTCGGCCAGGCTCGTGGCCGACATCGCGGCGCGCCGGGGCATCGCGCCCGACCGAGAGCACATTCTCGGCCACGGCGAGGCGCCCGACTGCTCCGACCACACCGACCCCGGGCCCGACTGGGATTGGGGGCGCTACCTGCGCTACGTCCGCGAGGCGTACGACGCGCACCCCGCCCGCGCGGCCCCGCGCTAAAGCGGCCGCCGGCCCGCCCGGGCGGGGCTTCGGGCGGGGCCCGGCCCCGTCGCGCGGCAAGAGCGTCAGCGTGACGACCGACCAGAGCGCGACGGTCTCGAGGCGAAAGAGCGGGGGGCTCACCGCGCTCAAGAGCGCCATCGACGCGACGAAGGCGGGGCCCTCGGGCAGGGCGCGCCGGCGGCGGTGGGCCAGGGCGCCGGCCGAGCCCAGCATCAGCGCGAGGCCGGCGAGCGAGAGGGCGCCGCCGTCGGCGAGCGAGCGCAAGTACTCGCTAAACGGGATGTAATTGCGCGCGAACGCCGGCTCGCGCGGCCGCACGACGCGGTGCCACTGGTCGGGCCCGAGCCCGAGCCAGAGCCGGCTGCCGGCCGCGCGCAGGGTGGCGCCGTACTGCCCGACGCGCAGGGCGCCCGAGCCCTCGCGGAGATCGACCAGGCGGCGCACCGACTCGCCGTAGGGGTCGGCCGAGCTCCACCGGAGCGCGGTCGGCGCGAACGGAGCGGCCAGCGCCCCGGCGAGCACGCCGGCGGCCGCGAGGGCGCGCGGGCGGCGGCGCGAGCGCGCCGAGTAGACGAGCAAGAGCGCGAGGCCGAAGCCGCCGACGACCCAGGCGGTGCGGCTGCGGGTGAGGGCGAGGGCGGCGCCGAGGGGCACGAGCGCCCAGGGGCAGCGCGGCGCGGCGGCGACGACGCAGGCGGGCGCGAGGAGCGCGAGGAACTCGCCGGCGTTGTTGCGGTGGGCGAAGAAGCCCCCGGGCCGGTGGACGTACTCGGGCCGCACCGACGGCCCCCACGAGAGCCCTTGGGCCTCGGCGACGATGCCGAGCGAGACCGCGAGGGCGACGCCGAGCGCGAGCCAGCGCACGACGCGCGCGGGCACGGCGAGCGAGGCGGCCGCGAGCGAGCAGGCGCCGAGCATCAGGTAGGCGAGCGCCGGGTACATGCGCAGGCCGGGCTCGCCGAGGGCGAGGGCGGCGACGGCGACGCCGGCGAAGTAGAGCGCGAGGCCGGCGTCGAAGAGCGAGCCGAGCCGGGCCGCGGCCGGCGAGGGCGCGCCGCCGCGGGCGCGCGCCCGGGCGAGCGCCGCGGCGAGGGCCCCGAGGGCGAGCGCGACGAAGAGCGGGCGCGACGAGGCGTTCGCGTAAGGGGCGAAGCGGCGGAACGTCAGGTCGAGCGACTGCGTCGGCCGGCGCCCCAGCGCGAGCGCGGGCGCCGCGAGCAAGAGCGAGAGCCAGAGGGCCGTCAGCCCGTTTCGCCTCGCCCAGCGCGCCCACGCTCGCATCGCTCGCGCCCCCCAGCGTACGCGGGGCCGCCCCTCGTAGTAGCCGATTCTGGCGC
Organism: Polyangiaceae bacterium; assembly: GCA_035762175.1. Classification (GTDB taxonomy): domain Bacteria; phylum Myxococcota_A; class Polyangia; order Polyangiales; family Polyangiaceae; genus DASTPP01. The sequence goes on along the minus strand of DASTPP010000037.1, from coordinate 17,744 downwards.
GAACGCACGCCCCGGCCTCGCGCGGGCGGGGGGGCGCGGCGCAGAGCCCCTCGGCGCGGACGGGGGTAGCGCGCGGCCCCAAGCCCCTCGGCGCGGACGGGGGTAGCGCGCGGCCCCAAGCCCTTCGGCGCGGACGGGGGTAGCGTGCGGCTCAAAGCCCTTCGGCGCGAACGTACTCGGCGACCGTCGTCGGGCGGATCTCGGGGAAGCGCCCGTTCTCGAGCGGGCCGGGCTTGCCCTTTCCGTTCAGCATGCCGCGCTGGTACATGAGGGGCAGCCAGGCGAACAGGTTGTGGGGCTCGGCCTCGCGCCGCCGCGCGATCTCGGCGTCGAGGTCGGCGAGCGAGCCCCGGCGCTCGACGCGCAGCCGCTTGCCCGAGCCCCGCTCGTAGGCCGCGACGAGGCCGGCGAAGTCGAGCACGTCGCCGGCGACGTGCAGGCGCTCGGGCGGCGCCTCGTCGGCGCAGGCCGCGGCGGCCGCGAAGCGCGCGGTGTCGCCGTAGGTCGTGAAGCCCATCGGCTCGCGCCCCTCGCCCCAGAGGGACGCGCGGCCCCCGGCGAGGTCGACCATGCCGAGGAAGCCGAAGAGCACCTCGCGGTCGAGGAAGCAGCCGTTCAGCACGTGCACGACGCGCACCTCGCCGCGCGCGCCCGCGGCCTCGCGGGCGAAGGCGCGGCGCCAGTCGGAGTTGACGTTCTCGCCCTCGCCGAGCCCGAAGAAGTCGAACGAGTAGTCGGAGGGCAGAAAGCGCCTCACCCCCGCCGCGCGCGCCGCCGCGAGCAGCGCGAGCTGCCCGCCGACGATGACGTCGGGGCCGCCCTGCAGCGCCGAGACGAGCCCGAAGGCCCCCTCGCACGCCGCGGCGAGGCCCCGGTCGCCGGCGTCGAGGCCGGCCTCGAAGAGGCGGGCGCCCGCCGCCGCGAGCCCCGCCGCCTTGCCCAGGCTGCCGGGCCGCACCACGCAGCGCAGCTCGACGTCGGGCCGATCGAGCAGCGCCCGCGCCACCATCGAGCCGAGCTTGCCCGTCGCCCCCGCCAGTACGATCGCTTTCTTCATCACCACCGGCCTCCTTGGGCTCGCCCTCGTGCGGCGGCCTCGACGAGCAAGGGTAGGCTGTCGCCCCGCGATGACAATGAGGGCTGGACGTGACAATCTGTCATCATGGGCGGACAAATCTTGGACCTCGCGGCCCTCGCCGCGTACGCGCAGGTCGTCGCCGCGGGCGGCTTCAGCGGCGCGGCGCGGGCGCTCGGGGTGCCGCGGCAGGCGGTGCACCGGCGGGTGACGGCGCTCGAGCGCGAGCTCGGTCTCGAGCTGCTCGAGCGCACGACGCGGCGGGTGCGCCCGACCGACGCCGGCCGGCGCCTCTTCGGGCACGCCGAGCGGGTGCTCGCCGAGGCCCGCGCGGCGACCGAGGCGATGCGCGCGGCGCGCGCGGCGCCCTCGGGCACGCTGCGCCTGACCGCGCCCGAGCTCTTCGGCGAGCTGGTGATCGGCCCGGCGCTCGCGAAGTTCCTGGCGCGGTGGCCGGCGGTGCGGGCGGCGGCGCTCTTCTCGCTCGAGCGCGAAGACCTGCTCGGGCGCGACCTCGATCTGGCCATCCGGCTCGGCCCGCTGCGCGAGGGCTCGCGGCGGGCGAGGCGGCTCGGGGCCGTGCCGGTGGTCTGCTGCGCGGCCCCCGCGCTGATCGCGGGGGCGGCCGAGCCCGTCGAGCACCCCGGCGCGCTCGCGTCGTGGCCGGCGCTGCACTACGGGCGCGATCCGGGCGGCGCCCCCGTGCGCTGGCGCTTTCAAAAGGGCCGGCAGGCGGCCGAGCTGCGGCTCGAGCCCCGCCTCTGCTCGACGAGCGCCCGGGTCGTGCGCGACGCGGCGCTCGCCGGCCTCGGGGTCGCGCGCCTGCCGCGCCTCGTCTGCGAGCACGAGCTCGGGCGGGGCGCGCTCGTCGAGGTGCTGGCCGCCTGGCGGGGCGAGCCGACGCCCGTCCACGCGGTCTTCTCGGCCCGGCCGAGCTCGTCGCCGACGCTCGGGGCCTTCTTGCAGACACTGGCCGAGCACATCCGCGGCGAGCCCTGGGCGGCGTAGGGCGGGCGCGGCGGGGCTTCGCCCCCGGGCGCGCTTGCGCTATATCGATCGGGCGGTAGCCATGGCCGGGAGCGGCGAGAACAAGTCGCAGGGCGCCGGCGACGTACCTTGCTGGAAGGGCGCCGTGGCCCTGAGCTCGCGCGAGGCGGCGCGCCTCCTCTTGCGCGACGGGGGCGTGTCGGCCGAGGCGGTCAACGCAGATCCAGTCTTGGGCGAGTACTTCTCGCGCTCGTTCCTGGCGACCGCCTGGTACCCCGAGGCGCCCGCCGGCGACTACATCGAGGCGGCCGCCCGGCTCTTGGGCAGGCCGATCGAGGCGTACGCGCGCGAGCTCGGCCGGCGCGTCGTCATGCGCGACGCGGGCCTGGTGGGCAAGCTGATGCTGGGGCTGTTCGTGACGCCCGAGCGCCTGCCACGCTACGCCGACACGGCCTGGGCGCGCATTCGCAACACGGGGCGGGTCGAGGTGCGGTCGCTCTCGCGCGCGCACCAAGCCCTTCGCGTGCACCACTGGCGGGGCCACGACCCGCGCGTCTGCCCCACCATCGGGGGCAGCCTCGAGATCGTCGTGGGGGCGATGCGCGAGGTGCGCTCGGTCGGGGTCGAGCGCACGGCTTGCGTGTCGAAGGGCGCGCGGGCCTGCGAGTTCTTGCTGCTCATCGAGCGGTCGTGAGGGCCCGGGCCGCGCGGGCCGGCGAGGTCTCGCCGCGCCTCGAGCGGTCGCGAGGGCCCCGCGAAGGGGCGCCGAACCCGGCCCGAGCGACCGAGCCGGCGGGGGGCGTAAGCCGCGGCCCGAGCGATCGAGGTGGCGGGTGAGCGCCGCCAGATCGTCGCGCAGGCGGCCGAGCTCGGCGAGCGATCGGTCGCTCGCGGCGTCGTAGCCGGCAGCGCAGGCGAGCTCGACCGGCACGCGCCGCGCCTTCGCGCGCAGGGCGCGGCCGCCGGCGGTCAGGAAGATGCGCACGACGCGCTCGTCGTCTTCGCCGCGCCGGCGCTCGACGACGCCCCGCTGCTCGAGCCGCTTCAAGAGCGGCGTGAGCGTGCCCGAGTCGAGGGCGAGCCGCTCGCCGAGCCGCGAGACCGAGAGGCCGTCGTCTTCCCAGAGGGCGAGCAGCACGAGGTACTGCGGGTAGGTCACCCCGAGCGGCTCGAGCAGCGGCCCGTAGGCGCGGGTGAGCGCGCGCGAGGCGGCGTAGAGCGCGAAGCAGAGCTGCCGGTCGAGCCGCAGCGCGTCGTCGTCGGCCTGGGGCCGCGGCGGCGCGCAGGCCTCGATCGGACGGGCGCCGCCCCGCGCGCCAGCGGCGTGGGGCGGCCGGGCGCCGCCTCGCGCGTCAGCAGTGTCGGGCGGACGGGCGCCGCCTCGCGCGCCAGCGGCGTCGGGCGGACGGGCACCGCCTCGCACGCCAGTAGCGTCGGGCGCCCGGGCGCGGGCGGTACCGCCCCGGGGTCGGGGCGCATCGGGCGGCCGGGGGCCTCGGGGCGGCATCGGACCAGGTAACTTCTCTACCTCGGCGCCCGCCGCAAGTGCCCTCGCCCCGCGCGCCCCTGACGCCGGGCGGCTCAGCCGCCCTTCAGGCGCACGTCGACGGCGATGTTGCCGCGGGTCGCGTTCGAATAGGGGCAGACCTGGTGCGCGGCGCGCACGAGCGCCTCGGCCTGCTCGCGCCCGAGCTCGGGGATGTCGGCCTCGAGCTCGACGGCGAGGCCGAAGCCCTGGCCGACCGGGCCGATGGTCACCTGGGCGGTGATCGCCACCGGCCCGGTCGTGATCTTCTGCGCCCGCGCCACGTGCCCGAGCGCGCTGCCGAAGCAGGCCGCGTAGCCCGCGGCGAAGAGCTGCTCGGGGTTCGTGCCGGGCGCGCCGCTGCCGCCCAGCGCGCGCGGCGGCACGACCGCCAGGTCGAGGGTGCCGTCGTCGCTCTTCACCCGGCCGTCGCGGCCGCCGGTGGCCGTGGCCGTCGCGGTGTAGAGGCGCTTGTCGAGGGCGATGGGGGCGTTGGTCATGGTGCGGTTCTCTCTCTTTCGTGGCCTCGTCGGCCACGGGCTCAGGAATAGCGCCGGTTTGATTGCTGTCAATTAGATTGTGCAAAATATATCTCGGGGGGCCCGGGTCGGGGGCCCCCGAACGGGCCGGCGCGGGCGCGCGGGGGCTTTCCGGGGGGCCGAAAACGAGGCAGAAGGGGGCGATGCCGCTGCGCATCACGGCCGCCTCCGCCCCCCCGGCCTTGCTCGACCTGCCCTGGTCGACGCCGCTCGAAGAGTGGCCCGCGAGCCAGCTCGTGTCGCTGCCGCGCGGCATCTCGCGGCACGTCGTGCGCTTCGCCCGGCTCGAGGGCGCGGTCTACGCCGTCAAGGAGGTCGACGGGCCGCTGGCCCTGCGCGAGTACCAGCTCTTGCGCGATCTCGCGCGCCTCGGGGTGCCGGCGGTCGAGGCGGCGGCGGTGGTGACGGGGCGCGAGCGCGAGGGCGGCGGGCCGCTCGAGTCGGCGCTGGTGACGCGGCACCTGCAGTTCTCGCTGCCCTACCGCGCCCTCTTCTCGCGCACGCTGCGGCCCGACACGGTGGCCCGGCTGCTCGACGCGCTCGCGGCGCTGCTCGTGCGGCTGCACCTGGCGGGCTTTTACTGGGGCGACTGCTCGCTGAACAACGCGCTCTTCCGGCGCGACGCCGGCGCGTTCGCGGCGTACCTGGTCGACGCCGAGACGGGCGAGCTACACCCTACGCTCTCCGACGGGATGCGCTGGCACGATCTCGAGATCGCCGAAGAGACCATGTTCGGCGGCTTGCTCGATCTCGAGGCGAGCGGGCAGCTCCACCCGGGCATCGACCCCGAGGCGACCGCGCGCGGCCTCCTGCGCCGCTACGAGGGGCTCTGGGGCGAGCTCACGCGCCCCGAGGTGCTGGACGAGGGCCAGCGCCACCTCATCGACACCCGCATCCGGCGCTTGAACGAGCTCGGCTTCGACGTCGCCGAGCTCCAAATCGTCGCCGAGGACCGGGGCCGGCGCGTCGTCGTGACGCCCAAGGTCGTCGACGCCGGCCACCACAGCCGGCGGCTCTTGCGCCTGACGGGCCTCGACGCCGAAGAGAACCAGGCGCGCCGGCTGCTCAACGATCTCGACGCCTTCCGGGCCACCTTCGCCGAGCGCGCGGCCGGCGTCCCCGGCTTCGACGACGACCAGATCGCCGCGCACCACTGGCTGACCGAGGTCTTCGAGCCGGTGGTGGCGGCCATCCCCCCGGCGCTGGCGGCGAAGCTCGAGCCGGCGCAGGTCTTTCACGAGGTGCTCGACCACCGCTGGTACCTGTCCGAGGCGGCCGGCCGCGACGTCGGGCTCGACGCCGCCCTCCGCTCGTACGTCGACACCGTGCTCGCCCACAAGCCCGACGAGCAGGCCGTGCTCGGCGCCCGCGCCGGCCTCGCCTCGCCCGACCGCGCCCTCCGCGCGAGCGCGCCGCCGCCCGGCGCCGAGGCGGCCCCGGCCGAGGGCGCCCCGACGCGCGGCGGGGCTTAGCGGCGCCGCGTCCGGCGCTCGAAGTGCGCCCGGCGCGGGTCGCGCAGCTCGCGATCGTCGGCGAGTTCGCCGCTCGCCCGCAGCGCGCGCGCCCCCTCGGCCGAGGGCATCTGGGGCTTGACCCCCGTCCACGACTCGAGCACGGCCGCGGCCTTCGCGCGATCGGCCTCGCTCAGGTCGTCGAGGTTCGTCGAGTGCGGCCCGCCGGCGTTGGTGAAGCGGTACGAGTCTTTCGCCTGGCCGAGCGCGAAGGCGCCCGCCGTCCAGGGGTCGAGCTCGCCGTAAATGAGCATGATGCGCTCGCCCTTGGTCGCGAGCCAGAACTGAATGTCGGGCATCGCCCAGGGGTCGAGCTTCTCGGGCACCTCGGGCGGGTAGGTCGACTGGTAAAAGGTGCCGGGGTACTCGAGCAGATCGTGCAGGCGAAAGCCGAGCGAGGGCCCGTAGTACCCGAGCTCGGTCGAGGCCTGATAGAAGAAGGGCGCGAACGACGCCATGTCTTCGTCGGACAGGTACCAGCCGAGGCCGGCGACCTCGAGAAAGTAATTGAAGAACTCTTCGCCCGGCGCCCCCGGCTGGGGGACGGTCGCGCACAGCTCGCCGCCGCGGTACTGCCACAGGTAGAACCTCGACTCGATGATGGTGTGCTCGAAGGCGAGGTCGAAGCCGAGCACGTCGAAGGGCAGGCCGAAGTCGCCGGCGAACTGCTGCATGTGCGGCACGATCTCGTCGCGCCGCGCGAGCGCCTCGCGCTGGGCGGCGACGAAGCGGTCGCGGCAGTCTTTCGTGCCGACCTTCTCGAGAAAGAGCGCGAAGCGCGGGTCGTCGTTGCCGTAGATCTGCGGCGCGACGAAGGCCACGGTGCCCGCGACGTCGTCGGGGTAGAAGCGCCGGTGGTAGATGGCCTCCATGCCCCCCTTGCTGCCGCCCTCCGAGAGCCAGGCGCCCTCGTAGATCGGCTTGAGCGCCTCGACCAGGCGGTGGTCGTCGGCCGCCGCCTGCTCGATCGTGAGGTGCTTCCAGTCGAGCGACGCGGGCGCCGACTGGCCGAAGAAGCGGTGCTCGACGAAGACGTGGTTGGCCCCGAGCGCGAGCGAGAGCTGGGTGTCGAAGGTGCGCGCGGGGTTGCCGCCGAAGTAGCCGCTCAGCCCCAGCACGGTGGGCGCCCCGGTCGAGCGGTGGCGAATGGTCACGTGCTGCTTGAAGCGCTCGCCGGCCGGGTTCGCGTGGTCGGTGGGCTGCTCGATCGTGAGGGCGAACTCGAGAATGCCCGGCACGCGCGGCGGGTTCAAGACGGCCTCGACGCCCTCGATCGCGTTCAGCCGCGCGAGCAGCTCGGCCCCCTCGTCCGCCAGGGCCGCCGCGGCCGCGGCGGTCGCGCCCTCGGGCCGGCCCCCGGGCGCGTCGCCGGCGCCCTGACAACCGGCCGCCGCCGCGAGCAACGGCAGCGAGACCAGACCCATGAAGCTGCGCATCTTCGTCATCTTCCGGTCCTCCGCGGGCCTGACGTCGGCGCGCCCGGCGCGCGCCCGGGCGGGCGCCGCGAAGCGCAGGGGCGCCGACGTCGCCCTTCAAGCGGTGTGCCCTCGGGCCGCGGACGGCGCGAGGCGGCCGCGGCCCGAGGGCACACCGGGGTAAGCGCGGGCGCGATTCGCCCAGCACCCGCCTCAGCAACGGCCGTGCCCGTGGCCGGCGGCGGCGCCAGCGCGGCGCCCGCGGGCCTTTCGTCTTTTTGAGAGAGCCCCGGCGCGCACGGGCGAGCGGGCCCGTGCGCACGAACGAGCGGCGCGCGCCCCAGAGCGCCCCGGCCGGGCGACGCCGGGTGCCCGTCGAGGGCCCCGAGCGGCCGCCGTGGCAGATTGTTCGTATTCGAGCAACAATACGTTCTCGGCGGGCCCTATTGTACCGAACCGCGCGAGGGGTCATCTTGCGGTCATCGACGGGGGCGAGGCGCCCGGCCCCGCCGCCGTCACCGACCAACCACCCGCATTCGCCGCGGGCCGCGCGCGGCGCGGCATGAGGTACACCATGGCCTGGGTCATCGACACCGTTCACAGTCACGTCGGCTTCTCGGTCAAGCACATGATGGTGGCGACCGTGCGCGGCAGCTTCAAGAGCTACCGCGGCGCCGTGCGCCTCGACCCGCGCGACTTCACGCGCTCGACCTTCGAGGGCGAGATCGACGTCGCCAGCATCGACACGGGCAACGCCGACCGCGACGGGCACCTGCGCACCGGCGACTTCTTCGACGCCGAGAAGCACCCGACGATCGCCTTCAAGAGCACCGGCGTCGAGGCGAAGGGCGGCGGCGAGTTCGTGGTGCGGGGCGAGCTGACCGTCCGCGGCGTCACGCGGCCCGTCGCGCTCGACGTCGAGTACCACGGCGCCACGAAGAGCCCCCAGGGCAAGTCCGTCGCCGGCTTCAGCGTGCGCGGCACCATCGACCGCAAGGACTTCGGCATGAGCTTCAACGCCCTGCTCGAGGCGGGCGGCGTCATGGTCGGCGAGAAGGTAAAGCTCGAGCTCGACATCGAGGCGTTCTCGGACGAGGCGACGGCGTCGGAGCCCGCCGCCGCCGCGGCCGTCGCCTGAGCGGGCGGGGGCGCGTCAGGCGACCCGCGCCCAGAGGCCGGGGTAGTCGGCGACGAAGCCCGCCCCGTCGACGCGCAGCTCGCGCACGAAGCGCCCGCCGTCGCTCTCGTAGCGGTAGCGATCGGGCGCGATCCGTCGGTAGCGCTGCGCGAGCGGCTCGAGGCCCACCTCGGGGAAGCGCAGCCACGCCGCCCGCACCTCGGCCTCGGCGCCGACGGCGAGCCCGAGGCGGCGGATCGGCAAGAGGTTCGTCGAAGGGCTGAAGCTGATGTCGACATCGACGCAGCCCGCGACCGCCGGGCACTCGAGCCCGCCGAGCCGCCACCGCCCGCCGTCGCCCGCTTCGATGACGACGTCGACGACGCGCGCGCCGACCCAGCCGGAGACGCGCGCCCCGAGCGTGCGAAAGCCGGCGTCGCAGGCCACGAGGTAGTCGAGGCGACACGCCTCTGCCCCCTCGGCGAACGCCGCGGCCCCCGAGAGCAGCCAGCCGCCCTCGGCGGGCGAGAGGCGCGCCGAGTCGTGCCCCGGCCGATCGAGCCGGCGCCAGAGAATCGACGCGCCCGGCGACCCCGCCTCGCTCGCTTCGGGCACGAAGGCGGGGCGCGAGTGGACGAGGGCGCGCAGGCGCTGCGAGGGGTCGGGGGCGGGCATGGCGCGCGATGGTAACCCGTCGCCGGGTGCACTCGGCCCGGCGGCGGGCCGCCCCCTGTGCCCGGGCGCCCAACCGAAGCTCGCCGGAGCACGCCGCCTCGGGCCCCGGGCCGCCACGCGGCGCCGGGGGTGGCCGTCAGCGGGCGTCGCTCGCGCAGCGGAAGCCGACGTCGGGGCCGTAGGCGTTGCTGGGGCGCAACACGGCGCCCGAGCTCAGCAAGCTGCACGCGTTCGTGCTCGCCCAGCTGCCGCCGCGCAAGGCCTTGCGGCCGGCGCCGTCGTCGCTCGCTGTCCACTCAGAGACGTTACCGCCGAGGTCGAAGATGCCCTCGGGCGTGCGGTCGTGCGCCGAGGTCGCCACGTCGCGGGCCCCGCCGAGGGCGCCGCCCCGGCCGCCGAAGGCGACGCCCTCGGGGCGCGGGCGCTCGAGCCCCCAGGGGAAGGGGCGGCCTTCGAGGCCCTTGGCCGCGAGCTCCCATTCGGCGTCGGTGGGCAGGCGCTTGCCCTGGGCCCGGCAGTAGTCGTTCGCGCCCTGCCAGGTGACGCACGAGGCGGGGCGCCGCCCGTGCCCCGGGCGCACCCGCACGCGGCCCCCTTCGACGAAGAGGCCGCCGCACTCGTCGCTCGCCAGGGCGAGGTGCGGGCGCGCGTTCGTGAGCACGACGCCCGGGCCGCCCTTGGCGAGGTGCCAGGTGCCCGAGTGCGCCTCGAGCCAGCGGGCGAAGTCTTCGTTCGTGACCTCGGTCGCGTCGAGCGAGAAGCCGGCCACCTCGATCGCGTGCCCCCAGCCCGGGCAGGTCGAGGACGTGCAGTCGTCGTCGCCGCCCGGGCCGATACACTCGGCCGGGCGAGCCGCCTTGTCGATGGCCCCGAGCTCGACGCGCGCGCCGCGAATGGCGACGCTTCGCGGCGCCGGGCTCGCTTCGGAGGGAGAAGGCAGCGCCCGCGAGCGCGCCTCGAACGGCCACGGGGCCGGGGGCGTCGCGGCCACGGGGTCGGTCGCCGCCGAGAGGGGCAGGGGGGGCAGGGGGTTGCTGAAGAGCTTCGACACCGGGGCGAGCGCGACGGCGCCCGAGGCGCTGAGGGCGAGGGCCAGCGCGATGGCGCGGCCGTGCAGGGCGGCCTCGAGGCGCTTGGCGCGGCCCACCGGCCCGAGATCGTGCCCCGAGGGTTGTTGCGGCGGCGCCGAGGGTTCGGCGAAAGCGGTGTCTTCGGCCCGGACGTCGTGCCGCTCGAGCAGGCGCGGCATCGCGCCTGGCGAGGCGTCGACCGCCTTGGCGGCCCCGACGCCCGCCTCGAAGGCCGCGCGCACCGAGCGGCCGTGGCCGAGCGCCTCGTAGAACGCGCCGGCGAAGGCGATCGCGGCGCCGTCGTCGACCCCGCCCCGCATGCCGACCGCGAGCCCCACGCGCCGGCGGAGCGCGTCGGCCTGCTCGGCGCTGAAGCAGGCGTTGAAGACGACGAGCCGCACTTCGTCGCAACAGGCCTGCACGATCGACGCGAGCGCCTCGACGCGCACCGCGACCGGCCTCTGCTTGTCGTCGAGGAACCTGAGGCCCCCCTCGCCGTCGCCGTGCCCGGCGAAGTGCACGATGTCGGGCTTGTACTTGAGCAGGTGGCGCCGCAGATCGTCGATGTGCGCGGCCAGGCAGGGCACGAGCCGAAAGGCGCCGCCGTACTCGGCCGCCTCGAGCTTGCCGTCGATGGCGCGGAACTCGCGATCGGTCTGCAGCCGGCGCTCGGGCGACGCGTCTGCCGACACGAAGAGAATTCGGACGCGCTGGCGGCGGGGCTCTTCGAGCGTGCGCGTGCCCTCGAAGGGCGTCGCGTCGCCGTGGCGCGGCCGCGCCGAGTCGCGCGGCCGCGCGTCGCTCGGCGGCCGCCCCGCCGCGCCGCGAGGCGCCGGCCTGGCGCCGAGCCCGTCGCGCGTCGCAGGCCCGAGGGGCCGCGACGCCCGGCCGCCCGCCGGCGACTCGGCCCCCCAGGGCGCGACGTTGCGCGTCGCTCGCCCGAGGCCACGGGGCTCGCCCTTCTCGTGCGGGCTGCGATCAGCAGGGTCGGCCACGGCGCGCCTCCGGGAGTCGAGCGGGGTTGGTGGGCGAGCGGTGACGAGCCGCGCTCGGCCTCGCGACGCGAAGCGCGCCGGGCCCGCGGAGCGAGGCCGCCGCGCGCGGGGCGACCCCGGCGAGAGCGTTCGCCCGCGGCGACCCGCCCTGAACGCAACGAAGCGAGTGCTCGCGACACATCACAGCACGGCCACGATACCCCCTTTTTCGTCGCTCTGTCACCGAAGAAGGGTCGTCATCAAACTACTTAATTCGAACGCTCTCTGGGCTTCTCTCACCCTGTGCGCCCGTGCCCGTATTGCTTTCAATGCACGCCCTCACTGGATTTGGGAACATCCGCCTGTTTGTATCGTCCGCAGACTTTGCGCGCCGGGCCGCACCTGGGGCAATTCGCACCACACCAAGGGCGAAAAACTTCGCAGGCGCGGGCGCATTGCGGTGTGCCACCCACACGCCGCCCCCCGCCCCGCCCGCGCCCGCGGGAACGCGCCCCGCCGCGCGGCCGGACGACTGCCCGCGCGTTGCCCGCCGAGCCGGCGCGGCGCCGAGGCGCGGCCACGCTCGAATCGACATGGCCGTATTCGTCCACCGAGCGGGGGCCCGGCGGACGAGTTCGTCCCCCATCACCCCGCCCCGAAGCCATCGGCGGTGGCAGCCGAAAACGCCCGCCCCGCGGGGGCGCGGGCCCTGCGCCGCGGGCCCGCACCTCAACGCCCCAGCCGGAAAGGCAACTCGAGCGCGAGGTAGGGCTCGTGCTCGAACGGGGACGCGCCCTGCGCTATGGTTTCTGTAGCGTCGCCGCCCGCGAGCGCGCCCGACCGCGCGGGGGGCCCGCCGCGCGTCGCTTCGGCCGGCGAGGCGAGGGCCTGCAGGCTGTGGGGCGCGCTCAGGGCAAAGACGACGAGAGATTCGGCGAACGTGGGGCCTGCGGGGGCGTCGTCGGGCAGCCAGAGCCTCATGCCGACGAGGGCCCCGGTCGCGTGGTGGCGGCCGAGCGTATGCTCGCGCCCGGGCTCGAGCTTGATGCCTAGCGGGTGGCTCTTCGATAGAAGGTCGAAGGTCCGGGTTATGCCGAGGTTGAAGACGTGAAGGTGGAGCGTGCGGGCGCCGCGGTTGCGAAGGTGGAGATAGAGAGAATCGCCGAGGGCGAAGAGGGCGCCGGCGCCCTTCGGCCGGGACTGGCCCCCCTCGACGAGGCCGAGCTCGACGTCGAGCTCGCCCCGGTCGATGCCGTGCTCACCGAACGATTCGCGCAACGAACGCTCGAGGGCGAGGCGCTCGAGCTTCTCGACGAGCTCGCCGTACGCGTCGCTGCCCCCCCGCAGGGGTAGCGGGGCGAAGAGCTCGCGGCCGCGGGCCCGCACGACGAGGGCGGCGCCCTCGGCCGAGACGTCGGGCTCGATCACCTCCCGACCGTCGGCCGTGACGTGCGGCCCGGCGGCGCGCACGCCGCCTGGCGTCTCGCCCCCGGTCTCCGCGAGGACGAGCAGGCGCGAGCCGGCCAGCGCTTCGGCCAGCAGGCCCCGCGCCCTCCCGTCGCCGTGAAACCAGACCCGCAGCGGCCTCGGCGCCCGCCGCGTGGGGAAGGCGGGGGCGCCCGCCAGCTCGTCGGGCGCGGGGCCGTCGAGCGCGACCCGCGATCGGAGCGGGCCGGCCGCGATGACCCTCGCCGTGGCGCGCTTCTCGCGCTCGTCGTAGCGGGCGGCGCCGAGGGGCATCAGGGCGTATTCGTCGCCGGGGGCGACGCCGGCGATGCGGCCCCCGTCGAGAAAGAGCTCGTCGCCCGCGCGCAGCAGCGAGAGCACCCTGCCACGCCTCGGCGCGTCGGCCGAGAAGAGCGCCCGGCCCGAGGGCCCTTCGACCGAAGGCCGCTGCGACGAAGAGCGCGCCCCGACGAGCTCGCGCACCCTCGCCAGAAAGACCCGCCAGGCCACGTCGGCCTCGCCCGCCTCGCCGAGGGCCCGCACGAAGGCCTCGGTGAGCAGGCCGCCGGCCTCGCCGCCGGCCCTCCGCTCGTAGGCGACCTGGTCGACGTCGCAAGCGACGAGGCGCACCGCGTGCGGGTTGCCCAGGGCGTCGATGCGGGCGAGCTCGGCGGGGTCGACCCGCAAGCACGCGAGCAGCTCGTCGAGCCCCGAGACGATCGGCTCGGGCAGCGCCTTGGGCACGAGCGAGTCGCCGCGCGACATCTGCGCGGCGTGGCAGCAGTCGAGAACGATCGTGGCGTTGCGGGTGCGCTCGGTCAGGCGCGCGAGGCGCAGCGAGAGCTCGTAGCTCAGCACGCCGCGAAAGGGCGCGCGCCCGGTCTCGCCGAAGTCGGCGGGCACGAGAAACTGAAAGAACTCGGGCTCGCGCGTCGAGCCCGCGCCGTACCTCGGGTTGGCGACGAGCCCCCCGTGCCCCGAGAAATGAACGACGACCGCGTCGCCGGGGCGGGCGCGCTCGACGAGGGCGTCGTAGCGGGCGAGCAGCGCGTCGCGCGTCGCGGCCCGGCCCTCGAGCGCGTCGACCCGAAAGCCCCGGCCCTCCAAGGCTGCCGCCATGCGCCGGGCGTCGCCCGCGGCGCCCCGCAGGCCGAAGGTGTCGCACCCGACGACGAGGGCCTTTCGCGTCGCGCCGCCCCAGGGGTCGCCCGCCGGCGCCGCCGTCGCCCGAGGGCCCGCCGGGCGCCCCGGCGCCGCGGCGAGATCGGCCGCGGGCTCGCCGGCGCGAGCCCGCGCGGCCGGCGCGTCAGCCCGCACCAAGCTCTCGACGTAGTCGGCCCAGCCCGTGATGCGGTTGAAGGCCAGGCTCTTGTACGAGGGGAGCAGGCCGTCTTGCCAACTCGCGGCGGGCGCCAGCCAGATCGAGAGGCCGCCGCTGCGACCCCCCAAGGCCGCCGCCCGGCCGAGGTCGGCGTGCTCGATTCGAGACGCCTCGATGGCGCGCACGAGCTGCCGGGCGCCCGACTTCACGCCGGCCGAGCTGCGGGGGTGCTCGAGAAAGAAATGCCCGAGATCGAGCAGGTCGACCGTCCCCTCGGCGGCCCCGCAAGGCACCCCGATGGCGCCGTACGAAGCGCAAGCGCCGCCGGCGACCTCGGCGGGCCACGAGCGGAAGGCGCCCCCCATGCCCCGCAGCGCGCCGACGAGCGCCTGGAAGGCGAGCGCGATGGGCGAGGCCACGTCGTCGGCGAACGTGCGAAAGGCCGAGAGGGCCCAGGCGTAGCTCGGCTTGAACCCTCGGTAGACGTCGGCGAAGGCTTCGACGGCGACCTTCGCCCAGCCCTCGCCCCCGAGCGGGGCCTCGGCGGCGTTCAGGCGCCGGAGCATCTCGCCGTAAGGCAGGCCGCTGGCCGGCAAGAGGTGCTCGGACGCCACGAACGCCCGGGCGTAGCGCCGCAGCTCTTCGTAGATCTCGACCGAGCCGCTCAGGCACGAGTCGAACATGAGCACGTCGGCGGCCCGGCCGGCCTCGGGGCCCAGCACGCCGCCCAAGGCGCGGGCGATGTCGGCGAGCGAGAGCGCCCGGCCGACCATGGTGTCGAAGACGAAGCGCCTCTCGACCTTTCTCTCGTCCGCATCGGAAGCGAGGCGCCGTTCGGCCCCGCCGCCGACCTCGGGCCGCCCCCCTTCGCCCTCGGCCTCAACGTCGTAAAGAGAAGGCAGCGCCGGAACCTGACGGGCGCTCGGGCCGGCGAGGCCGCCGCCTTCGGGATCGGTAACGAAGAACGCCCCCCGGGCCCAAAGGGGGGCGGTAAATTCGCCGAGCCCGTCGCCGTGCCCCCGGAACCCCACCGCGAGGTGGGTCGCGCCGCCGAAGGTCTGGGCGCCGCGGCGCAGAAACTCGCCGAGCTTGCGGGTCGGGTCGGCCGCGAGCTTCTCGCCCCACGCGTGCGCGAGCTCGCGCCGGGCGGCGCCGCCGACCCCGCGGCCGAACGCGAGCACCTCGGCCCGCTCGCGCGCCCGGGTGTCGACGAGCGCGAGCACCCCGCAACGCGGCACGGCGCACGCCTCGATGTCATCGAGGTTGCGCTCGATCGGGCGGCTGAGGTTCGTGGTGCCGCCGAAGACCTCCAAGAGCGCGTACTCGGGGCTCACGAACCCAACGCCGAAGCCCTCGGCCGGCCCCCGGCTCACCGATGCCTCCCAGGGGCGGGGCCGCCTCGCAACGCGAGGCCTGTTCGAGGGGCGTTTCGGGCGGGCATCCGGGCACGTTTCGGGACCATGCGACCTCTTGGGTGTCTCGAGCGGAGAGCGATGAACGCCAGGCGGGCGCCGCCCCTGCCGAAGCGGGAAGGCAGGCGCCGCCCTCACCGCAAAGCAAACCGAGTGCCGCCCCCGCGACGGGATGGATCCGGCCCGAGCGCGCGCGCCGGTGGACGAAAGCGTCCAATCGCCGTTGCCCCGCGGGGCCTCGCCGGCGCCTCGGGTGCTCTGAATTTACGTTCTTCTGCGCGAGCGGCGCCGCCGGGGCGGGGCGCGAAGGCCGCGGCATGCTTCTTGCGAAACGCAGGGACAAACCGGAGGTGAGTGCCATGACCCATGTTCCTTTTCGGATGCCGGGTGCGCCCGGGAGTGACCGTCTCTCGCCCAACGTCGACCCCTCGCTGCCGACGGCGCAGAGGCGCCACGATCTCGCGCTCTTTTACGCGAAGCTCGCCAACGACCTCGTCGCGTGGCGCCAGCGGAACCCGGGGCAAGAGCCCGAGGCGGGCAACGCGCCCGTCGTGTGGAAGATTCACGCCTCCTTTCTCGAGCACGAGTACTTCGCGCCCGCGCAACTCGTCGATTGGCGGGCGGTGGCCGAGCGCGTCAACCGGGAGGTGCTCGAGGGCGAGCCCGGGGTGGTGGGCGCGTTCCGGCTGCGGGCGGCCGAGGCCGAGCGGCTCTACGCCCTGATGTGCGAGCACGAGAACGCGGCGCTCGCCCCCTACGAGCCCGACGCGATGGCGGGGAAGTGGTGACCTCGCTCGATCGGGCCTACGACCGGCTCGTCGCGTCCTTCGACCCCGGCCTGCGCGCGGCCGCGCAGCGGCTGCCCGAGGCCCTCGGGCTCGGGGGGCCGGGGGCGAGCTGGTCGTCGTACGCGACGCTACGGCCTGTGGTCGACTTGCCCCACTTTGCGGCCGAGAGTCTACAGGTCGACGACGAGCTCCTCGACCGGACCCGGCTCGTCCATTGGTACGGGGGGTACATGGGCCTGACGCTCGACCGGCTCGCCGACGGTCAGGCGCGCCCGGGCGACGTCGGGCCCGGGCTGCGCCGCGCGCTGGTCGGACGCTGGGCCGACGCCCTCGCCGACCTGCACCCCCGCCCCCGAGAGGCGCGCATCTTGGCGCTGGCGAGCCTGCAGCGCCTGAAGGCGGCGGCGGCCGAAGAGCGTAGGGCCTTCCGGCTCGGCTCGCTCTCCTTCGGCGCGTACGCCGCCCTCGTGTGCGAGAAGACGGCCTGGTTCTCGCTCGCGTCGTGCGCGCTTCTCGAGCGCCTCGACCCCGCCTGGGCGCGGGCCTTCGTGCGGCCCTTCCGCCTGCTGATGCTCTCGCTGCAGCTGCTCGACGACGGCGCCGACCACGAAGAAGACCGCCGGGAGCGCGGCCGGAGCGTGCCCCAACTGCTCGGCGTGTCGCCGCGGTCGATGCACCTCGCGTCCGCGCTGCTCGCGGCCGACGCCGCCCCGCTGGCGACCGCGGCGGGGTTCGGGGCGCTCGGGCGTTGGCTCGAGGCGCGCGCGGCCGCCTTGCAGGCCGAGGCGCGGGGCGGGGGCGGCGACTTCCGCGACGCGCTCGACGCCTTCGCCGCGCTCGGGCTCGTCGCGACGGCGCTCGAGGCCGCCTGAATCAGGGCGCGCGCGGCGGCTCGCAAAAGCCCGCCGCCGAGGGCGGGCGAGGCCTCGGGGCGGCGGGGGCTTCGGGCTCGTCGAGGGCGGCGTCGTCGTTGGGCGCCAGGCTCTCGCGCAGCGAGGGGCCGGACGCATGCGCGGCGCGGCCGCACGGGCAGGGGCGGTCGACCTCGACGACGAGCGGCTCGCGGTCGCGGTGAATGCGCCCGCCGACGAGCTGCGGCAGCGTGACCCAGGCGGCGGCCAGCACGGCGTGGGCGCCGAGGCGCAGCCAGGCCTTGAGGCGCAGCGAGGGCGCGGCGGGGTCGATCTCGAGCGCGACCGGCTCGGGGTCGGGCGAGGTCGGGGGGGGTAGCGCCGGGCGGGACGACAGCGGGGGGCGAGCGGGCAGCGAGGGGCGGGAGGGCAGCGAGGCGGGGCGGTGAAAGATCGGCCGGAACCGACGGGCGGTCGTTCGCATGGGGGTTCTCTTGGTGGCGTCCCGGCAAGGACGAGGGGGGGCAACCTAATGTCTAAAAACATCGATGTCAAAGACAAACCGCTGGTCGCGCGTTCAGTTTCCAGCTGTTAGACGTCCGGACGTCTGCTAGGGTCTCGCCCATGGTGGAGGTGCCTCCGCACCCCGATCGCTGCGCGACCGCCATCTACGAGTTCTTCGGCCTCGACGGGGGCCGGCCCGGGGCCGCCGAGGCGCTCGTCGCGAAGCTCGAGGCGGCCGGGCGGCTGCAGACGGCCCGCCGCCTGCTCGGCGGCAAGGAGGCGATGCTCGAGCGCACGCTGTCCGGCTGGCGAGTCTGGGTCAGCCGGCGGCTCTCGGGGCCCGAGCGCACCTTCGCCGCCCTGCACGAGCTGGGCGAGTGGTGGCTCGGGCAGCTGCGCGTCGGCGGGCCCGAGCGCGAGGCGACGGCCGACCTCGTCGCCGCCGCGCTCGTGGCCCCGCGCGCGCGCTTCCGCCCGCTGTGCGAGCGGCTGGGCTTCGACCCGCCGGCGCTGGCGCGCCACTTCGGCGCCACG
>DASTPP010000036.1:0-8186 GCA_035762175.1 Polyangiaceae bacterium | reverse complement strand
GATGCCCGCCACCGGCTGGCGCGCGCAGGTGACGGGCAAGACGGCCAGGTGCGCCCGCTCGTCGATGGTCGCGCGGTCGACGCCGAGCACCATCGTGAGCAAGGTGACGACCTGGTCGGTGACGGCGATCGCGGCGGGCAGGGTCGTGTCGACCCAAAACAAGGGCCGGAAGAAGGTCGAGCCCTTGAAGTAGCCCGGCTGGTCGACGCGTAGAATGCCCAAGAATTCGCCCGCCGGCGGGGCGGCCGGCACGACGATCTCGGCGACGCCCGCCGCGTCGGTGACCCCGAACGACAGGGGCGACTCGCAGGTGGGGTCGAACAGGTCGCAGGCCTTGACCTCGAGCGGGCCGCTCACCGCGACCCCGCCGTTCTCGGTGAAGGGCACGCGGAGCACGAGCTCGGGCTTCGGCTCGACGGGCCGGAGGCCGTCGGCGAAGCACGCCTCGGCGAGGGGCGGGCCCGATGAGGGGGGCAGGTCGCCGAAGCCGACGATGGCGTCGCAGCCGGCGAGCAGGGCGCCGAACGCGACCACACCCCCCGTCGAGGCAGCGTAGGCGCGAAGGCCAGGCATGATGGCGAATTTTTAGCGTACTCCCCAGCACGCGTCGACGCCCGGGCGCGGCCGCCCGGCTCAGCGGCCCGGCCGGCGGCGCGGCGTGACCGACTGGATGAAGCTGCGGGCGGCCTTGAGCGCCAGCTGCTGAGCCTCGTCGGCGACGCGGCGCAGGCGCACCCACGAGCCGTCGGCCGCCTCTTGGAGCTCGCGCACGAACTCGGCCACCGTGGCGTAGCGGCCCTCGGGCTCGAGCGCGAGGGCGCGCATGCACACCTCCGCGACCTCCTCGGGGATCTTGCGCTCGGGCGCGCGCCGGTCGGGCGGCTCCGGCATCTCGTAGACGGGCCGGCCCTTGCTCCGCGCCGCGAAGGCCGCGCTCACCGTCGAGGAGGCGAAGGCCGGCTGCAGCGTCAAGAGCTCGTAGAGCAGCGAGCCGAGCGCGAAGACGTCGGTGCGCGCGGTGAAGTGGTTCGTGTGCGGGTCGAGCTGCTCGAGCGCCAGGTAGCCGACCGTGCCCCCCCGGAAGGGCAGCCCCTCGCCGCGCCGGTAGGCCAGCGCCCAGTCGATGATGACCACCTCGGAGAAGTCGCCGAGGACGACGTTCGCCGGCTTCAGATCGCAGTGCACGACGCCCCGCCCGTGCGCGTGCTCGACCGCGTGGCAGACCCGAATGAACGCCCGCACCAGCCGGTCGAGCCGGTAGAACGCGAGGGCCGCCGGCTCGCTCCGGAGCTGCGTCAGCACCTCGCGCAGGGTCACGCCCTCGAGCAAGGGCATCACGTAAAAGGGCCCGACCGCCGGGTCGACGCCCAGATCGTGCACCGGCACGATGCCCGGGTGCGAGAGCGAGGCGGTGATCTGCGCCTCGCGCTCGAGCAGGCCGGTCGCGGTCGGGTTGCCGAGGTACTCCGGCCGCAGCGCCTTGACCGCCACCCGCCGCTGCAGCCGCTCGTCGACGCACTCGAGCACCTGGCCCATGCCCCCCTGGGCGATGGTGCGCCGGCGCGCGAAGCGGCCGGCGATGCGCAGGTCGCCCCCCGGCGGCGCCGAGGGCCGGCCCCGCGCCGCCGGCGGCCGCGGCATGGCCGCCGCCGCCACGCGCGGCGCCGAGGGGCCGAGGATCTCGAGCTCGCTCAGGCGCAGCTCGAGCGCATCATCGCGCGACTCGGCCGGGGCCGGCACGGACGCGCCCACCGACGCCTCGGCCGCCTTCGCCGCCGGTACGGCCGCCTCGGCCGCCTTCGCCGCCGGCGCGGCCGCCTCGGCCGACGTAACCGCCGGCGCCGCTTCGACCGCCCTCGCCGCCGGTACGGTCGCCTCGACCGCCGCCGGCGCAGCCGCCTTCAGCGCCGGTGCGGCCGCCTCAACCGCCTCCGACGCCTTCGCCGCCGGCGCCGCCTCGGCCGCCTTCGCCGCCGGCGCGGCCGCCTCGACCGCCTTCGCCGCCGACACGGCCGCCTCGGCCGACGTAACCGCCGAAGCGGCCGCCTTCGCCGCCGGCGCGGCCGCCTCGACCGCCGCCGGCGCGGCCGCCTTCAGCGCCGGCGCGGCCGCCTCGACCGCCGCCGGCGCCCCGGCCACCCTGCTCGCCCCCGCCGACGCGCGGGCCTCCGCCTCGGCCACCGCGGGCGCTTCGGCCACCTCGACCGCCGCTGACGAAGGCGCCCCGGCCGCGACCGGCGCGGCCGCCACAATGGCGCTCGTCGCGGCCGCCTCGACGCGCAGCGCCACGCCCGGCCCGTCTGCCGGCCGCGCCGCCGATTGATGCTGCGCCGCGGCCTTGCGCGCGGCAGCGTGTCGCTTTCTACGTGCCTTCGAGGAAATGGCGCCCTCCGGTCGTGCGCGCCCGGCTTCTTGCGGCGGGCCTGGGTCGGCCCGATCGGGTCTAACAGAAGGGAAGCCGCGCCCCGGCACCGAAGCGTAGTGCCTCCTTTCGCGGCCGGCTAGATCGGCGGCCGCAGGCCGCCCAGAACGAGGCCTTTTGCGGTCGGGGGGCGCGGGCCCGGCGGGGCCGTTCGACCGGCTGGCCGTCGGGCCGCGCGCGCGGTACCAAAGGCCGCCGCCCATGCCCCCCCTCGACACCCCGACTCTGGGGTGCGTCCGCCGGGCCGACGCGTGAGCCCATGAACCTCGAGAAACCCTACCTCCTGTTCCTCGGCGACGTCCAAGACCAGCTCGCGGCCAAGACCGCGCAGGGGGTCGTCGACTGGCGGCCCGAGTGGTGCGCGGGGCAGCTGCGGCTGCCGGGCTGCAAGGCCGATTGTGGCCTCAAAGACCTGACGATCGCCGGCGCGAAGGCCGCGGGCGCGCGCACCCTGCTCGTCGGCGTCGCCAACGCGGGCGGCGTGCTGCCCGACCGCTGGGTGAGCACCATCGTCGAGGCGCTCGAGGCGGGGCTCGACGTCGCGACGGGCCTGCACCGGCGCCTCGGCTCGATCCCCCAGGTGGCCGAGGCGGCGCGGCGGAACGGCCGCCGGCTGCACGACGTTCGCTACAGTGACCAGACCTTCGAGACCGGCAAGGGCACCCGGCGGCCCGGCCGGCGGCTGCTGACGGTGGGCACCGACTGCTCGGTCGGCAAGAAGTACACCGCCCTCGCCCTCGACCGCGAGATGCGCAGGCGCGGCCTCGACGCCGACTTTCGCGCCACCGGCCAGACCGGCGTCCTCATCGCCGGCCGCGGCCTCGCGCTCGACGCCGTCGTCGCCGACTTCATCGCGGGCGCCGCCGAGTGGCTCTGCCCCGCCAACGACCCCGCCCACTGGGACATCGTCGAGGGCCAGGGCTCGCTCTTCCACCCCTCCTTCGCCGGCGTGACGCTCGGGCTCCTGCACGGCGCGCAGCCCGACCTCTTCGTGGTCTGCCACGAGCCGACGCGCACGACGATGCGCGGCGTCGCCCACCCCCTGCCTTCGATCGCCGACGTGATCGAGCGCACCGCGCTCGAGGGCAGGCTCACCAACCCCCAGATCGCCTGCGCCGGCATCGCCATCAACACCCAGCACCTGCCCGAAGACGAGGCGCTCGCCCTGCTCGATCGCACGGGCCGCGAGCACGGCCTGCCCTGCGTCGACCCGATCCGCACCGGGGTGGGGCCCATCGTCGACCTCGTCCAAGCGCTGTACCCGGCCTGACCCAGGCGGCAGGCGCGCCCCGCCCGCGCGGAGGGGCCCGAGCCGCTCGGCCGCGGCGAGGCGCTGGCGGCAGGCGCGCCCCGCCCGCGCGGAGGGGGCGCCTCGCCGCTCAGGGGGGGCCCGGGCTCGGCCCCGGGCTGGCTTTACCCGATGCCCAAAGCGTGCGACCCCTGCGCGCGATGATGGTCTCGAACCGGGGGTCCGTCCTCGCGCTGCTCGCCTGGCAATGGCGCGCCGTCACCGCGTTCGTCGCGGCGGGCGTCGCCGTCCTGATCGTCCACCGCTGGGTCTGGCCCGGCGCGAAGATCCCCTCGCTGCCGCTCGGGATCGTCGGCGGCGCGCTCGGCATCTTCGTCAGCTTCCGCACCAACTCGGCCTACGCCCGCTGGTGGGAGGGCCGCCAGCTCTGGGGCCGCCTCGTCAACGCCTCGCGCACGCTCTGCTCGCAGGCGCTCGCCTACCTGCCCGCCGAGGGCGAGGGCCGCGCGCTGGCGGCCACCGTCGTCCGCCGGCACATCGCCTACGTGCACGCCCTGCGCGCGGTGCTGCGCACGCAAGACCTGATGGCCGACCCCGACGTCCGGCCCTTTCTCGCGCCGGCCGAGTATGCCCGCCTCGCGACCGAGAGCAACGCCAACCACGCGCTCGTGCACGAGAACTACGCCGCCCTCGCCCTCGCCGCCCGCAAAGGGTGGGTCGACGGCCACCAGCTGCGCGCCTTCGACGAGACCCTGCGCACCATTCTCGACGTGCAGGGCGGCTGCGAGCGCATCAAAAAGACGCCCATGCCGCGCGGCTACGCCTTCATCGCCGAGCGGCTCATTCTCGCGTTCAGCATGCTCTTGCCGCTCGCCACCGTCGAAGATCTTGGCGCCTGGGTCGTGCCCGTCAACGTGCTCGTCTGCCTCGCCTTCAGCCTCATCAGCGAGGCCGGCCGCGTGCTCGAAGACCCCTTTACCCTGTTCTGGAACGGCCTCCCCCTGACGGCCCTCTCGCGCACCATCGAGGTCAACCTGCGGCAGCGCCTCGGCGAGACCGATCTGCCGCCCATCCCCGGCCCGAACGAGAAGGGCGTCTTGATGTAGCGGCCGCCCGCCGCCCGTCGCGCGCGGGGGAGGGTCGGGGCCTGCTCACTGCCATGAGCCGCCCCCACGACGAAGCCCTCGAGCGCGAAGCCGAGGCCCTTGTCGGCGGCTCGTTTTTTTCTCGCCCCTCGCTTTTTTCTCTCCGCCCGCTTTCGCGCAGCGGTTTCGAAGCCTCGCCCCTCGGACGCCACTGCTTCTTGGTGAAGGCCCCGGGTCGCCCCCTTCGCGAGCCCTGCCTCTTGTCCGCCCTAATTTTTTCGCGAGGTCGCGCTCGAACTCGTCGAAGAGCCGCTGCAGGGCGCGCGCCCGATCGAGCCACCTCTCGAGGGGCAGATCGCCCTTCGGCGTGGGCTCTCGGCGCAGGGCCTCTTCGACCTGAGGGGCCACCAGGCCCTTGAGCAGCGCCAGGGCTTGCTGTCGGTTCGGGCATGGGTCAGCCGTCGCCGGGGGGCTCGGATCATGCAAGACGAGCCCTCCGCCGGGCGCGCCCTTGCCCGTCCGCAGCCACTCGGCGTCCACGTCGAACGCGGCGGCGAGCTTCTGCGCCGTTACAGCCGGGAGCCCACGCTTGCCCCGCTGCCCCGTCTTCAAAAACCCGATGGTCGACCGGCCCACCCCCGACCGGGTGGCGAGCTCGCGGATGGTCATCTGCCGGCGCTCGAGGAGCCACCCGATCCGATCCTTCAACTCGCGCACCCAGCCAGGCCTAGCGAAGGGCGGAGACGAGCGTCCACGCTCGAATCGTGGACAAACGTTGACAAACCACAGATACTGTCTACAGTCACGCCGTGATCACGGATGCCCCAGGCAAGCCCCCGAAGCGGTTTCTCTCGTCCCGACGGCTGCTCCACCCTTGCGGCCGCAGGCTCGCGAAGCCCGTTCGGCGCCAAGAACGCGGGCGCCATGTCTGGGGGTCACCCGCATGACCGCGCCCGCCCCCGAGCCCACGTATGTGGTCACCCTGACGGGCAGAACATGCACCGAATACCTGGCCAAGCGTGGCGATCTCTTGGTGCTCGGCACCTTCCACGAGGCCCTTCGTTTCTCCGACCAAGAGGCGGCCGAAGTGTACGCGCAAGAGATACGAATAGAGCTCGTCGGCGACCTTTACCGGGTCGCCGTCTTGCCAACGGAAGCGCGCCCGGGGCCACCCACCCTGCGGCCCAAATGAGGGCGCGACGTTCGCCGCAGGGGTTCGACCCCTTCGCGGCGCGTTGAGGCACGCCCGACGAGGCCCTCACCCCCTGGCTCGGTGGGTGCTCACCACGCGCGGCGCACGGGGCGCCGGGCGGCTCAGGGCTTGCGCGAGAGCTCGACGAGCTTGGCGAGGACGGTGACGAACTCGCCCTCGGTGGTCGGCTTGATGAGGTACATGGTGAAGCCGGCGAGCAAGGCGCGGGCGCGGTCGTCGGGGCGGTCGAGGGCCGTCAGGGCGACGGCGGGCGCGTTGCCGCCGGCCTCGGGCGAGAGCCGCCGGACGTTGCGCACGAGGCTGCAGCCGTCTTCGTTCGGCATCGAGATGTCGCTGACGAGCACGTCGGGCTTCGTGCGCTGAAAGAGGTAGAAGGCCTCGTGGGCGCTCTCGGCGCCGACCACCTCGGCGCCGTGCGCGCGCAGCGTCGTGGCGACGAAGTAGCGGGCGTCGGCGTCGTCGTCGACGATGAGCACGCGGACGCCCTCGAGCTGCCGCTGGTTGGCGAGGCGCCGGCTCGTGGGCCGTACCGGCGTGGCGTCGGGGTCGTAGGGGCGGAGCATGCGCACGCTGGGCTCCGGCGCGCCTTCCGCGCCGGGGGTAGGCGGCTGCGTCGCGGGGCGCGGGGGGCTCGCCTTCGCCGCGGGCGAGCCGCCAGCAGGGGTGCTGCCGAGGCCGGGCGCCGAGGGAGCGGTGCGGCGCGGGGGGGGTGCCGCCGGAGCCGGGAGGCCCGAGCTTCGCACCGACGGCGTGGGGGGGGCCGGGGGCGGCGGCAGGACGGCGCCGTAGCCCGACGCCGCGGGGGCGGGAGAGCCGGGGTTGGGCGCAGAAGCGTCGCGGTCGCGAGGCGGGGCCGCGCGGGCGGCCAAGCCGGAGCCAGGCGGCGGGGCCTCTCGACCGGACATGCCAGAGCCAGGCGGCGGGGCCTCTCGACCGGACATGCCGGAGCCGAGCGGCGGGGTGGCGAGCTCGTCGGGGTCTGGGGCCGACGGGGTGCGGACGCCGGGGGGCAACGCATTACGGAACGCCGAGGGCGTCGGCAGCAAGACGACGAAGGTCGCGCCGCGGCCCGGCCCTTCGCTCTCGACGCTGACGGCGCCGCCGTGCAGCTCGACCAGGCTCTTGACGATCGACAGGCCGAGGCCGAGGCCCCCCTTCGCCCCCCCCTGGCCGGCCTTGGCCTGCCGGAAGCGGTCGAAGACGTGGGGCAAGAACGAGGGCTCGATGCCCGGGCCGTTGTCGGCGACGCGCAGCTCGACGTGCGCGCCGCGGCGCTGCAGGCGCACCTCGACGCGGCCGCCCTCGGGGGTGAACTTGACGGCGTTGGTCAGCAAGTTCGACGCGACCTGTTGCAGCCGGCCAGCATCGCCCTGAATCTCGCCGACCTGGTCGAGCGAGGCCTCGAGCGCGATGCGCTTGGCGTCGGCCGCCGGGCGCACCATGTCGAGCGCGGCGCGCACGACGGCGTCGGGGCGCAGCGGGCCCACCGCGAGGCGCAGCTTGCCGGAAGTGATGCGGCCGACGTCGAGCAGGTCGTCGATGAGCCGGGCCTGCACCTCGACGTTCGCCTTGATGACCTCGAGCGCCCGCCGGCGGTGCTTGGCGTCGATCGCGTCGTCGTCCAAAAGCTGGGCCCAGCCCCCGATGGCGTTGAGCGGGGCCCGCAGCTCGTGCGTGACCGAGGCCAGGAACTCGTCTTTCGACCGGCTCGCCTCGACGGCGAGCTCGCGCGCCGCGCGCTCGCGGGCGAGCAGGGCCTCGCGCTCGGCCTCGGCGCGCTTCCAGTCGTCGATGTCGGTCGCGGTGCCGACCCACTCGATCACGGCCCCGTGCGCGTCGTGGCGCGGCACCGCACGGACGAGAAACCAGCGGAAGGCGCCGTCGCGCCGCCGCAGCCGGCACTCGACCTCGAAGGCGTCGACGTCGCGCGCGGCCCGCTCGCGGCAGCCCCGGAAGCGCCGCACGTCGTCGGGGTGCAGGGTCGCCCCCCACCCGGTGCCGACCGCGCGCTCGGGCGGCACGCCCGTGTACTCGACGAAGCGACGGTTGACGTAGGTCATGCGGCCGTCGGGCGACTCGGTCCACACGATCTCGGGGGTCGCGTCGGCGAGGAAGCGGTACTTGCGCTCGCTGTCGGCGAGGTCGCGCGCGCGCAAGACCGCCGCGTGCCGCCGGACCTCTTCGCGCGCCTCGTACAGCTCGAGGAAGACGGCCACC
>DASTPP010000035.1:0-60264 GCA_035762175.1 Polyangiaceae bacterium | reverse complement strand
GCGGTCTTCGCACCGCCCGGGATCTCCATCAGCTTGCGAGGTCATCATGAGGAGTTCATCGTCTTCTCTCCTACATGCGCCCCTGCCTGGCGCACTCCTCGTCTATGGTTCGCTCCTCCGCGGCGAGCGCAACCACGGGCGCATGAAGGGGGCGCGCTTTCTCGGCCCGGCGCGCACCTTGCCGCGCTACGCGCTCTACCACCTGGGAAATTACCCAGGCATGACCGCGGGCGCCGGCGTGGTCGAGGGCGAGCTCTACGAGGTCGACGCGGGGCTGCTCGCCGCGCTCGACGCCTTCGAGGGCCACCCGCACTTCTACCGCCGCGGGCCCGTCGCGCTCGAGGGCGGCGGCCGGGCCGAAGGCTACTTGCTAACGCGCGCGCAGGTGGCCGGCCGCCCCCTGATCCCTTCGGGGGGCTGGCGAGCGCGCACCGAGGGGAGACGTCGATGAAGCTGGTAATGCGAGACGGGCGGCTGTTCCAGGGCACGCCCTTGCAAATCGTCAAGGCCATGCAGGACGTGGCCTTCGGCGTCGGCGACTTCACCGTGCCCGCCTACATCGCGTGGGTCGTCGACAACGCCCGGCGCTTCGAGGGCGTCGAACTCGCGGTGACAGGCGAGACGGATGACGAGCGCGCGGCCTCGCTTGTCGACGCGATGCTCCGCGCAGGTCTCGCGACCCGAGGCTGAAAGCAGCCCGAACCCCACCACGGCGCGCACGGCCTCAGGGGTTCCTGTCCGCTGTCGCGGCGTGGCCGGAGAGGCGTGCCATCCACGCGACCGCGCTGCCGCCCGACCGAGGGCGAGAGGCGAGCCTCGAAGGGGGCTTTGCCGGGGCGTGGAGTACCCCCGAGGGCATGCCCGCACCCGCGGGCCCAGGCCGGCGCGAGCGCACGCGCTCGGGCGGGGCGGTTCCTCGCGGAACGAAGGCCCGTTCGAGGCGTTGCTCCTGGCTCGGTGCGAGGCCCCTACGGCCAAGGCTTACAGCCCTCCGCGCATCCGGCTGGCCCTTTATCCCGGCCGGGTCATGGCGGCATCCACCAGCGTCTCCTCGCGAAGGCGAGGGTCCGCCATGTGGTGTCGACGGCGCAGCCCACTGTTCCAAATTGGGACGCGTCGGGCCGTCTGTCACGAGGTTGTTGCTTGAGACGCCCGTCCGAGAGGCAAAGCTGAGGATCTCTTCCTGTAAAAAAGGTGCCCCCTTCCTGCGAGCGTGAACTAAGAAATCTTGCCACAGGGGGGGCCGGCGACGCCGGCGGGCCTACGCATCGCCCCAGGGGAACGCCCAGCGCATTCGGACCCCAAGGCGCTGCCGGGCGGCACGAACGAGGACGTACCCATGACTTCGTCAAGGAACGAACGTAACGACGAAGCCATCGGCCTGCACGGCCGCGAATTTCAACGGGACACGACCGCGCAGACCTCACACGACGCGAGAGGGAGGTGAGCGATGGCGAGGCCGCTCGTGCCGCCGGCCCTGCTCGCCGGCCTCGACGCCAGTCTACTCGCGCGCCTGTTCGCCCCCCATCGGGCCTTCCTCGAAGTCCACGGCCTTGCGCCCAGCGACGACTCGCCGACCTGGCGAGCCCGGCTTGGGGGCGCGCTCAACGAGGGCGATCGGACGCTTCCGGTGGCGTTGCAGCACGCGTTCTGGGCGATCGGCCCTCTTGCGACCCCGGAGGGCGAGGCCGAACTGCGCGCGCTCGCGGCCGAACGGGGTCGGGCGGTCCCCGTCGCGCCCGGTCGCGCGGCCGACGTCGCCGCCTGGGCCTTCCTCGACGAGCGCGCTCTCTTCCGCCACGCACGTGCCCGCGTGTGCGCCCCCGCGACGGCCCCCGCCACCGTCCACGGTACGCCCTCGGGATGGGGGCTGCGCTCGCTCACGCCTGCGGGCGAGCCTGCCCCGCACCCGGGGCGGGCAGACGACTAAGAAGAGCCGAGCGGGGAGGTCGATCGTCTTCGTCGCCGACCCCCGCGGGGAAGGTGTGGTCCTCGCGTTCGCACGTTCGTCGATGACCCTCAAGGGCACTCGTGCCCTCGAACTCGCCGTCGTTCCCAAGGCGGTGGGGGTGCTCGCGACAAGAATGCCCGACGCCGAGCGGCCGGGGGCGGGTGCGCGCCCTGTTCGGGCGCGCGCTCTTCAGCAACGATGGGGCCTTCTCGGCGCGCCGCCGATCGTACCCGTAAGCCCGTCGTTCGCGGGCAGGAACGCGCCTTCGTTCTTGCCTCGCGGTGTGCTTTGCAGCTTTGTCGCACTCGCAGCGCCCGCGGATGGCCCCCCTCGTCCCGGGCGCTGCTTTTCTTTGTCCGCATCGCGCGGAGGGACAGGCGCCGGCCAGGTCGCGGGAAGTCGGGCGGCCCCGAGGCCGTAGTGACCCCAAGATGCCCCGCAATCGCCACCGAACGGGCGAGCCTTGCCTTCGCCCCCACAGCATGGGGGCTCACGAAGCCGGCCGAACGGCCCGGGCTCACGCAACAGCAGTTCATGGCCTACGAACTCGGGGCCCTCGGCCACCTGCTCTGGCGCGAGCGGCGCCTCGCCTTCTCGCTGCCGTTCCTCGCCCTCACTCTTTGTCCTTCCCGCGGGGCCGCGCGGGGCAGCGACTTCGGGTTGGGTTGGCTGCTCCCACACGGCCACGGGCGCGGCAACGAACCCGGCTTGGGTCTGCTGTTGTTGCTATTCTGGGTCCCGCTGGCCATCGTGGCCGGGGCGCGGCGATTGGCCGAGGCGGGCGAGACGCGCGAGCGGCACGCCAAGGGCGAGCGGGGCCGAGACGAGCCGCTGCCGGCCTGGGCAGAGGCCGGGGGGCCCGAATCGCCGGGGGCCATGTTGCGACAATGAGGCGCCTTGGCCAGTGTCGACCGTGCGGGGCGAGGCGTGGCACGCGCGATGCGTTCGCTATTGGTATAGGTCGCGCGGCGGAACGGTCCGGCGGCGCGACAATTGCACGAAACCTCGGAATTGTACCCATGCCGACACGGAACGTAGCCCGCCGGTGTGACCTGCGCGGCGGCCTCGCGCGTACCTTCGACGCGCTCGGCCTGGTCGGCGCCGCGCTCCTGGCACGCAAGCTCTTGCCGCTGCCGCTCCTGCCAGTGCTCACGTATCATCGCCTGGCGCTGCCGGCGCGGGGCGACACGTTCGACGGCGGCGTGGTCGACGCCACGGCGGGCGAGTTCGAGCGGCACGTCGCGTGGCTCCTGCGCTCCTTCGCGCTCGTCGGTGTCGACCAGCTCTGGTCGTACTTCTACGAGGGGCGGCCGCTGCCGCCGAACCCGGCCATGATCACCTTCGACGACGGCTACCGCACGTGCCACGACGTCGCCCTGCCCGTCCTCGCGCGGCACGGGGCGAAGGCGGTGTTCTTCGTCTCGACGGGGCACGTGACCGAGCGCCGCGTGTTCTGGTGGGACAAGATCAGTTACTTCGTTCAGCGCTCGACGCGCCGCCGACTCGTGCTCGACTACCCGGGCCCGGTCGACTACGAGCTCGAGGGCGACCGGGCGGGCGTCGTTCGCGCGCTGCTCTCGATCGTTAAAGAGCACAGCCGGCTCGACGTCGAGCGCTTCGTCGAGGGGGTGGCGTGCGCGGCAGGCGTGCCCTGGGACGGGCGCCTCGAGCGGCGCGTCGCCGACGAGCTCGTCATGACGTGGGACCAGGTGCGCGCCCTGCGCCTCGCGGGCATGGACGTGCAGTCGCACACCCGCTGGCACCGGGTTCTGCACACCCTGGCCGAGCGCGAGCTCGCCGTCGAGCTCGTGGGCTCGCGCACCGAGCTCGAGACCGCGCTCGACGAGCCGCCCTGCGCCCTCGCCTATCCGGTCGGTCGGGGGCCGGCGCCCGGCTCAGCACTCGCGGAGGCGAGCGCGCGCGCGGGTACCAACTCGGCTTCACCAACGCCTCGGGCATGAGCTTGCTGGGCAAGGGCGCCAACCCCTTCGACGTGCGCCGCATCGCGGTCGAGGCGGGGCGGGCGCCGTCCTACTTTCGCGCCTCGATTGCACTGCCCTGGCCGGCGCAGCGTCGTACCCCGCCCCCACCGTCGCCCCGCCCCCGGCCCGGCCCGGGGGGCCAATGCTGACCTGTAGCCTGGTCCGCGACGTGACCGAGCTCGAGCGCCTGCGGGCGCCCTGGCGCGCTCTCTTGGCCCGCAGCGCGGCGAACGAGCCGACGCGCGGGCCCGCCTGGGCGCTCGCCTGGTGGCGCGTGTTCGGCCACCACGACGGGCGCGAGCTGCGCGCGCTCGCGTTCACCCGGGCGGGCCGGCTGGTCGGGCTGGCGCCGCTCTTGGCGCGGGCCCACACGTACGCGCCGGGGGTGCGCTTTCAACGGCTCGAACTCGTCGCCACCGGCGAGCGCGAGGCCGACGAGACGTGCTCCGACTACGTCGGCGTGCTGGCCGAGCGGGGGCGCGAGCGCGAGGTGGCGGGGCGCCTGGCCGAGGCGCTCGTCCGCGGCGAGACCGGGCCCTGGGACGAGCTGGTGCTCGGGGTGCAGAGCGGCGACGACCCGCTGCCGGCGCTGCTCGGCGAGGCGCTCGAACGCGCGCGGGTGAGCGTGTCGATCGAGACGTGCAGCTGGGCGCCCTACGTGCCGTTGCCTTCGAGCTGGGAAGCCTACCTGCGGGCGCTTCCGACCTCGCACCGCTCCCTCGTCCGCCGGTCGCTGCGCCAGTTCGAGGCCTGGGCGGGCGAGCCCCCGCGCCTCGAGCGCGTCACGGGCCCGGAAGAACTGCGCCGCGGCTCGCGCGTGCTCATCGACCTGCACCGCGAGCGCTGGGCGACCGAGGGCAGGCGAGGCGTCTTCGACTCGGCGCCGTTCCGGGCGTTTCACGGGTCGGTGATGCCCGAGCTCTTGGCGGCGGGCGCGCTCGACCTCGGGTGCCTGCGGGCCCGGGGCGAGCCGGTGGCCGCGTTCTACAACGTCGTCTGGGGCGACAAAGTGTATTTCTACCAAAGCGGCCGCCGCGTCGAGGGCGTACCGCCCGGGGTGCGGCTGGGCATCGTGATGCACGCCTGTGCCATCCGCGACGCGATCGCGGCCGGCCGGCGCGAGTACGACTTTCTGGCCGGCGCGTCGCGCTACAAGCTCGAGCTCGCGCTCGCGCGCCGGCCCCTCTTGACGCTACGGGCCGCCCGCCCCTCGTGGGCCGAGGCCTTGCGGGCGGCCGCCGACGTGGCGATCGGCCGGGCCCGCGAGGCGCGCGAGGCGTTGCGCCGGCGCCGGCGGACGGCACCCGGATCGCCGGGGCAGGTCGGAGCGGCGCGGGCGAGCCCCTGAGCGGCGCCGCGGCGGGGCGGCCCCCGCCCTTCACGCGCCCGGGCGTCGCGGCCCCAGCCGCGCGAGCGCGGCGCCCGCCGCCCGCCGTGCGCGCTTGGCGGCGGCGCGGGCCCAGAGGTCGACCGGCCCCATGCGATACCCCTCGCGCGCCGCGCGAAGCTCGGCCCCCGCGTGGTCGTAGGGCACGCGGTGGAACGAGGCCGTCCCCGCCCCGCTCGACCGCCACGCCCCCGCGCACCTCGTAGAGCCCCTGTTCGTGGGTGTGGCCGAACAGGCAGAGCCGCGCCCCCGGCGCCCGCCGCCTCAGGCGCGCTTCTTCGGCCGCGACGAGCGCGGCGCCGCGGACGTAGCGGCAGGGGTCGTCGACCCC
This sequence comes from Polyangiaceae bacterium, assembly GCA_035762175.1. GTDB lineage: Bacteria > Myxococcota_A > Polyangia > Polyangiales > Polyangiaceae > DASTPP01. Next base: position 54,613 of record DASTPP010000035.1, on the reverse strand, counting down.
CCCGTGCATCAGAAAGATGTCGCCGTCGACGAGCCGGCCGAGGGGCAGGGCGGCGAGAAAGCGCCCCGCCCCCTCGCTCAGCGTGCGTCGCGTGCGCCGCAGGGCGAAGGCGGCCTTGTCGCCGCAACGGTCGAAGCCCAGCTCGCGCGCGGCGATCAGGTCGTGGTTGCCGGCGACCCCGACGACGTCGGGGCGGCGGGCGAGGTCGACGCAAGCGTTCGGCTCGGCGTTGTAGCCGACGAGGTCGCCCAGACACAGCACGCGCGACGCGCCGCGCTCGGCGAGGAAGGCGAGCGCTGCCCGAAGCGCGGCGAGGTTGGCGTGGACGTCGGCCAGCACGCCGTAGACGCTCACGCGAACGCCGCCCGCCAGGCCTTGTGGGCGAGGGCCCGGCCGGCCCAGTGAAGGAAGGGCGCCGGGTCGGTCCACGCGAAGGCTTCGTAGACGAGGCGTCGCCGCGCCAGTGACGACGCCCAGGCCGCCGCGCTTAGCCCCCCCGCGGACGCCTCTCGCGGAAGGCCATCGCATCGCGGTAGAAGCTCAGCCAGCCGAAGGTCGGGGCGTACGACGGCGCCGCCGAGGGCGCGCGGCCGTCGACTAGGTACGCGTACGCGACCGCCGGCAGGTTCACGCCGTGGACGGCGCCGAGGTAGTTCCACAAGGTGTAGCGGGCGTTGACCTCGAGCGTGTAGTAGCGGCCGCTCGCGCGGTCGAGGGCGAGGTCGATCTTGAAGGGCCCCTTCAGCCCGAGCGCGGCGGCGGCGGCGCGACCGGCGTGGTCGACGGCGGGGTCGGACGTGAGCTCGACGAGCGAGCTCTCGCCCGCGAACTCGGGGAAGGTGCCCACCTTGCGCCCGCAGAACGACGCGAGCAGCCGGCCCTCGGCGTCGGCGAAGCCGTGGAACGAGCAGAGGCCGGCGGTCTCGACGACGACCTGCTCTTGCACCAGCAGCGACCGCGCGTGCCTGACGAAGCCGGGGTGCGCGAGCAGCTCGCCGCGCGTCGCGAACGCGCGCGCCTTGCCCGCGCCGTCGAACAGCTCGGCCTTCAGTTCGGCCCACGTCGCCTTGCACTTCGGCTTGACCACGAGCGGCTCGCGCAGCCCGCTCAGGGCGCGGGCGGGCTCGGCCCCGGGCTCGACCGTCTTCGGTGTGAGCACGCCGCGCGCGGCGCAGAGGGCGGCGAATTGTGCCTTGTCGTGAAGGGCCCACCCGAGCCGTTCGTCATTCAACAAGAAGAGGTAGTAGCGGGCGAGCTCGCCCCGGTAGCGGTACAAGAGCTCGAGATGCAGGTCGGTCCCGTACACGAGCGGGACACGCCCCCCGTACGCGTCGGCGAGCCGAGCGCCCAGCTCGAGCAGGGCGAGCGCCGAGCGCTCGAGCCCCGCAGGGCCGAAGCCGGGCAGCACCACGTGTCCGCTTACGTAGCGCGAGCGCAACGTGACGTCGGCCGGGTCGGTCGTGCCGACGACGACGGGGATGCCCGCCATGCCGTGGGGCCGTACGAGCGTCAGGTCGCCGAGCACTACCGCCGGTGGTCGCCGGGCGCGCGTCTTGGGGAGGAGGTCCGTAGGCATGCTACGGCCCCGTGAAGCATAGGTCGTGCCCCGCCTGCGCAGCGGCCCTCCGGGCGCGCCCGGGCGCCACAGCCTGATACCGCACGTTGCCACGAACAAATGCCGTTAGGGCGGGTCCGAGAGATGAGACGCCGCCGCGGGCCGCCGCGGTTCGCATGGCGAACCGGCCGCGCCGTGCCACGGGAGCAGCTGGCCTATTTTTTGCGACCTAGCCACGCCGGCGGGCGGCCGGCCCGCGGGAGGCACCCATGGCCAACGACGCCACGTCTTCGATCGCCCAGCTCAATTCATTCTTGCGGAGCGAGCTCTCGGCCGTCGAGACCTATCAAGACGTGTTGGAGCGGGCGACGGGGGCCAGCGCGCGCGCCACCCTCGAAGACTGCTCCAGCTCGCACGAGTCGCGCGCGCAGCGCCTGCGCGAAGCCATCACGCTCCTGGGCGGCACGCCCGCCACCAGCTCGGGTGCCTTGGGCACGCTCGCCAGGCTCTTCGGGCGTAGCGCCCTCGCCCTGGGCGGCCGGACCGGGGTCGCCGCCCTGGCGCGGGGCGAAGACCGCGTGCTGCGCGAGTACCGCGACAACCTCGGGCGGCTCGACCCGAAGGGCAAGAATCTCGTTGAAGAGCTACTCTTGCCCTCCCAGGAACACACGACGCGCGTCATTCACGACCTGAGCTGGACGCTGAGCTGAGGCTCCGACGTTTTCCTCGGCCGTCCCGCCGTGGAACTCGGCGGCCCCGCCGAAGGGGCCCGAACGAAGCCCGTGGGAGGCGGAGGAGCTCGCGACGGAGCCCGAGAGCCCCTCACCACTCCTGGTTCGCAGCCGAGCGGCTCGGATACCGTACTCGAGCTCAGTCGGCCTCAGAGCCACCCGCGAAGCGACTTTCGAACGACATCTCGCAATGAGTTCGGCGCGATGCTTCGTCAGGAGATCGCTCAATAAGAGGCAATTTTAGCGCGTTGCTTCGGCGGTCGCAAGTCGGGCCCTGCCCCAGCAGCCTCTCGCCGACCGCCCGCGAGGCCCCTTGCGCCCCTTTCGCCGCACCGAGGGGGGTGCGCTCGTGACGCCGAGGGGGTTCCCGGGGCCGTCTGCGATCGCTATTTACTTTCGACCTTATCGGCCGCCCGCTTGACGATCGCTTCGAGCTCGTCGACGCGCGTATCCATGCTCTTCTTGGCTGACTCCCACCCGTCGTCCTTGACGGCGCTCAGGTTGTTGGTCTCGCGCCAGACGAGCTCGCGCTGGCTCTGAATTGCGTCGACCCGGTCGCGCGCTTCGGTGGTGGCTTTGGAGCCGGCTTGGCCGAGTTTGGCCCGGAGCTCGGCGGTGCGGGCGTCGAGTTTCTGCACGCGTTCGTCGATCTGCGCCCGGTATTTCTTGCGCTCCTCGGTCATCTTCGACTCGGCCACGACGCGGTCGCCCGTGGCGGACCCACCGTAGCGCCCGTCGGCGCTCGCCTCCCTGGCCTTTTGTTCACGCGCGGCCTGATCTTCGGCCCGCGCGCGCTCAGCCTCTGCGGCCTTCTCTCGCGCCTCGCGCTTCGCCGCAAATTCTTGAAGGTACGACTCTCGGACGGTCATGCCGGGGTTATTCGCGCACCCCGCGGCCGCGGCCGCGAAGAATGTGCCGGCGGCGAGAAAAAATTGGTAGTGGCTCATGGTGTCGTGCCTCTCATCGGATGGGTCACTGCCCACGGGCATGGGGGCCCGTTTTTGGGCGCGGCGCTCGTGACCCTTCCGACCGCGCACCGCGTCGGAACCTCCGAATGCATAAAATGTGCTCGGGGCTCATAGAGCCCCCCCTAAATTCAGGCGGCCGATGACTTTGCGCGCTTCCGCGCAGACCCTTGTCGTCGACCGTGCCGACCACGGGCCGCTCGCTACCCTTGCCCCGTTCTCTCTCACCAAATCCGGAAGCGCTGATGCAGATCCGCGACGCCCGACTCGCCGGGCGCGGGGAGGCAAGGGTTCGGGACCAGTTCGCGCGCTCGCGCCCGCGCCCGCGCTCGCGTCGCCCGACCGACTGGGGCCTGATGCCCCATGTGTCGCCCGTCATCGGCGGGGCTCACCGCGAGTGTACGCCGCGGGCCGGGCTCACCGACACGATGCTCGGCGAAAACCGTTCGGGCGAACGACGCTAGAGGTATCGATCGCGTCGCCCGTCGGCAAGAGACCCGAGCGGATAATGACTTTGACCATGAACGTACCGCCGCGCCCCCCGGCGGTCGCCGACGCTCGCCCGAACGCTACGATCGCGGATCGCATCGGTTGAAATCACTCATGATCGAAAATCCGGCACAATAGTTGCCGCGCCGCTGCGCCCGCGGTTCCTCGCGGCGCTCCGCGCGGTCTCGGACGACTCCGACGTGGACCGGCGCCAGCGTGTGCTCGGCGTGTTGGCGCGCGAAAAGGACGGCGACGCCCAGCGGCGCCTCGTCGAAGGGTTGAACGACCCCGCGAAGGCGCTCTTGCCCCCAGCCAAGGCGCTCCAGCTCCTTGGCTATGACCTCCACGGCGACGCGATCGCCGCCGCGCGCGGCGTCGCGCAGCCCCCCCGGACGAGAGCGGTCCGCATGCGCGGATGGATCTTGCGATCGTTCGAGGCCGTCGGGCTCCCCGACGCGGCGCTCGCCTACGCGCTCGAGGAGCTCGAGAGCGGGCGCGACGCGTACCTCGTGGCCGCCGCGGCGGCCGCGCTCCCCGGGGTGCGCGGCGCCCCCGGCCGGCGTCGAGGCGCGCGTCGAACGTGCGAGCCAGGCCGTTCGCGCGCGGGACGACGCGATCACGTTCGAACGCTACGGCGCCTACGCGACCACGCCCGACGGCCCGACCACCTCCGCGCGCGAGCTCGCCGAAACGCTCGCGTGGCTACGGCGGCGGCCGGTCGCCGAAGGGTCGGGCTGCTGCGCGAAGCGCGCCCCCGCCGCGTCGGAGGGCGGGGCGAACGCGCGCCGCCGGCGAGCCGCCGCTCCGCTTCGAGCTCGAAGACCAGGACGGGCGGCGCGTGCACTTCGGCGAGTTCTTCCTCGGCGGGCCCGCGATCGTCACCTTCTTTTACACGCGGTGCGAGAACGCGCAGAGGTGCTCGCTCACCATCACGAAGCTCGCGCGCTTGCAGCGCGCGATCGCGGGAGCCGGGCTCGCCGAACGCATCCGGACGGCCGGCATCACGTACGACCCCGGCTTCGATCGGCCGCCCGAGCTCCGCGCGTACGGCGACGCGCGCGGGGCCCGCTTCGGCGAGCGCCACCGCCTGCTCCGCGTGCCCGAGGGGCTCGGCGCACTGCAACACTTCTTCGACCTCGGCATCGGCTTCGCGGGTCCGGTCGTGAACCGGCACCGCATCGAGCTGTTCTTGCTCGACGCGGACGCGCGCATCGCGGGCTCGTTCACGTGACTTCCGTGGGACGAGGGCGAGGTGTTGGCGGGGGCACGTGGGCTTTTGCTATGCGCTTAACTTGCGGCCCCGCCCGCGGCCGGCGTCAGTGGGCGCCTCCGGGCCCACTCGGCGGCGGTTGGCGCCATGGCCCCGGCGGGGCGTGGGGCCCGACGTGCGGCGCGGCCGCGGGGGGCGGCCTGACCACCTGGTCGGCCTCGACCATGGCCGTGCGCATCTGGTCGGTCAAGCTGGTGAGGTTGCCCGGCGAGTGCGGAATGAGAATCGCGTTGGTCCGCGACGAGGCCCCGATCTCCTTCAGCATGTCGAAGTACTGGGTCATGAGCACGAGGTTCATCACGTCCCTGGCCGTGGTCCCCGGCACCGACCGCTGGAACTCGTCCACCGACTCGCGCAGGCCGGCAACAATGGCCCGCCGCTGGTCGGCGATGCCGCGACCCTGCAGGGCCTTGCTCTGGGCGTCGCCTTCGGCTGCCTTGACCTTCATGATCCGCTCGGCCTCGCCCCGCTCGGTCGCCGCCACCCGCAGGCGCTGCGCCGCGTTGATCTCGTTCATCGACTCTTTGACGCGGGCGTCCGGCTCGATGTCCGTGACGAGCGCCTTGAGGATCCCGTAGCCGAAGCCTTCCATCACCTGGGCGAGCTCGGTCTTCACGATGTCGGCGATCTCGTCCTTCTTCTCGAAGACGTCGTCCAGCTTGATCTTCGGCACGCGGGCGCGAACGACGTCGAAGACGAACGAGGTGATCTGCCGGGTCGCGTTGTCGAGCTTGTAGAAGGCGTCGTAGACCTTCTCGGGCAGGACGTAGTACTGCACGGCGACCACCATCTGGACGAAGACGTTGTCCTCCGTCTTGGTCTCGATCTTGACGTCGAGCTGCTGGACCCGCAGGTTGATGCGCCCGACCACGGCATCGACGATGGGGATCTTGACGTGGAGCCCGGGCCCGGCCTCCCGCAAGAACCTCCCGAGCCGCTGGACGACGGCGGTCGTGCGCTGCTCGACCGTGAAGAACGCGCTCGCCAGCGCCACGAGCAGCGGGGCCCCGAGCGCGATGGCGAGGGAGAGGAGCACCAGCGTTTGCGTCGTCATCGTCGTTCCCGTTGCTTGCCGTCGCGCGATCGTGCGCCCCGTCGGCTCCCCATGGCGAGAAAGGCGCGCCCCTTCAGGGGTCGGCAAGCGGCGGCCCCAGCGCCGATTGCTCTCGGTCGACGTTGTACCCCCGCAGGCGCAGCCCGAGCGCGACCAACGCGCCGCCGAAGGCGAAGGCGTAAACGCCGAGCCAGAACACGACCTTCAGGGGGTTGGGGGTGGGCGCGAGCGCGAGCACGGTGCCCAGCGTGACGGACGCGACGCCCGCCGAGGCGAGCAGCCATTCGCCCTCGAATCGCTTGCGGAGCATGGAAGCGGCGACGAGCTCGAGCGCGCCCGTCGTCAGCCCCCAGAAGGCGAGGAAGGTGAGCATGGCGCGCCAGCTCAGATCGGGCCGCCCAAAGAGCAGCAAGGCGACCCCCACGCTGAGGGCCCCCTCGAGCAAGAGGGGCCACCACGGCTCGCCCGCGCGGGTCGAGCGGACGGCGCCGAGGAGGTTGAAGCTGCCCTCGACGAAGGCATACCACGCGAAGAGGAATACGAACATCGCGAGCGAGAGCTCGGGCTTGACCAGGGTGAAGACGCCGAAGAGCACGGCCAGAACGCCCCGAAGGGCGAATGACCACCAGTTGGCGGCGAGGGAGAAGGGCATGGGATTTCTCGCTGGGCTAGGGGACAGCCCGCGCTTCGCGCGCCGGCAAGGGGCCGGCCCGTGGGTCGAGCTCGACGTTCGAAGGGAAGGCCGTCGACGTGGCCATGGAGTGGCCCCCCCCGACGGTCTTCTTCTCTGTCTTTATGGGCAACATTCGAGCCAACGTCGGACGCCGGCGACATCGAAAGAAAGGATTGGACCGATACACCCCTTCACCCTGCCCGAGCGCTGGATTCGGCCCGGCGCGCGGTGCGCGGACGCACGCGGGCCGCGCCTTCGTGCCGCGTCGTCGCCGCCGCGACGTGGGCGCGGCCCGCGCGGGCGGGGCCGGCGTGGGCGCGTCACCGGCAGCTCGACGAGGGTGACGCGCTACCGCCGGCGGAGCCGTAACGCCAATATGGCACACTGGGGCGGGCGGGGACCAACCCGCAAAGCCCGGAGCGCGAGCGGGGGCGGGGTGCGGTCGAGAATGATCATGGGCGCCTTCCGGGCGACCGGCCGCGCGAGGCGTAACCCGATTCGACGCTGGCTCAGCGCCACTCGCCCGTCGACACCGTTAGCACGGGCACGACCGAAGCGCGCGCGACGCGCTCGGCCGAGCTGCCCAGCAGGGTGCGCGACAGCCAGTGCCGGCCGTGCGTACCCATGACGATGAGGTCGATGGTGTGCGCCTCGGCGGTCACGAGGATCTGCCGCCACGCGTCGCCCTCGGCCAGCACGCTGTCGGTCCGCGGGTAGCGCCGCCGGGCGTCGACCAGGACGACGTCGAGCGTCTCTCGCGCGGCCCGCCGTAGCTCGTCGACCGGCCAGAAGAGCTTCTCGCCGTAGGACGCGGCGGGCAGCGTGCACACGTGCAGCAGCGTGAGGTCCGACCCGAACTTCGTGCCAAGCGTCACCGCCATGTCGAGCGCGCGGCTCGCCGCCTCGCTGAAGTCGGTCGGCACGAGCAGGTGCTTGAAGCCCATCACGGCGACGCCCTTACGCCGGGGGGTTCGGTGCTTGCGCGGGCGCCGGGCTCGGCGTTTGCACGACGGTGCCGCGACGGGGCGCCCCCGCCGGGCTTCTCGATTATTCCGAAATCCCGAACGTAAGCACTCCCTGCAAGTGTCCGCATTTGTGCAAGAGCCATTCCCCTTCGTTGAAAGGAGCCGGGCGCAGAATCGTCGAATCGACGAGAGCGGTTGGGCTTGCGCTTGCGCCGCGAAGGGTTCGTGGTCGAAACAGTCGCCGGCGGCAAGGAGCTACTCGAGCTGCTCGGCCGTGCCGATTCGTCGCGAGAGCCGTGGCGCGCCGCGCTCGTCATCGGCGACTTGATGATGTCGGCCTTTTCGGGTTGGCAAGTCCTCGAGCCTCGCGTTGACGGGGGGAGGCTGCGCGAGGCGGTGGACGTATAAAGCCTCGCAACGCCGCCCGTTCTCGTCCGGCGGGGCGAGGCGGGGGGCCCCGGATCGCCGGGGGGTCATCTTGCGACAATGAGGCGCTTTGGCCGGCGTCGACCCTGCGGGGCGAGGCGTGCCACACGCGACGCGAACGCTATTGGTACAGAGCGGCCGGCCGAACGGCCGGCGGCGCGGCAATTGCATAAAATCATCGGATTTGTACCTATGCCGATACGAAGCGTAGCCCGCCGGCCCGACCCGGGCGGCGGCCCCGCGATTTCTTGCACGCTTAACCCCGTTACGCCGGCGAGCGGTCAGCCCGCGGGAGGCACCATGTCCAACGAAACCACGGCGTCAATCACGCTGCTCAATGCCTTTCTACGTAGCGAAATGTCGGCCGCCGAGACCTATCACCAGGTCTTGCGGCGGGCGACCGACGCCACCACGCGCGCCACCCTCGAGGACTGCTCCAGTTCGCACGAATCGCGCACGCGGCGCCTGCGCGACGCCATCGAGCTCATGGGCGGCACGCCCGCTTCCGACGCAGGCGTCTTGGGCACCTTCGCCGGGCTCGCCGAGGGCGCGGCGCGAGCCCTCGGGGGCAGGGCCACGGCCTCCGCGCTCGCGCGGGGCGAAGCCCGCGGACTGCGCGAGTACCGCGACAACCTCGGGCGGCTCGACGCCCAGGGCAAAGAGCTCGTCGAAGATCTGCTCTTGCCTGCCCAAGAGCACACGACGCGCGTCATTCACGACCTGAGCCGGATGCTGAGCTGAGGCTTCGACGTTTCCCTCGGCCGCTCCGACGTGAAGCTCGACGGCCCCCGAAAAAGGCGCGTACGCGGGCTCGATCCCGAGCGCGGGCGGCCCTCCCCCCGCGGCAAGCGCATCGCCCGCGACCGGGGGCATACATCCCAAACGTGGGCGAGAAGAAGGTCGTGCGGCACGGCGGCCCTTTGGAGGCGGAGGAGCTCGCGACAGAGACCGACGGCCTATCCCGTACCTGGCTCGCGACCGAACGGCCCGGATTTCGCATAGGACTATGCCACGTGCACCGGCGAAGGGGCCGGCGCGCGGGAGGCCCCCATGTCCGACGCAACCTCATCCTCGATCGCCCGGCTCAACTCGTTCTTGCGCGGCGAGCTCTCGGCCGTCGAGACGTACCAGAACGTGTTGCGGGAGGTCACCCGGGTTGACACGCGCTTCACGCTCGAAGACTGCGCCCGCTCGCACGAGTCGCGCGCGCACTGCCTGCGCGAGGCCATCACGCTCCTGGGCGGCACGCCCGCCGCCGGCTCGGGCGCCTGGGGCGCCTTCGCCGGGCTCTTCGGGGGCGCCGCGCGAGCCTTCGGGGGCAGGGCCACGCTCTACGCGCTCGCGCGGGGCGAAGACCGGGGGCTTCGCGACTATCGCGACAACTTCTGGCGGCTCGACCCCAAGGGCAAGGAGCTCGTCGAGGCGGTCTTGTTGCCCGCCCAGGAGCGAACGAGGCGCGCCATCCACGACCTGAAACGGGCGCTCGCCTGAGCGGACGGCGAGGGACGACGACCGAACGTGAGCGCGAGCGCCGCCGATTCGAGCAGGGGTCGAGCCCGCGCGACGATCGGCACCGCCCGCGCCCCCTGCTTCCGAGGTTTCCATGGCAAAGCTGCTCGGTTCGTTCGGCCTTTGCGCCCTGACGGGGGCCCTCGGCACCCTTTCAGCGCCAGCCTACGCGCAACAGGAGTCTTCGATGATGCAACCGATGGGCGACTACACGCCGGAACACATGCGCCCCAACCGGCTCTTGCTCTTCGGCAGCGGCACTCTTCTCCTCGGCGCCTATAGCACCTCGGCCCTCGTCGGCATCGTGAACGAGCGCGAGGCCGATGCGCGGCTCTCCGTACCGATCGCGGGGCCCTGGCTCGACCTCGCCGACCGGCAATGCGACCGGACCCCCTGCGCGAACGAAGGCCTGAGCAAGGCCGCGTTGATCGCCTCGGGCGTCCTGCAGGGCGTCGGCCTCGTCGGCGTCATCACTAGCTTCCTCGTGCCCGAGCGCCGCACCCAGGTGGCCCGGGCGGCCGTGGCGCCCCGCCTGCGCGTCGCGCCGGCCCCGCTGGGGGGCGGTCGCGGCGGCAGTTACGGTTTGGCGCTCGTCGGCACGTTTTGAGCACCTCACGCTCGACCGCCCCGCATGGGGCGCCGTCGGCCTCCCGGCGAGCCGACGCGCGACCGCCGGCCGGGCCACCGTACACTGGCGGCCGATCGCGGCACCGCGCCCTTGACATCGAGCTCGACCTGGCGTCGGCGAGGGGACGTCGGTCACGCCCTCACGAACGCCCTTCGCTGCGGGCGCCGTGCGCGACGCAGCCCCCGTCTGGGCGCAAGTGCCGAGCGCGTCGGCGTGCCGATTGCACGTCGCTCGGGCGTGAAAAACGTGCAAAGCATGGCCACGGAGAACGTGCGGCGGCCGCTCGACGAGCACCAAGGCTCCCCTTCGACGGGCGCACGGCCGACGGGGGCGCGCCGCACCTCCGGGCATGTCGACGGCGTGCCCTTGCATTGGGTCGAGTTCGGCGAGCGGGGCGGCGCGACGCCGGTCGTGCTCTTGCACGGGCTCAACGACTCCCACGCGACGTGGCGGCGCGTCGCCCCCGCGCTCGCCCGCGACCGGCTCGTGCTCGCGCTCGACCTGCCGGGCCACGGCCTCTCCGGGCGCCCCGACGCGGGCTATGAGCTTTCGTGGTACGCCCGAATCGTCGGGCGTTGGCTCGAAGCCTCGGGGCTCGAGCGGGTCGACGTCGTCGGGCACTCGTTCGGCGGCGGGGTCGCGCAGATGCTCTTGCTCGAGCACCGGCCGCGCCTTCGGCGACTCGTGCTCGCCGCGCCCGGGGGCCTGGGCAAAGACATCGCCTTCGCGCTGCGCCTGGCCTCGCTGCCCCATGTGGTCGAGCGCCTCGGGCAGCCCTTCATGGCCCTCGGCACCCGCCTGGCGCTGAAGGTCGGGTGCGGGGGCCTCGAGCGCGAGCACGTCGCCGAGCGCAGCGCGATGAACGGGCGCGAGGGCACGGCGCGCGCGTTCGCGCGGACCGTGCGCGACCTGATCGACTGGCGCGGGCAGCGTCACAACTTCTTGGCGCGCGCCCACGAGCTCTCCGACCTGCCGCCCCTCGCCGTGCTCTGGGGCGACCGCGACCGCGTCATCCCCCTCGCGCATGGCGAGGCGCTCGAGCGCGCGGTCGAAGGGGTGCTCTTCCGCAAGCTCGTCGGGTGCGGCCACTACCTGCATCACGACGACCCCGAGGCCTTCGTGGCGGCCGTGCTCGACGCGCTCGAGGCACCCGCCTGGCCGCCCGTGCGCCTACGCCCGGCCCCGCCGCCGCCGCGAGGCCGGGGGCCCGCCGAGCAGCTCGTGCGCACCCTGATCGCCGACGCGAGGTCGGCCCGACCTTAAGAATTGCTGGGACGTAGGCCCGCTCCCGCGGCTCGGGTTGCGGGGGCTCGGACCGACGCCCTACGCGCGAACGAAGCGAGCCACGGGAGCGTTCGCAAGGGCTCGTGACGCCAAAGCCGTGGCGCGTGCGTTGCAGACGAACCCCTCGAACGAACCGTCGCGCGGCGCCGCCGTGCGCGGCCTGAGCTGTTGTCGCTTCGCCCGGAGTGTCACCATGCGCTTTGTCTCGCTCGCCAGGCCCCGGCTCGACCTCGGCATTCACTCCCTCTGGCCCGATTGGAAGGCCCTCTTGTCGCCCCGGGGCCTGGCGGGCGACGTGCTCGCGGGCGTCACCGTCGCCTGCATCGCCGTGCCGCTCTCGCTCGCCATCGCCCTCGCCTCCGGCGTCCCGCCGGCCGCCGGCCTGCTGAGCGCCATCGTCGCGGGCGTCGTGTGCGCCCTCTTCGGCGGCAGCCGCCTCGCCGTCAGCGGCCCCGCGGCGGCGATGGCCGTGCTCATCGCCTCGGTGGTCGAGCGCCACGGGCTCGCGGGCCTGCTCGTCGTCGGCGCCGGGTGCGGCGTGCTGCAGCTCGCGACCGGCGTGCTCGGCCTCGGGCGCGTCGTGCGCCTCGTGCCCTCGCCGGTCGTCGAGGGCTTCACCGCGGGCATCGGCGCCATCATCCTCGTCGGGCAACTGCCGCGGGCGCTCGGGCTGCCCGCGCCGCCCACGTCGCACGTGTTCGACGTCGTCGCGCACATCGGCGACTTGCTGTACCAGGCCCGCCCCGCGGCGCTGGCCGTGGCCGCCTCGAGTCTCGGGTCGATCCTCGTGCTCGAGCGCCTCTCGAAGCGCATCCCGGCACACCTCTTGGCCGTCGCCTTGCCCGCCTCGGCCGTCGCGCTGCTGGGCCTGGGCCTCGAGACCATCGGCGACATCCCCCGCTCGCTGCCCGTGCCCCGCTTGCCCTCGCTGCCCGCGGGCAGCGGGCTCGCCGCCCTCGCCGGCTCGACGCTGCTCGTGTTCGCGCTCGCGTCGCTCGAGTCGCTGCTCTCGACGAGCGCGGTCGACAAGCTGACCAACGATCGGAGCGACCCCGACCAGGAGCTCATCGGCCAGGGGCTCGGCAACCTCTGCGTCGCGCTCGTCGGGGGCCTGCCCGTCACGAGCGTCATCGCGCGCTCGGGCGCCAACGTGCAGGCCGGGGCGAAGACCCGGCGCGCGTCGATCGTGCACGCGCTCGTCGTGCTCGCCACCGTCTTCGCGCTCGCCCCCGTCATGGGGCGCATCCCCGTCGCCGCCCTCGCCGGCCTGCTCATCGCCGTGGCGCTCAAGATGCTGAGCCCGGGCAAGCTCGTGGCCCTCTACCGCGTCTCGCGCGGCGACGCGCTGACGTTCGCCGCCACCTTCCTGGTCATCGTGCTCGTCGGCCTGCTCGAGGGCGTCCAGTGGGGCGTGCTCGCCGCGCTGGCCATCGCGGCCTTCAAGGCGGCGCGCGCCCGCGCCGCGATCGAGGGGGCCGCGGCGGACGAGGGGCCCTACCGCGTGCGGCTGTCGGGGCCGCTCACCTTCCTCTCGACGCTCGAGCTCGATCGCGTGCGCGAGCGGCTCGGGCGGCTCGACCTCGGGCGCGGCGTGGTGCTCGACATGCACGACGTCACCGAGCTCGACGCGAGCGGCTCGGAGGCGATCGCGGCCCTCTTCGACGAGCTGCACGGCCGGGGCGCCAACGTGATCATGACGGGCCTCGGGGCCTCGCTGCGCGCGATGATGCTCGCGAACGCCAGCGCCCCGCACGCCGAGCGCATCGCCGCGACCGAGCTCGAGGCGTCCCGGATGCTCGGGGGCCCGTCGTCGCCGCCGCCCTACCGGCGCCTGCTGCGCGGCGTCGAGCGCTTCCGGCTCGAGACGAGGCCGCGCTACGCCGCGCTCTACCGCGAGCTCGTGGCGGGGCAGAGCCCGCACACGCTCTTCGTCACCTGCGGCGACAGCCGCGTCTCGCCGAGCCTGCTCACGTCGAGCGGCCCGGGCGAGCTGTTCGTCGTGCGCAACGTGGGCAACATGATCGGACCCTTCGCGCCGGGGCAGGCCGTGACGGGCGCGGCCGACGTCGAGTACGCGGTGGGGGTGCTCGGGGTGCGCCAGATCGTGGTCTGCGGGCACTCGTCGTGCGGCGCCGTGCGCGCGCTCGCCGGGGGCGGCGCCGACGGCCCGGGCCTCGAGAGCCTGCGGGCCTGGCTCCGGGTCACGAGCGCGCGCGAGCTCTTCGCGTCCGCCGAGCCGGGCGCCACGGTCGACGAGCTGGCGAGGCGGAACGCGCGCGCGCAGCTCGAGCACCTGAAGACGTACCCAGCGGTGGCCGCCAAGGTCCGCGCGGGCGAGCTCACGCTGCACGCCTGGTTCTTCGACATCGGCTCGGGCGAGGTCGAGGCGTGGTCCGACGGCGAAGGGCGGTGGGCGCCTTTGGCAGGGGTCGAGGCGCCCGGGGGGCGCAGTCTCGGCGCCCGCGCGGCCTAGGGGCGCGCCCCCTCGAACCCGTCCGCTCGAGGCGGACGGCGCATCCGGCGTGGCGGGCGCAAGCGACGGGGGGCCGACGGCCGCGCGCCCCGCCCTCGCCCCTGGCGCGGTGCCGTCGGCGCCCGGTTCAGGGGGGCGACCGCGGCAGATCGACCGTGAACACGCACCCCTTGCCAGGCAGGTCGCGCACGCTCAGTTCGCCGCCGAGCGTCCGGACGGCCCGCAGGCTAATCGCGAGCCCGAGCCCGAGCCCGGTCCGGTCGGCGCTGCCCTGCGAAAAGGGCGCGAAGAGCTCGTCCTGCTTGCCGGGCGGCAGGCCCCCGCACTCGTCTTCGACGTCGATGAGCACGCGCTCGCCGCTCGCGCGAACGCTCAAGCGGACGCGGGTTCGCGGCCGGGTGTACTTGAACGCGTTCTGCAGCAGGTTGCCGACGACCGACGCCAACAGGTGCCGGTCGGCCTCGACCGCCAGGCCCGGCGCCACGGGTTCGATCGAGAGCTCGTGGCCGCGGCCCTTCGCCTCCATCACGGCCGTGATCTCGACCTCTTCGACGAACGGCGCGAGCGCGACCCGCTCGCGCCGTTCGAGCCCAGCGCTCAGCCGGACCTCGGCGAGCGAGCGGTCGACCAGGTCGCGCAGCCGCACGAGGCTCCGACCGAGCACGGCGCTGGTGTTGCCCTGCACCCCGACGCCCCCTTCGCGCAGGGCCTCGAACGCGAGCGTGGCGTTGTTGAGCAGGTTGCGCAGCTCGTGCGCGAGCGACCCCATCCGCTCGGTCTCGCGCTGCGCGTTCAGGGCGGAGAGGTCGATCTCGCGCTGGCGCCCGTACTCGGTGACCGCGTCGGCGATCGCGTTGTCGAGGCAGTGGTTGAGCGCGCGGAAGTCTTCGGTCGCGATCGGCACGCGGCGCTCGATGGCGAGTTCGGTGATGGCCTGGCAGACGTCGCCGTAGTCGTGAACGACCTGCGCCACGGTGAACCCATGGCGGAGCAAATCGCCGCCGTGCTCGGCGTCGGCCGCGCCCGTCGCCCCGCCGGAGCACCGCCTCGAGCGCAGCGACTCGGCGAGCCGGTCCAAGAAGAGGGGGACGCCATGCTCGAGCTCGAGCCCGGTCGGCCGCGGGGCCAGGCGCTTGGCGACCCTCGCCCGGCACCTGGCGACGAGCTCGTCGCGATGTTCGATCAAGAACTCGCTCAGCATCAGGCATTTCATAGTGCCAGGCGTCTGTCGCCGCAAGCCGGCCTCCGCCCCCCCCCTCTGCTCGGCCGCCCGCCGAGGTTTCTCACGGCGAAGCGGCCGGCTCCGACGGGCGGGCGCGGCGTGCGGACGACCTGACGGAAGGCCACGCGCACGACCCAGGGCACCGCGCCGGGGCCGCCGTCTGACTGTCGGGGGCCGGCCCGAGCACGCGCCCGCTTGCCGGCCCGCATCGGCGAGATGAACCACCTTCTTTGCCGTGTCTTACCGTCAATTTCGTAGTCGTCGTTGCCCGTGCACATCGTGAGCGATTCGGCGCGCCCCTGCCCCACGAGCGCTCAACAAGAAGCCGACGGGCAAGACCGCCGGGCTCGCGCACCAGCTCGGCGGCGCGCTTCGCACCGAATAGCCGCGTACTACGCGACCGAACTCTACCTTTCTAGACTGCCTCCACGACAAGGTTCGCGCCCTGAGCCTGCACGACAAGATCGAACGAAACGTATGACCTCGAGGTGGACCAAGGGCGACCCCCATCGGGCGGAGCACATGTTGCATGCATAACCCAGCGGAGTGCCTTATGAGCATCAGCGAGCCGATCGACGCCCCCCTCTGGGCCTGGCTCGTCTTTGGTGGCATCGTCTTCGTTAGCCTCGCCCTCGACCTGTGGGTGCACCGCGACGGGCGCGGCCTCTCCCGCAAGCAGGCAATCGCTTGGAGCGTCGCCTGGATCGGCGTGGCCTTGCTCTTCGCGGCCGGGCTGGGCCTGAAGTTCGGGCGGGGCGCCGCGACCGAGTTTGTCACCGCCTACGCGATCGAGAAGAGCCTCAGCGTCGACAACCTCTTCCTCTTCATCGTGATCTTCGGGCGCCTGAAGATCCCCGAGGCGGAGCAGCACCGCGTGCTCTTCTGGGGCATCCTCGGGGCGTTCGCCGCGCGCGCTCTTCATCGCCGCGGGCACGGCGCTGCTGGCCGCCTGGCACCCCGTGGTGTACGTCCTCGGCGCGTTCCTGCTCTACACCGGCATCAAGACCGCCCGCGAGCACGTCGGCGCGGGCGGTGAGGGGCGGCTCCTGCCCTTCCTACGCCGGCACTTGCCGCTCACCCCGCGGCTCGACGGCCACCGCTTCTTCGTCGCCGAGGGCGGCCGCCGCCTCGGCACGCCCCTCTTGCTCGCGCTCGTGGTCATCGAGGCCACCGACGTGGTCTTTGCCATCGACTCGATCCCGGCGGCGCTCGCCGTCTCGGACGAGCCGTTCATCGTCTACAGCTCGAACGTCTTCGCCGTGCTGGGCCTGCGCGCCCTGTACCTCGTGGTGGCCGAGGCCCTCGTCGGGCTGAAGTACCTTCGCTACGGGCTCGGGGGCATTCTCGCGTTCGCCGGGTTGAAGATGCTGACCTCTCGATTCGTCGAGGTCCCGCACGTCGTGTCGCTGCTCGTCGTCGTCGCGCTCATGATGGGCGCCATCGTGCCGAGCGTCGTCGCCCGGCGCCGTGCGACGGCGGCGCGGCCCCCTGCGGGGCGAAGCGGGCCCGGCCCGCACGAGGTGCACCCGTGACGGGGGCGATCCGCGCCGGCCGCCGAAGCGCCACGCCGTCGCGGGCCTCGGCGGCGCTGCGACGGACGTTCAGGGCCCCGGGGCCGCGCGGGCCGGCGCCTTCGTGGGGGGCTCGGCCTGCACCGGGGCGGGGCGCGGGGTGGGAAATCTGGCATCGCGCGGGCCGTGGGCGGGCGCTGGCGCCGTCATCTCTGGCGCGAGTCGGGGGGGCGGCTGCGACAGCGCGAGCGCGACCGCGAAGGCGACCCCGGTGGCCAGGGCGACGAGCGAGAGGAAGGCGGTTACCCCCCGGCCGGACGGCCGCGCGGGCCCGGCGGGCGGAGGCGGGGCGACGGGCCGAGGCGGCTTGCTGACGAGAGGGCCGGGGCCATTGCCGAAGGGAGGCCGTCTGTCGGAAGCCGCCGGCACGTCGCGCGGGGCGGGCTGCGCCGGGGGCCCTTTTTTGGGCGGCCTTCCCCCCGCGGCGGGCGGAAGGGCCGGCGCCCGGACGGCCTCGGTGAGGGCCTGCCAGAAGTCGAAGGCCGTCGCGAAGCGGGCCGCGGGCTCGACGGCCAGTGCTCGCCGCACGACGTCGTCGACCTCCGCGGGGCACGACACGCCCCGCGAGTGCAAGGTCGGTCGGCGGAGCGGGTCAGCCGAAGCGCGCAGCAACTCGGCGAGGTCGTCGCCCTTGAGCGCACGCCGGCCGGAGGCGACCTCGACCAGGACGAGGGCGAGGGCATAGACGTCCGTCCGGGGGCTGATGTCGCCCATGCCCCGCAGGAACTGCTCGGGCGCGGCGTACGGGGCTGAGAATGCCATCGTCGCGTCGGGCGCGCGGTCCGGGTCGGGCTCGAGAGCGTGGCGCTCAGCGAGCAGCCTGGCGATGCCGAAGTCGAGCACCTTGAGGGTGGGGCGGCCGGCGAACTGGGTCAGAAAGAGGTTCGACGGCTTGACGTCGCAGTGGGCGACGCGCTGGTCGTGGGCGGCGGCGAGCGCTCGCGCCGCCGGCTCGAGCAAGGTCATTGCCTCGGCGAGCCCGCGGCCCCCCTCGCCGTCACGCGCGCGCCGCTCGAGGTCGTCGGCGAGCGAGACGCCTTCGAGCCACTCGAGCACGAGGTAGGGCACCCAGCCCCCCCCGGGCGCGAGCTCGACGCCGACGTCGAGCGCCTGCACGATGCCCGCGCTCGCGCGCGATAGGAGGTGCAGAAGCCGCCCCTCGTCGAGAAAGTGCTGGCAATGCGCTTCACGCTCTTGAGCCCCCAGGCGGGGCGGCATCTTGAGGCACTTGATGGCCACGGGCTCGTTGAACCCCCGATGGTGCGCCCGGTAGACGACGCCGGAGGGGCCCTCGTCGACGACCTCATCGACCCGATATTTCGCGTCGATGACTTGCCCCACCCAGCCGAAAGGGTCGCTCTTCTCCATGCCTGTGGGCCCTCTCGCGCACGGGGCCCACCGCCGAGGTGGCCCGGCGCTCGCGAAGGCTCTGCGCTCCGTAGAAGCACGCGCCGTGCCGCGCCGAGGCGCCCCGAGAGGCTGCCGCGCACGCGCGCGTCATGCGCGACCTCGGCCCCGCGCCCGCCGCCCGTCCTCCGAGAGCCTGCGCCGCGAGTTGGTGGCCGTCGTGGCATTCTAGCGGCGGACTCGCGCTCGAGCGCCGGCGCAACCGCCACGACGAGGGCCAATTCCGCCATCGTTCGGGAGATTCGCTTGGAGCAAACGTCAGCCGCCAAGTGGTCTAAAAATTGCTCACAAATAGCTCGATGCCGCCCCTCTGCGGCGGCGCCGCGTGGCGTTCCGCATCGGCGCAGGCGAGCCAGACGACTCTGCCGCGTGGCGGCGCAAGAAAAAAGGTAGTGCTCATGCCAACGCAACCTCCGACGTTCGCCTTCGCCCTCGCCGCTCTCTGGCTCGCCTTGGTGATGCTGCTGGCGGCCGCGCCCTTGATGGCAAAGCGAGGCATGAACGCGGCCACCGGCTGGCTCGGCGATGCTCTGCGGATCGTCGGGACGGACCTCGGCGCGAACGCCGGGCGCAAGGGGCCATTTGTGCGTCCCGGAAATGGGCGATCGGGCCGTTGGACGTTGACGCCGAGGCGCGGCACCGAGGGGCCAGTGCCGCGGCCGTGGACGCACGCCGCCGCTTTGGCCACCTGGGAGGGCGAGGGCGGAAGCATCCGCGCGGCCGGCCATCACACTCGGAGGGCCGAGCGTATCTCGCACGTGCCGCGCTACCACCATCGAAGGCTCGTGACCCCGCACCGGCCGGAAGGGGGTCCGTCATGACGCCAGCGCGGGCCGAGCCGCCCCCCGCCGCGGACGAGCCCTTTCATAGCGCGGGCGAGCCGACGCGCGCCGAGCCGGCCGGCCGGCCCGAAGCGCGCGGGCCTGGCGGGCCGATGCTTCCCTGGTCGTGGAAGCTCGCGACCTTCGCCGGCGTCGACGTCTACGTTCACGGGTCCTTCTTCTTCCTGGTCGCGTTCGTCGTCTTCGGGGGCCTCGCCGCCGGGCGCGGCCTCGCGTCGGCGGCGCAGGGCATCCTGCTCCTACACGCGGTCTTCGCGATGGTCGTTCTGCACGAGTTCGGCCACATCTTGATGGCGCGCCGACTCGGCGTGCGCACCCGCGACATCACGCTCTTGCCCATCGGCGGCGTCGCCCGCATGGACCGGCTCCCCGAGGGGCCCGGCCAGCAACTTCTCGTGGCGCTCGCGGGCCCCGGGGTCAACGCCACCGTGGCCCTGCTGCTCTTCGGCCTGATGCACTTGCTCGGCGCCCCCGTCGGCCTCGAGGGCGGCTTCGGCGCGGGCGGCTCGTTGCTCTCGCAGCTTCTGTGGATCAACCTGTCTCTGGCCGCGTTCAACCTGCTCCCGGCCTACCCGATGGACGGCGGCCGAGTCCTGCGGGCGCTCTTGGCCATGCGCTTGCCGCCGGAGCGCGCGACCCAGGTGGCGGCCCGCGTCGGCCAAGGCGCCGCTCTGGTCTTCGGGGCGGCGGGCCTCGTCGGCAGCCCCATGCTCTTGCTGCTCGCGGGCTTCGTCTGGCTCGGCGCCCGGGCCGAGTACGCCGCGTCGACGACGAGGCTGGCGATCGCCGGCCTGTCTGCCCGGCACGCGATGCTCACCGACTTTCAGACCGTATCCCCGGTAGACTTCTTGTCTCGCGCCGCCGAACTCTCGCTGGCGGGCTTTCAACGAGACTTTCCGGTGGTCGACGGCGCGCGGCCGGTGGGCCTGCTCACTCGTGGCGACCTGCGGGAGGGCCTGGCAGAAGGTGGGGCGGGCCGGACGGTGCGGCGAGCGATGCGGCCCGACTTCGAGACCGCGGGGCCTGGCGAGGCGCTCACCGGCGTCCTGACGCGGGCACAGCAGAGCAGGGGCGGCGTCTTGCTGGTGGTGGAGGGCGAGACGTTGGTCGGCCTGCTGACCGCGAACGGCATCGAGAGCCTGGTCGGGTTCATGACGGACATTCGCCATGGCGAACGCTCGGCGCGAGCGAACGCGCCGCCGGCCCCCGACGCCGGCGCGACATTCGTGAAGAATCGAGCTAGGTTTGCAGCGGAGAGAGAGCGCGGGCGAGCTCGGGCCGAGCCGAGAGGCGGGCCCGAAAGCCTCTCGTGAACGACCGGCGATTTTCCGCGACCGGCGCCGAGCGCGCGGCCCGGGCCGGCCGTGGCTTGGCGATGCCACCGCTCGTAGCACGAGGCCGGGGGGGGCCGCGGAAATTCCGCCCCCACCCGCGCGCTCTCGAGGCGCCCGCCAGTCGGTCATGTAGCGCGCCCGAGTCGGTCGAGCTGCTCGACGGCGGCGAGCAAACCTACCCGCGGATGCTCTCGGCCATCGCGCGGGCGAGCAAGACCCTCCACTTGGAGGTGTACTCCTTTATGCCCTCGGGCGTCGGGACACTCTTTGTCGACGCGCTGGCACGGGCGTCCGGCCGGGGGGTGGCGGTAAGGGTCGTGCTCGACGGCTGGGGCTCAGCAATCGGCGGTCGTGCCATCGCGGCGGAGTTGCGCGAAGCCGGATGCGACGTCCGGATCCACAACCGCTTGCTGTCATTGCTCGTGGGCCGCTTCGACCGCAATCATCGCAAGATCCTTCTCGTCGACGACGAAGTCGCCTTCCTCGGCGGGCTCAACATCGGTGACGAAAACGTCGGCGTGGGCGGGCAGCCGGGCTGGGCCGACGTGGCGCTCGAGATCCGCGGGCCGGCCTGTGCGCGTTTGGGGCGGCTGCTCCGCCACGGGCCGCGACGCGACGCCGCCGGCGCGGTACGCATCTACCTCTCCGGGCTCGGCGGGGGCTGGCGCTTGCGCCGACGGTACGTCAAGGCGTTCTCGCGTGCGCGCCAGAGCATCTACGTCGCCCACGGCTACTTCTTGCCCGGCCGGGGCGTCGTCCGCGCCCTCGTCGCGGCCTCCCGCCGCGGCGTCCGGGTCCACCTGCTCCTCGCCGGGCGGAGCGACGTCCCCTTCGCACGAGCGGCCACGCGGCGCCTGCACCGGCGCCTGCTCGCGTCGGGGGTCGACATTCGTGAATGGAGTCACTCGGTCTTGCACGCGAAGGTAGCCGCCGTCGACGGGAGCAGCCTACTCATCGGCAGTTTCAATCTCGACCCGTTCTCGCTCGCCAATCTGGAGGCGCTGGTCGAGGTCACCGACGCCCGGCTCGCCGTGCGCGGGGAAGCGTGGGTTCGAGATCACCTCGCGCGCTCGCGTCCAGTGACGTTCGTGGAGGCGAACTCGCCGCTGCGGCGTTGGCTGCTCGATCCACTCGGCCTCCTCGTGGCGCGACTGGCGGTGGCGGGCGGTCGTCTGATCGCGGGCCGCAAGGTGGGTCGAGCGGCGCAGGGCAGCCGGACAGCGGGCCCTGGCAGCGGGGTGGCACACGCCACCGCTGTGGGCGCCGACTCGCTGGCTCGACCGGAGGGCTTTTGAGCGCCCGATGGGCGTCCCGCAGCGGGACCAGTGCTCGGGCCGACGGGCCCGTCGGGTCGACGCTGATCGGCCCTCGTCAGCACGATGAGCGAGCGCGGGGCCGACGGGCGGCTCCTCGTACCCATCGCGAGGTCGACGATCGCGGCGCAGAGGCGCGCCTCGCAGAAGCGCACCGTACCGGCCGCGTAGCCGTCCCCAGGGGCAAGGCGTCGACATGCCACGGCGTTAGCGCCAGCGCGCCGCCGCAGCGAGGGCCCGCGGCGGGCGACCGCGGCCCGACGCGGCCGCGGACGACGACGAGAGTGGTGTGCGTGCCCGCAAGACTCACGCCGGCCCTGCAGAATGCCCCGCCGGGGACCGCCGCCGTTGACAACGCAAGTCTCGTCGCCCGAAGCTCTCCGCTTTTGGGGAATCGTTCGCGGCAGCCCTTCGGGCGGCCAGAGCCCCCTCCAGCGGTGTGGGCCGGCCCGAGCACCCCCCAAGCCGGAAGGCCACCAACGATCAGGCGAGAAAGACGTCGCGGGCCCGACCAAAGACCAGGTGAGCGACGCTCGTGGAGCGCGGGCCCGCGTACGGGCGCCCATGCGTCCCCGGCGCCAAGTAGCTTGAGGCGGACGCCGCCGGGCTCGCCGCCGCGGCCCGCGCCCGAGAGCTGCGCGCCGAGCGCCTCACGCTGCGCGCGATCGGGGCCCGCCCCGTCGCCGAAGGGCACCGCCCCCCGACGCGCCGCCGCGTGGTCTCCCGTCGTCGTGCGTCGGCTCATTGACGGGCGGCGCGAGCGGGCGAAGCCCAAGCCGAACGACCGGCTAGCGGCAGCCCGCGTCCGCCTGCTCGACCCCGCGCCGGCGAAGCGACCCGCCGCGTAGCGCCCGGCGCGGCGAGCACGTCGAGCAGGAGCCCCGGCCGGCCGAAGCCCCCGCCTCGAGCGTCCGACGGAAGGCGAGCGCGTAGAGCGAGAGCATCAACGCAGCGAGCGGCCAGACTATCGGCCTGCACTTCGACGCTCGGGCCCCGCCGACGACGACGCCGCGGGCCTAGCGAGGCCGTCGTAAAGCACGGCGAAGGTTGACCGCGCGCTGTGGCGGTCGAAGGCGAGCATCGTGCCGGCCGGCGCGTGACCTCAAGCCGACGGCCGCGCGACGCGAACGATCTCTACGCGAGACTCTTCGGCGTCGACGCGGGCCCGGGGCCACCAGGCAGCGTGAAGTGAAAGGTGCTGCCCCTGCCCGCCTCGCTCTCGGCCCAGATCTTCCCCCCGTGGGCCTCGACGATGCAGCGGGAGATATAGAGCCCGAGCCCGAGCCCGCGGCGGTCGGCGCGGCCCACCTGCCAGAACCGCTCGAAGATGACGTCGATGAGGTCGGTCGAGATGCCCGGGCCGGTGTCGCTCACGCTGAAGCGCACCTCCGGCCCGAGCGGCTCGACGCGCAGGGCGATGTGGCCGCCCGCCTCGGTGAACTTGACGGCGTTGCCGACCAGGTTCGCGAGCACCTGCAAGATGCGCTCGTGGTCGAAGCTCGCGAGCACCGACCCGCTCGCCACCTCGGCGCTCATCGCGACGCCCTTGGCCGACGCCAAGGGCTGGAAGGCCTCGATCGTGTCGTTCAAGAGCCGCGCCGCGTCGTGCCGCTCGGGCACGACGTGGAGCCGCCCCGACTCGATGCTCGTCACGTCGAGCAGGTCGCCGATGAGCCGGTTCATGCGCGCCGTCAAGCGCCGGATGCGCTCGGCCTCGAGGCGCATCTGCTTGCCCTCTTCGCCGTCCGGCGGCAGGCCGAGCAGCAGGGCGGCGCTCATGGCGACTCCGCCGAGCAAGGTCCGTAGGTCGTGGCTGACCATGCCCAAGAAATCGTCTCGCGAGGCGATCGCGTCGTCCGCGCGCGCCCGCTCGGTGAGCAGGTGTTGGTCGGTGCCCTCGCGCTCGTGCCGCAGCAGCGCGGCAAGCGCCCGCCTGCGCTCGGCGCGCTCGTCGTCGAGCTTGCGGTCGGCCACGGCGCGCTCGTGCGAGAGCGTCGCGTCTTCGGAGGCGCGCTCGGCGGCGACGCCGCGGGCGACCTCGGCGTCGGCCCCCCGCAGGGCTGCATCGGCCTTGTCACGTACGTCCCTCAAGAGGGCGTCGCCCGCTCCCTGGCCAGCCCGACTACGTGGTCGGCGTCCTCTTCGATGAGGGCCGAGCGCTTCGCGAGCTCGTCGTCCGTCCGGTCGCGCTCGGCGCGAAGGCTGCTGTCGGTGTCGACGCGCTCGGGGTTGGGCTTCCGGCGCTCGGTGGCCATGAGACGTCGTAGCAGTTTGCGCGAACGGTGTCGTGGCGAAGGGGCCGAACAGCACAATTGAGACGTCAGCCGCAGGTCTCCGACGGCGATGCTTGCGGCGCCCCGCCCTCGATGCTCGATGTCGAGGGCTTCAAAGTAGCCGGGCACACAGACGAGCGCACCGGCCTTCTTCATGGCGGCAGTCTTGATGAGGGAGGTAAGGCCGCCCGTCGCCGTCGTTCGCGAACCTTACCCATGACACGTCGGTGACGACCCTCTCGCGCCCGCTCGAGCGCATGGTCGGCGGCACCGATGCCCCTTCGCCCCACCAACGGTGGGGTCGGCCTGCGCGGTGGCCGGGGGCTCAGCCGTCCGGTCGGAGGGTACGCTCGCGCAGAAAGCGCCGCAGCGTCTCGATCTCGAAGGGTTTCTCCAACAGGCCGAGAGAGGGCAACACCAGCGCCCGCGACCGCGTCTCGGGGTCGCTCGCGGCGCTCACGAAAAGAAAGGGGACCTCAACCCCGTCGCGCGCGAGCGCCTCGCGTGCGTCGAGCCCCGTCAGGCCCGGCATCATGATGTCGCTGATGACGAGCACGACCTCGGGGAGCCAGCCGCGGTCGTGCTGCGTGCGGAGGAGTTCGACGAGTTCGTGCCCGTTGCTGGCCTCGAGCACGTCGAAGCCCTCGCGCTCGCAGGCCAGGGCGAAAAGCGCACGCTGATCGTCGTGATCTTCGGCGATGACAACGGTGCGTCGATTGGAGCCCATCGCGACCCACGCGGGTGCAGTGGCCGTGCCAGCGCCGGGCGTTGCGCCAGAATCGAGGCGCAGGCGGACGCCGCGGGGCGTAGGATTGGGGCCCAGCGCTCGGCGCCGCGAGCCATCTTGGCGATCGCGCTCGAGGGGGCCCGGCGGGGCCGCTTCAGCCGCCTAGGCGCGCGGCGTGCGGGCCAGGGTCGCCCTCAGGCGGGCCTGCCGCGCCAGCGTCGGGAATAGGCCTGCCTGCCCGCGCCCTTCGCTCGAGCGCCTCGAGAGGCGGTGGCCGGGCTCGTGCTCGTCGATGTGCTCTTGCTGCCGCTCGGCGAGCGCCGCGACGGTGTCGAACCGCTTGGGGTCGGCGAGCGACTCGGCCAGGTGTAGGGCCGCGGCGAGCGCGTGGTAGGCGACCTCGTAGAGGCCGGCGCGCATGGCCCAGGCGTTGACCTCGAGCAGCGTCGCGTAGACGTCATTCGCTTCGTCCGGGGCTGCCAAGCGCCCCCAGCCTAGTCGCAACGCGGCCGCCGCGCCTAGCATTGTCGCCCGCGCCCGGCCGACGTAGCCATGAGCTACTCGCGAGCATGGAACCCGCGCCCCACAACGCGACCGGCGCGCCCCGCGTTGTCGCCGGGCCCCGGCCAAACTACCCTGGGGGTTCGATGGCCCCGGGGCTGGAACGCCGCGTCCGCGTCGTCCGCGTCGAAGGGAACGAGGAGCTGACTTCCCACGGGTGTGGGAGAAAACGCGGCCCCTCGCAAGGCCGCGTTTTTCTTTTCGAATTTCACAGCCCTCAAACGGACGGCGCCCCGACCGGTTGCGCCTCGTTTCTCCCACCGGCCGAGCCCGGCCCAGCCGAGCGTCCCGTCACCACGATTCGCGTCTCGTCGACCTCGATGCGTTCGACCAGGTGCAGCAGGTACGTGCGGCCGAGCTCGGGGTCGGTCGTCACCAACGTGCGCCAGACCTCCACGAGTTGGTCGTCGCGCAAATCGCCTCGCCCTCGCCACGCCTTGGCCAGCAGGTCCGCGCGCCCGGCGACGCAAACGACGTCCGCCACGTGGGCGAGGACGGCGGCATCGAGCACGTCCGTCGGGATGCGAAAGCCGGCGCAGACTTCGACGCCCGCCCGGCTGGCGCGGCGGCAGTTGTAGTAACAATAGCGGTAGACCGCGTCGTCGACCTTCTTGCCCGACGTTTCGAGCTGGTAGCTCGCGCCACATCGCTTGCACCAGACCAACCCCGTGAGCAGGTGGGGTTTGGCGGCCGCGCGCCCCGGTGCACGGAGGGGCTCGCGTCGGGAGCGCAGGCGCTGGGCGAGAGCGTACACGTCTTCGTCGACGATGGGCTCGACGGGCAGCGCGAGCCAATCTTCCCGCGGTCGCGCCTTTTTGGCGCGCGACCTGCCCCACCAGTACTTCCCGACCGAAGCCGTCTGCGCCAGCACGTTGAGCACCAGCGTCTTATCCCACGGCACGCCCGTTCGGTACGCCACCCCGCGTTGGTTGAGCGCGCGGGCCACCGCCTTTGCGCCGCCGTGTACGATGTACAGGCGGTAGAGCTCGCGCACCCGCTCGGCCTCCGCGGGGTCGGGCTCGAGAACGTGGCGCACGACCCCGGGGTGGACCTCGACGGCGCGCGTCCTGTAGCCGTAGGGCGCTCGGCCGCCCGGAAAGTAGCCCTGCCGCACGGCCTCTTGCTGGGCGGCCGAGGTGCGGACGCCGTTGAGCTCGGATTCGTACTGGTCAATGCATTCGAAGAGGCCTTCCATCAGCTTGCCCATCGGGTCGTCGGTCAGCTCCTGGCAGACAGACAGCACCCGTACGCCGAGGCGCCGCAGCTTCGCCTTCACGACGCGCGCCTCGATGGCATCGCGGGTGAAGCGCGAGGTGTGATGCACGACGATGGCCGCCACGTCGCTCCCGGGCCGCATCGCGTCTTCGATCATGCGTCGGAAGGCGGGGCGGCGAGGGCTCGTGCCCGAGCAGCCGGCCTCGACGTACTCGCGCGCGATGGCGGCGCCATGGCGGGCGGCGTACTCGGCGATGGCGCGGCGTTGCGCCGGCAGCGACAGCTCGCGCTCGGCCTGCTCGGGCGTGCTAACCCGCAAGTAGCTGATCCAGGCCGAGCGTTCAGGCCGGGTCGGCATCGCGCGCCTCCGGCGAGGCATGGTCCGCTTCGCCTACTTCCGGCGAGGTAGGCGCGGGCGGCTCGCCCGACGCGAGTCGCTCCAGAGCCGGCAGGAGCCGTTCGCGCTCCCAAGTCGGCAGAACGATCGGTAGGGGGTCGAGCCCGGTGACGGTCAGGTGCCAGCGGCGCTTTTTCCGGCGGGTCTTCGGGATGGCCATAGCTTCTCCTTCACGAGCAAGGCCACCGGCGGCGAGGATCGGGGACAGACCTTCCTGAAAAAATCTACCAGCCCATGTGGCTCTTCATCCCACGTTAGCGCCTACCAAGGACTTCGCCTTGTCGTGGGCAAGGCGGGCGCGCCTGGGCTTGAAGAGCGTCGAAATCCTCGCTGCCGCTCTTACTAAGAAAGCTGCGCCCTTTCCCGCGGCCGGCTCTTGTCCGTCCCGGAGGCCTGGCGGCCCGCCAGGTCGTTCGCCACCCGTCGCCAGGGGCACCACTGATCCAGCCTCAACGATTCCGCAGGATTGCCAAGAGCGGGCAGCGGCACGCTATCTGCTTCGAGCAAAGAGTCGGGTCGACTTTGCAAGGCGTGTGTCCGCACACAAAGCGGCGAGCCCGCCCCGTGGCGGCGTGCGGGTCGTAGAGGCATGAGCAGACGTCGGGCCCGGCTTCCACATAGTATTTCGCACAAAAATCGAAATAGCTTACACGGCCAGATCGGGCCGAGGGAGGGGGGGGCTTACGAGGCGCACCGACGCCTTCGAAGCAGGTGTCATGTCATCACTTGGCGTGAGGCCCCCAGCGGCCTTATTCAAAACAATCACAGCCCCGCGCAACGAGCATTAAGCGCACAAATCTGCGGCCATAATTTCAATCCCCGAGGTGCGCAGGACCGCGCCTCGGAGACGTCCTCGGGCTCATACACACGATTTTCCCCCCTCAACCTGTAGCCGCAACGCCTGCGCACAGCAACTGCGACCAGAATTCATTCAAAATGAAACGCACATCTTGGCTGATACTCACCCTCGCTGCCATCGCCGCCTGCGGACCGGGCAACGTCTCTCCCGAAGACGGCCTGACATCTGAGGTCACCCAGGCGCTTGAAGCGCCGCTCGAGACACCCGTGCCCAACAGCGGATGGACGGGCACCCGGGCCGAACTCGCCCTTGCCGACGCCTGGGCCGAGTGCTCGTTCATCAACGTGGGCGGTACGATTGAGGAACCGATTTCTCATCTCACCAGCTCGATCACCGTGCAGGACAGTTATCTGGTAAAAATCCTGGACCGCATGAGCCAGGTCCCCTGCGACGATCCCAATCCTGTCGCCACCTTCTATCGGGACAACCTTAGTATTCCGGTGGTGCTCACGGCGCTCGCACGCTGGCATGGCCTTCGTACCAAGGCGAGTTGTAACCACGACCCCTCAACCAATCTTCCCAAGGCGGCGCCCCTCAAAAAGATTACATTGCGAGAAAGGATTCCCGACATTCAGGGCGATGGATGGTCGGTAGACTGGGCCGAAGGCGAATTGCGCAATGCGCCGATGAACCTCTGCATCGCTCAGCGCCTGCGCGACCGCGTCCCCGGCTCGTCGGGAACTGAGGCCTTGCTCTGGTCAGCCCAAGATCAACGCCAGCTACTTGAGATCGTGCGTGAACGGGCCCAGATTGCGTCGATCTATTATGCCTTGCTCGGTCGAGTGTTTGGCACGAACTGGCACGCCGATCACCCCGAAGTGACGGGGGTACTCTACCCCAACCGGGAGGAATACATTATCCCCCCCCTGTACCATTGGGCGCATGCGGGTGGATATGATGGTAAGACGAAGCAGCAAATTCTTGAGAAGATGGCCGACGATTTCGCCACCGCAGTGCAGCTCCACCTCTCGGCCACGGAAGACATGGCGCAGTTGCTCTTGCGCAGCGCCGATGCGCGTCTGCCTTACGGCGCTCCGGTCGACGCCACCTCCGCTCAGGAGCGCTGGGGTCCCGGATCGTGGGTCCAGCGGACGATGGCGCTGCTCTACGGCGGTGACCCACTCTCGGTCGAGCCCGGTGGCACCACCCCCTGGACCCACCCTCTCGGGAATAACAGCCAAACGGCGCCCTGGCCGGGCTCCAACCCGCTCCGGCAGGGCAACGCACGCTACGCTTCTAGCTACCGCGCGACACCGGAGGCGAAACAGTTGCTCGGCCTCGCCCGCAGCGCTGACGCGCTTGACATCATTCCCATTCCGGCGGGTGAGTGCGAGACGATTGACATCGCTGCGACAGCATCAAAGATTTATAGCAACATTGAGACGAGCCTTCGCAAACAAGATTGCGAGACGGCATCGCCTCGCAACGACTGTTCGACCCCCGCGCCGCCGCCCGATCACCCAGCCACATCGTACCCTGACTACCTGCTCTGGAAGAAGTACAAGCTCAACTTCGAACATGCCGCCGACTTGGCACACAATCTGCGATCGACGCTATCACCTCTCTGCATTTTCCAAGACGGCGGCGGCGCCGTCATCGGAACTCGTAATATCAAGGGCAACGGCGAAAACGAGGGAATTGTCGTCAAAGATCCTCAAAGCAAGACACAGGTCAGATATTATCATATTACGCCCCACACCACGTTCCCTGAACGAAACATAATGCAGCAGGCCGAGCTCTACGCCGGGTACGATCGTGCCTCTCTTCGCATCCCCGACAAATTCTACGGCCTGTCGCCGTCAAGCAGTATCCTAGAGTACAAGGCCAACCAGAGCTTCGGCACGTGGGCATTGAACGAGTATCGAGCTATGGGCGCCACGGCTGCGCTCGGCTTGGTGCGCGATGCTCTGCTAGCGCCCGCCCCAAGCGATCTTACGGCAACGTATTACCGTAACCGCGAGAAGCTCTTGCGGGTCATTGGTTCCGCCATCGGCGACGAGTCGGTCGTACTCCGTCCCGAGCTCGAGGAGGTCCTTCAAGGGGTGCCCAGTAAATGGCAACTACGGAATGTGCAAGATGTCGCGCGCGGCGTTGTCGACGGTGCCCCATCGTACTTCTGGCACGTCGACCTACTGGTAGCGCCCGAAAACGCTTGGTGGAAGCCAAGCGACTACGGCCAATACCGAATTCGCACCTATCGAGAAGGCCTCGCCGATAGCCGGCGGGAGAACCTGCTCTTGTATCAAGACACTCGCCTCGGTCAGCACCCGGTAGTCGGCGGGGGGACCGATCAAGGTAAAGCGCCGGGCACGTGGGCCGACAACGCCTCCGACTTCTACTCGGAAGCGGCCCCTGTCGGACCGCCCACGCCCGTCATCATCGGCGGCAGAACCCACCATCGCTGGCGATTTCGTGTCTCGATACATGCCCCTCCTTCCATCGACGGCTCGCAGCCTCTTGCCGTTTGGATGTTCGTCGCTTCGCGCCAACTCGCACAGGATTCCACCCCCCAAGACCGTCTTCTCCTGTCAACGCCTCACCCCAAACCGCCGCTCACGGTATTTAGTCCTGGCGAGGAACGAAAACTGCAGACCGCAGGCCGAATCTTCTCCGTGGGTGGCTCGCTGGGCGAGATCGCTCGCAAGGCGACGGCGACCGACAGCGAAGACATCCTCGAACCGGCCTTCGACGCGTTCGGCACCTCACGAAACGAAGCGCCCTCGACCGACCCCCAACTGACGGGCGAGGGGTCGGCTGCAGCAGTCCAATACTACCTCGATTTGGCCGAGGAGGCGGCAGCCAGCGCCTCGAGTGCGGTCGACGCGGCGATCGACAACGCCCTCTTGCAACAAACCGATGAGGACGTGTTCAATGCCGCCATCGACGCGGCCAACCAGCTCAAGCAGCAGGAGAAAGAGCAACTCTGCGGCGATGCGACGCAGGCCTGCAACGCGGCCCTCCAGATTGTCCGGCTTCCGATCGAGTCGTATATGCCGGGCGGCCCCCCCATCTGCCCGCCGACCGCGCCCCCCGACCCTCAGGGGCAGTTGGCCTGCCTCACCTACGACCTGCTGCGGGGCAACATCGGAGGCGACTTCAACGTCGCGTCCGAGGTCTGGGCGCGCGTCACCGACGCCACCGTGCCCGCGTTCTCGGCGTACAGCGGGGGCGAACTGCAGGGCCTCTTCGTCGAACAGTGGACGGCGCTCCGCGCGGCTCGCCTGGCGGCGGGCGATCTTATCTCGGCGATGGGCGCGGCAAGCCAGCAGATCACCGCCTACCAGGCCGTCGAGTCGTCGCTCTCGGAGAAGGCCCGGATTGCCTGCAGCGACGAATCGCGCCTGCAGGCCATCCGGGCGGGGACGACGACCACCACCGGCACGAGCACCACCACGGGGGTGAGCGTCGGAGTCGGCGCCTCGGTGGGGCTCTTCCCGAGCGTCAACGTCAACGTCAGCGTTTCGCAAAGCTGGACCGAGAGCTCAAGCACCTCGCACTCGGACGCGCCCCTCATCGCTCAGGAGCAGAAGTGCGTCGATCTAACCCTCGACGCTGCTCCCCCGGTCCGGCAGACCATCGCGGCGGTCTTCGAGGCCCAACACGGGCTCGTCACCCGCGCCACACAGCTCATGCAAGCCGCCTCGCACGTGCAGCTCGCTTCGGCGGCCGTCGCCTCGGCCAACCGGCGCACCGACATCGCCGCCCGCCGGGCCGAGCTCGACGCCGAACTCGTCGGCCGCGGCAAGAAGACCAGCTTTGGCCTCTACCGGCGCTACACCGACCACGCCGCCTGGGTGGCGATGGCGGAGCTCGAGAACGCTCGGCGCGCCGCCCTGCTGGCTCGCCGCGCCATCGAGGCTCGCTACGTCGTCAATCTGTCGAAGCTTTACGCCAACGAGGCTCTCGTAGTCTCGCCCGCGTCGTGGGCCGACGAGATTTACGAGTTCGACCTCAGCATGCCCGCCGCCATCGGGTACGTCGAGGGCGGCCCACTGCCCGAAGACATCTACGGCAACAAATTGTCAATCTACGTCGACAACCTCAAGCGCTTCGTCGCCGGCTATGCCCACCCGAGCACCCGCCACGTCACCTTCTCGGGCGAGGTGACCAACCTGATCGCACTACCGGGCCCCGAGGCCGCTGCTCCGGGAGCACCTAGCACCCTTCTCGGCGAGGCGCGGCGGTGGAGCTTCCTCTGCGAGCCCGCGAGCGGCGGGGTCTGGGTCGGCATGCCCGCTTCGGGCAAGGTGGCCGACGCGTGCTTGCAGTATGGCCCCGCCTTGAGGCCGACGCAGGCCAAGCTCCTTTTCACCCTCGACCCTTGGGGGCGTATTGACGGTAACGTCTCGCAGCCACCCGACCAGTTCGACATCGTGAACCTCTTCAACACGCGCTGGACACGCTTCGCGGTCAACCTTGCAGGCGCCGGCGTGCTCAACTGCTCGCTCGCCACCGACCATAACTCCTGCATCCAGAACGCCTCCGTGCCGGTTAGCGTCACGCAACTCGGCTCGTCCTGGGTGAAGGATTACGATCGACAATGGCAGACTATCGCCTTCTTGCCAGGCTTCGTTGGGGGCGCCAAGGCGATGGCAGCCGATCTCGTACTCAGCCTCGACAACACGTCGTGGGACGACCCGAACATCCAGAATTCACATCGCTCCGACTTCCGCGACCGTTCGGTCGGCGGCACGTACGAGCTCAACTTCAAGCTCGGCCCCGAGGTTCTTCTCCAGAACCTGGACTACGTCCAGATTCTCTCCGGCACCCAGCATTGGACGCGGCAGCCGTGAGCGTCGCCGCATAACGACCTGGGACGCGTACACGGCCGGGCAGCTCCCCGCCGCGAGAGTACAGGCGCCCCACGACATGCCGGCTTGGTCGAGGCCGCCCGCGACGCGCGGGCGTGCCCTCAATGCTGTCCGGCCCACCCCTGCGCCCCCCCGCCGTCCGGGGCGCAAGGTCCTCCGTTCCTACGTCCCTTCCCAGCCCGATTGCCATCCAGGTCGCGACCATGACGAAGTGCCGCCTTCAATCCCTCGCCTCTCCGCTTCCAGCGCTGCTCTTCGGCGCCGCCCTCGCCCTCTCTTCCGGCGCGCGAGCGCTTGCCAGCGAGGGTGGTGAAGACGAGACGCTCCCGGCCGCCGATGCGCGTGCGAGTGCCGCGAGCGACGGGGCCTCCGTCGAGGCCACTTCGCCAAGCGGCGCGGCCAACAAGGGCGACTCGAGTGACGAACCGACCGAGGGCGCGAGCGAGGGCGGCGACTCCGCGCCGAACGCCTCCGGAGGCGAGCCCCCCGCAACACGAGCCTCGAAAGACGCGCCGGCCGCTGTCGCCGCCGACCCCCCAGACAAGTCAGGCTTCACAAGCCAGACGCTCTCACTTCCGTCCGGCGCTGCGAAGATCCAGGGCATGGGCGAGAGCTTCTCGGCCCAGCTCTCGACCGGGGCGTTCGGCTTCACGGTGCCCCTACAGTTGCCAGCCGCCCGCGGAGGGGCGCAGCCCTCACTGGGGCTGCAGTACAATTCATCGAGCGGCCGCGGCGTCGCTGGCGTCGGTTGGAATGTTGGCGCGCCTTTCATCGCGCGGCAAACCGACCGGGGCGTGCCACGCTATCAGGACCCGCTGGTCGGGGGTCCCTGGCACCCGAACCAAGACCGCTTCGTCTACAACGGCATCGAGGAGCTCGTGCCTATCTGCCTGGTGGGCGCTGGCCTCACCTGCGCGGGGGCGCTCGCGGGCGAAGCCATGCCGGCCTGGGCAGCGCAATGGCAGTACTTTCGCACCCGCGTCGAGGGCGAGTTCTTGCGCTTCTTCTGGTCGCCCGACCACCACACCTGGCGTGTGCAGAGCAAGGCCGGGTTGACGATGGAATTCGGCGTGCCGCTCGACGGCAGCGATGCGACCGATGCGCTCGAGGCCGACCCTTCAGCACCCGCACGCATCTTCCATTGGAACCTCGCGCGCATGTACGACACACAGGGCTCGCCCCCGCCTGCCGGCGCCCCCGCCCCGCGCCCGGTCAACGTCGTGCGCTACCGCTACGAGAGCGTCGGGGGCGTCGCGTACCTGCGCGACGTCTACGACACGCCGCCGACCGACGCGCCGACGACGAACGACCTCGCTTCGTATGCACACCACACGCGCCTCGTCTACGAGGCCCGCCCCGACGTCACCTCGTCGTACCGCAACGGTTGGCGCACCGAGCACTCACAGCGCCTCGCGCGCGTCGATGTGACCAGCAAGGATTTCGCCGGCACAGGGCCGCGCGAGCTCGTGCGACGCTACCATTTGACCTACGACGCCGAGTACCACGCCATCTCGCTCTTGCAGGGAGTGCAAACCGAGGGGCGGTGCGCGCAACCCGTCGCCGAGGGCGCCGACCAGGGCCTGGGGCCCACTACCTGCCCCCGGCTGCCAGCGCTCACCTTCAGCTACCAGCATGTCGACCCCTTCAAGACTGATGGCACGCCGGGCGTACAGCCCTTCGCTGGCTTCGAAGGCTTCGACGAGCGCGTCCTCTCGCTCGGGCAGGGGCCCCCGCATTCGCTCAACGACGGGCGCGCCGACCTCTACGACGTCAACGCCGACGGACTGCCCGACGTGCTCTCGACCGACATCGTCGCGTACGGAGGCAAGCACGGCATCTTTCTCAACGGCGCTGGCGGCGTGCTCGGCCACTTTACCCAATCGACCCTCTCGGTCACGCCCACAGCAACCCTGCCGGCGAACTCGACCACGCTCGACCTGCAGAACGCCAACGTGGCGCTGCTCGACGTCGACGGCAACGGCCTGACCGACCTGCTCTACATGCCTGCGACCAGCACCTACGCCCTCTACAGCCCAGTGCGCGACGCAGCGGCGTGGCGCTGGGTCGGGCGCCCGATCGCGACCACGACCGGGCAGGCGCCGCGCCTCGACCTCGCGAACAACCAGAGCAACCTGCGCATCCTCGACGTCGACGGCGACGGGCTCGTCGACGTTGTCGTCACTGGTGGCTCGCAGATCGATACCTACTTCGCGCTCGGGCGCTACCCGAACGGCGACAGCCGCTTCGGGCACGCGAGCTGGACGGGCCCCGCCTCCGCCACCCTCGACGAGGCGCCCGCCTCGTTCTGCCTGCCCCGCTCGGGCTCGAACCTCGCGTTCAGCGCCCCCGACGTCTTCGTCGGCGAAATGAACGGCGACGGCCTGCCCGACCTCGTGCGGGTGCGCCAGGGTAGCGTGCTCTACTGGCCCGGCCGGGGCAACGGCTTCTGGGGCACCGGAGACCCGAACCTCTGCCCGGCCGGCCAGCTCGGCGAGGGCCTCCACGTCGCGATGGCCCTGCCGCCCACCATCGCGCCGAACGACCCCGCGACGCTGCGGCTCGATGACATCAACGGTGACGGCCTCGACGACCTGGTGCAGGTCAACACGGGCGCGCTGAAGATCTGGCTCAACGTCGACGGCCAGCGCTGGACGGCCCAGAGCCACATCGTTGACGGCACACCCGTCATGACGTCGTCGCTCGGCCGCTTCCGGCTCACCGACCTGAACGGCTCGGGCACGCGCGACGCGCTCTGGGGCACGGCCTCAAGCTACAAGTACATCGACTTCTCGGGCGGCAAGCGCCCCTGGCTGCTGACCGGCTCGAGCAACGGCCTCGGCAAGACGACCGCGGTTGAGTACGCGAGTTCGACCGAGCTAATGCTGGCGGCGGCGCAGGACGGCGCGCCCTGGGCCTCGACGAGCCCAGTGCCTATGCACGTGGTTACGCGGGTCGTCGAGCGCGACCATCTGCCCGCCGCCGGGGGCCCGGCCGGCGAGTACGTCACCGAGTACGCCTACCGCGATCCCGTCTTCGACGGCCGGCAGCGCGAGTTCCGCGGTTTCCGCTCAGCCACCTCGAAGCGCCTCGGCGACGTCAACGCCCCCACGGCCCTTACCGCGTCGACGTTCCTGCTCGGCGAGTGCGTCGACGAGGTCGCCGCCGACGGCGTCAACCCTTGTGCTCCCGGTGACCGCTGGCGCGACAACCCGCGCGAGGCGCTCAAGGGCCTGCCCTCGACCGTCGAGACCTTCGACGAGGCTGGCGTCTACCTGTCGACCACCCACGCCACGTACCGCCTGCGCCGCCTTTACATCGGCCTCGACGGCCGCGAGGTGCGCTACGCGTTCGCCTCGACCTCCGACGCGTACCTCTACGAAACGTCGCCCTTCACCCCCGCCAGCTCAACCCTACAGCTCCCCTCCGTCGAGCTCGAACTCTCGCCCGGCCAGGTCGCCACCGACACCCGCGACGTCGTCACGCTGCGCAGCACCTCGGGCCGCAAGCGCGTCCGTTCGGGCACGGCCTCCGACCACTTCGGTAATGGGACGGAACAGCGCAGCGAGGGCTGCGTCGAGGGCTGCGGTGCAGCCGACGAAGTCATCACCGTCCACACAGTGCCCGAGCGCAAGACCACCGACACCTCGGGCTGGCTCTGGCGCACGTCCGAAAGCTACACCACGGGTTCGCGCCGTCCGGGCGAGATGCGCGAGCGTACGTTCTTCGAGTACGACGACTTCGGGAGCCTGCGCGTGTTGCGCGCCGAGCTCACGGGCACCTTGCTTCTTGACAGGTCACACTCGGTCGCTGGGGCCGCCGTCGCGCCCGCCCCCTCTGGCGCTTCGACCGACGGCCTGATCGTCGTCGGCACGACTGGCTACGATGCCTTCGGAAACCCCGACTCGTTCCGTGCGCCGAACGGGCGCTGCCGCTCGCTCGTCTACGACCGCGCGTATGCGACGCTGCCGATGTCCGAGACCTCGTACGTCGGTCCGCTCGACGAAGCGACAGGGTGCGGCGCAGTCGGCCTGACGACGGGCGCCGTCTACGACCGGGGCCTCGCTCTGGTGCTCGAGACGGTGAGCCCGCGCGGCGATCGCGGCAAGGCCGACTATGACGGCTTCGGCCGCCTGCTGCAGCTCTGGAAGCCCCACCCGACCCAGGTCGGCGCTCTCTCGGCTCTGCCTTCAGTCACGCTTGAGTATCTTCTCACGAACGACCCGGCGGGCCGTCCCTACTCGTTCCTGCACACGCGTACGCACGACGGCGGAGCCCATGACGTGGACAGCTATCGCGAGGCATGGGCCTATGTCGACGGTTTGGGGCGCACGCGCCTGACGCTCAACCAAGGCGACCCAGCGGCGGGCGACCGCGGCGCGTGGATCGTCGGCGACGTCGCGACCTACGACGCCAAAGGCGGCTTGAGCCAGAGCTACCGCCGTTGGTTCTATGACGGCGACCCAATCGCGTTCCCACTCGCCGCCCCATCGCCCGTTACGGCGGAGGGCCGTAGCCGTGACGCCTTCGGCCGGGTGGTCGAGACCCGAGGCCTCGACGGGCAGGTCGCACTGCGTGCTCGCCGCCACGCCCTCGGCTACGACGTCTGGGACGCAGCTGACCTCACGCCCGGCGGCCAACACCAGAACACGCCCACCAGCCTCTTCACGGATGGCCACGGCCGCGTCGTTCGCGTCGTCGAGCGCCTGCGCTCGGGCGCGACGCTCGAAGAACGCCAGATCGCGGTCGAGTACCTGCCGACCGGCGAGCCGCTACTCGTCAGTCGGCAGCGCCTTAGCCCGCGCACGCTGCCCGTCGTCCGCTGGATGCGCTACGACTCCCTCGGCCGCGCGGTGCTCAACGCCGAGCCCCACACGACCAAGGGCTTCTCGCCCGACCCCGCTGCTGACCCGGCGACGATGCGCGCGTGGCGCTACGCCTACAACGACAACGGCGAGGTGGTCGGCACGAGCGACGGGCGCGGCTGCGGCGTCAACTACCACTACGACGCCGGCGGGCGGCCCCTGGCCGAAGACGTCTCGCCCTGCGAGGCCCACCACGCCCCTTATACCCTGCCGGACCTTGCCACGGGCGACGGCACCGAAGCCTTCACTCGCTACGACTATGCTGACCCCGACGCCTCAGGCATCATCGGCATCACACCCACCCCGGTGCTCTACCTCGGCCGCATCGCGTCATCCTCCGACCGTGCGACCAAGGCCATCCCTGTCTACGACGGGCGCGGGCGCGCCACTGCGCTTGCCAAGCGCCTCGCCAAGCCCGGCCCGCACGAAGCTATCGCGAGCGAGCGCTACGCGCCGCGCTGGTACCTGCAGCGGTTCACGTTCGACGGGGCCGATCGCTTGCTCACGGGCTCGACCGGCGCCCGCGCCCCCGAGCTACTTAGCGAGGGCGGTGAGAGCCTTCTGCGGCTAACGTACGCGAAGAACGGTCGGGTATACAAGATCGGCGGCAGCTACGGCACGCTGGTCGACTCGATCATCCACGACGCCGACGGGCTCTCGACAGAGCTCCGATACGGCGACGCGGCCTCGACCGTCACCTCCTTCTTTTATGACGCTCGCCAGCGCCTCGAAACCTTGCGCACCCAGCGACAGGCCCCGCCCCTCTGGACGAGCCCACCGCCCGGCTACCGCGCGCCCACGCCCGATGAGGCGTCGTCGAGCTTCCAGCTCCGCCTGCAAGATCTCACGTTCGTTTACGACGAGGTCGACAACCCGATCGAGATCCGCGACCTGCGCAGTGCCGACGAATGGCCAGTCGGGGCCAAGCCGGTCAGCCGCTCGATGCGCTACGACGACCTCTATCGGCTGGCCCAGGTCGATTACCAGTACGCCGGCGGCGACGGCTGGACGTCGCCCTTCGCCGCCGAGAACGCGGGCGTCGAGCATCCCCAGCGGGCTACCCCTTCACCCCACGTTGCGTTCGCCAAGCGGGTCGTGCAGCAACGCTTTTCGTACGACTGGCTGGGCAACACCAGTGCTAGCGCCGACGATGGCGCCGGCTTCTACGACCGCTCGCTCGGCTCCATCACCAACGCCTTCGCTGCCGGCAAGCCTTACCAGCTCGTCGCCGCCTCGAACGAGGACGGCCCCGCCGCCCCGGGCGCCGACCGGCGCGGGCACCTGACAGCCGCCTATGACGACGCGGGGCACCTGACGAGCCTTGCCGTGGCGCGGCGTGGGCCCTGCCTGCCCGTGGGTGCGCTCTGCGCACAGCGTCTGGTTTATGAATGGGACGAAGTCGGGCAACTCGCCCGCGCACGCCGCTGGGACTTGCCCTCCGCAGGCGACGCATCCGACCCCGAGCCAGGCGGCCAGCCCTCGGCCGAGCTGCGCTACGCCTACGGCGGCGGCGGCCGCGCGCGCAAGACGTCGGTCGACGCGTCAGGCGACGAGCGCCATACCCTCTACGTCTTCGGCTCGCTCGAGCTGCGCCGCGCTCGCTACGAGGCGCAGAGCGTCGGGGCTTTTGATTACGCCGACGACGTCGAGACTGAGGCCGTGCAACTCGCCGCCGGTGGGCACCGCCTAGGCCGGCTCTGGCATGACCCATCCGGCCCGCCGTCGCCAGAGTCTTCCAGTCTGCACATCTTTCTAACCCTGCCCGATGCGCTTGGCTCGATGAGTCTCGTGGTGGATCGGGCCACGGGGGAGTTGGTCGAGGCGAGCACCTACCAGCCTTACGGGGCCGCCGAATCCGACTACCGGACCGAGCGCTGGAAGCACTTCCGCGACGACCCCCGCTTCACCGGCAAAGAAGACGACATTGAGGTCGGCGTCGCTTACTTCGGCGCGCGCTACTATGCCCCCGCGCTCGGTCGATGGGCCAGTCCCGACCCGTTTACCATACACGGGCTCGGCAGCGATCTGAATGCCTACGCCTACGTGCACGGGCGGGTGCTGCAAGCGACCGACCCACTCGGCTTGAGCGCCATCGCGGTCGCCCCCGCGGCCCCACCCCAGGCGCCGGTGACTGAGCGCGGCGGTGCCCCCGCCCCCGCGCCGCCCGGCCCCGCCCCCGCCCCGCCTGGCGCCGCGCCCACCGCGCCTGCTCCCCCTCCCACCTTCCTCTTCAAGACGCCGCTAGAGCCCATCGCCCCCAGCAGCACGAACCCGACGCCTCCGAGCGCCACCCCCGAAAGCCCGTCGCTCGCTGACTCCTTCGCCGAGGGGTTCATTCAGCCCGCCCAAGACCTCAGCAACATCGTTCTCGAGAAGACGCAGGCAGGCCTCGACATCGCCGAGCAACTCTCGCAGGGCGATTGGCTTGGCGCCCTCGACACATACACGGGCGCGGTCGGCGACAACTTCAAGATCCTCGGCGGCATGGTCTGGAACGGCCTGCCGCCGGTGCAAGCATACAACACCGGCCGCACGGCCTGGGAGCTCGGGAACGACGTCGCCCATGGCCGCTGGAATGGCGTTGCCAAGATGGCCGGCGGTAAGGCCTTCGAGGTATTCTCGGTCGCGGCTACGGAGGGGCTCGGGTCCACACTACGTGGGATGGGGGGTGTCGCCGGCGCCATGGGCGGAGGGGGCAACAGTGGCCGGGTCACGAAATTGATTCGCAAGTTGCGTGCCGGCAAGGACGTCAAGGTCTCGAGTGTGAACGAGGCCCGCGAGATCCTGCACAACATGCCCGACATGAGGCCCCATACCTTCGACCGCCGGGTGCCGGTGCCCGACAGCGAGGGGGGCCATTCCAACCCCCTTTGGAAGCAGCCTCGCGGCACCTATCGAGGAGACCTTATTAACAAAGCCAACCCGAACGCGGAGGTACACCCTGACCTCCCGCCAGGTCACCCACACCGGACCCATCCGCACTACAACCTTACGCTCCCAGACGGCACCAAGTCTTCGATTATCATCGACGACGGCAAGTAACCAAGGCTCCGGAGAGAACGCACATGAATAGGGACGAGATTCGGCGACAGATCGAGATCAGCCCGGAGCGGTCGGTGTGCGTGTCACTAGCCAACGCGCCCGAATACCCCGGGTACGTGCGGGCCATCTATTTGCGCCCCGAGAATCGAGTCATGATCGAGTACAACGTACACGGCCTAGACGAAGGGGGCGTATGCTATGAGGGCCGATACGCTAGCCTTGATGCCGCGCTCAATGCCCTCGCAGAGTTTCTCCATATTGAAAACGACGAGTGGATGGACTTTCTTATGCTCGGGACGTACCCTGAGAAGGTCCCGGGCGTCGCCGGGGATGAAGGGCACGAGGCACTGCGGCGCGCGGTCCAGGGAAGGCGGGTCCCCCTCCCTCCGGGAGCTACTTTCGTCGCAAAGGGCAGCTCATATTGGCTCCCTGAAGAAATCGAATAGAGCACGCCATGGACAGGCCGAACGCTCAGCCACGAGCCTGCCGGCCCGGCGCGGCAAGCGCGCGCCCTTTGCACTCGCACCCTCTGCCCGCCGACTGGCGACGCGCGGTCCCACGAGCGGGCGGCATCTCGCGAGCGCCCGCCACGGGCCCGGGGACGAGCCCGGCAAGCCCTTCGCCGCTCCCGTGGGAGCGCCGGACCGCTTCGATGCCTCCCCATCGCCGCACTCGACGCCGCTCGCGCGCCCACGTGTTGCCGAAGAGGCCGCGTGGGGGTTCTCCCCCTCGACCGGGTGCGCTACAAACCGTCGGGTGGTGCGGCGAGAAGGGGCACGGGGTCGACCGCGATGGGGCCACCTTCTCGCCCTTCTCTCCCCACTCGCCACGGCGGTAGTGCCGGGCGCTTGCGCCCGCCCGGCCCCGCCCGCCCCGCCCCCGGCACAGCCAGTCGCGCCGCAAGCCGCAGCG
The DNA here is from genome assembly GCA_035762175.1 of Polyangiaceae bacterium. Classification (GTDB taxonomy): domain Bacteria; phylum Myxococcota_A; class Polyangia; order Polyangiales; family Polyangiaceae; genus DASTPP01. Next base: position 13,243 of record DASTPP010000035.1, on the reverse strand, counting down.
TCGGCGGCCGAACAGGGCGCACCGCCCATCGCAGGGCGCCTCCCCAGCGACGTACGGCCGCTTCACTACCGCCTCGACCTGAGCCTCGACCCGGCGCAAACCGCCTACCGAGGCGACGTCGAGATCGAGCTCGCCCTCGAACGCCCCCGGAGCATTCTCTGGCTGCACGGTCGGGGCCTCTCGCTGCAGCCGCCGACCGTGCGCGGGGCCGACGACAAGGCGCTCGTAGGGCAGGCCCGCTCCGGCGGCGACGACGGGCTCGTCGCCGTCGCCCTGCCGGCGTCGGTGGGGCCGGGGCGGGTCACGCTCCGCATTTCGTTCGCGGGCACCACGCGCCGAACCTGCAGCGGCCTCTATCGTTACGAGCACGAGGGCAGCCCTTACCTCTTCAGCCAGCTCGAGCCGACGTACGCGCGCGACGTCTTCCCCAGCTTCGACGAGCCGGGCTACAAGGCACCCTTCGACGTCTCGATTACGACGCCGGCCAAGAACGTGGCCATCTCGAACGCGCGCAAAGCGCGCACCGAGGCCCTGCCCGGCCGCCGAACGACGTTCTTCGCCACCACGCCCCCGCTGCCGACCTACGCACTCGCGTTCGCCGTGGGGCCCTTCGACCTGGTCGCAGCACCGCCCGTGCCGCCGAACGCCCTGCGTTCGCGCCCGCTGCCGTTGCGCGGCGCCGCCCTGCGCGGCGAGGGCGACCGCTTGCGCTGGGCACTCGGCCAGGTGCCCGCGTTGCTCGACGACCTCGAGCGCTACCTCGACGCCGAGTACCCCTTCGACAAGCTCGACTTCCTCGCCGTGCCGTGCACGTACCCTACGGCGACGGAGAACGCCGGCGCGGTGACGGTCTACCGGCAGGTTTTGCTGCAGGACCCCGCGCGGTCGACCGAAGCCGAGCGACGCACGGCCACGTCCGTCATCGCCCACGAGTTCGCGCACATGTGGTTCGGCAACTCGGTGACGCCCGGCTGGTGGGACGACCTCTGGTTGAAGGAGTCGTTCGCCACCTGGTTCGAGGCGACCGCGGTCGGCCGCCAGCGCCGCGACGATCGGCCCGCCGTGGCCTTGCTGAAGGACACACGCGACGCGATGGCGCGCGACGGCGTAGCGGCGACGCGCGCCCTACGCCACCCCGTGCGGACCGAGGCCGAGATACGCGGCGGCTACGACCGGCTGACCTACGACAAGGGCGCCGCCCTGCTCGGCATGGTCGAGCGCCTCGCCGGCCCGGGGGCGTTTCAGGGCGTGCTGCGTACCCACCTCGCACGCCACCGCGGCGGCGTCGCGACGGCCGACGATCTGCTCGGCGAGCTCGAGACCGGCGCCGGGCGCGACGCGGCCGAGGCGCTCCGAAGCTTCGTGACGCAGCCGGGGGTGCCTTCGGTCGAGGCGCGCCTCGACTGCGGGGGCGCCGTGCCTGCCTTGCGCCTGCGGCAGTCGCGCCACGTGCCCGCCGGCCGCACGATCGACCCAGCGCGCACCTGGCACCTGCCCGTCTGCGCGCGCTACCCGGACGCGGGCGGCACGCGCGAGCGCTGCACGATCGTGCGCGAGGCCGAGGGTTCGCTCGAGCTGCCGTCGTCGCGCTGCCCCGCCTGGGTGATGCCAAACGCCGACGGAGTCGGCTATTACCGCTGGCTGCTGCCGGCCACCGATCTTCGACGCCTCGGCACGGCCTTGCCCTCGCTTGGCGCCCGCGAGCGCATCTCGTTCGTCGACGCCGTGCAGGTCGGCGCCCTACGCGGGGCCCTCGCCCCCGCCGACGCGATCGAGCTGCTCGCCCCCTTGACCTCGGACCCCGAGCCCCTGGTCGCGATCGCGCTCGCAACACTGCTCACGCGGGCCCCCGAATGGCTCGCCGCCGACGCGGCCGCCCTGCGCAACTTCGAGCGCTTTGCCCAGAGGCTTTACGCCGCGCCGCTCGCCGCCGTCGGCGCCGAGCCGGAGCGCGACGAATCGCCCGAGCGCGCCGAAATGCGCCACTGGCTGCTCCCGTTCCTCGCCCTGACCGCCCGCGACCCCGCCGTGCGCGCCCGCCTCGCCGCCCAAGGCCGCGCCCACCTCGGGGCCAAGAACGGTGGCCCGCCCCCCGACCCCCTTGCCCTGCGCCTTGCCGTCGCCGACGGCGGTGCCCCGATGTTCGACGCCGCCCTCGCCCGCTTCACCACCGCGAGCCCCGACCAGCGCTGGCCCTACCTTTACGCCCTCGCCTCAGCCGAGCTGCCCGGGCTAGCCGCGCGCGCCCGGGCGCTGGCGTTCGACGGGCGCGTGCTCCACGAAGAAGTCTACCCGCTCCTGTCGGCCTTGGTCGAAGCCCACCCGACGCGCAACGCCGCCTGGGACTGGATCGCCGCAAACCTGAGCGCCCTGCGCGCCCGCGCCCTCGACGAGCAGTTCTCGCTCTTCCCCCGGCTCGCCGCGGGCCTGTGCGAGGCCTCCCGCGCCGACGAGCTCGTCGCCCGCTTCGCCCAAGCCACCGCCTCCGACAAGGCCCTCGCGACCGAGCTCGAAGAAGCCGCCCAAGCCATCCGGGCCTGCGCCGGCCAGCGCGAGGCGATGCTCGGGCCCTTGCGCGAATTCTTCGCCCGGCCGCGCTAGAATGCGCGGCCCAAGGCGTCCCGCAGCCTCCACCGGCGTGGCGCCGTAAGCCACGGTCACACTGGGGCTGACCCCGTCAGCCTCTCACAACCCGGGGCCCCGGACGACGCACGGCCCCGGGCGGAGGGCGCAGGCCCATGCCCGCGTTCGAGCACAGGACATCCATGCTTCTTGGTGGCTCGCTCGAGGTTGCCGTCGGCGGGCCGGCTCTCTGTCCGGGCGAGGGGGAGGTCGCGAAGGGTCTCGCCAAGACCGGTGGGGCGAGCCCCTCCTCTGCGACGAAGAACCGGCCCGACCGCCCGAGCCGCCAGCGCCCCGCCCATGCCCCCGACGGCCAGCCCTCCTTCGCTCCGCCGGTGAGAATCCGGAGTTCGACCCTTGGCTGCCATCCTCACGGCGGGAGCGAGTCAGCGCCCTATAGGCCCCCCTCTTGCCGCAAGACGAGCAGGGAGCGTCTCTGCTCCAACGCAAGCTACACACATACACTCCAGAGCACCCACCCCACCGAGGACGCAACGCGTCACAATCGGAAGGGCGCGCGCTTTTCTGGGAGACTCTTGTGCCCAGCAGCTGGCCCAGCCTGTGTTTTCTCGTTGTTCTTTGTGCTCTCGGGCCTTAACCTGGGGAGAGAGTTAGGTTCGTAAGACTGCTGACCTGCCGAGCCACCGAAGTCCTCGGGCGAAATTCGGACGCAAGCGGTCAACGCAGCGTCGCTTCGCGGAGAGGGCGGAGGCAGCGGCTTCTTTGCCGCGGCGGCGCGTAGGCGGCCCGTCTCGGGCTCGGGGACACAAAGAGCGGCGGGCGCCCGTCCGGGGCACGCGAGGGCCGTCTTGGGGTCGCGCTGGGGCAAGAAAGGCCAGAGAGCCGACCCAGTGGTGAAGGCACCAGACCTGGGGGTGACCCGGTGGTGAAGGGGGCTCGGTCAAACAATGACCGAGGTGGAGGCGCGAAGTGACCCGGTGGTGAAGGCGAAACGACCCAGTGGTGAAGGGCGTTCTCGCCCGCAGCTTGTTTTCCCAGGTCGCAAGCGGGTCGGAGACACTTTCGGAGTTTCGTTGAAAGCCGAACGAGCGCGTCAAAACCGCCGGTAACGGCAGCGCAGCTGCCCATCGAGGTGGGCTGGTGCCCCAGAGCGAGGCCCCACGGAGTCGCGCCGTAGGCGACCGCCCCCCGAGCCAAGCGAGGGCTAGCCAAGGGCCCGGCTTCGTCGGCGGCCTCTCGACCCGCCGGAGAAGGATCCCGACGGCAGGCGCGCACTGTCACGCCGGGCGCTTCGAGGCCGTCGCGACGCCCCGCCGACGGCACGACGATTCGCAGGCGCCTCTCTGCAGCGAGGGCGCCGCCCCCCCACTCGCTCAGGCTAGCGCCCGGGGGCACGGGCCTCGCGCCCTCCCCCAACCTCCGCCACGCCGCCCGCCTTCGGTTCGCCCCGCAGGGGCGCGCCATCACCAGAGTCCGACCGCTCCCGACGGAGCGGCGGCGACCGAACCGGGCGCGCGAGCGCCCTGACCCCTTGCCCCCCATCCGGAGCGACCATGCTGAAGATTCTCGCCTTCCTCACCAAGCGCCAAGACCTCGAGACCCGCGCCTTCCTCGAGCACTACGAGACCAAGCACATCCCGCTCATCCGCAGCCTGGCCCCGACCCCGCTCGTCTACAAGCGCAGCTACCTCGTGCGCGGCGACGCCCTCAACCTCGACGACGGGACCATCGATTTCGACGTCGTGACCGAGCTCGCCTTCGCCGACCGCGACGCCTACCTCGCCTGGGCGGCCGCCGTCTTCAAGCCGGGCAACGGCGAGCAGGTCGTCGCCGACGAGGAGCGATTCCTCGACCGGTCGCGGACGCGAGCCTTCGTCGTCGACGAGTTCGTGATCGCCGAACAGGCCGCGCAACGCGTCGCCACTCCGGAGCCGACGCGATAGGCCTTGCGCGCCTGGGCAGCGGCACGGCCCACGTGCCCCGGCAGGCCGGACCGGAGCGTCCGGTGCGGTCGGGGTGGCCCCAGGAGTGCCCCCCTTTCCGGGCGTCGTGCCCAGGTTCGCCCCAATGCGGGAAGAATCCGCTCGACCGGGCGTCTTGCGGACCCGCGATGCGCATCGCCTTCGACCTCGACGACACGCTGCTGCCGTGCGGCTGAGCCTTCCCCACCGAAGCGCCGCCCCGCCCCTGGATGCCCTTCGGCCAGCCGCGGCAGGCACCCGCGCTCTCTTGGTCTCGTTGCGCGCCGAGGGCCACGAGACGTGGGGCGAGACAGCGTCGTCACGCAACGACCCCACGACGCTGCTCGGCAGCTCGGGGCAAATATAAGGTCTAGGCCGCCTTCGGCATCGACGTGTCGTTCGGCAACTCACGCGCCGTCGGCGAGCACTCTATCGGCAGCGTTTGTACCGCCATTATGGCGCAGTCCGACGACAGGGTGCGCAGTGGTACGCCCCCAAACGTCTCGGCTCGCCCGAACAGGGCCGTACTTGGCCCTAGCCCCCTCTCTCGGGGTCGGCGATAAACTGGGAGCTCTTCTCCGACCGGAGCATGACACTGCCAACGAGCGTCATCGAAGAAAATGCCATGCAGCGCGAGGTGCTCGACAAAAGTGCGATCGCCTTCGCGCACGAACTCTACAAAGGGCTCGCGGCCGGGCTCAGCATCGCCGAGTTGGTCGCGAGCGGGCGCCTCGGAGTCGCGCAAAGCGACCCACTCGGCTGGGGAACACCCGTGCTCTACCTTCGCGACGGGATCATCTTCCCCGAGAGCGCGGTCGATGCCGGTTCCGAGCGCGCAAGGCGAGATCTTCGTGGTCGCGTATCGCAGGTCGCCTCCCTCATGTACGGCAAGCTGACAGGCATCAAGGCGGCTGCTTCGACTCTCGGTGAGCCCTCGGCCAGGCAACAAGTCGGCGAGGTAAGCCCCAACGGTGAAGTAGTTGGGAGCGAGCTCAAATAGCAACGCCCAGGACGAAAGCGGCAGCTGTGGAGAAGCGCGTCGAGAGGGCCATTGACTTCTCTTCGTACGTCGACGAGCGCGCGCGCGGCTTCAGCGGCCGTGGTTGGGTCTTCGACGAGCTCGCGAGATGGCGAGCCGACCCCGCGGGGGCCCGCTACTTCTTGCTGACAGGCGAACCCGGCTGCGGCAAGACCGCCATCGCAGCCAGGCTCGTGCAGTTGTCGGAGAGCGAGGGCCGGTTTCAGGGGGCGGTCGACGCACACCACTTCTGCTCGACTAGCAACGTGGGTTCGGTCGCCCCCCTTACCTTCGTCGAGTCGCTATCTTCTCACCTCGCGAGGCGCCACCCAACCTTCTCTCAAGCCATCTACGAGCGACTTGGTGGGCGGCCACGAATCAGTGCAGAGCAGCATGTCGGGGCGTCGAGCGGGTCGGCGACCAACGTGTCGATCGGACACCTCAGCGTGGGCGATATGCAGCCTGAGGACGCTTTCGCGCGCCTGATACTCGAACCGCTCGAAACCCTCGCTCGAAGCGCACCGGACGAAACAGTGCTAATCGCCATCGACGCACTCGACGAAGCATTGATGGCCTCCGGAGGTAAGATCATCGTGGCGCTGATAGCGGGGTCGAACCACCTACCGCCGAACGTCCGCTTCGTGCTGACCAGCCGCAGCGTCGGGCATGTCGAAGACATGTTTTTCGGGGCCGAACGCCTTTCGCTCTCGAGTCCCGAACGCGAAGCCCAGAGTCACAACGATGTGCGTCTCTATGTAGAGTGGCGCCTCGCCCACGATGAGGCTCTGGTGCCGCGCGCAAAGGTGCTCGCTCCGAAGCGGCTTCACGAGGCGATCAATGCCCTTGTCGCACGCGCCGACGGGAACTTCCTCTACGCCCGCTCGTTGCTCAATGCGCTCGGCCAAGGACATCACACACTCGAGATCCCCCCCACGTGGCCCGAAGATCTCGATGACTCGTTCCGCGATTCACTCGACCGTGCGGTGAGGCTGAACCAAAGAGACTGGCCCCGCGACTATGCGCCCATCGTTGGCGTCTTGTCAGTCGCGCAAGCGCCCCTGACCCAAGCCCAACTCGCAACCTTCACTGCCCTCGACGAAACAGCTCTTTGGAGCTTCCTGGGCGAACTCGACCAGTTCGTCGAAGTAATCAAGCCCGCCGCCCCGGTGATGAACGAAGACAACGAGGGCTCCGAAGGCGATACCACCGGGGAGCGCCGTTACCGCCTCTACCACCAGTCGATGATCGATTTCCTGCGCCGGCAGTGGCTCGGCCGGGGCGGTCCCCCGCGCAACAAATACTACCTTGACGCCGAGGCTTGGCACCGCCGCATCGCCGAGCACTATCTTGCATCTGGGACGGTCGATCTGCAAAACATCGACACTTACGGCTTCGAGAGCCTAGCCATTCACCTTTACCATGCGAGGCGCCCTGCGCGTCTCATCAGCTTGATCGATCAAGCTTGGTCAGAGCTACGATGTGCCCGGCGGAGTGGTAGCTACGCTGGATTCTTCGCCGACGTCGGCCTGGCATGGCAGGCGGCCCTCGACACACACGCCGACATACCCACGTTGGTGCGCCTCCAAGCCGCGCAGCAGGTAGCACATGACAGCGTCTACGCTTACGACGACGACGACCTGCGATTGCTTGTCTTGCTTGGTCGCCCTGAAGAGGCCCTAGCACGCGCCCACGATCGGCGCGTCCCCGAACTGCGGCTAGACTGCCTCAAGGCCACGTACGAAGCGATGGCCGAGCGAGGGCTCCAAGTAGCCGGAGTAGTCACCGAGATGGCTGAAACCATCAAAGCCATCAAGACCTCCGGTCACTGTCGCGATGTCGTGGCAAAACTCGTCGACAACGGGCACATTGAGGAAGCGCAGAGAATTGCCGAAATTGCGTCAGACCCCGAAGAGCGAGCCTTTGTACTCGGCTTGATCGGTGTGGCACTGTGGCGCATCGACCCGCCCCAGGGGCGCGTGTTGCTCGACCGAGCAGGCTTCTTGGCCCGAGGCATCGACGACGCAAGAGAGCGCTCTCAAGCGTTGGGCAATTACGCGATTGCTCTTGCTGAGTCAGGCCTTCGCGAGGAGGCCTGCGCGGCTGCTCACGATGTGCCTGACGCGTGGCGGCGCTCAATCGCTCTCGGCGACGTGGCTTCGTTGCTCTTCAAAGCCGGCGACAGGCAGGTGTCCTCGTTGCTCGAAGAGTCGAGGGTGGTGGCATCCGGTGTCGAGGAGTTGCGCATTCAGAGTTGGGTCCTCCGCCGGCTGTCGGGGCAGTTCGCGGAGGTAGGGCTTTACGAGCAGGCAGACAAGGTTGCGCAGAGCGTGCCCGCCAGCGACGAGCGAGTGCGCGCCCGCTGCGCGGTCGCCAGAGCTCTGACGGACGTTGGTCGAGACATCGGCCGCGATCGCTTCGAAAGCATTCAGTCGGAGATCCTCCCGGGCCCCTCACAATCGGAGTTGCTCGCTTGCCTCGTACCCTCGCTGGCGGACGCGGGCTTTCACGAGGAGGCGAAGGCCGTGGCGGACGGCTGTGCCTACCGCAGACGAGATGACTGTCTTGCAATCATCGTCAAATCGGAGGCAGAGGCAGAGCGCTTTGAAGACGCTCTGCGCACGGCGAGGCTAATTAAGTCGGCAAGAACCCGGGCTCGAGCCGAAGGGCGTGTTGCGCGTGCACTAGCCAAGGCAGGTCAGAGCCTCCGAGCCCGCGAAATCTGCCTGAGCCTCGGTGACGAGCTGGAACGGGCGTCGGTTTTGCGGCATCTATCTCTCGAACTCGCACGCAAGGGGCAGCCCGGTGATGCAGAGCGATGCTCACGCGAAGCGCGCCAGACTGACGTCGGCCTGACCAGCAGCTACAGCCGATCTCTCGCCATCACCGAACTTGGCGTCGTTGCAGCTAAGGCTGGTCACCCGAACGCGCAGCTTCTCTTTGAGAGGGCAGCCTCCGAGGCCAAAGACACCCGTGACGGAGACAATCGATGTCACGCTCAGCGTGTGCTCGCCGCAGGCTTGGCCCGATCAGGGAACATCCCACGAGCAAGGCTAGTCGCGACGGGCATCGATAAGCTTCCCGCGCGCGCGCTGTCCCTGTGCGAAGTGGCAGCTTCCGTTCGTGACGACAGAGCGCTCGCCATCGAATTGTTTAGTGAAGCACGGAGCGCCGCGAGGACCTCGATGTACCGCAGTCCCGAAGGCGTTCGAGTGTTGGACGGGGTCGGCGCCGCTCTCGCGAACGCCGGCCTCATGGAGCAGTCGGCCCAAGTGCTTGGTGAACTCGTCGGTCCCCGGTCTCGTTCGCTCACGTTGTGCGCCTTGTCAGAGTACCATGCACGAGCGGGAGAGTACGAAGAGGCGAGGGTGAAAGCCGAGCAAATCGAAGAGCCAATACGACAGTGCTATGCCTTCGCCCGCCTAGCCGCTACTTGGGCGACAGCCGCCCCTCCGAAGGCGGAGGAAGCGCTAGCTCTCGCGAAAACGCTGGCACTCTCGCTGCCAGACGGCTTCGAGCGCTCATATGCGCTGACTCAAGTCGCAGTCGCTATGCACAAGGTTGGAGATGCCCGAACCGAGGAGACGTTGACGGAGGCCGAAAGGGCGGCCCGAGGGCTGGCTGATGCAGAACGCTCGAAGGCGATGGCAGCGTTGGCGGACGCATTCGTCCAGGTCGATCGCGTCGACGACGCCCTTCGTGTGGCCCGCGAGGCGCGGCACCTACCTTACTACGACCAGGCCCGTCGGAAGGTGTTCGCGGCATTGCTGTCGAAGGAGCGCTATGCCGACGCGCTCACCTTCTACGGGTTGACCACAATCGACGAGTACGTCGCCTTGATCGCCGTAGCCACTCAATTTCTAAACAGAAGCGCCTCATTCGCGCTAGACGTGGCAAGCACGGCACTCGAAGTAGCTTCGTGGGTGCGCACGGACTGGCACGAACTTTACTCCCTCCTTTCGTCGCATTTGGAACGTCGTCGCCCCCAGGCGCAGGCCATCGTCGAAGGTATTCAGAGCGTGGTCGACGCCCGAACAGCACGAACTTCGCCAAGCAATGACGCCACCGTCGTACTTATCCAACAAAAGCACAAGCTCTCAGAGACCTCCGAAAGAGCCATCGCTCTTTCAACAGTATCAGACAAGGTGCACGCCATGTCAGAAAAATCGGAAGCCTCGCAGTCTCCCAAGGTTTTCGTGTCTTACTCCTACGACAGTCCAGAGCATAAAGAATGGGTACGCAAGCTGGCAACTGACTTGCGCAGCATGGGCATCGATATTGTGCTCGACCAGTGGGAACCTCTAGGCACCGACCTTGCTCGATTCATGGAGCAGAGCGTCTCGACTTCCAATCGCGTGATTCTAGTATGCTCCGAGCAATATTCGCGCAAGGCGAACGGAGTTTCGGGCGGGGTAGCCTACGAAAAAAATGATTGCAACTCGCGACATCGTATCAAACACGGCAACCACCAAATTTATTCCAATCATCAGAAACAATGCAGAATCTCGCCCCATTACCCCCGAATTCATCGGACAAAGATCTTGGATCGATTTTTCTAACGACGAAAATTACACGCAAAATCTTGAGACCCTTGCAAGGGACATACATCAGGTTCCTCAGAACCCCAAACCCCCCATCGGCGCGAACCCCTTCGCAGCTCCAGAGCGGACGATGGGCTCAATGGATGTAGCACGTTCGCTTGAAGACGAATGGTTCAGCCGCCATTCCGCCACGGCGTTCCAGAAGACGAATGCACTCGGATATGCGACGATGGAGGTTCGATTCGGTCTGCGGGGTACACCGCGTCGGTTCGACCACCACAGTCTTCTCGAGGCGGCCAGGGGTGCCACGGTTCGAACTACAGGTTGGCCTTTTGGTTTTTTCTCCGACAATGACAACAAACCCAAACCACAGAAAGACGGCATCGTCGCCCAGGTCGAAGCGAATTTCATGGGCTGCAGCTTGGACTATTGGGCCATCCGAACGACAGGCGACTTCTATCTACTAAGGACGCTATTTGAAGACAAGCACGACCCGGTTGGCAAATTTCTGTATTACAACGCCAGAATTTGGCAAACAGCGGAGGCCCTCCTCTACTGTAAGAGCTTGTACACGCGCTTGGGACTGGACGCTGGAACAGTTGATTTTCGCCTAGCTCATCACGGAACCAAGGGCAGGAGGATCGCGCACTCCAATCCTGAGCAACGCATCTACTCTTCCATCCCCCCCAATCTCTCTCACGATGACGCGAGTGAGACAGACGTCAGTTTTGAGCATCCGATCACTGCCGAAAACATCGCCCGGACTGTTCAAGCCATGCTTGACCCCCTATTCGTGACCTTCGATTTCTTCAAACCCGGCGAGGAAATGTATAGAGAAATCGTGGAAGCTTTCCTTCAAGGGAGATGCCTTTAGGGAGCATCTAGCGCAATCCATGAAGGCCCCCGGCGCGCTATGTGCTAGCCGAGCCCCGAAGCGTCTCGCACTTCTTCTCGAACTGGGGCGGCATCTCGACCAACTTCGACCTCTCCTGGGACCCCAGAGCGAGCGCATCATGCTTCGCAAGCGTTTGAATTTACAGGCTCTGTTCATTTTCGCTACTTAAAAGCAAATGTAGCGATTTCGAGCGTTTGCGAAGTTTGATGCGCTCGCCCTGCCTGGGGCCCTGAGCACGCACTTGCTTTCATATGCAAGCAAGAGCCGATGCCCGACTTGGACGAGGACGGTGTCGAAGGGGGCGCGTTGCTCGACCGGCGTGGGCGACGAGAGAGGGCGCCGAGCAGAGCGATGCCCGGCCGCCTGCGGCGGCCGGCTGGCGCCTCTGGCGCTGCCCTGACCTCGTCGAACGTCACGCCGCGAGCAGGAGGCCCTCGCCCCGCTCGCGGAAGGTGCACTTGGCTGGTCGCTTACGGCGCGGGGTGGCCTTCGCGCCGGTCGGCCCAGGCCCCACGCCCCTCGCGGCCGCCGCGGCCGCTCTGCTAGGCTCGGCGCCGACCGGCCCCCAATGAAGACCTCGCTCGAGCACTTGCCCGACGCCAAGCGGGCGCAGCTCCGCGCCCTCGCCGCGCTCTTCCGCGAGAAGGTGCCGCTCGGCCTGCTCGTGCTCTTCGGCAGCCACGCCCGCGGCGACTGGGTCGACGACCCCACGACGGGCTACCAGAGCGACTTCGACCTGCTCGCCGTCACCCACGACCCCGCGCTGGCGGCCGACGTCGGCTTCTGGCGCGAGCTCGAAGCGCGCTTCCGCGAGGCCGCCGCCCCCACGCCCGTCACGCTCATCGTGCACGACGTGACGTTCGTCAACCGCGAGATCCGGATGGGGCAGTACTTCTTCGCCGACGTCGCGGCCGAGGGCGTCGCCCTCTACGACGCGCGCCACGTCACCCTCGCGACGCCCAAGGCGCTCAACGACGCCGAGCGCCTCGACGTCGGCCAGAAGAACTTCGCCCACTGGTTCGCGAGCGCCAGCGGCTTCTTCCACGGCTGCCGCGACTTCATCGGCCGCGGCCTGCTGAGCCACGCCGCCTTCCTGTTGCACCAGGCGGCCGAGCGCTACTTCCACGCCGCCAGCCTGGTCTTGAGCGGGTACAAGGATCGCAGCCACGATCTCGAAGCGCTCGGCAAGAAGGCCGCCGAGCAGCACCCGCGGCTCGAGGGCGCCTTGCCCCGAGGCCCCCCCGAAGACAACCGGCTCTTCCTCTTGTTGAAGAAGGCGTACATCGAGGCGCGCTACACGCCCTCGTATCGCATCACGCACGACGAGCTCGCCGCCCTGCAAGACCGGGTGCTGGGGCTCGCGGCGCGCGTGCGCGAGGTGTGCCTCGAGAAGCTCGCCTCGTTCTGCGGCCCCGACGCCGTCCGCACCGATTTGCCCGCGCCGCCTGCCCCGGGCGAGGCGCCGCCGGCGGACCTTCCGCCGCCGCCCGAGGACGTGGCCGAACTCGGGCGGTGGGTGCGCGACGTGGCCGAGCGGACCGAGCTGCGGGTGCGCGAGGGCGAGCTGCGGGGGCGCGAGGCGGGCCTGCGCGAGGGCGAGGCGCGGGGCGAAGTACGGGGCCGGGAAGAGGGGCTGCGCGAGGGCGAAGCGAAAGGCAAGGCCGAGGGGCTGCGCGAAGGCAAAGCCGAAGGGCTGCGGGCGGCGGTGCTCGACCTGTGCGAGGTGTTCGGCCTCGACCTGACGCCGGGGTAGCGGGCGCAGCTCGCGGCGATGGGGGTCGACGACCTCGAGGCGGTGCGCGCGCAGCTCAAGCGCACGCGGCGCTGGCCGGGCTGACGACGTCGGGTCCGACGGCGCCCCCTCGCGAGGCGCTCGCCCGCGGCCGCGCGCCACGGGGAGGCTGGCTCCGCCGGGGGCGCCCCCGGGCCTCCGTGTGCGGGCACAGAACGCTCGGACAGGCTCGGCTCAACGCGCTTGCTGTGTGCGCAGCTTCGGCTAGTGGTGTCGGCCGCGGCGGCCCTGCCCCCGCACCGACAAGAGACCCCCGCGGCGGCGCCAACCGCCCGGGGGTCGTGGCCCGCGAACCTTCGAGGAGGTCGCCAGCATGCGAACGCTAGCCCATTCCCTTCGCTCGTGCCCGCCGCGCCGCGCCGGGCGCTGCCCCCCGGACGAGCCGCCCGCGCGACGCCCGCGCCGAGGCCGCCCCCCGGCCGGCCCCGCGCCCCAGGCCCCGCGGGCGGCCCCCCC
>DASTPP010000034.1:0-19370 GCA_035762175.1 Polyangiaceae bacterium | reverse complement strand
GGCGGCATCCGCGGGAGAACGACTCGGTCTCGAAGGCGGCGGGGCCGGCGGCGCCTGCCGGCACGAGGAAGAGGCGCGAGGCGACGTCGGCCTCGCCCTCGGCGCCGTACCCGGTGTGCTCGACGAGCAGGTCGGCGAAGGCCTGACGCTCGACGAGCGTGCCGGCGCGCACGCCGACGAGGGCGGCGTCCACGTGCCCCTCGCCCATCCAGGCGGTGGTCGTGCGCGTGACGAGCTCGTCGGCGCCGTCGGCGTCGAGGGCCTTCCCGAGGGCGAAGGTGCCGTGCGAGAGGGCTTCGGGCTCGGCTCGGGCGACGACGGCGTCGCCCTCGGTGACGAGCATCGTGGTCAACGCGAACGCGGCGGGCAGGCTGTCGGCCCGGGCGACGAGGGCCCAGGCGACTTGGTCGCGCCCCGGCGCGGTGAAGGCTCCCCGGACGGCGGAGGCGCGGTCGAGCGTGCGGACGGCCGTCGCGCCCGCTTGCTTCGAGGCCCCGTCGCAGGGCAGCCGCGCACAGGTCGCGAGGCCCTCGGGCAAGGCGGCCGGAAGCAACGCGTCGTGCGCGGCGCCCCGCAGGGCGACGGCGCAGCCCGCCGTCTCTTCGCGCGGGTCGAGCACGAGGGTTCGACCCCGGGGCGCCTCGGCCTTGCAGGAGACCGCATCGCGCGCGGCACGCAGGTCGACGCCGCTCGCCGCCCCCGGCCGCGACGTCGCGGCCGACGCGCCTCGGTGGCCATCGCGCGGGCCCGACTCGGTCGCCCCGGCGGCGAGTCCAGCAAACGAGGGGGCGCCGGACGTGAGGGCCGGGGCGGCGGCGCGCCGAACGGAGGGCGCCGTGTCGTCGGACGGGCGCGTGATGACGGGTCGGCGCGAAAAGCCGCGAGCAGCGCAGGGACGAGTCGAGGGGCCACGGCCCGCGCGAGCGGACGGGGGGGCCAACGAAGCGAAGCGACCATGGCGGGAGGTGGCTCTCGAACGTGCGTCGACTTCTCGCCGCACCCGCCGCGCCTCGGCGTCGCCACGCCAGCCGGGCTCCGCGCACTCTCCGCTCTCTCGAGGGGGGGCGAGGACGTCGTCACGGCCGGCACCGTCCCGCTTGGGGGGACGTGTCAGTCCGCCTGCTCGGACGCGGCGGTCGAGACGACGTGGCCGCCGCGGACGTCCCTCGGACGAGAGCGCTCCCGGCGTCTCGCCCGCTCTCGTTCCGCGCCCGGCACGTGAACACTTCGGTGCGAGGGCCCATCGGGGACGTGAGGAGCTTCGTCGTGAAGGGGACGCACATTGTCGAGCGTAGGTCAAGGCAAGTGACGCGAAGGGGGGTGGTCGATGTGGGTTGGCGTCCCACTTGTTTTTCAGGCCCCTGACCGCCGACAGACGTGTAGGGTTGAATGGGTAAAGTGCCGCATGTGTCAAGATATTTTGCGAGTGGCAGGAAACATGGTGCGCGTCAGTAGTGAATTGTGCTCTTTTGGTGCCGGGTGTGTGTCGCGCCGAACCATCGATCGCCAATCAAGACGGCGGCATCCAACTCTCCGCGATGCCCGGGACGTCGCCCGTCGTCACAGAAGGTGGTGCAGCGCGCGCCTGGTGACTGCCGAGCGTGGTGGTGAGAGCAAAGGGATAGAAGAATTGCTTCCTCCCCTCGGGCGATGTCCGGCCGTGATTCGTTCGTGACCATGCTCCCTGCGCTCCCGCCCTCGGTCGACTTGGTTCAGGCGATACGGACGCGATTCGCGGCGGTGGGGATGGTCGTCTATCACGCGGACAACCTCCGCGGAGGTGGTGGCGCATTTCGCCCCTTGCTCGGGAGGCGTCATCACGCCGCCTCGTGGCGTCCTAGCTTTCGGGGAGGCCCCATCCCTGGCTTCCGGGGCGACCGCCTTCAGCCATCTGCCGATCAAACGCAGCAGGACGTTTCGGGAAAGACCTCCTGCCCCTTCGGGGCGCTCCCCAGGCATGGACGTCGGCCGGCTCTTGCCTCGCGGGAGCCGACGTCCCCAGCAGCCACGGGCGCCGGTCGAGTGCCGTGCGGGCGGGACAGCAGCCGACGAGGCGGGGTGGGCGCGTCAGGCAGGTGCTGCCGTTGGCACGGGAGATCGCCCCCATCGATCGGGGCTGGGCGCCGGCGCGCGTCGGCCCGGCTCGTTCGCGTCGGCCCGGGCGTCGGGGCCCGGTCTCTTCCGCTGGCACTCGAAAGGGCCGCCGAATGCCGCAAACATCCTCGTCCGGAGCCTCTACGAAGATGGCAATACGGTCGTCGTGCTGTTCGATGCGCGCGGGGGGGCCATGGTGGCCTCCGCCCGGCCTGCAGCCCTGCTCGGACGCCGAGTTCGACCCGGCCGAGGCCTGCGCGCGCGCCGAGTGCGGTGGCCTCGCGGGCAACGAGCTGCCCGGCGGCGTACTGACCGAGTGCGGTGCCACGATCGGCCAGACGCCGGGGGCCTGCCTCGACGGCGTCATCGCGCACGCTGCCGGGGGCATCGACGACGTCGCCGGCGCCTGCAACGGAGCGCCCGTCCGGCGGCGCCCGCGACCGTCGCCCCCTGCTGGCCGGCTGGGGCTCACGACGCCGGCGACGAGTAGCCTTCGGCGGCCCCCGCCGGCGCCGCCGCCACGCCCCTTGCTTGCCTTGCCGAGAGGTAAGCGAAGAGCCCGCCGAAGGCGAGGTTGGCGACCAGGTGATACGCGCCTGTCGACCACGCGGCGCCCGGCAAGATCAGGAACGACCGCCCGACGGTGGCGTTGTGGGCGGCGTGCGCGAAGGACGCGGGCCAGACGCTGCCCGCGCGACGCGTCAGCCAACCGAACGCGAACGCGGACGCGATCGTGTTGGCCGAGAAAAAGAGCAGCGTGCTCGCGACCGTCGGCAGGGTGTCGTCAGCGCCGAACTTGACCGGCAGGTGCCAGGCCGCCCAAATCAGGCCCGTCGCCACCGTGCCCCGCACCAGCCCCCAGCGCCGCTCGAGCTCGGGCTGCAACACGGCCCGCCAGCCGAGCTCTTCGCCGATCGCCCACGTGAGCCCGTCGACGAAGGCGGGCAGCGCCCACGAGGCGAGAAGGTTGAAGACGAAGAGCGCCCAAGGCTGGCGGCCGTCGCCCAAGACCGAGTGAATCTGGTCGGCCCTTTCGAGGCCGCTGCCATCTCGGGCGAGCGGGAAGCGTACGTGGTCCCACTGGGCGAGGCCGGCGGCCGCGAACACCACGACCTGCGTCAGATGCAGCCCCCAGCCGACCGCGATGCCGATCAGCACCCACCGGCCGCGGGGCCGCCGGAGCGACCCGCGCGCAGCCCGGCGGGCGGCGCCGCTCGTCAGCGTCGCGAGGGCCGGCGAAAAGGCGATGAGAAAAGAGAGGGCCAGCCCGACGGCGGCGGTCCCGGCGCCGATGGCGAGCGCCGGCACGTAGCCGAGGGCGAACGCGACGGCGAGAAACTGCCCGAACTCGCGCTTCGTCAGGGGGGTCGGACATCGAGGCGAACGCAAATCGGGCGGGCCGACGGCGCGCCACCGCCACGGGGGCGTGAGCCCGACCCTTGCCGAAGGGGGGGGCGAACCCTCTCGGCGGGCGGACCCAACCTTTCTGTAAGGAGGCCCGAACCCTCCGGCAAGGAGGGGCGAACCTTTCTCGCGGGGAGGTTTCGGGAAAGGCCTCCCATGGCCTGGCGGAGCGCCCTCGGGCATGGGCGTCGGCCTTCTTCCGCCCCCGGGGGCCGACCCCTCGAGCCGCGACGGGGCGTCGGTCGGGTGCGGCGCGGCCGCCGCCGGCGGGGCGCGGAGATGGCGGCCTCGTCGAACGCCGCCTGGTTGGACGGGCCCTGCGCCGGCCTCAACGACCGGCGGCCTGCTCGCCCCGGAGCACCATGCAGGTCGACTGCAGGCGCGCGACCAGGCTGCCCTTTTCGTCGGTGACGTCGCACTCGATGAGCCCGAGCGTGCGGGTGCGCTTGACCACCTTGGCCGAGGCGCGCAGGCGCGCCCGCCAGATGGGCTTGAAGTACTTGGCGCCGAGGTCGAGGGTGGTGAAGCTCTCGTCGTCTTCGAGCGTGCTCGCCATCGCCATGCCCATGGCCGCGTCGCCGATGTCGCAAAGGACGCCGCCGTGGAGCGTGCCCATGGGGTTGGCGTGGCGCGCGTCGGCGTCGAGCTCGGTCACCGAGAAGCCAGGGCCGACCTCGACGAGGCGAAAGCCGATCTGCTTGGCGATGGGGGCGCGGGCAGCTCGCCGGTCATGACGTGCCGCATTCGCTCGAGGTGTCGTGACATGGTCTGACCTTTCGGTTCGGGCTCGCCGCCCCCGCCGGGGCTCGGGCGGGGCCGACGCGACACGAATGTGGGCCGGGCCCCCGGTCGTGTTCATGCGCGAATGTGCATCGCAGGCTGCATAATCGCAGGGCATGATCGACTGGGACGACGTCCGCTTCTTTCTCGCCGTCGCGCGGCACGGCACCCTCGCCGCCGCCGCCCGCTCGCTCGGGGTCAACCAGACGACGGCGGGCCGGCGGCTCGCCTCGCTCGAGGGGGCGCTCGGCGGCCCGCTCTTGCGCCGGGGGCCGGGCGGCCTCGTCCTCACCCCGGCGGGGCGCCGCGTCGTGCAGGCGGCCGCGTCGATGGCCGAGGCGGCGAGCGAGGTCGAGGCGCGCGGCGCGGCCGCCGACCAGAGGCTCGCCGGCACGGTGCGCGTCGCGACGACCGACGCGCTCGCCGACCACTTCGTCGTCCCCGCGGCGGCCGACCTGAGGGCGGCCCACCCAGAGATCGACTCGTCGTCGAGACGGGCTGGCGCCTGGTCGACTTGTCGCGCGGCGAGGCCGACGTCGCCGTGCGCGCCGTGCGCCCGAAGGACGCGCGGCCCGTCGTGCGCAAGGTGGCCGACTTTGAGCTGCGCCTGTACGCGTCCGAGGCGTACCTGGCGCGCCGCGGCGCGCCCCGCGGGTCGCTCGACGGGCACGAGGTCGTCGCCTACCACGACGAACTCCGCAGCGCGGGCGCGCTGCGCCTGGCGGGCGCGCCGGCCCGCCGCGGCCGTTAGGTATTCCAACCGGGTCTCGGCCGGGCGCTCGCGCGCGTCGGGCCGGCCCGCTCGGGTCGGCGCGGGCGCCACGCTGCGCGTCTCTTCCGTTGCCACTGAAAAAAACTACGGTGGCAAACGTTGCTTGAGACACCTGCCAAACGCTTGAAATTGCCTCACTTCCCTAAAGGCGCCCTCCCCCCCAAAGGCCGGCGTTTGGGCGCCTTCAAGTGGCGTTTGCCACCGTAGAAAAAAAAATGCCGCCGAATGCCGAAAAAGGACGCCGCAGCACCCGGCAGAGCTGCCGCCTGTCCTCGTGAGCCTGTCCCGAGTGACAGCCCTGCACGGGGTGGCGCTCGACGAGGCTGCGGGGGTGCTGCGGATCGGCGCCGGGGTGCCCCTGTCGCAATTGAGCGAGCACCCGGAGGTCCAGCGGCGCTTCCCAAGCCTGTCCCAAAGCACAGGTGCGATAGCGAGCCCGCCGATCCGCAACATGGGGACCATCGGTGGCAACGTCAACCTCGACACCCGCTGCCGCTACGTCAACCAGACCCACTTCTGGCGCGAGGCGCTCGGGGGCGGCTGCCTCAAGTCGGAGGGCAACGTGTGCCACGTGGTCCCCGGCGGCTGCAACTGCGTGGCGGTGATGAGCTCCGACAACGTGCCGGTGCTGATCTCGCTCGACGCGACGATCGTGCAGGCCGGCCCGGAGGGCGTGCGCGAGCTGCCGATCGAGGATTACTACAAGGCCGACGGCCTGGCGCACACCAACGCCAAGCCGGGCGAGGTGACCACGGAATTGCGCGTGCCGCTGCCGAAGCGGGCCGCGACGGACGCATTCTATCAAATGGTCGGTGCGGAAGAGCATCGACTTCCCGCTGGTCAGCGTGGCGCTGCGCTTCGACCTCGGCGAGGACGAGGCGACCGTCGCCGCAGGAAAGGTGGTCGTCGGTGTGCTCGGCTCCAAGCCGCGCACCCTGAGCAAGCTCGACGACGTCGTCGGCAAGAAGCTCGGCGACCCCGCCGTGGCGCGGATGGTCGCCGACGCCGCCTACGCGCAGTGCAAGCCGCTCGACAACGTGCCCTACGAGGCGGCGTACCGGCGCGACATGATCCGCGTGTACACGCGCCGCGCCATCGAGGGGCTGGCGGCCGCCGACAGGTGACGCGATTGCGGCCCCTGCCGCAATCATCACAGTCTGCGCTCGCCGGGCGAAATCGCGGGGCGTGGCCGCGAGCCCTCGGCCCGCGATCGATTCCCCGATCGGAGGTCGTGCGGGCGCGCGCGCAGCCGGATCGGCGGGCGTGGCCGCGCGCGCTGCCGGCGCTTTTCATCGTGACGCGGACTGCCTAAGCTGGCGACGCTCGCAGTCTTTGGGGAGCAAGAGAAAGAGACATCATGACTGAAATTCCGCAGCTCGCCGCGCCTCAGCTCGTCATCAACAGCCGGATGCTCTATACGAGCTGGGTCCCCGCAGATCCGGCCGCGTGCCGCACGTTCTTGCCGCCCGCGCTGCGTCCGGCGTCGAACGGCGCCATCTACATGAACCAGTACGTCGTCGATTCGGCGGAGCAGACGACCGGCTTCGGCGCTTACTCGCTGACCTACATCGGGCTCGACCTCGACTCGTTCGCGCCCGACGGCGCGACGCCGGCCCGGTTCTTCACGCATTACTTCAACTCGTCGCCGATCGTGCGCGCCTACGCGGCCGAGCGCGGGGTGCCGGCCAGCCCGGGCAGCACCGAGCTCGACCTGCACGCGCACACGCTGACGGCCACGACCACGGTCGACGGGAAGCCTCTGATCCGCACCCGGGTCAAGGTGAGCAAGAAGATCGGCGTGACGGTGGCGGGGCACCTCAAGTACGTGACCCGCGTGGGCGACCGCCTGGTCGGCGGCAACTACCCGTACATCGGCGAGCTCGTCGACGAGTTCGAGGTGCAGTCGATCGAGTTCCTCGACCCGGATCACCCGGTCTACGCGCTGCGCCCGGCGTCGCCGCTGCAGATCTTGCCGGCGGCCAGCTTCTACTCGCCGCGCGACTCGTTCGTCTACCCCGGCGGCGTCGAGGACATGGGGCCCGCCGACGGCTAGCGCTTCGAACGATGACCTGAAGAGCATGTCCCGAAGGATAGAATCTCACGGCCACGCAGGCTGGCCGGTGCGGCAGGCGGCGAGGGGCTTGGCCCAGACGGGGCCGGTCACGCCGCGGCCGTAGTAACCGACGTTCCTCGCGGCCGCGATCGTCGCGAGCGAGACCGACCTGGTGGCCGCCCTGCCGCTGCGGCTCGCCCGCTCGATCTGCCGGCTCTTGCCGCTCTGCATCGTCGACGTCGGCGCCGAGCCGGTGCCCGTCGCGCTCTATTGGCACGAGCGTACGCACGACGACGAGGGCGCGCGCTACTTTCGCCGGCTGGTGGCCGGGGCGCTCGCGGGCCCGGGGCCGGCGTGGCCGGCGCGCCGCGCGGCGGGGGCAGCGGCGGAGGCGGAAGCGGAGGCGCCGAAGGCCGCGCGGCGCCCGGGCCGGGGGGCCCGCGGCAACTAGCGTGACTCAGCCAGCCAGCTCAACTCGGCGCCGGTTCTCGCAGCCTGATTCGGCTGTGCCCTAAGGCCCCTCGTCGAGCCCCGAGGCGAAGGTGCGGTCGTGCTCGACGCGGCGCCCGCCGGGCCCACGGTGGGCGCACGAACGGGGTTCGGCAATCGAACCGCCTGCCGGCCCCGTGCCCCCGCGGCGGGGCGCGCGCTTCCCCTGGCGAGGCGGGGGGGCGAGGCCGAGCCACATTCCGTTGTCCCTGGAAAACACCGCGACTTACCGAAGGCCCGGGGGCGCCGGGTGACTACGCCTGCCGCCTGGCGCGATCGGTCGCGATTGTGGCGCACGAGGTCAATGCGCGACCGGGCCGCATCTCGTACCGTTATCGAACGGCCCCTGTTCGGGCCGGGCTTCCTTTCCCTACCTACAGTATGGCAGAAAGACTTGGTGCACCATGAAGGCGCAACTTCGAACGATTCTTTGGTTGGCGGCGGCTGGTCTTGCGAGCGCGGTCGCCGCGTGCAGCCCCGACGACAGCTCGGCGTCCGGAGACGAGCGGGGGGACGCGTTGGGCCGGGCGAACGGCCCGAGGGTCACGACGCTGACGCTCGAGCACGAGCCCGTGACGTTCGACCAGCCCGCGACAGCACACGTCACGCTGTGGGGGTCTGACCGCGAGCTCGCAGACGCGAGCGCCAGCGCGGTCGAGCGCTACGAAATCCAGGTCGGGGCGTTGCCCGTAGAGCTCGAGCTTAACATCCCTAATAGCCCCCACGAACGAATCGACCAGGGGCACGGGCCCGTCGCGCGCGAGGACGCGCGTTACTATTTCTCCGTAACCGTCGACGTGGGCCGCGACGGCAAGCTGTGCGCGAGTGATTTCGTCCAGAACTTCGATCGCACCGACTTTTCGAGTTTCGGCGAGGCGCCCCCCGACGCCTACACGATCATCGTGAAAGAATACGGCGATCGCTGCCGACCGCTCGACGATTGACGCCGTCGCCGCGGTGGCGGCCCCCGCGCCCCGGGGGCGCGCGTGGTCCGCGGAGTTCGGGCCCCCGGGCGTGCGCGTGAGCGCGATCATCGCCTCGGCGTTTTACCGTTACACGGATTCGAACGTGCTGACCGGCTGGGACACCGCGCTGCTCAAGGCCATCGAGGACACCCCCTGAGGCATAGGTAAATCGAACCGTGGCTCGGCCGGGCGCCTGAGCGCGTCGGCCGGGCGCGCGAACGTCGGCCCAGGCACGGCGCCCCACGCCCCTTCCGTCGACACTGGAAATGGCCGCCGAACGCCGAAGCGCCGAGCACGACCAGCAGGTTCAGGTCGACGCGCGAGATATCGACGGGGTGCATCGATGCCGACGATACATCGACGCCGTGCATGGAGTCACGCCGGCGGCGGGAACCGCAGCGCGTAGGGCTCGGGCGGCAGCCGCAGCGCGTTCGTGAGGTACGAAACGGTGCGGTAAAAGCCGGCCAGCAGCAAGAGCTCGAGCAACGCCAGCTCGTCGAACACAGCCCTGAGCTCGGCCCACAGGCCGTCGTCGACGTCGCACGAGGCGTGCAGCGCGTCGCACAGGCGCACGAGCAGCGCCTCGGCCGGCGACCAGCACGCGTCGCCCGCCCCGCCGCGCACGAGCGAGCGCAGCTCGGCTTCGCCGAGGCCGGCGCGCGGGGCGAAGAAGGCGGCGTGCACCCCCCACTCGTACTCGGAGCCGGACAGCGCCGTGACCCGGTGCACCACGATCTCGCGCTGCCGCAGCGTGAGGTGCCCCCGGTCGAGCAGGCCGCCGGCCATGAACCGCTCGAAGAGGCGGCCGTCGCGCGCGAGCGTGCGGAAGAGCGCGAGCGGCTCGGCCCCGGGGGGCGTCAGCTTGGCGAGGCGGGCCTCGACTTCGGGGGCGAACGGCGGGCGGGCGGGGGCGACGCGGGGGGGGGCGTTCATGGGGGCACCTCGTATGCTATGGTTTTCTTAGCACCCGCCCGCCGGGGCGCTAAGAAAAACATAGCATGACCACGCCCAAGCCTTCTTCTCGCGTGCGGGGCTCGGCCACGGGCCGCCCCGTCATGGCCCTGCTCGACCTGCTGGGCCGGCGCATGAGCCTGCGCGTCTTGTGGGAGCTGCGCGAGTGCCCCCTCACCTTCCGGGCGCTGCAAGAGGCCGCCGAGACCAACCCGAGCGTGCTCAACGTGCGGCTCCGCGAGCTGCGCGAGGCGAACCTGGTGCAGCACGGGCCCGAGGGCTACGAGCTGACCGACCTCGGGCGGTCGTTGCTGACGACGTTCGCCCCGCTCAACGCGTGGGCGGGCGAGTGGGCGCGCTCGTTCAAGGCGCCCCGGCCGAAGGCGCGAAAGCGCGCGCCGCCCTGAGCGAGGCGGCGGGGCGCTTGCGGGCGGGCGCCGAGGTGGTAGGGCAAGCCCCGCAGGGCGCCTGGCCGGCGCCGTGACCGAGGCCGCGGTGACCACATCGTACCCGACTACCATGGCGATACGCGCGCTCCGGGCGGGGCGCGTGCCCTTCGTGCCGCACCTCTACCCCTACGAGCCGCGCGGCGGCACGCGCGCCTCGTCGGCGGCGCTCGGCGTCGACGAGCACGCCGTCGTCAAGACGCTCATCTTCGAAGACGCGGCGAAGCGCCCGCTCTGCGTGCTCATGCACGGCGATCGCGAGGTGTCGGCGAAGAACCTCGCGCGCCACCTCGGCGTCAAGCAGGTGGCCCCTTGCGCGCCCGACGTTGCCGACCGGCACTCGGGCTACCAGGTGGGCGGAACGTCGCCGTTCGGCCTCAAGCGCGCCATGCCGATCTACGTCGAGCGGTCGATCGTCGCGCTGCCGCGCATCTACATCAACGGGGGGGCCCGCGGCTTCCTCGTCGAGATCGATCCGGCCGACCTCGTGCGCGTGCTCGCCCCGACGCTCGTCGACGCCGCCGCGGCCCCCTGACGGCGGCATGAGAGCGCGCGCCGGGCCCGACGCCTGGGCACGAGGGCGGGCGCCCGGCCCGACGCCCGCGCTCAGCCCCGGGCAACGGAAGCGTCGGTCGGGCCGAGCCGAGGCCACTCGGGCGCAAGCATTGACATGGCGATCGCGTCGACCCAGGTGCCGTCCCAGTAGAGGGCGTCGCGCAGCACGCCCTCGGTGACGAAGCCGACCTTCTCGTAGGCCCGGCGGGCCCGCGGGTTGAACGCGTAGACCCCAAGGCTGATGCGGTGCAGGCTGAGCCGCTCGAAGCCGTAGCCGACGATCAGGCGGGTGGCCTCGGTGCCGAGGCCGCGCCCCCGGCCGGGGGCCGTCATCAGGATGCGAACGTTGCACGAGCGACAGGCGGGCGACCATTCGTTGAGCACCGCCTCGCCGACGCACGCGCCCGAGCCGCGGTCTTCGATGGCCAGATCGAGCCGGTCGGGCTGCTCGTTGCGGGTGGCGTACCAGGCGCGCACGACGTCATCGGCGAGGGCCGTGTGCGTGCCCGTCAGCCGAGAGACCTCGGTGTCGCGCAGGGCCTCGCCGAGCGCCTCGACGTCGCCGGGCCGGAAGGGGCGCAGCACGACCGACGCGCCGGTCAGGGTGGGTTTGAGAGAGAAGTCGGCCACCGCGCCAGCATGACGCGCTCAGCGGCGAGTGGTACGACGAACGCTTCCCCGAAGCATAGGCAATCGAACCGTGGCTCGGCCGGGCGCCTGAGCGCGTCGGCCCGGCTCGCTCGGGTCGGCCCGGGCGTGGCGTCCGGCGCTCCTTCCGTGGTTGCTGGGAAATGCCGCCGAATGCCGAAAAAATCACGTTCCGGCGACAGCGAATCAGGGCGCCCGGCCTCTGCGCCGACGCGAGCGGGCCGACCCGACATGCTCGAGCGCCCGGCCGAGACCCGGTCGGATCACCGAACTCTCTCGCCGCGGGCCGTCGCCTTCACGCGCCGCTCGCAGGCCTCGAGCTCGGCGCGCGCGTCCGCCTCGGGCACGTGCAAGAGCGCGAGGCGGCGCTCGACGGGCAGGCAGTACGAGCTCGCCGCCCAGAGCGCCGGGTCGTCGTAGCCGCGCACGGGCTGCACGTCGGGCCAGACGCGCAGGGTGTTGTCGAGCGAGGCGGAGACGATGTGGCGGCCGTCGGGGCCGAAGGAGGCCCCGACCACGGCCTTCTCGTGGCCGCGCAGGACGAGCGGCTCGCCCGCGCCGTCGGCCGACCACACCCGCAGCGTCTTGTCGAACGAGGCGCTGACGATGCGGCGGCCGTCGGGGCTGAACGAGGCCGAGGTGAGCTTGTCGGTGTGCCCGCGCAAGACGAGCGGTTCGCCCGCGCCGTCGGACGGCCAGACCCGCACGGTCTGGTCGTGCGAGGCGGTGACGATGCGCCCGCCGTCGGGGCTCCACGTGACCGAAAGGATGCCCGCCTCGTGCCCGCGCAAGACGAGCGGTTCGCCCCGGCCGTCGGCGTCCCACACCCGCACCACGTTGTGCGCGGACGAGGCCGCGATGCGGCGGCCGTCGGGGCTGAACGAGGCCGACGTGAACGCCTCGCCCGGCTCGCCCAAGACGAGCGGCTCGCCCGAGCCGTCGGCGCTCCAGACGCGCACGGTGCCGTCGCGCGAGGCGGTGACGATGCGCCCGCCGTCGGGGCTGAACTCGGCCGAGCCGATCAAGTATTGGTGGCCGCGCAAGACGATCGGCCGCCCCGAGCCGTCGGCGTCCCACACGCGCGCGGTCTTGTCCCGCGAGCCGCTGACGAGGCGCCTGCCGTCGCGGCTGTAGGCCACCGAGAAGACCCAGTCGTCGTGGCCGCGCAAGACGAGCGGCCGCCCCGAGCCGTCGGCGTCCCACACGCGCACGGTCTTGTCGAACGACGAGGTCGCCACGTGGCGCCCGTCGGGGCTATACGCGACGGAGAGGAAGGTGTCGCCGTGCCCCCGCATGACGACGGGCACGTCCGAGCCGTCGGCGTTCCAGACGCGCGCGGTGCCGTCCCACGAGCCGCTGACGAGGCGCGCGCCGTCGGGGCTGAAGGCCACCGAGTTGACGAGGCCCGCGTGCCCGCGCAAGGCCCGCGGCCCGCCGGTGCCGTCGGCGTTCCAAAGGTACACGACGCCGTCGACCGACCCGGTGGCGAGCTGCCGGCCGTCGGGGGCGAAGGCGACCGACCAGAGCATGGTCTCGTGCGCGCGCACGCGCGGGGGCTCGCGCGGCGCGCGGGCGTCCCAGAGGCGTGCGGTGCGGTCGAGCGAGGCGGTGGCGACGAAGCGGCCGTCGGGGCTGAACGAGGCCGAGGTGAGCTTGTCGTCGTGGCCGCGCAAGACGAGCGGCCGCCCCGAGCCGTCGGCGTCCCACACGCGGGCGGTCTTGTCGTAGGACGCGCTGACGACGCGGCGGCCGTCGGGGCTGAAGGCGACGGCGGTGACCTCCTCGTCGTGGCCGACCAAGACGCGCGGCTCGCCCCGGCCGCCTTCGTCCCAGACGCGCACGGTGCCGCCCTTGGTGCCCGTGACGACGCGCCGGCCGTCGGGGCTGAAGGCCGCGGCGCGGACGCCGCCGTCGTGGCCGCGCAAGACGAGCGGCTCGCCCGGGGCGCCGACGTCCCAGACGCGCGCGGTGCCGTCCCAGGACGCGCTGACGAGGCGAGCGCCGTCGGGGCTCCACGCGACCGACTGGACCCACGCCTCGTGGCCGCGCAAGACGAGCGGCTCGCCCCGGCCGTCGATGGGCCACACCCGCACCAGCATGTCGGCCGACGCGGTCGCCACGCGCCGGCTGTCGGGGCTGACGGCGACGGAAAAGACGACGTCTTGGTGGGCGAGCACGGCCGAGCTGACGCCGCCGTGCAGCGCCGAGAGGGCCTGCTCGCCCCACTCGCCCGGCACGTTGGGCGGCTCGACCTCGCGGAGCAGCGCGAGCGCGGTGGTCGGGTCGCTCGTTTGCAACTCGCGCGCGGCGGCCAGGCGCGCGGCGTTGCGAGCGAGGGCGGCCGAGGCGTCGGCGCGCCGGGCCTCGGCCCGCGTCCGCGCCGCCTCGCGCCCCGCGCGCACCGCCAAGAGCGACACCACGAAGGCGACGGCGCAGAGCGCGCTCATGATGGCGGCGACCGAGAGGCGCCGCGAGCGGCGCGCCCGCCCCGCCCGCGCCGCGACCGCGCGCAGGTACCGCCCCTCGACGCCCCCGAGCGCGGCGCCCCCCTCGGCGCGCCGGCGCTCGAGCCACGCGCACGCCTCGTCGGCGGCGCGGTCGCGCCACAAGAGCCCCTCGGCCTCGCCCCCCTCGCGCCACGCCCGCGCCGCCGCCCGCAGCCGCGAGAGAAATTGCGCCTCCTGGGCGCTTTCGTCGAGCCACTGTTTGAGCGTCGGCCAGCGCTCGACGAGCGACTCGTGCACCAGCTCGACCGTGGGCCCCCCGCCGCCGCCCGTGGGCTCGATCAGCAGAAGGCGCGCGTCGGCGAGCCGGCCCAACACCCGCTCGACCGCGGCCGCGTCGGGCCCGAGCGCGCGCAGCTCGTCGAGGCCGACCGAGGCGCGCGTGCGCTCGGGCGTCACCAGGCGCACGAGCAGCTCGCGCGCGAGCGCCCGCTCGGCCGGGGGCATCGCCCCGAGCAGCGCGTCGGCGTGGGCCGAGAGCGCGCCGGCGACGCCGCCGAGCTGCACGTAACTCGCGCGCGTCAGCAGCCTGCGCCCGCGGTCTCGGGCCTGCCAGAGCTTCGAGGCGGTGAACTGCAAGAGCGGCAGCGGCGTGCGCGCGCCCTCGAGCTCGCCGAGCATCGCGGCCAAGAGCCCCTCGCCCTCGAAGCGGTAGCCCGCCGCCTCGAGCGGGCGGCAGAGCGCTTCGCGCAGCCCCTCGCGCCCGAGCGGCCGGAGCAAGACGAGCCCGCGCGTCAGCTCGGCGGCGAAGGCGGGGTCTTCGGCGGCGCGGTCGAGGAAGTCGGCGCGCAGGCTGAGCAGCACGCGCAAGGGCGAGCTCGCGTCGTCGGCGGCGCCGAGCAGGCAGGCGACGAAGGCGTGGCGCTCGTCGGCCGGGGCGCCGAGCGTGAAGAGCTCTTCGAACTGGTCGACGAAGACGACGAGCCGGTGCCGCGGGCCGCAGCGCCGGCAGTGCGCGCGCAGCTCGGCGCCAAACCGCCCCGGCTGCGCGCGCAAGAGGCCCACCAGCGCCTCGAGGTCGCCCGCCTCGAGCGCGCCCGCGACGCCCCGCTCGCCCGCCGCCGGGCCACCCCGCCGCTCGGCCGCGCCGGCCGACACCGCGTCGGCGTGCAACAAGAGCTCGGCGAGCGCCCAGAGCGGCCGCCGCCCCGGCCGCAGCACCGCCGCCTCGGTCGCCGGGTGCGCGCGCTTGAGCGCGGGGACGACCCCCGCGCGCACGAACGACGACTTGCCCGCCCCCGACGGGCCCACCACCGCCAAGAGCGGCTGCGAGAGCAGCCGCCCCGCGACGCCCGAAACCTCGGCCTCGCGCCCGCAGAAGCGCCCCGCGTCGGCCTCTTGCAGCGCCGACAAGCCCACGAAGGGCCTCTCGCCCTCGCCCGCCGCCGCGCGCCCCGGCGCGAGCGCCTCGAGCGCCTCGACGAGCTCGTCGGCCGAGCCGAAGCGCTCGCCCGGGGCCTTCTTCAGGCACCGATCGATGACCTCGCCGAGCGGGCCGAGGTCGGGGCACGCTTCGAACGCGCTGCGCAACGGCGGCTCGGGCGCGCCGAGCTGCGCCAGCTTGTAGAGCGAGGGGGCGGGCCCGAGCGGGTGCTCGCCGGTGACCAGCCGAAAGAGCAAGACGCCGACGGCCCACAGGTCGGTGCGCGCGTCGACCTCCTCGCCCCGCCACTGCTCGGGCGCCATGTACGGCACCGTGCCCATGAACTCGCCCGGTTGCGTCAGCTCGGGCCCCGACGCGAGCGCGTCGCCGGGCGCCGCGAGCGCCGTCAACTCGCCGGCCCCGCGCTGCTTGGCGATGCCGAAGTCGAGCACCTTGATGGGCCCGGCGTCGGTCAAGAAGATGTTGGCCGGCTTCAGATCGCGGTGCACGATGCCCCGGGCGTGGGCGGCGGCGAGCGCGCGCACCACGGGCAGCATCAGCTCGACCGCCAGCGCGGGCGGCACGGGCTCGGTCGCGTGCACGAGCGGCGCGTGCTCGGCCGCGGCGCCCGCCGCCGGCCCGAGTGCGCCGCCGTCGGGCCGCTGGCGCTGCGCAAGCCAGCCGGCCAAGGTGCGCCCCTCGAGGTACTCGAGCACCAGATAGGGCCGCCCCTCGACCTCGCCGACCTCGTGGAGCACGACGATGTTCTCGTGCCGACATTGGGCCGTCGCCCGCGCCTCGGCCAGCAGGCGCTGGGCGCCGAGCTCGGTCGAGGTGTGCAGAATCTTGATCGCCACCAGGCGGCCGAGCTTGGTGTCGCGGGCGAGCCAGACCGAGCCCATGCCCCCGCGGCCGAGGGGGCGAAGAATCTCGTAATGCTCGAGCGCCGCACCGGGCGCCGGCCACGCGCCGCCGTCGGCGGGCGCCCCGTACGTCAAGGTCGTCAACGCGTCGAGCTCGTCGGGCGCCGCCGCGGTGCGCAAGGCGCCCGCCGGCCGGGCCACGCCCCCGGGCGCCGGGGCGCGAACGGGCCCCGATGCGCGGGGCCCCCCCTCGGGGCGCTCGGGCTTGGGGTGAAGGGTCATTACTATCGAACGACGCTGCGGCCATTATAGGTACAAATCATCGCGCCCACGCCCGCCAAGTTCGACGCCGCCCGCCGAGATGGCTGGCGCGGGCTTTCGAGAGTTTGTACTTTTCCGCATGCGGCGGCCCTCGCGCCCGTTTCCGAATCCGAACAGGGCCCTCGGCTCGCGCCGAAGGCGCCGCCCCCCGCCCGACCGGGCGCCGGCCGCCCGGGGCGCGAGCTCGGCCGCGGCGGCGAAATGAGCCGGGGCGCCGAGACGGCGACGCGGTCGCGAAGCCGATGGCATGGCCGGTCGCGCCCTGGCGCGCGACGACCTCGGACGCGGCCCGCGCGCAGGCGACGAAGGCGGCCACGTCCGCTTGGGCCGAACGCCCCGCGGCGACCGCGCTCGGCGAACGCGTGGGTCGCCGCGGCCCGGCGCGCTCGCGCGCGCGCCTGGCCCCGGGCGCGCCGCGCGCCGCGACGGTCAAGGCGCTGAGCGCGATCCTGGCCAACGCGGGCAGGAAGCTCATCTGGTCGCCCGCCTCGAAGGCGAGCACGCGCAGACGCCTGCGCCCGGGCGAGCACGCGCGGACGCCCGGACCGTCTTTCTCGCGGCGTTGCGCGACACCGTCCGCGGCAGCGTGGGCATCCGGCCGGCGCTCGAGGCGGGCTAGTCGTCGACGCTGGCGCCGACGGGGGCGAGCGCGGGCCGCCCGCCGGGCGGCGGGCCGCCCTCGCCGGGGCCCGGCGGCCCGGCCGCGCCCTTGCGCAACGCCCCGGGCCCCACCCCCATCCAGCGCTTGAACGCCCGCGAGAAGGCCGCCGGCGACGCGTACCCGTGCGCCTCGGCGATGGCGTCGACCGACTGGTCCGGGCGGTCGCGCAGCGCCAGCGCCGCCCGCTCCATCCGGACGCGCGCCAGGTAGGCCAGCGGCGGCTCGCCGACCGCGTCGCGGAAGCGCCGGGTCAGCGTCGCGCGCGAGGTGCCGCACGCGCGGGCGAGGCGGGCGAGCGTGATCGCGGCCCCGGGCGCGGCGTGCAGGCGGGCGAGCGCGCGGGCCACGACCGGGTCGCGCAGCCCCCGCAGCCAGCCCGGGCGCCGCGCCGGCGCCTCGGAGAGCAGCCACGCGCGCAGCGCCTCGACGAACGCCACCTCGAGCAGGCGCCGCAGCATCTCGGCCCCGCCCGCCAGCCCCGCGCCGGCCTCGGACGCGAGGGCCCGCAGCAGCAGGGCGAGCGTGCCCCCGGCGGCCCCGCCCCCGGCGGGGATGACGACGACCCGGGGCAGCGTCGCCAGCAGGGACCGGGCGCCGAGGGCGTCGAGCCCGATCTCGGCGCAGACGAAGCGGGCCCGCGCCGCGCCCGGGCGCGCGGGCGCGACCACCGAGCCCTTGCCCTCGGCGAACTCGACGCGCCGGGCGCCTCGGCCTTCGCGGTCGGCGAGCGTGTGGTCGTCGCCGCGCGGCAGCAGCGCCACGTCGCCGTCGCCGAGCCGTATCGTCGCCCCCTCGCCCGCGACGCCGAGCACGCAGGGGCCGCGCTCGACGGCGTGGAACATCGCCGCCGCCCGCCCCGCGAAGCGGATGCCCCAGGGCGCGGCGAGGTCGGCGTGCGTGTACCGGGTCGACGTGACCCGCACCCCCGCGAGCGCCGCCGCGACGACGTCGGCCGCGCCCTCGCTCGGCACGGGGCGCGAGCCCGACGCCGGCGGCGGGCGGGGCCCGGCCGGGGGGCCCGCGGCGAGGCGCGGCCGCGCGCGAGGCTCGGCCGCGCCGCCGCCCGGCGTGAGACGCGCGAGCAACGGCGGGGGCGTTCGGGGCATGGAGCGGCTCGGCACGCGACCCTACCATCGTCGCATGAAACGTAGGTCGAACGTCCGCGTGATCGTGCGGCGCCTCGGGGGGCCCGAGGGCGTCGAGGTGGTCGAGGGGCCGCTGCCCGAGCCGGGCCCGGGCGAGGTGCGGATCGCCGTCGAGGCGGCCGGCGTGAGCCAGGCCGACGTGACGATCCGCGAGGGCATGTACCCCGAGGGCGCGAAGCTGCCGTTCGGGCTCGGCTACGACCTGGTCGGCCGCGTCGACGCGCTCGGGCCGGGGGTCGACGCCGGGCGCCTCGGCGCGCGGGTCGGCGCCCTGACCGTGCGCGGGGCGTGGGCGCGCTACGTCTGCTGGCGCGCCGACGACCTCGTGGCGGTGCCCGACGATCTCGACGCGGCGGTGGCGGTCTCGCTCTTGCTCAATTACGTCACGGCGTACCAGCTCGTGCACCGCGCGGCGCGGGCCCGGCCAGGCGAGTCGCTCTTCGTCACGAGCGCCGCGGGCGGCGTGGGCACCGCCGTGCTGCAGCTCGCCAAGGTGGCCGGGGTCGACGCCCTCGGCGCGGCCTCGGCGCGCAAGCGGGCGACGGTCGAGGCGCAGGGCGCGCGCTTCGTCGACGCCGCCCGGGGCGACCTGCGCGAGGCGGTGCGCGCCGCGTCGGGCGGGGGCGTGCACGTCGCGCTCGACGGCGTCGGCGGCGCGAGCTCGAGCCGCGCGTACGCCGCCCTGCGCCGCGGCGGCCGCTACGTCGGCTTCGGCTTCACCTCGAAGATGGGCTCGCCCGTCGCCGGCCGCCTCGACACCTTCGCCCGGTTGGCCTTGCACGCGCTCGTGCCCGACGGCCGCCGGGCGCGCTTTTACGGCATCATGTTCGCCAAGCGCGCGCGGCCCGCTGAGTTCGCCGAAGACCTCGCCCGCCTCGTCGCCCTCGCGCGCGAGGGCGCCATCGCGCCGCTCATCGCCGGGCGCCTGCCGCTGGCGCAGGCGCGCGAGGCCCTGCGCCGGGTCGAGGCCCGCGAGGTCGAGGGCAAGCTGGTCCTTTTACCCGAGGCCGCCGCGTGAAGGCCGCCGTGCTGCGCCGGCGCGGCGGGCCCGAGGTGCTCGCGCTCGCCGACGTGCCCGCCCCCCGCGTCGCCGGCCCGCGCGACGTGCTCGTGCGCGTGCGCGCCGCCGGCGTGAACCCCGTCGACGCCTACCTGCGCGCGGGCCTCGTGCCCGTGCCGCTGCGCTACCCGTGGGTCCTCGGCGGCGACGCGGCCGGCACCGTCGAGGCCGTCGGCCCGGCCGTCACCCGCTTCGCGCCCGGGCAGCGCGTCTTCGGCATGCTCGACTACGTGCGCCGGCCGGGCTGCTACGCCGAGCTCGCGCTCTTCCGCGACGACGAGCTCGCCCCGGCCCCG
>DASTPP010000033.1:0-15192 GCA_035762175.1 Polyangiaceae bacterium | reverse complement strand
CCGACGAGGCCACCTCGTCAGCCCTCGGGTCGGGGCCACAGCCGAGGTGGCCGGTCAGTACGAGCAGCGTGAGGGGCGCAAGGTGTCGGGGTCGCATAGCCCATCCTCCTGGGGGACAAACCGTCCCGGGGGGGACATGCGTCAGGCTGTGCCCGCGCCCCCCAGCCATGCTGACACTTTCTTGCTGAGCCGCTTCGGTGGCAGCGCAGTGGGCCCAGGGTCGCCACGATGTAGGCGTGGCCCGCACCTCACGCCGTTGACGCCACTTGAACTCGGCGCGGGCGGGTCACCCCAACGGCGTGCTCCGACCGCTGAAGCGAGCCGGGCATCGAGCCCGTCAGCTCATCGCCCGGGCTGTCGGTCGGAACGAGCAGCCCGGGCGCGTCACCTCGTTGACGAGCAGCGGTCGACGGCGGCGGCAAGCTCGCCCGCGCGTTGGCGCAGATAGGGCGTGTTCGCCGGCCGAGTCTTCCAGCGAGCCAGGGCCTCGGCGTGGTAGGCACAAGCCTCCGCCGGGCGGAGCGTAGCGAGTTGCTGCAAGGTGTCGACCAGGCCATTCAAGGACGAGATGTCGGGCTTGTCGGCCATGGGCGTGAGCGTACGCCGGACCGACTCGAAGTGCGTGACGGCCGTCGCCGAGTCGCCGAGCTCGCGGGCCATTCGGGCCACGAACGACTCACAGATGGCAAGGTTGATGGGGTCGCCGGCGGCGAGAGCGAGCCCCGACGCGGCCCGCGCCCGCGCCTCGGGCCGGCCCTCGGCGGCGAGCGCGTAGGCCATCGCGCAGTGCACGACGAACTCGTTCTCCCGCCCATACGTCGAGGCGCGCATCTCCGGCGGGAGCGCCTCGAAGGCCTTGAGCGCCCGGTCGAGCTCGACGATCGAATCGCGCGGCGAGCGCTTCGAAACGACGAGCCCGAGGCTGCTGTGAAAAACGGCAATGGCCATCTTCGCGTCGGCGTTCGAAAGGTCTTCGACCGCTCGACGTTCGAAGATGGCGAGCCCTTCGCGGAATGCAGCCACCGAGGCATCGAGCTCACCCGTGTTGGCGACCCACAGGTGCGAATCGCCGACGCCGCCCGTCGCGATGCCGAGCAGCATCAGGGCGTAGCCCTGCTCGCGCCGATACTTCGGGTCGTCCGGGTGCTCGTCGGCCAGCGCGGCGTGAAGCGCGATGGCCGCCTTCAGCGCAGCGACCGCACCTTGTGGGTCACCCGCGCGCGCCGCCGAGTCGGCTCGCCGCAGCAGAAAGGACGCGCGCCAATAGCGCGCCTCGGCGGTGCGAGCGTCCCATTGGTCGACGAACGCGAGCCCCTCGTCGGTATACCGTTCGGATTCGACGACGTTGTTGGCTTCTTTGGCGTCGAACGCGAGCGCGAGGTAGGCGCGGGCGACCAGCACGCGGTCGACCTCGACGCCCGGGGGCGCCGCACGCGCGCGCCCGAGGGCCTCGGTCAAGCTCGCCCGCGTGCGCTCGACGTCGCGGCTGATGTAGTGCATGAACCCGGTGCCGAACATGGACCGAATACGCGCCGAAAGGACGGCCGGGTCGGCCGGGTCGAGACCGTCGAGCAGGCTTGCGGCCTTCTGGTAGCTGCGCAGGCCCTCGGGGGGCTTGCCGATGTTCGGGTCCCAGGGGCTGCCCTGAATGTCGCCGATCTTCATGTATCCGAGCGCCAGCTCGCGGCTGAGCGCGGGGTCGCGGTCGGGTTGGCCCGCGAGCCAGTCGAGGTACGTGAGGGCGCGGGTGACCACGAGCTCGCGCGCGCGCGTGGTGCCCGCGACGTCTCGCATCGCCTCGTCGATCTCGAAGAGCAACGAGTTCGCGAGCTTGCGCACCCGCTCGTAGCGCTCACTAGCGCGCGCGGCCTCGGCGTCGGCCCGGCGCGCCTGGCGCACCGATACGGCCGTCAAGGTCGAGAGCACGACCGCGGCGAGCATGCCGAGCGCGAGCTTGCCCTGGTTGCGGCGCACGAACTTCTGGGCGCGGTACCGAAAGGTCATCGGGCGCGCCTTGACCGGCAAGCCCTCGAGGTAACGCTGCAGGTCGTCGGCGAACTGCTCGACCGACACGTAGCGCTCGGCCGGGTCTTTGCGCAACGCCTTCTCGATGATCTTGTCGAGGTCGCCCTCGACCTCGCGCCGCAGCTCGGGCGGCGCGACGGTGCTCGGCCTGGGCGGCAGAACGTCTCGGATGGCGAGCGCCATCTCGTGCAGATCGCCCTTCGGCTGCTGCGGTGGCCGCCCCGTGATCAACTCATAAAGCACGGCGGCCAGCGAGTAGACGTCGGTCGCCACCGAGATCGGCTTGCCGAGCGCTTGCTCCGGGCTCGCGTACTCGGGGGTCAGCAAGAGCATGCCGGTGCGCGTGCGCGCCTCGCGCGCGAGCTCGGCGCCGGGGTCGAGCAGCTTGGCGATGCCGAAGTCGAGCAGCTTCGGCGCCCCCGCCTTGTCGACGAGCAGGTTGCTCGGCTTGATGTCGCGGTGCACGACGAGCTTGCCGTGCGCGTACTGCAGGGCGGCGCACACGCCGAGCACGAGCTCGACGCGGGCGCGCACCTTCAGCCCTCGCTCGCGCGCATACTCGGTGATGGGCACGCCGTCGACCCGCTCGAGCACCAGGTAGGGCAGCCCGTCGTCGGTGTGGCCGCCGTCGAACAGGCGCACGATGCCCGGGTGCTCGAGCGTGGCCAAGATCTGCCGCTCGTCGCGGAAGCGCGCGATGGCCTGCGGCGAGCCGAAGCCGTGGTGCAAGACCTTGACCGCGACCCGGCCCTTGTATTCTTCATCGACGCGCTCGGCGAGGTAGACGGCGCCCATGCCGCCCGTACCAAGCAGCTCGATCAGCCGGTAGGGCCCGACCTGACGGCCGATGTGCGCCGCGACGCGCTCGGCGCCGAAGCGCTCGAACCCCGCGGCAATGTCGTTGCGCAAGCGCAGGGCCGCCCCGCGCGAGTTCTCAAGCAGCGACGCGACCTCGGCGCGAACCAACGGGTCGTCGCAGTTTCGTTCGAGACACGCTTGCCACTCGGATTCGGGCAGCTCGCGCGCCTGTGTATACAGGTCATCGATGAGCTGCAGTTGTTCAGGGGTAAAGTCAGGCTCGGTCGGCCCCTTGGCAAGCGCCGGGTCGTCCATTTCA
The DNA here is from genome assembly GCA_035762175.1 of Polyangiaceae bacterium. Lineage (GTDB taxonomy): Bacteria > Myxococcota_A > Polyangia > Polyangiales > Polyangiaceae > DASTPP01. Next base: position 12,050 of record DASTPP010000033.1, on the reverse strand, counting down.
GTTCATTTCGCGGAGATAGCGGTTGATCCACGATTCGGCGAAGTCGAGATCTCGGGCCACCGTGTTCACGGAAAGCCCGAGCATGGTCGTGATCTCTTCCTGGGTGAGGCCGCCAAAGTAGAAGAGCTCGACCACCTTCGCCTTCCGCTCATACTGCCGGGCGAACGCCGATAGCGCCTCGTCGAGCGCAATCAAGTTCTCGGGCTGCTCCGTCGAGATGTGCACGTCATCGAACGTGATCGCTCGCTCGCCCCGCCCTCGCTTGGAGGCGCGCCGCTTGCGCGCCGCGTCGACCAGAACCTGTCGCATCACCCGCGCCACGATCCCACAGAAATGGGCGCGGTCTTTGAAGCGGTAGTGCCCCCCTCGGACGAGCCGCTCGTAGGCCTCAGAAACCAGCTCGGTCGGCCGCAGCGTGTGGCCAGGTCGCTCACCACGCATGTAGCGGGACGCGATCTTGTGGAGCTCTTCGTAGAGCGTCTTCGTGAGCGCGTCCAACGAGCTCTTGCCGCCGGCCTCCTCGACGAGTTCGCTCAACGAGCCTCTCTCACCGTCACGGAGATCGTCATAGTCTTTCGCCATAGCCGCTCCCTCGAGGGCTGTGTCATAGGTTTCATGACACACACTACGGAGGGCCATTTTAGGTGTGAGATTTAGTAAAAGGCAAGCGTTTGTCACCCACAGCCAACGCTCGATTGCGTTGGGTACGGGCTCGAAGCCCGGCGTGTCGGCCTCGCCCCTTTATCCACCTTACCTGCTCAATGTCACGCAAGTTTCTTTCGTGAAGCTCGCTTGCTTTAGTAACCTGAGCCTTCGACCGCCATCACGGAGGCTCGCGCTGGGCCAAGGCAGTGTGTGCCCGCCCCCCACGCCGCCCGACCGCGCCCCCTGAACCCAGGCGGCGGTCGTTCTTGCACACTCGGAGGGCGGGTCCCCTGCGGTCGGAGCCGGAGGCGAGTTTAGCGGGCCCGAAGAGCGCCCACGAACGACCGCCGCCTAGGCTCAGGGTGGCGCTCAGAAATTAACGTTCTCCCCCGACGTCTTGACGAACACCTCGCGCTTTCGCATGACAGGCGAGCGGTGGGTCGTCAATGGCCGCACGGCGCCGCTCAGCGCTCGCGTTCGTCGGGTTCGCCCAGCTCGGGGGCGCGTGCCGCCTTTCCCTCGCGCGCCACGCCCATTCGCTTCCAGGCCCGGTTGACTGCCTGGCGGCTGACCGGCCGCCCCAGGCGCATGGCCAGCCGGCGGGCGTACTCGTGGTCGGGCAGATCGTTCTGCTCGTCGAGGAGCGCCCCCAGACGCTGCTCGGCCGGCGCGTCGAGCGCCCACGGGTGGCCGCCGCCCACGCGCTTCAACCGTCGTCGGGCCGGCCGGCGCAAGACGCGGTGCCCCCGCCGGCCGCGGGGGCCCCTAAGGTCGAGTTTCGCGTTTTTGTCGCCATGGGGGCCAGCCATTTTCTCGAGGCTCCCGCTCCCAGAACCCGGATTTTGCGAGACCACGGTGTTCTCGAGACCTCGCAAAACCCAGCCCAGCCCCGGAAAACTGCCTGCCGGCAGGCCTCGGACTCCGCACAAAAACGCGAAACTCGACCTAAGGTGCCGCTCCCGTCGCAGACGTCGGCCTTGTCGGGGCAGCAGTTGCCGTTCTGATTGCACTGGTCGTCGCAGAAGCAGCCGCCGGGCGACTGAGAGCCGCAGTACGTGCCTTCTTCCCCCTGGCAACTGGCCGGGCTGCCGCCCGTACCGTCGCACACGTCGACCTTGTCAGGGCAGCAATCGCCGAATCCTTCGCATAGTTCATCGCAGAAGCAGCCACCCGGGGAGAACCCTCCGCAGAAGCCGACGCAGCTAGGGGCGTGCGCAAAGTCGACCGTTTCGACCTCCTCGACGGGGGATTCGACCGAAGGGAACGAGAAGAAGACCGCGCTCGGGGGCACGATGTCGTCGCCCGGCGGGGCGGCGAGCTCGACCTTCCAGACGTCGGCGACGTCGGCGCCTTCGAAGCCCCGGAGCTTGTAGGTGCCGGACGCGTCGGTCACGCCGGTCACGCAAAGGCCCTGGCTGTCGCAGCTTCTCGCCGCCGCGCCCGTGAGAAACTGCCCGTCGGGGCGCAGGGCCTTGCCCGTGAGCTCGGCCTTGATGGCGGGGGGCGGGGGAGCTTCGAGGACGGGCAGCACGTAGCGGCCGACCTCGTCGCCGCCCCGCTGCCCGTAGACGAGCCCGCTCGAGCTGCCATCGAGTAGCACGTGGCGCTCGCGCGAGCCGGGCAGCTCGACCTGGTTGCGGCCGTCGAAGTAGCCGACGAAGGGGGCATGGCTGTCGTCTTCCCATTCGAGGCGGCTGTAGTTGAAGATGACGTCGAAGGCGCCCGGCTCGGCGCGCTGGGCGAGCACGAGCTGAAAGGTGTTGCGCGGGCCGGCGCCGCCGCCGTGCCGGACGTCGACCCAGTTGACGCAGAAGGCCTTTCGCTTGCTTTCGCCGAAGGTGATGGGGCCGTAGGTGACGGCCTTCGACGTCGGCTCGCTGGTGTCGACGTCGGCGTGAAAGGGCGCGACGAAGGGCACGGCGTGCGCGGGCGGGGTGACCCAGGTGGCGCCGCGCAGCGCGCCGAAATCGATGGCGCCGCCCCCGAAGCGCAGGGCGCCGTCGGTGTCGACGTAGACTTGGGCGTAGAGGGTGCCGCCGAAGTTGACCTCGAAGCCCAGGTCGACGGCGGCGCTCACCACGCCGTCGCCGCGCGCCAGGGTGTTCGCCTTGCACCCGTCGTCCGTCACGATCGCGTCGGCGCGGGCCGGCGCGGCCGCGAGCAGGTGCGTCGCGGCGGCGGCCGTGACGCCGAGCAGCCGGGCGAGCCGCGGCCGCAGCTTTGGGTTCGTCGTCGTCATGGGGGTACCTCGCGTTCGCGGCAAGTTCGTCGTCATCGGGCGGGGGCGTCGTTCGCGCGGTCGCAGGGGGCGCGGCGGCCGGCCGCCGGCGGGAGGAAGCGGGCTCATGGGAGGGGGCTCGGCACGAGGCTGTCGTAGAGGTCGCCTTGGTCGCCGCAGCCCAGGACGTCGTGGCGGCGTCGCACGCAGACGGTGACCTTGCCCAGGCACGTGGCGCCCTGGGGGTCTCGGGCCGAGAATACGATGTGGTAGACCCTGCCGTCGGGCTGCGGGTCGGTCGGGTACCAGGTGTCGCGCTCGGCGCGCACCTCGAGCGGCGCGAGCGTGGCGTCGGCGCAGTCGCCGCTGGGGCACCACAACGGGCTCACGCGCTCGTCTTGCCGGATGCTTTTCGCCTCGATCGTGAGCGGGTCGCCGTCGGGGTCGCTCAGCCCCATGATGGTGATGGGCACGAAGTTCTGCCCCGTCGAGGCCAGAATGTCGGCGGGCGAGGCGAACACGCCCGTGCACGTCGGGGGGAGGTTCACGCGAACGCACGCCGTCGTGCAGCCGTCGTTGTCGTCGGCGTCGCCGTCGTCGCACTCTTCGCCCGGGTCGAGCACGCCGTTGCCGCACGTCTTGCCCCCCTTGCGCACGTGCACGGGGAAGGACACCGTGGCCGTCGTGCCCCTCGAGTCTTCGGCCACGCACGTTATCTGCGTCGTGCCGAGGGGGAACGCCGAGCCGCTCGCGGGCGTGCACGACACCGTGGCGTCGCCGTCGACCAGGTCGATGGCGCGGGGGTTCTCGAAGGAGACCGGCGTGTCGCCCTCGCCCGACGGCTCTTTCACGATGGGCTCGGGGGTCCCGGCGAACACGGGCCCTCCGTCGACGACCTTAACGTCGAAGGTCTTCGAGGTATGGTTGCCGACCGGGTCGGCGGAGACGCACTCGACCGTCGTCACCCCGATCGGGAAGATCGCGTTCGGGGGGGGCGTGCAGGTGACGCTCACCCCGGCGCCGCCCTCGTCGGTCGAGAGGGGCGGCGCGAAGAAGACCCGGGCGCCCTCGGCGCTGGTGGCCTCGACGGCCGCGTACGCCGGCTCTTCAGGCGACGACCCCTCGACGATGACGGGCGGGGCCTGGTCCGCGGGCGGGGGCACGGAGAAGGAGGCGAGGAAGGTGCTGCCGACGCTGCGCTGCTCGGACGCCGGCGTGGCGAGCGGGCGGCCGTTGACGATCATCGACCCCGAGAAGGTGCCGCTCACCACGACCCTGCGCTGGTCGCCGGAGCCGCCGAAGTGCATCCCGCGGAGGGTGCCGTCGAGGGCCATGGGCAGGTGCTTGGCCCAGAGCGATTCGAGATCGGCCTTCCGGAAGGCGGCCACGAACAGGTCGTCGGTCGCGTACGCGCGGAAGGGGCCGCCGCCGAGGTCGATGGTCGCGCGGCTGCCGCCGCGCACGCCGACGAGCAGCTCGCCGGTGTCGGCGAACGCGATTTCACGCCCCGTGAACCACCGGTAGGCGCAGGGGGACAGCGGGTCCGAGCAGAAGGACCCGACGACCTTGGGCGCCGACGCCTGGCCGCTCTCTTTGTTGTACCGGACGACGAAGAAGTCGCCGTTTTGGGCCCCCGACGGCAGGGGGAAGTCGTACCCGTCGCCGCCGGGCAACTGTTCGATCGCGCCGGTCGCGTAGACGTCGCCGCCGACCCCGGGGTCGAACGCGACGCCGCCGAAGATGCCCTTTTTCGACCACTGGGTGGCGCCGTCGGGCGTGAGCTTCCAGAGGGCGCCGCCGCCGCCGTGGCGCAGGGCGACGATCGCGCCCCCCGACGCATCGACCTTGATGGCCCTGGCGCCCAGCGAGGGCTTGCTCGTCCCGTCGAAGCGCGCGGCCCAGGCGGGGGTACCGTCCGGCGACAGCTTGAGCACGAACTCGCGGGGCGAGTTGGGCTCGGCCTCGAGCATGTTCGAGCCGAAGGTCATGCTGCCGACGAGCGTCGCGGCGATGAAGAGATCGCCGTTCGAAGCGACCGCCAGGGCGTTGGCGCTCACCGAGCTCGTGCTCGCCGCCTCGCCGAACGCCGCCGACCAGACCTGGTCCCCCCCCGCCGGGTCGAAGCTAACGACGCGAATGTGTGACTCGTATTTGTGCCGGCGCTCGTTGAGTACCACGCTGATGCGGCCGCCCGGCGACGGGTCGATCGCGACCGCGACCTGAGAGGCCCGCCCGTCGGCGTCGAAGCGCCGGCTCCATCGATGCTCGCCCCCGGGGCCGAATTTGGCGATGACGCCCACCGCGGTGCCGCCGCTCTCGACGGGGGGGAGCGGCTCCGGGCCGAACTTGACGGCGGCCGGCGTCACCCCGGCGATCACGACCGAGTTGTCGGGGCCCAAGGCCGAGATCCGCGCCCAGGAGGCGATCGTGAGCCGGTGGTCTTGCGTGGCGGACGCGCTCCCCTGCGTCAGGACGGCCGGGAACGACGTCGCCCACCCGGCGGGGCAGTCGCTCGGGCAGGCTTGGCCGCCGCTCGATTCGCCGGGCTCGCAGACCGAGTTCCCGCAGCTCGCGCGGGGCTTTTTGAGGTAGACCGTGATGACCTCGGTGTAGAGGCCGTCGGCTTGGCGCTTCGGGCTCGTGTTGGGGTAACACTTTTTGACCGCGGCGCCCTGGCCGGTACCGCTGCCCTCGCACGCGCTTTGGGGGTAGGGCTCTTGCCCCAGGCAGGGGCCGACGACCTCGATCAGGCCGCCGGCGCCCTCGCTCGCGTTGAAGCGCCGGGTCAACTCGGGCGTGCTGCTGCCCTTGCCCGAGCAGGCGTAAAAGCGCGGGGTCATGATTTCGACCCCGTTGCGCGGCGTCTGTTCGAAGAGATTGCCGTAAAAGGCCCCTTCGAAGAGCTCGTACTCGTCGGCCTCCCCCGGGGCGAGGGCTAGCGCCGTCTTGATGGGCTCGGGCGCGTCGTCGGGCGCCCGCATCGAGATTTCGACCGACTCGCCGTACGCGTTGGTGCGCGCGAGCAGGCACGCCGTCACCCAGCGCTGGCACGACTTGTCGCAGACGCCGCCCTCTTCGCCCCACTGGGGCGCCAGGCCGATGCCCCCTCGCAGCACGAGGTTCACCCCGCCGGGGTCGATCGTCGTCAGCTGCCCCTTCGGCATGGCACACTCGTAGGTGTATTTGAGTAGCTCGCGCGCGTAGGGGTTGTTGCGCAAGACCTGGAGCACGGCGGGGTTCTGCTGCCAGAACGCGTCTTGCCAGAGGCCGTTCTGCGTCATCCCGTTCTGCGTCATGCCATTCTGCGTCATCCCGTTCTGCGTCATGCCATTCTGCGTCATGCCGCTGGTCGACATACTGTCTTGAATCACGTCGGGAACTTTGAGCCGATTGTCGGCCCCGCCCACCCGCTCCGATTTCGGCCCGGGGCTGCAGGCGAGAAGGGCGGTCAAAATGAGTAGCCAGAGTGGCGCATAGCGTTCGAGTCGCATCGCCTATCCTCCTGAGAGACAAAGCCTCACGACCGGGACATGCGTTACCGCGTGTCCGCGACCACCATCCATGCGGGACTTTTTTGCTGAGCCGGGCCTGTGGCAACACACCGGCCCCGGAACACGCCGCCATGTGAACATAGGCCACACTCCTCCCTTCGCGTCGCTCGGGCCCGGCAGAAGCAGGGTTACCTCAGCGCGCACGGCTCCTTTCGCCGCGAACTCGGCGTCGAGCCTCCCCCTCCCCCTTTACCCCCTTCGCACTCCCCCTCCCGCTTTACCCCCTCGCCCCGGCTCTCGGTCGTTGCGGGCGACCCGAGCGTGTCACCGTTTCGCCGCGCAGCGCTCGACCGCGGCGGCGAGCTCGCCCGCCCGCCGGCGCAGGTAGGGCGTGGTCGCGGGCCGGGCGTTCCAGCGGGCGAGGGCCTCGGCGTGGTAGGCACAGGCCTCGGCCGGGCGGAGCGCGGCGAGCTGTTGCAAGGTGTCGACGAGGCCGATCAAGGCCGAGGTGTCGGGCTGGTCGGCCATGGGCGTGAGCGCGCGCCGGACCGACTCGAAGCGCGCGACGGCCGCCGCCGGGTCGCCGAGCTCGCGGGCCATGCGGCCGACGAGCGACTCACACATCGCGACGTTGAAGGGGCCGCCGGCGGCGAGATCGAGCCCGACCGCGGCCCGCGCGCGCGCGTCGGGCTGGCCCGCCGCGGCGAGCGAGCGGGCCATGGCACAGTGAAGAATGAATTCGTTCTCGCGCACGTAAGGCGTGGCCCGCGTCTCCCGCGGGATGGCCTCGTAGGCCTTGAGCGCCCGCTCGAGCTCGGCGAGCGCGCCGCGCGGCGAGCGCTTCGCGGCGACGAGCCCGAGGCTGCTGCGGAAGATGCCGACCGACACCTTCGCGTCGGCGTCCGACGGGTCGTCGGCCGCGATGCGCTCGAGGATGGCGAGCCCCTGGCGGAACGCGGCCTCGGCGCCGTCGAGATCGCCGACGTTGGCCACCCACAGGCGCGAGTCGCCGACGCCGCCCGTCGCGATGCCGAGCAAGAGCAGGGCGTAGACCTGCTCGCGCCGATACTTCGGGATGGTCGGGTTCTTGTCGGCGAGGTCGGCGTAGAGGGCGGTGACCGCCCGCAGCGCGGCGACGGCGCCCTCGGGGTCGCCCGCGCGCGCCGCCGAGTCGGCGCGTCGTCCCAAGAAGGACGCGCGCCAGTACCGCGCCTCGTCGGTCTCGGCGCCCCACCGGTCGACGAAGGCGAGCCCCTCGTCGGTGTACCGGTCGGCCTCGACGACGTTGTTGATCTCTTTGGCGTGGAACGCGAGCGCGAGGTAGGCGCGGGCGACCAGCACGCGGTCGACCTCGACGCCCGGGGGGGCTTCGAGCGCGCGCCCGAGCGCCTCGGTCAAGCGCGCCCGCGCGCGCTCGACGTCACGGCTGATGTGGTACATGAACCCGGTGCCAAAAAGCACCCGAATGCGCGCCGAAATGACGGCCGGGTCGGCCGGGTCGAGGCCGTCGAGCAAGCCCGCGGCCTTCTCGTAGCTGCGCAGGCCCTCGAGCGGCTTGCCGATGTTCGGGTCGAAGGGGTTGCCCTGAATGTCGCCGATCTTCATGTACCCGAGCGCCAGCTCGCGGCTGAGCGCGGGGTCGCGGTCGGGCTGGCCCGCGAGCCAGTCGAGGTACGTGAGGGCGCGGGTGACCACGAGCTCGCGCGCGCGCGTGGTGCCCGCGACGTCACGAATTGCCTCGTCGATCTCGAAGAGCAGCGAGTTGGCGAGCTTGCGCACCTCGCCGTAGCGCTCGCGGGCGCGCGCGGCCTCGGCGTCGGCCCGGCGCGCCTGCGCTTCGGCCCTTCGCGCCTGGCTGACCGAGACGAGCGCCGCCGCCGAGAGGCCGGCCACGAAGAGCACGGCGAGCGCGAGCTTGCCCTGGTTGCGCCGGACGAACTTGTCGGCGCGGTAGGCGAAGGTCGCCGCGTGCGCCTTGACCGGCCGCCCCTCGAGGTAGCGGCGCAGATCGTCGGCGAACTGCTCGACCGACGCGTAGCGCTCGCGCGCGTCTTTGCGCAGGGCCTTCTCGATGATCTTGTCGAGGTCGCCCTTGACCTCGCGCCGCAGCTCGAGCGGCGCGACGGCGCTGGCGCGCGGCGGCTGGGTCTCGCAGATGGCGCGCAGCGTCTCGAGGTGGCCGCCGCCCGGCTGCTGCGGCGGCCGCCCCGTGACCAGCTCGTAGAGCACGCCGCCCAGCGAGTAGACGTCGGTCGCCACCGAGACGGGCTCGCCGCGCGCCTGCTCGGGGCTGGCGTACTGGGGGGTCAAGAGCGGCATGCCGGTGCGCGTGCTCGCCTCGCGCGCGAACTCGGCGTGGGGGTCGAGCAGCTTGGCGATGCCGAAGTCGAGCAGCTTCGGCGCGCCCGACCGGTCGACGAGCAGGTTGCTCGGCTTGATGTCGCGGTGCACGACGAGCTTGCCGTGCGCGTACTGCAGGGCGGCGCAGGCCGAGAGCACGAGCTCGACGAGCGCGCGCGCCTTCAGGCCCTTCTCGCGGGCGTACTCGGTGATGGGCACGCCGTCGACCCGCTCGAGCACCAGGTAGGGCAGCCCGTCGTCGGTGTGGCCGCCGTCGAGCAGGCGCACGATGCCCGGGTGCTCGAGCGTGGCCAAGATCTGCCGCTCGTCGCGGAAGCGCGCGATGGCCTGCGGCGAGCCGGAGCCGTGCTGCAAGATCTTGATCGCGACCCGGCCCCGGTACTCTTCGTCGACGCGCTCGGCGAGGTAGACGGCGCCCATGCCGCCCTCGCCGAGCAGCTCGATCAGCCGGTAGGGCCCGAGCCGCCGGCCCACCTGCGCCCGCGCGCGCGCGCCGACGACCTGCTCGGCCTCGGACGCGATCTTCTCGCGCAGCCGCTCGCTCGCGTCGTTCTCGCGCTCTTTGCGGTCGCCCGCGATCAGCGCCGCGACCTCGGCGCGCACGACCGGGTCGTCGCCCGCCTCGCGCGCGACGAGCGCGCCCTGCTCGGCCTCGGGCAGCTCGACCGCCCGCAGAAAGAGCTCTTCGATGCGCCGCCAGCGCTCGGGCGAGATCTCCGGGGCGGTCTTCGCCGTGCCGAGGTCGGGCTCTTTCACGTTAGTTCGCTTCGTCGAGATACCGTCGGACCCAGGCCTTGGCGAAGCGCAAATCGCGGATGACCGTGTTCACGTGCACGTCGTGCATGGTCGCGATCTCGTCTTGCGAGTGGCCGCAAAAGAAGAATAGCTCGGCCGTCTTCGCCTTGCGCTCGTCGATGTGGGCGAGCGCCGAGAGCGCCTCGTCGAGCGCCACCACCTCGGCCGGCCGATCGGTCGAGACGGCGATGTCGTCGAGCGTGATCGGCCGCTCGCCCCCGCCCCGCTTCGACGCCTGCCGCTTGCGCGCCTCGTCGACCAAGATCTGCCGCATCATGCGCGCCACGATGCCGAAGAAGTGCGCCCGGTCGCTCAGCTCGAGCTGCTCGCCCTGCGCCAGCCGCAGGTACGCCTCCGAGACGAGCTCGGTCGGCCGCAGCGTATGCCCGGGCCGCTCGGCCCGCATGTAGCTCGCGGCGAGCCGGCGCAGCTCGTCGTAGACCAGATTCATGAGCTGGTCGAAGGCCCGCTGGTCCCCAGCCTTCCAGTCTCGCAATAGCAGTGTTACCGTTTTCATGACCTGCCTTATGAATATGGTTAGTAAGCGCGAGGCCTCTCGCCGCCCGCGCGCCTCGTCGGCCCAGACCCGGCGCAGCACGCGCGCCACGACGCCCCACGGGCGCACGCGTTCGCCCGGCCCGAGTCGCTCGCCCTCGGCCAGCCGGAGGGGCGCCCCCCCGAGGCGAGCTCGGTCAGCCAGGGCACACCCCCGGGCCCCTCGGCCCGCACGCAGCTCGCGGCGAGCCGGCGCAGCTCGTCGTCGGCCAGCTTCATAAGCCGGTCGAAAGCCCGCTGTTCTCCGCCCTGCCAGCCCCTCAACAGCAGTGTCACCGCTTTCATGACATGCCTTGTGTATATATATGCTAAGCGCGAAGCATCGCCGAAGGCAAGCATTTGTCACCTAGAAGCGCCGCTCAGTTGCATTGAGTGTGACCCGGGGCACCATCGCCCGGGCTTGCCGTAGAAGGGCGGGCGCAGGGGCCGCCCTGCCCCGCCGCTCGTCGCGCCCGCGCGTCGCCCCGGCCGTTCGCGGCGGGCAGCCTGGCCCAGTAATTTGGCTCTCGGGCGCGCACCAGAGCGCTCTTCGGCGGCGAAATTAAGCCCCTCGCCGACGGGTCGCCGCCGACATTCGACCACTTAGGTTCGCGAGCTTTGCTCATGTCGATGAAGATTTGCGCGCCGGGCCCAGCCTTTATCCATCTTATTTTCTCAATGTCTCGCATGTTCTCTTCGTGAAGCTCGTCCACATCCCCGACCTGAGCCCTCGACCGCCACGACAGAGGCTCACACCGGGCTGATGCGCCGTACCCGCCCCCCCGCGCCGCCCCGCGAGGGCGCCGCTCAGAAGTCGACATTCTCCCACAACGCCGCCACGAACGCCTCGCGCGTCGGCACGATCGGCACGTACGTCGGCGGGTCGGGCACGACGCGGCGTAGGGCCTCGGCGCAGCGGTGCTCGGGCTGCCCGTCCAGGGTGCCGCCGAAGCCCCGCTCGACCGCCTGCTTGGCCGCCCGGGCCGCCTCGGGGGCACCGGGCCGAGGCGGGCAGCCCCCGTCAGGGCCGCGGCCGCCCGACGAACGCGAAGAGCACAAACGACGCCGGCCCCAGCGCGAAGGGGTACCAGCCCTCGGCGTAGCAGCGCAGGAGCGCGTAAAAGGGGTTCGCCTCGAGCGCGCGCTTCGGGTCGGCGAATTGCCACTCGAGGCACTCGTAGACATCCATGTCGGCGTACGAGCGGTACCAGGCGGCGTCGGCCGCATGCTCGCGCGGCAGCGCGGCGGTCGCGCCCTCGCCGTCTTCGCGGAAGGGCGGCACCCAGAAGATGGTGTCGGCGTGTCGCACGAACAGGGGGCTGTCGGGCAAACTGCCGGCCCCGGCCACCACCCGCCCCTCGCGACGAAAGCCGCGCGCCTCGGAGTGCCCGACCGAGAGCGGCTTGAGCGCGGAGTATTTCCAGTCCCACGCGTGGTTCTGGCGGACTCGCTCGCAGAGGGCGCTGAACCTGAGCCAGCCGCCGGCCACGGCCTGCACCTCGGCGCGGGGGGCGACCGCGCCCGGGCGCAGGGCGCACACGAGGGCGAGGTGCGCTTCGAAGAGCCGAACGCCGCGCTCGCCCGCCCGCCCGCCGTACGGGGGCTCGAACCAGTCGACGTCGGCCCACTCGGCGAGCACCGCGCGCACCGACGCCGGCCGGTAGTCGTGGGCCGAGGGGTCGAAGCGCAGCGCCCGCTTCATGGCACGAGCGGGGCGATCGCCGCGGGGCGCCGCCAGCCCGAGATCGCCGGGGGCCAGGGCGGCGCCGGCGAGCGCGCGGCCTGACTCCGCCCGAATCTCTGCTCTGACCGGGTCGGCCGGTGCCCGAACTCGCCGCCGAACCGGTTCGAGCAGGGTTGGCGACGGTCGAGACCACCGAGAGGGCTCGTCCGACCGGGCCTGGAGCCGAGAGAGACGCTCGTAAGCCGGGTCGAGCTGCGTCGGCGGCGGTCGAGAGTGTGGCCGAGCCGGTTCGAGCAGGCTCGGCAGCAGTCGAGAGTGCTGG
>DASTPP010000032.1:0-14629 GCA_035762175.1 Polyangiaceae bacterium | reverse complement strand
GGCGGCGGCCCAGGCGACGGGGGCGGCGGCCCAGGCGACGGGGGCGGCGGCGCGCGGCCGCGGCGGCGCCGCCCCGGGGGCGAGGGCGGCGCGCGGCGGCCGGGCGGCGGGGCGGCGGATCATTCGGCCCCCGGGGCGGGGCTGCGGTGGGGCTCGGCGGGGGCGCCGAGCAGGCGGGCGAGGTCGGCCTCGCCGCGGTCGACGGGCGCGGGGCGGCCGGGCCGGGCGCGGCGGGCGCGGCGGGCGATGAGGTCGTCGAAGAGCGAATAGAAGACGGGCACGGCGAGCAGCGTGAGCACGAGCGAGAGCGCCTGGCCGCCGACGACGATGCCGGCGATGGCCTGGTTCTGGCCGGCGCCGACGCCGCGCGAGACGATGAGCGGGACCATGCCGGCGACGAAGGCGACGGTGGTCATCAAGATGGGCCGCAGCCGGTCGCGGTTGGCCTCGACGATGGCCTCGTCGCGCGGCACGCCGGCGGCGCGCAGGGCGAGGGTGTGGTCGATCTGCAAGATGGCGTTCTTTTTGACGACGCCGAAGAGCACGAGCAAGCCGAGCGCGGTGAAGAGGTTCACGCCCTGGCCGAACAGGTGCAGCGACAGCAGGCCGAAGGGCACGGTGAGCGGCAGGGTGAGCAAGATGGTGATCGGGTGCAGCCACGACTCGAACTGCGCGGCGAGCACGAGGTACATGAGCACGAACGATAGCCCGAAGGCGATGGCGAAGGCCTCGGCGGTGCGGCCGGTCTCCTTCGAGAAGCCGACCGGGGCGAGGGCGTAGCCGGGCGGCAGGCCCTCGCGCGCGGCGAGGTCGCGCAGGGCGGCCTCGACGGCGGTGTCGCCGACGCCGGGGGCCGAGTTGGCCACGATGGTGACCTGGCGGGCGCGGGCGAGGCGGGTGATCTGGGCGGGGGTGCGGTCGGGGCGGGCGCGCACCAGGCCGGCGAGGGGCACCGGGGCGCCTTGGGCCGAGGGCACGGTCAGCGCGCCGAGGGCGGCCGGGTCGGCCCGGAAGCGCGGGTCGGCCCGCAGCGTGACGTCGTACGTCTCGCCGCGCTCGGCGTACGACGAGACCTTCTGGCCGGCGAGCATGACGCGCAGGGCGTCGGCGACGTCGGCGACCTCGACGCCGACGTCGGCGGCCCGGTCGCGGTCGACCTCGACGGCGAGGCCGGGCTTGCCCAGGGCGAGCGTGTTGTCGACGTCGACGGCGCCGGGGGCGCGGCGCAGCCCCTCGGTCAGGCGCTCGGCGAGCTCGGCGAGCGTGCCGAGGTCGGGGCCGGTGAGCGCGTACTGCACGCTCTGCGTGGCGGCGTCGCCGGTCGAGACGCCCTGCACCTCGCCGGTGGTGACGCGCAGGCCGGCCGGGGCGCGGGCGATGATCTCGCGGCGCACGCGGTCCATCAGGTCGAGCTGGCTCGCCTCGCGGGCGGCCGGGTCGGTGAGGAAGGCGGTGATTTTGGCGAGGTTCTTGGTCTCCTGCTCGTCGGCGCCGACGGCGAGCAGGGTGTGGGCGACGCCGGGCAGGCGGCCGACGTCGGCGGCGATGCGCTCGGCGACGAGGCGCGTCTCGGCGAGGCTCGTGCCCTCGGGGGCGCGCACGCTGACCTCGAACTGGGCGTTGTCGTTCGGGGGCATGAAGCCCCCGCCCAGGGTGGCGCCGAGCGGCACGGTGGCGGCGAGGGCGAGGGCGCAGGCGGCGACGACGGCCCAGCGGCGGCGCATGGCGGCGCGCAGGAGGGCGACGTAGGCGCGCTCGAGGGGGCGGTAGGCGGCGTCGACGGCGCGGGCGAGGGCGGGCCGGGGCGCGGCGCCGCCGTGGCCCGCCGCGAGCCAGCGGGCGGCGAGGGCGGGGGTGAGCGAGAAGCTGACGAGCAGCGAGACGGCGATGGCGAAGGCCATGGTCAGGCCGAAGCTCTTGAGGTAGCGGCCGACGATGCCGCCCATGAAGGCGACGGGCACGAAGACGGCGAGCAGCGAGAGCGTGGTGGCGAGCACGGCGAGGCCGATCTCGCGGGTGGCGAGCACGGCGGCGACGAAGGGCTTCTCGCCGCGCCCTTCGACGTGGCGCACGACGTTCTCGAGCACCACGATGGCGTCGTCGATGACGATGCCGACGGCGAGCGCGAGGGCGAGCAGGGTGAGCACGTTGAGGGTGAAGCCCTGGGCCCACATGGCCGCGAAGGTGCCGACGATCGACACGGGGATGGCGAGCGCCGCGATGAGCGTCGAGCGCGCGTCGCCGAGGAAGAAGAGCACGACGAGGGCGGCGAGCAGGCCGCCGACGACCAGGTGCTCGGTGACGGCGTGCACGCTGGTGCGCACGACGGCCGAGTTGTCGCGCACGATCTCGAGCCGCGCGCCCGCGGGCAGCGCCGCGCCGACCTCGGCCAGGCGCGCCTTGACCGCGTCGACGACCGCGACGGTGTTGCGGCCCGACTGCTTGCGCACGGCGAGCACGACCGCGGGCTCGCCGTCGAGCTGCGCGAACGAGCGCGGCTCCTCGGCGCCGTCCTCGACGCGGGCGACGTCGGCGAGGCGCAGCGGCCGGCCGCCGTCTTCGCGCAAGACGACGCGCCCGAGCTCGTCGGGCGAGGCGACGCGGCCGCGCACGCGCACGCCGAGGCTGGCCGGGCCGGCGGCGAGGTCGCCGCCCGGGGCGGCGAGGTTCTGCGCGCCGAGGGCGCGGCGCACGTCGGCGGCGCTCAGGCCCGCGGCGCGCAGGGCGAACGGGTCGAGCAGCACGTTGACCTGGCGCTTGCGCCCGCCGATGAGCGTCACCTGGCCGACGCCGTCGACGCTCTCGACGCGGCGGCGCACCAGCTTGTCGGCCAGCTCGGTCGCCTCGCGCGCGGGCAGGCCCGAGCGCAGCGCCACGAGCAGCACGGGCGCGGCGTTCAGGTCGACCTTGGCCACCGCGGGCGGCTCGACGCCGGCGGGCAGCTCGCCGAGCACGGCGTTGACCTTGTCGCGCACCTCCTGGGCGGCGACGTCGCCGTCCTTGTCGAGCACGAAGCTGACGACCACCTGGCCGACGCCCTCGCTCGAGGTCGAGCGCAGCTCGTCGATGCCGCCGACGGTGTTGACGGCGCCCTCGATCTTGTCGACGATTTCCGACTCGATCTCCTCGGGCGCGGCGCCGGGCAGGCGGGCGGTGACGACGACGATGGGCAGGTCGGCGTTGGGCAGCTCGTCGAGGCCGAGCCGGCCGTAGCCGACCGCCCCGAAGACGACGACGAGCAGCATCAGCACCGCGGCGAAGACCGGGCGGCGCACGCAAACTTGGGCGAGCCATTGCATGGCGCTTCACTCCACCGCCGCGCCGTTGCGCAGCCCGGCCGGCGGCCCCACCACCACGCGCTCGCCCGCGCGCAGCCCGCGCGCGACGGCGACCTCGCCCGGGCCCGCCTCGGCCCCGAGCTGCACGACGCGCTCTTCGGCCCGGCCCGGGCCGCCGCCGCCGGCGCCGGCGGCGACCACGAAGACGTGCGCCTCGCCGTCGCGCTCGACCACGGCCGCGCGCGGCACGACCGCCGCGGCCGCCTCGCCGGCGGCCAGCTCGACCCGGGCGAACATGCCCGGCCGCAGGCGCCGGTCGCCGTTCGGCACGTCGGCCTCGACGGGCACGTCGCGCGTCGCCTCGCGCACCGCGGCGCCCACGGCGCGCACCGTACCCTCGAACCACGCCCCCGGGTGCGCGGCGACCGCGAAGCGCACCCGCTGCCCCGCGCGCACCGCGCCGAGCTCGGCCTCGCCGACGGTGAACGCGAGCCGCAGGGGGTCGAGGGCGACGAGCGCGGCGACCTTGCTGTCTTCGCGCACGAACTCGCCGACGTTGACGAAGCGCTCGACCACGGCGCCGGCGAACGGCGCCCGCACGAGCCCGTCGCCGACGCCCTTGGCCGCGAGCGCCGCGCGGGCCTCGGCCGCGGCGAGGGCGCCGTCGCTCGCGCGGCACTGCGCGGCCAGCCGCTCGTGGTCTTGGCGCGAGAGCGCGCCCTTGGCGAGCAGCGCCTCGCCGCGCGCGCAGTCGGCCCCGGCCACCTCGGCCTGGGCCCGGGCGCCGCGGGCGTTCGCCGCGGCCTCGGCGGCCCCGAGCGCGGCGGCGCGCGTGTCGAGGCGCGCCAGCACCGCGCCCGGCGCGACCTCGTCGCCGCGCTCGACCGGCGTCGCGACGACGCGGCCCGAGGCGTTGGCGGCGAGCTCGGTCTGGCGGGCCGCCCGCAGCGAGCCGGGCAGCGTGACGAGCTGCGGCACCGGTCGCTCGCGCACCGCGGCGACCTCGACCCGGACCGGCGGCGGCGCCGGGTCGGGCGGCGGCGGGGCGGCCTGGCCGTTCGAGCACGCCGCCAGCAGCCACGGCGCGGCGGCGAGGGCCGCGCGGGCGGCCGCGCGCGGCAGGCGGGCGGGAACGTCGGGGGGGGCGGGGGTCAGGTTCATGGCAAGGTCGGTGCTCATGGGGGGGTCGGAGGGGTGGGGGGCCCCGCGCGCGGCGCCGGCCGCGGCACGGGGGGCGTGCGGCGCGGGCGCCGCCGCCCTCGAGGGGCGAGGTCGGAGCGCCGCCCGCGCGTCAGAGGGGGGCCGCGGCGGCGAGCGTTCGGCCCGCGCTCAGGCGCAGCTGCGTCCGGGCGAGGGCGAGGTCGGCGTCGGCCTGCACGCAGGCGACGTCGGCGGCGAACGCGTCGCGTTGCGCGGCGATGACCTCGTTCTGCGTCGCCGAGCCGGCCTCGTAGCGGTCGCGGGCGAGCTCGGCCGCGCGGGCCGCGGCGGCGCGTTGCGCGCGCGCCGCCCGCGCCCGGGCGAGCGCGGCGCGGGTGCGATGCCACGCTTCATAGATCAGGTCGGCGCCGGCGCGGCGGGCGCGGGCGGCGCGCGCGGCCGCGGCGTCGGCGGCGGCCTCTTGCGCGGCGACGCGCGCGCCGACGGCGGCGTCGAGCGACCAGGTGAGCGAGGCGGTGAGCGTGTAGAACGCCCGCCGCCCGACGAACGAGCTCGCGTTGGTGAACCGCTGCTCGGCGCCGACCGCCAGCGACGGCAAGAGCGACCACTCGGCCGCCCGCCGCGCCTCGCCGGCCGCGCGCTCGGCGGCGGCGGCGGCGCGCGCCGAGGGCAGGCCGGGGGCCGCGCGCAGCCACGCCTCGAGCGGGGCCTCGTCGCCCGCTTCGTCGCGCAGGCTCGAGCCCGGCTCGGGCTCGAGCCCGCTCAACGTCGCCAGGGCGCGGGCGGCGAGCGCGACGCCGAGCTCGGCGTCGGCGACGTCTTGCCGCGCCCGCTCCGCGTCGGCCTCGGCGCGCGCCGCGTCGAGATCGCTGGCGGCGCCGACGGCCAGCCGGTCGCGCACGAGCCGCGCGTTGCGCTCGGCGACGTCGAGCCCGCGCGCCGCGGCCTCCCGCGTCGCCTCGGCGCCGACGAACCGGTAGTAGCCCGCGGCGACCCGAGCCTCGAGGCCCAGCGCGGCGGCCGCCTCGTCGGCCCGGGCCGCCTCGGCCGCTTCGGCCGCAGCGCCCGCGCGGGCGCGGCCGGCGAGGTCGACGACCGGCACCGTCAGCGTCAGAAAGGCGTCGAGCTGGTTCTGCGGCTGAATGACCACGCGCTGCGGCGCGCCGTCGGTCGGCAGCGCGAAGGCCACCTCGTACTGGTTGCGCGTGTAGAGGCCCCGCGCGACGAAGCTCGGCAGCAGCGCCGCGCGCGCCACCGCGGCGTCGGCGCCCGCGCGCCGGCTCTCGGCGCGGGCCTCGCGCGCGTCGGGGTTGGCGGCGCGCGCGGCGCGCACGAACGATTCGAGCGGCTGCAAGGCGCGGGCGGGGCGGCCGGCGAGCAGCAGGGCGGCGGCGAACGCCGCCGCGAGGGCGTGGCAGAGGGGGCGAGGGGTCGGGGGCATGGCCGGGCGGGTTCGGGGCGGTGCGTCCGAGCGGCACCGCGGCGACGGACAACAGATGGCCGCGCGCCCGGGGCCGCGCCCCGCCCTACCGACCGGGGGCTGCCCCCCGCCGACGGGGGGCGCCGGCAGGTCGACGAGCCGGACCCCCGTCGACGGGGGGGCGCCGGCAGGTCGACGAGCCGGACCCCGCCGCCGCCGTCGCCGCCGCGCCCGGGCGCTTCGCCCCCGAGGCGCCCCGGACGGTCGCGGCGCTCGCCCCTCGAGCTCCCTTAAACCCCCCCCTGGCTCGCCCGAGACCCCCGGCGGTCGTGGGCCCGCCCCGACCCTCGGTCGTCCCCACGCCACCCTTGGTCGGCTCGGCCGTGAGCGGCCGTCCGACCGGTGCTAGCGTCGCGCCGTGTCTGCCGCTCTCACGACCCAGCGCCCCTTCGGGGCGGTGCCGCGCGCGTCGGCGCGACAGTTGCTGGCGTTCGGGTACTTGAGCCCGCTCGTGCTCTACCTGGCGCCGATGTCGCTGCGCACGCTCTTCGGCACGGTCACGCCCCGCTACTTTCTCAGCGACTTCGTGCTCTCGATGGCGCAGTTCGCCCTCGTCTCGGCGTGCATCATGCGGGCGCTGCTCTGGGGCACGCGCCGGCGCCTGACGACCGCGCGCAGCGTCGCCCTCTTGTTCGTCGTCAGCGCGGCGACGATGGCCGCCACCAACCTCGCCCGCCACGCCCTCGGGCAGTGGCTGCCGGGCCTGGTCCCGAACGACCCGGCGGTGCCGCCGGGGGTCGCCTTCGCGCTCGCGTCGGCCATCTCCGACTCGCTGCCCCTGCTCGTGTGCTGGGGCGGGCTCTTCCTGCTGCCGATGACGTTGCGGCGCGCCGAGCGGCACCGGGCGCAGGTCGCCAGCGCGCGGCGCGAGGCCGAGCTCTTGCGCCTGCGGGCGCACCTCGAGCCGCACTTCGTGCTCAACACCCTCAACGCCATCGCGGGGCTGGTCGCCGACGAGCCGCTCGAGGCCCGCCGGCTCATCGGCCTGCTCGGCGACCTGTTCCGCGAGGCGACGAGCGACCGCGACCGCGGCGAGCACGCCCTCGCCGACGAGATCGCCTGGCTCGAGCGGTACGCGGCGATCCACGAGCTGCGCCACCGCGGGCTGGTGCGCTTCGCCTGGCACATCGAGCCCGCGGCGGCCCGCGCGCCCGTGCCGCGGCTGGTGCTGCAGCCCATCGTCGAGAACGCCGTGGTGCACGGCGCGCTGCGCCGGCGCGGCGGCGGCACCGTGCGCATCGCCGCGCGCGTCGAAGGGGGGGCGCCGGGCGCGCGCGCCCTCGTCTGCGAGGTCGAAGACGACGGGCCGGGCTTCGGCCCCGCCCCGCGCCGGCCGGGCGCCTCGGGCATGCGCATCGTCGAGCGGCGGCTCGCCCTCGGGCCCCCCCGCGGCACCCTGGCCGTGGCGCGCGAGGGCGGCGCGACGCGCGTCACGCTCCGCTTCGACCTCGGCGCCACGCCGCCGCCGGCGGGGGCCGCGTGAGCGCCGCGGGCAAGCTGCGCGCGCTCGTGCTCGAAGACGAGTGGGCCGCGCGCAACTACCTCGTCGAGCTCGTCGAGGCCTCGGGCCTCGCGTCGGTCGTGGCCGCCGCCGCCGACACCGAGCAGGCCTGGGCGGGGCTGCGGGGCGACGGCGCCGCGCCGGCGGTCGACGTGGCGTTCGTCGACGTGCGCCTCGCCGGCGAGCCCGCCGACGACGCCGGGCTCGCGTGGCTGCGCGCGGCGGCGGCCGAGGCGGCCGGGCGGGTGCACTTCGTGCTGACCACGGCCTCGCGCGAGCACGCGCTCGAGGCCTTCGAGCTCGGCGCGCGCGACTACCTCGTCAAGCCCTTCACCGACGAGCGCGTCGCGCAGTGCCTGCGGCGCCTGGCCGGCGCGGGCGCCGGGCCCCGGCCCCCCGAGCCCCCCCAGCGCGTCATCGCCCGGCACGGCCGGCGCCTCATGTTCGTGCCGATCGACGACGTATGGGCCTTCGAAGCCGCCGAGCGCCTGAGCCACGTGCACGCCGCCGCCGGCACGTTCGACGTCGACCTGTCGCTCTCGGCCCTCGCCGCCTCGCTCGGCCCGAGCTTCCTGCGCGCGCACCGCAACTGGCTGGTGCGGCTCGGCGCCGTGCGCGAGCTCGAGCGCGAGGGCGGCGAGGTGCAGCTCGCCGTCGGCCCGGGCGGGCTGCGCGTGCCCGTGGCGCGCGACCGCGCGACGCAGGTGCGCGAAGCCCTGCTCGCGTCGGCGATCGGCCTGCGGCGCCTCCCGCCCTGACTCGGCCGCCCGACGGGGGCCGGGGCGGCCGGCCGGCGCGCCCGCCCCCGCCGTGCCGTCCGGCGAGGCGCCCCCCCGCCGCCGCGCCCCTCGCGAGCGCTCACGTCGCCCCCTCGGTCGCACGAAGGGGGCGAACGCCCATCGCGCCGCGACCGCCGGCGCCTTCACCGGCGGCCGAGCGGGTACTCGAGCAGCGCCGCGGCGAAGTTGTCCGCCCGGTTCCGCAAGGGCGCGCGGACGGGCGCCTCAGCCGGCCTCGGCCGCGTGCTTGAGCGCGGCGAGCCGCTTGCGCATCTCGGCGCGAAAGACGGCCGAGACGAGCGGCTCGAGCAAGAAGCGCAGCCACGCGGGGCGCGTGCGCACATGATACCGGAAGGCGACGCGCGTGCCGCCCCCGCCCTCGGCCGGGTCGAAGCGCCACGAGCCCGAGAAGCTGTCGAGCACCCAGGGCCCGCGCGTCATCTTCACCGCCGTCACCCGGGGCGGGGCGTACGAGACGTACTCGGTCTCCATGCCCAGGCCGCCCCGCGCGACGCAGTAGGCGCGCACGCCCACGGCGGGCTCGGCCGCGCCGACGAGCTCGGCGCTCTTCAAGAAAGGGTCCCACGATAGGCGCGCCGGGTAGTCTTGGGTGAGCCGAAAGAGCGCCTCGGGCGCGGCGCGCACGTCGATCACGTCTTCGAAGGTGGGCACCCTCGAAGGCTAGCGCGCCCGGGGGGGGCGGCGCACGAAGTCGCGCGGCCGGCGGCGCCGCCGCGCGCCCCGCCGCGAGGGCGGGGGCGAGCCGGCGGTCGGGTGGACGAGCCCTCGGGCGGTACGGCAGGGGCGAGCCCGCGGTCGGGTGGACGAGCCCTCGGGCGGCACATTACGCCGGGCGATAGCGGTCATTCGCGGCGCTGATTGGCCCCGAAGCGCCCGCGCCGGCACCTTGCCGATCATGCGACGACGGAACTTCATCGCGGTGACGACGCAGGCGGGCGCGCTGCTGGCCTTGCCGACCTTGTGGGCTTGCGCCGACGAGCGCGGCGGCGGCTCGGCGCCGATCGCAGGCACGGGGCTCGAGCCGCTGCCGCCGAGCGACGACCCCTTCGACGCCTGGCAGGGTCCGCCCCCGGGGGTCGACGACATCCGGGTCATCGTCCTTTCGTATGCCCTGCTGGCCCCGAACCCGCACAACATTCAGCCCTGGCGCGTCGCGCTGCGCGGCCACGACACGCTCGACATTTACGTCGAAGCCGCCCGCCTGCTCGCGGCCTCCGACCCGGTGTATCGGCAGGTCCACGTCGGCGTCGGCGCCTTTCTCGAGCTCTTGACGATGGCCGCGAGCGCGCACGGCCACCGCGCCGAGCTCTCGTATTTCCCCGAGGGCGAGTACGCCGCGACGGCGATCGAGCCCCTGCCGGTCGCCCGCGTCCGGCTCGTCCCCGACGACGGCGAGCGGGCCGACCCGCTCTTCGCGCTCGTGCGGACGAGGGTCTCGCACAAGGGCGCGTATACCGGCGAGGCGCTGCCGCCGGGCCTGCTCCGCGGCCTGACCGACGGCGCCTCGCGCCCCGGGCTCCGCTTCGCGTACGCCGACGATCGCGCCGCCCTCGACGCCCTCGGCGAGCTCTCGATCGAGGCGATGCGCATCGACGTCGAGGGCTTCGACCGCTGGAAAGAGACCATCGACACGTTCCGCCTGAACGACGCCGAGCTGCTCGCGCACCGCAGCGGCACCGACGCGCGCGGCCTGAGCGCGCAGGGCATCGGCCGCGAGCTGCTCCTGAGCCACGCCCCCCCGGTGCTCGAGGTCGCGGTGCAGCAGCTGCGCGACCAGGCCGCGACCGCGTCGGCGTACGCCTGGCTCGCGTCCGACGAGAACACGCGCCGCGCCCAGCTCGAGGCCGGGCGCGCCTACGTGCGCTTCAACCTCGCCGCCCACGGCGCCGGCCTCGGCGTGCACCCCTTCAGCCAGGCGCTGCAAGAGTACGAGGCGATGGGCGCGACCATGGCGCGGCTGCGGTCGCGACTCGGCGTCGGCGCGGGGCAGACGCTGCAAATGTTCGTGCGGCTCGGCCGGCCGGCCGGGGCGCAGCCGCACAGCGCCCGCATGCGCGCCGACGCCTTCACGGCTTGACGCCCCGGCGGCGCCCGCCCACGTGGGGGGGGGGGAACGCCGCCGACCGGGGCGGCGCCGGCGGCAGGGGGCGCTTCGGCGCCCGCGCGCGGCGCGGCCTTCGGGCGCCTCTCAGTCGATGCGCAGGCTCTGCAGGGCGGCGAGGCAGTGCGAGTCGGCCCAGACGTCGGCCGCGCCCAGGCGGCCCACCCAGGCCCCTTGCACCGCGCCGGCGCAGCGTCCCTTCATGAGCGAAAACCAGCGGTCGACGAGCACGAAGGGGTTTTCGTAGCCGACTTGCGCGGCGGCTTCGTCGATGCCCACCGCGCCGATCGCCTCGGCGGCGTGCCGGAAGAGGTCGTCGACGTACGCCTTGGTCTGCTCGACGTCGGCGCGCGTGCCGTAGCGCCCGACGTGCCCCCCCACGAAGACGTCGAAGTCGTACTGAAGAATCAGGTCGAACGACGCCCGATAGCCTGGCACGTCTTCGGCCTGCCCGAGCTCGAAGAAGGGCACCCACCCCGGCCAGACCAGATCGACGGCCATGAGCGCGCGCGAGGCGGGGGCGTAGATGAAGAGGTTGCCGTCGACGTGGTTCGGGCCCCGGTACGCCAGCTCGAGGCGGCGTCCGCCGACCTCGAGCGCGTAGGCGTCGGCGAACGTCAGGGTCGGCGCCGGCCGGTTCGGGTCGGCCTCGCGGGCGAGCGCCCGCGCGGTCGCCTCGTGGGCGATCACGGCCGCGCCCGGCGGCGCCACGCGCGCGGCGCCGCCGATGTGATCGGCGTGGTAGTGACTGTAGACGACGTGCGTCACCGGGGCCGCGGTGACCTCGCGAATGGCCTTGCCCAAGCCGTCGGCGAGCGAGGGCGGCGCGTCGAGCACGACGACGCCCGCGTCGGTCGCCAAGAACGCGGCCTGGTCGATGCCGTTGGTCACGCCATACAGGCCCTCGCCGAACGGCGTGACCAGGTAGCCCTTGCTCGGGTCGACGGGCAGGCCGCGGGCGCCCTCGGGCACCGGGGCGTAGGGCCGGCCGGCCGCCCCCGCGCGGCCGTCGGCGTCGCGGCTGCCGGCCGCGCCGTCGCCGACGGGCACGGGCGCCGCGTCCTCGTCGCCGCAGGCGCCGAGCGCCAGCACAACAAGGAGGGGCATGAGGGGGCCGCGGAGCCCGCGGACGAAATCGAAACGTGGTGCCATGGGGGTCGCTCCCGCGAGAGTGAAATGGAGGCGAGTCGGGGCCGGCGCCCGCGCGGCGGGTTCGGCCCGGGCGCCGCCCCGCCCGCCGGCGTCGACCTTCGCACCATGCGCGCTGACGCCGCGCTGGACAATCGGGCCAAGGTTGAACAGATTGTCCTAAAGGTGGGACATGCCGCCGCTTGATCTGAACAACCTGCGCGCCTTCGTCGACGTGGTCGAGCGGGGCGGGGTGCGCGACGCGGCGCGGGCGAGCGGGGTGCCGAAGTCGACCCTCAGCCGTCGGCTCGCGACGCTCGAGACGCAGCTCGGCACCCGCCTCATCAACCGCACGACGCGCCGGCTGCGCCTGACCGAGGGCGGTCGGCTCCTCTTCGAGCGGTGTGCGCCGGCGCTCGCGGCGGTCGGCGAGGCCGCCGCGGCGGTCGACGAGCTGCAGCGCGAGCCGCGCGGGCTCTTGCGCGTCAGCGCGCCGCCGACGTTCGGGCAGCTCTTTCTCGGCGAGCTGGCGGCCGAGTTTCTCGAGCGCTACGCCGACGTGCGCCTGGCCATCGACTTGTCCGACCGGCACGTCGACGTGGTCGCCGAGGGCTACGACGTGGCGCTGCGCAGCGGCGCGGCGCTCGCCGACTCGTCGCTCGTGCGGCGCGATCTCGGCGCGACGGGCGTGCGCTGCCTGGCGAGCCCGCGCTATCTCGAAGCGCGGGGCGAGCCGCGCACGCCGCGCGATCTCGAGCGCCACGAGTGCCTGTTGTACGGCTCGGCCGACCCGTCGGGCGGGCAGACCTGGGCGTTCGAGGCCGGCGGCCGGGTGCGGCACGTGCGCGTGCGCGGGCGCTTCGCCGCGAACAGCTTGCCGGCGCTCGTCGACGCCGCCGCACGGGGCCTCGGCGTCGTGCGAACGCTCGCCTTCCTCGCCCGCCACGAGATCGCCCAGGGCCGGCTCGTCGCCGTGCTCGAAGCCTTCCCCTGCGCGCCGAACCGGCTGACCGCGCTCTACCCCGCGGCCAAGCGCCCGTCGGCCAAGCTGCGGGCCCTCCTCGAGTTTCTCGCCCAACGCCTTTCGACGCCCCCGTGGGCCGCTCCCGCCCTCGACGGGCCGCAGGCCTCGCCCGCGCCGCCCGCTCGCCGAGCTGCCCCTCTTCCCGCCGAGCAACGCCCCGTCGGCCGGGCGAAAGCGCCCCGCGCCGCTCGCGCGGGCGGGCGGCCTGCGCCGTCGCGGTAGCGCCGGCCCCCCTCCGGAGGCGGCGCGCCGGCCGAGGCCGACCTCGCGCGCGCCGACGAGCTCGGCGGCCTCCTGCTCGAGGCGCTCGGTCACCACCAGTCGGAGGCCGACGGCTCGGGCGACCCCCGAAGGAGCCAAAGAGCGCGTCGGGGGCGCTCCGGCGCGGCCCGGGGGGGGCGCGCCGGCGACGGCAGATCGTCGGCCGACGTCCCCGTGAGGGCCGGGACAATTGTCCCGCCGACGGGAACGGTTTGTTCGAGCTCCGGCGCTTGCGCCTCTCGGCGGCTGCCCCCATCGTCGGCCTGCGCCCCCAACCCACCGGAGAGTGCACCGCATGGCTCGATTCGTCTCCCGTATGATGTTCCTCGCTTCGGCCGGCGTCGGCCTTGCCTGCGAGGGCGGCGCGGTCGCTCGCGGCCCCGCGCCGCCCCCGGCGCCGTCTGCCGCGGCCACCGCGCCGCCCGCGCCCGCCCCGAGCGCGGCGGCCGCGCCCGCTCAGAGCGCGGCCGCCGAGCGCGTCGCCCGCGACGCCTTCGAGCGCTTTCGCCAGGGCTGGCGCACGGGCAACTTCGATTCTTACCTCGCCCGCTTGCGCCGCGACGACTTCGAGTTCTCCTTCCCCGTCGGCGAGCTACGCGGACGGGCGCGCGGGCCCGAGGGCTACGCCCGCATGGTGCGCAAGCTGAACGCCGACGCCCAGGGCGGGGTGCGCCTCGAGCTCTCCGAGCCCTTGCACGTCTCGACCGACGGGCGTACCACGGTATTCGAATTCGAGTCGAGCGGGCGCATCGGCGAAATCGACTATCGCGCCCGCAACGCCATCGCGCTCGAGGTCGAGGGCGACCAGGTCGTGGGGTTTCGCGAGTACTTCGGCGACGTCGACCCGCGCATGTTCGCCCCGCCGCCGGCGCGCGGCGCGGCGCCGGCGGCGAGCGGGCGGCCGGGGGCGGTCGACGCGCGGCGGCCGCGCACCGCGCCGTGAAGTGAGGGCGGCCCGGCCTCGCTTCACTCGGGGGCGAACCGCCGCGGCGTGTCGCCCCCCCCTCTCCGAGTTCGGGGCCGGGCTGGCCGAGTGACGTCACCCACTGCTTTTATCAGGCGGGCCAGCGCTTCTCTTGCTTGATGGCTTGCCGCAGCGCCTCGAGCTCGCCGACGCCCATCGCCTCGAGCCGCGCGCGTTGCTCGCCCGTCGGCGCGAGGCCGAGCACCTCGCACAGGTCGAGCACCGCCGCCCGCAGCCCCTCAGCCTTTCCCTCAGCCTTGCCCTCAGCCTTGCCCTTCGCCTCGCCCTCGCGCCGCCCCTCTTCTTTGCCCTTCGCCTCGCCCTCGCGCAGCCCCTCTTCTTTGCCCTCGCGCAACCCCTCTTCTTTGCCCTCGCGCAGCCCCACCTCGCGCCCCCGCTGCTCGCCCTTCGCTTCGCCGTGCGCCTCGGCCAGCTCGGCCAGGCCGCGCGCCCAGGCCCCGAGCGCAGACGGGTCGGCCGGCGGCGGCGGCAGGTGCGCCAACAGCGGCTCATCGAGCGCGGGCGGTTGGGGCAACGAGGGGCGGACGGCGTCGGGGCCGCAGAACGAGGCGAGCTTGTCGAGGCAGGCCTCGCGCACGCGGGCGGCGAGCCCGAGCACCCGCGCCTGCAGGGCCGTGAGCTCGGCGAGCGTAATGCGGTACGACTTCGAGTATCGCGCTTCAATATACGCCTTTCGCAACAAGGAGAACAGGCGCTCGTCGTCGGGCTCGGCCCTCGGCAGCGCCCCGACGAGCCGCGGGTGCTGCTCGGCGGCCTTCTGGCTCAAGAGGTTCAAGTCGTGGCTGCGCGCCTTGTACCCCGTCAAGACGAGGCTCGCGGCGTGAAAGTAGCGCTCGGCCGCCTGGTGCAAGAGAAAGGCGGCGTGGCTCAGCTCGCCGAGGCCCGCGTAGTAGCGGCAGCCGCGGAAGAA
>DASTPP010000031.1:0-86580 GCA_035762175.1 Polyangiaceae bacterium | reverse complement strand
TGCCTCGCTGCGCCCCACCGCCGCCGCCCCAACCTCCGTCGCCCCGGGCCGCCCCCCCTGCACGACGCCGCGCCCAGGCCGTACCCCCTAGGCTCTGTCGGACGAAGGCGGACCGAGCTCGGTGGCCGAGACGCACGCCGTCGGGCCGGGCGGGGGGCGAAGGAATCCGCCTGGATTTCGAGCTCCCCGCCCGGCCCGACGGCGCCGCGGATCGGGCACCGGGCGACGGGAGCCTTCGTCCGACAGAGCCTAGCGCCAGACGGCCGCGGGGGTGCCGGCGAAGCGCTGGCGCAGCTCGGTCTTGAGCACCTTGCCCGTGGCGTTGCGCGGCAGGGCGTCGACCGGGCAGAGGGCGAGCGGCTGCTTGTAGCGGGCGAGCTTGCCCTCGCAGTACGCCCGTAGCTCGTCGAGCCCGAGCGACTCGCCGGGCTTGCACGCGACGACCGCCGCGACGGCCTCGCCCCAGCGCTCGTCGGGCAGACCGATGACGGCGACCTCGAGCACCTTCGGGTGGCGCACGAGCACCTGCTCGACCTCGGCGGGGTAGACGTTCTCGCCGCCCGTGATGATCATGTCCTTCTTGCGGTCGACGATGTAGACGAAGCCCTCGCCGTCGACGCGGGCGAGGTCGCCGGTGTGCATCCAGCCGCCGCGCAGGGCCTCGGCCGAGGCCTCGGGGCGGTTCCAGTAGCCGAGCATGACGTTGGGGGCGCGCACCGCGAGCTCGCCCACCTCGCCGCGGGCCACCTCGCGGTCGGCCGCGTCGACCACGCGCACCTCGACGTGAATGCAAGGCTTGCCGACCGAGCCGTTCTTGCGCACGACGTCTTCGGCCGCGAGCACCGACACGATGGGCGCGGTCTCGGTCATGCCGAAGCCCTCTTGAAAGCGAAAGCCGCGCCCCTGGTAGAACTCGAGCACCGGCAGCGGGCAGGGCGCCCCGCCGACCAGGCAGGTGCGCAGGGCCTTGAGGTCGTACGCGTCGAAGTCGGGCGCCCGGCTGATGGCCGCCCACATCGCCGGCACCATGAAGGCCGCCGTCGCCCGGTGCGACGCGAGGGCCGCCAGCGCCCGCCGCGGCTCGAACTGGTCGTCGACGACCGTCGTCGCGCCCTTGTAAATGAGCGGCCCGGTCAGCACGTTCAGCCCGCCGATGTGAAAGAGCGGCGCGACCGTGTAGTTGACCTCGTCGTCGCCGAGCGAGAGGGCATGCAAGACCTGCATGTTGTTCCACAGCAGGTTGCCGTGGCTGAGCAGCGCCCCCTTCGGCCGGCCCGTCGTGCCCGACGTGTACATCATGATGGCCGGGTCGCTCTCGAGCACCGGCGCGGGCACGAGCCCCCCGCCGCCCCCCGCCGCGAGCGCCGCGTAGGCCTCGGCCCCCGCGGCCGGCGCCCCCTCGCCGAGCTCGACCCGCAGCGGCTGCCGCCGCCCCCCGCGCGCCGCGTACGCGTCGGCGATCGGCCGGAAGGGCGCCTGGTAGGCGAAGATCTCGGGCGCCGCGTCGTCGATCAGGAACGCCACCTCGTCGGCCGAGAGCCGGAAGTTGATCGGGACGAAGATCGCCCCGAGGCGGTTGCACGCCATCAGGAGCTCGAAAAACTCGGGGCCATTGAGCAGCATCGCCAGCACCCGATCGCCCTTGCGCACGCCCCGCTCGCGCAGCCCCGAGGCCACGCGGTCGACCCGCTCGTGCAGCTGCGCGTACGTCCAGCGCGCCCCGCGGAACGCGAGCGCCACGCGCCCCGGTCGCGTCTCGGCGTGCCTCGCCACCCAGGAAGCCATCGTCAACGACGACATGGCCCCAGTCTACGCCACGCCCCCCGCCCCCCGCAGCTTTTCGTCGCCCCCCGGCCGGCCGCTCACTTCGTCAGCAGCTTGAACGCGTGCGTCCAGCGGCCACCCCTCAGCCCGGGGATGCACCAGAGCATGCAGAGCGGCTCGATGGCGCGCGCCGCCGCGGCCCGGCCCATGTCGGACGTCTCCCAGCCGAACCGCTCGAGGATCGCGATCGCCTCGGCCTTCGCCCCCTCGTCGTTGCCGCAGATGAACATGGTCGGCTTCTGGCCGCCGAAGTCGGGGTCGACCATGAAGGCGTTGCCCACGCACGACCAGGCCTTCACGAAGCGCGCCTCGGGGGCGAGCGCCTGCAGTCGCTCCATCAGCGACTCGTTCGGGCCGGTGAAGAACTTGAGCACCCCGTCTTCGGGGGGCGCGTCGGCGATGGGGTTGGTCGCATCGAGCACGGGCTTGCCCGCGAGGTTCTTCGCGCCCGCGAGGCCCACCGCCGACTCGGCCGCGGTGCCCTTGACCGCGAGCACCACGACCTCGGCCCACGCGGCCGCCTCGTCGAAGGTGCCGGTCGAGGCGTTCGCGCCCGCCTTCGCCCGCCAGTCGGCGAGCTTCGACGGCTCGCGCGAGCCGCGCCTGACGGCGAAGCCGTGCTTCAAGAACCCGTCGGCGAGTACCTCGCCGACCTGACCCGACCCGAGGACCGCAACCTTCTTCATGCCCCGGCCTATCGCACGAGGCCGCGGGTCGGTCTACCCGCCCGAAAGGGCGGCCTCGCGCCCGTCCCCGCCCGCCGGGTGGCGCGCTCGCCCAGCGACCAGCCGATTCGGGCGGCCCCGCGCCCGCCCCGCCCGAGGGCCGCGCCGCCGCCCCCGGGCCGGGCCCCCGGCGGGCCCGCCCCCGCTCAGCCCATCTTGCGCAGGCGCGCGCCGGCCCGGATACGCCGCTCGGTCACCGCGTTGCGCTCATCGGACTCGCGCCGGATCCGCTCGCGGCCCGACTGCAGGGCGTGGCGCTCTTTCTCTTCTTGTTGGGCGGCAAAGGCCCGCTCACGCTCTTTCTTCTCCCGCGAGAGGGCCGCCCGCAGCTCGGGCGAGATGTTGGTCAGCCCCCGGATGTTCGCGAGCGCGAACGCGACGGCGTACGCCTCGGACGTGATATCGAAGATCTGCCGCGCGCCCTTCCAGCCCTTGAAGCGCACGGCGAAGGCCCCGCACGCGCACGACTCGGTGCAGCGCGCCCGCGCGGCCTTCTTGGCCGACTCGCGCAGAAGGTACGTGACGAGCCACCAGAGGCCGAGGGTCAGCACGACCGCGAGCCGGCCGCCCGAGCCGAGCGGCTGGGGCCAGAGCCGCGCGTGCTCGGTGCAGGCCGAGCAATACGGGAAAGGCCAGGACTTGGTGCGCAGCCGGCCGCCCGTCACGCGGGTCGCGAAGAAGGGGTGCTCGATGTCGGCACGGCCCCCGCAGCACGGGCACTTCTCGGGAAAACGCAGCGTCTTCGCAATGACTTCGACTCTCACGTGCGCCCTCGCTTACCTGTCGCCACCGCCCGCCACGGCTGCCACGCATGCCCCCCCGAGGAGCGGTAGCCCCACCGGCCGGAACCTTCGGCGCCCACGTCCCACGACGCCGCCGCGGCCCCCGCCCCTGCCGCCACGGCGTGCACCCTCGCACCTCGCGCCAGGCCCCCTCGACCTCGGCCGCAAGCCGCCGAGCACGTCGCGTGTAGCCAAAGCGCAAAGGCCCATGGTGCCATAGTAGAAAAGACGCGACGAATGTCTATCGGCAAATCACGGCCTCCGAAGCCCCTGCGGAAGGCTTTATGATTGTGGGTATCGGCCCGCCGCCCCGCCGAGAGCGGGTCTCGGGTGGGTGGCGACTGCTTGGAGGCGGGGCCCCCGCGGTTTGAGCCCGACCGGGCGAGGTTGAGGTGCCAGAAGGCAGTCGCCACCCACCCGAGACCCGCTCTCGGTGGGCCTACCCCCCGCTCTTACCCCTGCCAGACAGGGGGGTCGGCAAAGTGCCCAAACAACACCAACCTCACAAAGACTTACTCAGAGCGACCAGCGTCTCGCGCAGCCAGGTGTGGGCCGGGTCGGCCTGGGTGCGCTCGTGCCAGAGCTGCGAAACGGGAAAGCCGCCCAGCTCGAGCGGGGGCTCGACGAGACGCAAGCCGAGCAGGTCGCCGAAGCGGCGGCCGATGCCCTCGGGCGCGAGCAAGGCCAGGTCGGTCTCGGCCACCACCAGGGGCGCCACCAGAAAGTGCGGCACGACGAGCGCGACGCGCCGCCGGCGGCCGAGCTTGGCGAGCGCGTCGTCGACGGGGCTGCCGGCCGCGCCCTGGGGGGCGACGCTGACGTGGTCGAGGGCGAGGTAGTCGTCGAGGCCGAACGTGGCGGGCGCGCGCGGGTGGCCGGCGCGCACGAGGCAGGCGTAGCGCTGCCGGTAGAGCGTCTTGCGCCGGAAGGGCGCCGGACTCGCGTCGAAGACCCCGAGCGCCAGATCGATCTCGCCCGACGCGAGGCGCTCGAAGAGCCCCGCCTGCGGGGGCCGGACGACGACGTCGACGCCCGGCGCGGCCCGGGCGAGCTGCCGCATCAGCGAAGGCAAGAGCAGGGCCCCCGTCGCGTCGGGCGCCGAGAGCACGAACGAGCGCCGGGCCGTCGCCGGGTCGAACGCGTCGCCCTCGTCGAGCGCCCCCTCGAGCTCGGCGAGGCAGCGGCGCAGCGTGCCCGCCAGGCGCTCGGCGCGCGGCGTCGGCACCATGCCCCCCGCGGTCGGGATGAGCAGCGGATCGCCGAGCGTCTCGCGCAGCCGCCGCAGCGCGTGGCTGACCGCCGGCTGCGTGACCTTCAGGCGGGCGGCCGCCCGGCGGGTGCTGCGCTCGGCGAGCACGGCGTCGAGCGTGACGAGCAGGTTCAGATCGAGGTTGCCGGCGCGGCGGGGCTCCATCGCCGCACGGTACCCCAAGCGCGCCCCCGCGCGCCGCGGGCCCGCGTCAGAGGCGCCGGTGCATGATGTGCAGCCCCACGTAGCCCCGGCTCGGGTGGAGAAATGCCTCGGGCACGGTCGCCAAGATCGTAAAGCCGAGCGAGCGCCAGAGCGCGACGGCACGAGCGTTGGTCTCGACGACGGCGTTGAACTGCATCGCCCGGTAGCCGTCGGCGCGCGCCCGCTCGAGCAGGTGCTCGCCGAGCGCCCGCCCGACGCCGCGCCCCGCGCGGTCGGGGTCGACCATGAAGCCCGCGTTGGCGACGTGGGCGCCGGGGCCGCCGAAGTTGGGGCGCAGCTCGGCCGAGCCGACGACGGCGCCCTCGCCGTCGACCGCCACCACGGTGCGGCCCGGCGACGGAAACCAGAGCGCGCGCCCTTGCGCTTCGCTCAGGTCGCGGTCCCAGGCGTAGGTCTCGCCGGCGGCCACGATGCGCCGGAAGAAGGGCCAGATGGCGGGCCAGTCGGCGGCCGTCGCGTCCCGGATGAGCATGGCGCCCCCGAGGGTAGTGGGCCGCGCCCGCTCGGCAAAGCGAGGCCTTCGCCCCCGCGGGGCGCCCGGGGCCCGCCGAGGCCGCCGCGGCCCTCGGCGCCGCTCGAGCCGCCTGGCGATTTGACCCCTTTTTGCTACCCCAATGGGGCATGACCGACCTCGACCGCGAACTCGATGCGATGGCCGACGCGAT
The DNA here is from genome assembly GCA_035762175.1 of Polyangiaceae bacterium. GTDB lineage: Bacteria > Myxococcota_A > Polyangia > Polyangiales > Polyangiaceae > DASTPP01. The sequence continues at coordinate 81,110 of DASTPP010000031.1, read as the reverse complement.
CCTCGAAGAGCGCCGGGCGGCTCCGTGTCGCACCCCGACGCGCTCGAACGCTCCCGAGCCGGCGGCCCCTCCGAGCCGGGCCCTCCCCTGGCTGCTCGCCCTCAACGCGGCGTCGTTCTTCTTCGCGTGGCTCGCCTCCCCGAGCGCCGCCCCCCTCTCGTGTACGACGCCGGGCGCGACGGCCGCGGCCGGCCAGCACGCCCCGGCGCAAGCCTCGCCCGGCGCGCTCCGCGCCCCCGCCGCCGAGCGCGCCGCCCGCCCGCCGCTCGCCGCGCCCTGAGCCGGGCCCGCCGTCAGCGGCCGCGGGCGGCGGCGCGCGCCTCGTCGAGCAGCGCCCGCGCGGCGGCCGTGTTCTCTTTGTCGGCGAGCCCCTCGCGAATGGCCACCGCCCGCTCGAGCGGCTGAAGCGCCGCCCCGGGCAGCCCCGAGCGCAGGCGGATCGTGCCAACGCACTCGAACCCTTCGGCCACGATGAAGTGGTCGCCCGGCAGCGACGCCTGCTCGAGGCGAAGGCCCTCTTCGCAAAGCTCGAGCCCCTCTTGCACCCGCCCGAGCCGCGCCAGCGTTCGGCCGCGTTGCACCTTGAGGGCGCCGACGAGCCAAGTCTTCGGCGATGACGCGCCCGGGGCGATCTGCAACGCCTGCTCGTACCACTCGGACGCCTCGCGGTGCCGGCCGAGCTTCTCGTGCGCCTCGCCGAGGTTGCTCAGCAACACGGCACGATACACCCCCGGGCCCGGCCGGAAGGTCAGCGCCTTCGTGAGCGCCGCGATCGCGTCTTCGTAGCGCCGCATCTCGAGCAGCACGTTGCCCCGGTCGGCGAAGTTGCGCGAGCGCTCGGGGTGGTCGACGCCGCGGGTCGAGGTGATGAGCGCGTCTTCACGCGTGAGGTGCTCGAGCGCCTCTTCGAAGCGATGAAGCTGGCCCAGCGTGTTGCCGAGCCGGTTGTGCAAGAGCGCGAGCGACGCGGCGTCGGGCTCGCGCAGGCGCCCCGCCGCCGCGAGCCCCTCGCGCAAGAGGGCCTCGGCCTGCTCGGGCTTGCCCTCGCGGAAGAAGACCCAACCCTCGGCCGACAGGCGCTCGACCTCGATCGCCTCGGCGTCGGGCAGGCGCCCGGCGAGCGCCTTGGCGCGCTCGGTCCGGGCGTGCGCCGCCTCGAACTTGTTGAGCTCGGTGAGCACGAAGGCGAGCCCGATCTGGGCGCGCGCCTCGAGCCCCTCGGCGCGCGCCTCGCCGGCCGCCTTCACCGCTTGCTCGAAGGTGCCCTCCGCCGCGCCGAAGTCGCCGAGGTGGGTCTCGGCCCGGCCCCGCAGCTCGAGCGCCTCGGCCCGCAGGGGCGCGTACGCGACGCGCGACGCCCGCTCGAACGAAGCGTTGGCCAGCTCGCGCGCCAGCCGATACTCTCCCGGCTTGAGCTGAGCGCTCGCCGCGGCCAGGTCGGCCGCGATGGCCTTGACCTCGGCGCGGGCCGCGGGGTCGAGCGGCGGCGCGCCCGGCGACGCCGGGGCCGTCGCGTTCGCATACGCGCCGCCCTCGCCCCTCGGCGGGGCGAACCTGCCGCGGGCGACGCTCAGCCCCGCCAGCGCCCAGAGCGCGACGCCCCCCACGACGACCCAAGGCCACCAGGCCCGGCCTTGCGAAGAAGGCGAGGGCGGAACGGCCGTCACCTCGTCCGCCGTCGGCGGCGGCAGCGCGCTCACGCTCGACTCGTCGCCCCCCGGAGGCGAAGCGCCCGCGCTCGACTCGTCGCCGCCCGCGGCCGAAGCGCCCGCGCGCAGCACCTCACCCTCGCTCGCGAAAGGGTTAACCGCCCCCGCAGCCCCGCCCGCGGCCGAAGCGCCCACGCCCGACGCAACGCCCGCCGCCGACCGAGGCGGGCGCGAGGCCGGGGCCTCGCCCGTCGTCGCCCGCTGCGGCAAGGTCGTGGCGATCGCGTTCGCGGCGCCGGCGGGGCCCGGGGTTGCTGGCATCGAGGCAGGCGAAGCGACACGCTCGACAGCGACGCCCAGCGCCGACCCGAACGACCCCGACAGCGTCTCGGTCGGGGCGGAGGCCGAGCCCTTCGGCCGCGGCACCGAAGGCCGCGCGCTCGGGGGCCCGAGCAGGGCGCTGGCCTTGCGGCCGAGCGACGAGCGCGCCGCCTCGACGCCGGCCTGGCCCAGCCCGGCGCCCGCCGCGAACGCCGCCCGGAGCACCTCGACCGCGCCGCCGGCCGACGCGAAGCGCGCCTGCGGCTCGCGGTGCACGCAGCGCAGAAACCACCCGTCGAACGCGGCCGGCCAGGCCGGCTTGAGGCCCAGCTCGAGCGCCCGCTCGCTCGGCGGGACGAGCGGCTGCAAGAGCACCTCGTTGAGCAGCGGCGTCAGCCCCTGGGGGCCTTGCCCCGTGGCGCGCCAGTAGATCTGACCGGTGAGCAGATAGAAGGCGACGAGCCCGAACGCCCACAGATCGAGCTGGGGCGTGACGGGCCCGCGCTCGAACTGCTCGCACGCCATGAAGCTGGGCGTGCCGCGCACCTCGTGGCTGTAGTGTTGGCTCTCGGAGAGCACCTTCGCGATGCCGAAGTCGAGCACCTTGACCGCGGCCTCGCCCCCCTCTCGTAGCGCCAGAAAGAGGTTCTCGGGCTTGAGGTCGCGGTGCACGATGGGCGCCGGGCGCCCCTCGCGATCGATGTACCCGTGCGCCCGATCGAGGGCGCTCGCCACCTGACGCAAGACCGCGATCGCCTCGGCCGGCTCGAGCGGCCCCGCCCCCTCGACGAGCGCCCGCAGCGAGAGCCCGCGCAGGAGCTCCATCGCCAAAAAGGGCACGCCGAGCTGCTCGTCGAAGCCGGCGTCAAGGACGCGAACGATCGACTCGCCGCCGATGCGCGCCGTGACGCGGGCCTCGAGCTGAAAGCTGTCGACCGCCGCCTGCGAGGCGAGCACATGCGGCCAGAGCACCTTGAGCGCTACCCGCTCTTCGGTCGCCAGGTGCTCGGCGGCGAAGATCGCACCCATGCCGCCCTGGGCGATGCGTCTCCCGACCCGGTAGCGGCCGGCAAAGATCTGCCCATCGTGAAGCACCTTACCTAGGGTAATTCAACGGGGGCCGCCTTGTCTTTCACAAAGCAAATTTATTTTGCTAGTTTTTCGAGTTGAACGCCAGGAGCCCGAGCGCGTCGGCCCCCGTGACGCGAACGCCGGCGTCCGCCGAGGTGAGCGCTCGCAGCGCGTACGGTAGGGCCGCCGCCGCGATCTCGGGGTTGGTCGAGCAAGAGCCCTCGTCGCAGCGAACGTAGAGCGACTTCAAGCGCCCGAGCGCTTCAGCCCGCCGCCCGGGCTCGGGGTCGAGCAGCGCGGCGAGAGTCGGGCCGAGCTCGGCGTGGCCGTCGCGCGGCGGAGGGCGGCTAGCCACGGGACCCCAGCGCCGGGCGCTCGAAGCGCAGCGAAAGGCGGCTAGCCACGGTACCCGGCGCCCGGCGTTCGCCGCTCGAACTCGGGGCAGAGGTGCGTCTCTTGCACGTATTCGGTCATCGTGTCCCAGATGGCGAAGAGGCTTCGCTTGTCTCGCACGGCGCGGTACGCCGCCTTGTTGTCGCGAAAGCAGGCGAGGCCCCCGAAGAGGCCGTGCCCGGCCGGGTTGTAGTCCGAATACGCGCACCCGATGCAGGCCCGCAGGTACGCCCCCTCGGGCAGCTGCCGCTGCAGCCCGAGCAGCGCGTCTTCGAACCAGCCGTCTTTGCCCGACGAGCGCAGCTTGCGCCCCTCGAAGCGCAGCTCGAGCAAGAGCTCTTCGCGCTCGAGCGCGCCGTCGGACGCGGGCCGCCCGAACGTCAGCGCCACCCGCAGCTCGCAGACCCGCGTCGCGCCCGGCGTCTCGACCGGCAGCGTCATGGTGAACTCGAGCTCGCAGGCGCACAGCGCGCCCTGGCTCAAGCAAAAGCCGGCCCGCTCGGCGGCCTCGACCCCGGCGACCGGCTCGAGCGCGTCGAAGTCGACGCCCCGAAACTCGACGCCCCGCACGGTCACCCGGAGGGCCTTGCCGTCGTTGCGCAGCGTGACGGCCTCGACCCCCTGATCGTCTTGGTACAGCGCGGGGTAGCTTCTCTCGTTCATGACGTTGGGCCTGCCTTCGCCCCCTCCCCCCTCTGCATACGTCGAAGGTTACTTGCTCACAGCCCCCCTCACCCTTCTGGAACCCATCGGTTCGTACCTCCCCAGGATACCCTCCCCTCTCCGTAACCGGTCAGTTACGCCCCCCCCAGGGTACCCTCCCCCTTCTGGAACCGATTCGTTAAGACACCCCCAGGGCCCCCTCCCCCTGTTGTAACCGGTCGGTTACGCCCCCCCCAGGGCCCCCTCCCTCTTTTGTAACCGGTCGGTTACAGCCCCCCCAGGGCCCCCTCCCCCTTCTGGAACCGGTCGGTTACGGCCCCCCCAGGGTACCCTCCCCCTTCTGGAACCGATTCGTTAAGGCGCACCCAGGGTACCCTCCCCCCTCTGGAACCGACGGGTTACGCCCCCCCCGCAGGGGACCCTGAGGGCGACGACAGGTCGGAGCCGAGCGAGTCATGCTCCTCGGGCTGCTCGACGAGGCCGAGGGGGCCGGGGCGCGGCTCGGGCGGGCGTGCGAGGTGCTCGGGGTCGAGCCGCGCGCGGTGCAGCGCTGGCGGCTGGTCGACCTGTTCGGCCGCAACGTGGTGGGCTTTCGGGGGCACGAGGTCGACGCGTGTCGAGGCGGCGCTGACGTCGCGGCCGGCGGGCGCGCGGCGACGGGCCAGTTGCGCGTCGGCGACAACGGCGGCGAGCCGCTCGCCCAGCGGCCGGCGGCGCAGCGCGACGCCACGGGCGGCGCCGGGCTCGCGGTGAGCTTCCGTTCGGCGGGGCCGGAGGCCGGCGGGCGCACGCCGCCGGCCCGGCGGGCCCCGGAGCGGCGCTCAGTACGGCAGGCCCTGGCGCTGCAGGCTGCACTTCTGCACGCTCAAGACCCGGAAGGCGTCGACCACCAAGCCCTCGCCGACGTCCGAGCTGAGCTCGGGCGAGGTCGACGAGACGACGATCTCGAAGTCATACTTGGGGCCGCGGAACGCCTCGCGCGTCGTCAGCCGCAAGCCTTGCACCTCGAACTCGCTCACGAGCAGGCCGCCGTCGAGCAGGTAGTTCGTGAGCACGATGCCGTTGTTCTCGTCGAGAAGGTAACGCCCGGGGGTCTCGGGGTCGGCCCGCATGGTGTAGGGGCGCACCTGCTCGACGCCCGGCGCGCGGTAGACGATGGTCCAGCTGAAGGCGTTGGGGTCGTCGGTCGACTCGGTGATGCGCTCCATCTCGATGGTGTCGACCGGCTCGTCGCGCCCGGGCACGAGAATGTCGCAGTGCCCGACCCAGCGCCCGCGCGCGAGGGCGAAGAGCTCGTCGCCCGGCTTCGTGCCCGCGTCGCGCCCGGCCGCGACCGCGGGCGAGCCGGCGAGGGCCGCGGCGGCGCGGCTGACGAGCGGCAACCCGGCGGCGAGGGGCCGGGCGCTCGTCGCGACGCGCTCGCCGGCCGGGATGGGGTCGGCGTTCGAGGGCGCGCAAGCCGCGAGCGCGGCCGTCAGCGGCAGCAGGGCAAGGCAGAAGGTGACGCTGGGGGAAAGACGGCAAAGCATGGGGGCCTCTTGACGGGGTTCGAGACGTGGGTCGCGACGGCGCATCGCCGCGCGGGCGCCGCCGGCGTACGGCGGCCGGCGGAACAGTAAGCAACTCTTCGGCCCTTGTCTCGGCCCCCGCGCCCGGCGCGCCCGACCGTCTCCGACCCGCGTGCGCCCGAGATTGACTACGCGCCCGGGCGGGTGCTCGAGCTCGCGGCGGTGAGCGCGAGCGTCACCCCCCCGCCTCGGCGCTCGGGCGCCGAGACGTCGTGCACGCCGAAGCCTTGGCCTGGCTCGAAGCGAACCCGACCGGGGCGGGCACCAGCGTCATCACCTCGCTGCCCGACGTCTCCGAGGTGCCCAAGCTCGGCTTCGGCGCGTGGCGCGCGTGGTTCGTCGAGGCCGCGCGCCGCGTCATTCGGTGGGCGCCGGCCGACGGGGTCGCGATCTTTTACCAGAGCGACGTTGGCCGCGGGGGCACCTGGGTCGACAAGGGCTACCTGGTGGCGGGCGCCCAATGGCTGGCCCCCATGGCGACAAAATCGCGAAACTCGACCTTAGCCCGGCCCTACCCGCCTGCCTCTTCACGAACCCTCGTGGTGGGGTAAGCCCGCGCGCCTGCTCTCCGCCGTCGCCGTGACCAAGATGATTTCTCGGCCATCGACACGCAACCGGTGCAGCGGGCGTCCGATGCGGTGGGTATAGAGCCGGCGCGCGGGTCTCGCCCGGCCCCCCCGGCCGACGGACATCATGGAGACGGCGTTCGATCGCGAAGAACAAGGGTCGCCTCAGCCGGGCTGGGCCCCTTCCGACGGTGAGCCCAACGGGGCGCGGCTGGCGTTCGAATCGTCTCGCCGCTTCGGCTTCCGTAAGCGCGAAGACATGGTGGCGAACGACCCGCTACTCTTCACCACCCTGCGCAAGGCCCGGCCGGAACGCAAGCCTGCAGGCGAGGCTGGCGACGGCACGCCAGGCGAGACCGAGCGCGCAGCGGTCTGAGCTGGCGACGGCATGCCAGGCGAGACCGAGCGCGCAGCGGTCTGAGCCCGGCCGGCCCCCGACTTCTGAACTTCTGTCGTCGAGCGCCGTCTTCGTGCGCCCAACCAGGCGAGCCCGACCTTCGGGGTTCAGCGATCACCGACCGGGTGTTCACCCTTGAGGGTATGACGCGCGTCACTCACATGCGCGTACCCCCGCGACCCCCGAGGCGCTTGACCTCAGGGTGTGAGTTCCGACATGATGAATGGTCAACCTAACGAGGGGGTTGTGCCATGAAAAAGCTCATACCCGTTCTGTTCTTGCTCGCGGCCGGGGCCAGCGCGCTACCGAGCTGCAACGAAGCCGACAACGACCCCAGCCAGATCGAAGGCAAGATCGAGCCGAGCTGCCGCGAGCAGCCGGCCGAGAAGGCCGCACCCGAGCTCGACGCGGGCGGCAACGGCCAGTTCGACCCCAAGATCAAGCCGGGCAACCCGCTCGACATTCAATACGGCATTTATCAGCTCGTCGCCGGGCGGGGGCAAGAGTTCTTCGGGGGGCAGGCGACGGGCACCGAGCGCGAGGTGTTCGCCTCCGAGCTGAAGCAACGCCTCGACGCGGGGCTGCCCACCACCGTCGTCGATATTCGCCCGCCCTTCGAGTACAGCGCCGCGCACCTGCCGAACGCCATCAACGTGCCACTCGATCAGCTGCTCACCGACGAGGGGCTGCGCGCGCTGCCGACCGACGGCACCCCGCTCGTCGTCGTCTCCGCCGACGGCCACGGCGCGGGCCTCGCCGCGGGCCTGCTCGGCGCGATGGGCTACAACGCGTACGTCTTGCGCTTCGGCCTCATCTCGTGGGTGAACTCGACCGACGTGAAGGTGCAGCGCACCGACCGCACGCAGCGCATTCAGGGCATCAACGGCCCGCTCGCGCACTGAGCGCGGGGGCGAGCGCGCCGCCCGCGCCGCTCACGCCGCCGTAGAGAGGGCGCCGCGAGGGCGAGCGGCACCCGTGAGAGGGCGCGACGCGCGGGGGAGGGCGCGGCCCGCGTGCGATGAGGCGACGCACGTGGGGGGGCGCGGCCCGCGTGCGAGGGCGCGACGCGCGGGCGAGGCGCCGGGCGCGGCGCGCGAATCGCGCCTGATCGCACGCCGGCGGCGACGCGCGGGCCGCATTTCGCGGGGTTCGCTCGCCCCTCCAGCCGGCGGCGCGCGCATTTCTCCGCGAAGCGCGCCCCTGCGAGCGCGGGCGCCGGCGCCGAGGGCGCGGTTTGCGGCTGCGTGCATTTGCGCGAAGTAGTTTCACCCGAGAAATCGCGCGCCCCCGCGAAGGGGGGTCGAGCGGCGAGGCGTCACGGAGCGGGAAGTCTAGACGTCCAAGCGTCGTCACCCGTGGGAAAGGCTGCCCGGCAGCCGCCCCGGCTCGCCTGCGGGCGAAAAAGCGCGGCGGCCGGGGCGCGGCGCTCTTCGCGGCGCGAGGGTGGCGGCGTGCGGCGTTCGGCGGCGACAGAGTGGGCCGAGTCTGACGCGCGTCATGGGGCGGCCGCGGGGGCGGTGGCGGCTTCTTACTAAGAGCACCGGATTCGGTAGCAAACATTCCGCCGTCGATGCGACGCGTAGCGCGTGAAGCCATTCGATCTTCGAGAGAAATGTAAGGCTTGACTTGTTACAAGGTTGCTTCGAAAACGAACACGCATGAATTTGGGTGGACCGGTCCGGGGCGTTCTGCCACACTCCGAAAACGTTCGAGTTAGAGCCGCGGCAGTTGCGGCGCGAGGGGTGCGATGGCGGCAGAACTCATGGAGCGTACATCTGCCCTGAGCGTTGCAGTTCCAGGCTAATTGGACTGCCTGGCAGGTTGGTTCACGGCCAGTCTGTGCCTGCATTGTTTGTCCGAGCGCGAAGAGCCTCGTGCTCCCAGGTGGGCCGCGCACACCGGCGCGCTGGTATCGGCACACCCAATTGCTTTCATGGCTCGGCTTTACCCTGCTTCTGACTTCGGATCGGTCGCCGGCTTGTCTTTGCCGAAACCCTTACCTTGCATAGTCACGAATCACGAACTCATCTCAGCTAGCACGAGAGAGGGTCGCCATGAGTCGCAAGCTTCTCCGATTTCCGGTGCGCCGGGAAGATCAGGATCGGATCGTGCTGGGCAGCATCACGGTTCAGGGCGGCGGCTCTGCGCTCCCCGATCGATTGCATCTTCGGTTCCGCGTCGCCGAACCGACGGGCGACAACCTGCGGGTCACGCCGATGTTCGCCGGGACGCTCCAGTTCATACCTGATCCAGCGGGGCCGGCCGCGCCTGATCCGGCCGCGACCCCGCCGTTCGCCGTCGACGAGGAGGGGTGGAAACAATGGCCGACCACGGGCATGCTAATACTGAAAGCTGACCCGAAGGTCAACGCTAAGGCGTTGGTAGAAGTTGGTGCGCTGCGGCTTCCGCTGGCAACGGTGTGGTTGTGGCCCGTGCATTTGCCGTGGAAATTCTTCGAGACATCGCTCTTGCAGAAATACAAAAGAAATATATTTCTTAACCCGAAATCGAAGGTGGCACCAAGCGACTCACGTTGGAACAGGTACGCCGTCTCCCAGTTTCTCCAAGGGAAATACGAGTACGGCGTAAAAATCCACCCTACGGACCCCGCCGCTGACGACGCGGTGGTTTCTACCCTCGCCATGCCGGAGTTCATCCACGATCGCACCAGCGGCGAAGCCTCGCTCTGGGTCGCAATGGCGAGTGTCGGCGGCGTTGATGACGGGGCCCAGGCGGCCGTGACGGCGGCGGCAGCCGGCACCCACGATCTGGACCCGGCTCATCCGCAGTACCCGCTCATGAACGCACATCTCGGCCTCCACAGCCTGCGCGCGCAGATGATCGATGCGGAGGCTGGGTGTCCGCTGGCCGACGCCGTACTCCCGGCCGGGGCGGCCGCATTTCGCTTTTTTTCGGCCCAACTATCGCTCACGTCGAACGCGTCAACGCCGTATAACTTTGGCACATTCGCCGGGCAGGGCGTCCAGGTGCTTGGCGCTAGTGGCGCCGTGTTGCAGGAGCGCCCCCTTCCGTTGAACGGCGCGTTGACCCTGGCGCAGGCGCCCCCGTCCGACGGGCCGGTCGGGCCCGCACCGAGCGTTACCATACGCTTTGTCAGTGGAGACCTCCAGGTCAGCGACACGACGGGAACCACCGCCGGCGCGGTTCCCGGCGAGGTACAATTTGATTTCGCCGCGCTCACCCGGCCCGCCCACGCCTCGCTCCGGCCCCCGCCCCCGGCCCCAGACGACGCCGCCGCGGTGGTCGCATACAGCAGCCGAATGGCTAAACTGTGTCACGCCCTGGCAAACTCAAGCAAAACGAAGGAAGCGGCGACGTTGCAGTTGAAAAATTACGAAGACAAGCTCCGACCGACGACATGGCCATCGGCCTCGGAGGTATTCCGGGGCAGCCGCCGACCTTGGGTAAGATTCTCCGAATCTGACCTGATTAGTACGTTCACCGGGCTGCAGCGGCTCAACTTCGCTTCGCCCAAGCCCGCCGTGAGCGTCCGCGCGGGCGAAGCAATCCTTCTGTGGATCATGGAAGGCCGCATCGCCGCTTTGGACTTTGGGGCCTTGGGGCCGGCAACCGCGACGTACCGGCCGCTCGCTTCAATCATACCATCTCATTGGTTGTCGCACTGGGCCCCGGGAACCTTTGAAGCCGGCGGGGCATCACAAATCAGGACCCTCATCCGCGTTCGCCTTCTCTGGTCGTTTTGGGGCCTTGACATCATGAACAGCCACGCGGGGGTCGGCGGCGATGACAACGAGCCGATCCACAAGGGACACTTCACCAACGTAATGAATGGTCACAACGTGGCCTACGACCGTGCGGTCACGGCCATGCAGACTGCAGGGGTCGTTGCCCCATCACGCAGCGAGGTCGGCGCGATCATCGACGTGAAGCAGGACCCCACCACCAAGGTTTGGAGCTTCCGCTTCGCCTCGGGGTATGTATCTATCTTGGTGCGGCTGCAATACGGAGAATTGCTGCGTCGACTTACCCGGATGTATCCGGAAATGGCCTCGTCCCCGGCTTTTGCTTATATGTCATACAATTCTGGAATTGAAGACGACCCGAGCTGGGACGAGACCGCCCAGACGTGGGTGCTCACCGAGGAGACGAAGACCCGAAAGTCTCCTTGGGTGCTTTGGAACCAAGTGCAGGCGGCCATCGCGGCAGATCCAGCTCGGTGGGCAGGGCAGCCGTACGAGGAAGTGTTGAGGACGCTGGGCGTCCCGCCCGACGGGCGGCTGACCCAGAAGGAGCAGGATCTCACGCCGATAGGGGGCACTGAGCGCAGCCTAGCCCCTCGGGTGCAAGGCCTGCATTTCGCGGCCCTGATGCAGACGTTTGGCGCGGTGTTCCCGCGCTTGGGCTTAGCCTTCGGAGCTCCCATGGCACTCGATCTTGCTGGTCGTTCCATTACGCCCCTGTCCGAACTCATTTCGCGCGATGAGTTCCCTCTGGCTGGGCTGCTGCCGGGCGGGGAACTGGACTCAGTGTTCGATCAGCTCTTCTTTACCGACGCCACCGGCTACGAGACGGCGAGCGGCCTGGTGCTGTTGCTGCGCCTGGCGCTACCCGCCCCCATTCGGCTGCGCCCGCCGGGGTTGAACGCGGTGGCGCTAGTGATAGGGCCCGCTTCGGACGACGCATGGAGCTACATCGACGCTGAGCTGGTGGTGGGCCCCGAGCCGTCCGCGACGTTGCGGGACGTACCGCTGTCGCTGCAAGTAGACCGCCAGCTTCTGCAGCCCATGCTTTCGCTCACCGAACCCGACCCCTCCAAGGAGGTGACGGAGGTCGCCCTAGGAAGCGTGACCCTCTCCGCCGGACCAGACGGGATCGTGCTTCAGCAGCAGATCGAGGCGACCCTCCCACTTTGCCAGATCGCTTCCTCAGGCGTGGTGTTGGAGTCAGGCACGGTGCGTTGGCTCGCGCCCGACGAGCCGCCGGACGACGAGCTGGAGTTGGCGCCTCCGCCGGGCTTTACCGGGGTGTACATTAGCAGTGCGCGGGTCCATCTGCCGCGCATCGCCACGCTGCCTCCCACGGTTCTATTCCGGAATTGCTACATCGGCACGGGGGGCTTTTCGGGCGGCGTCGAGCTCGAAGAGCTACGGTTGGAGTGGGACGGCGATCATTTCACGGGCGACGTGCATGGGGAGCTAATAGGCTTCCAGGGCGGGCTCAAGTCGCTGAATTTGATGTTCGTCGACAGCCAGCTCGTGTCGGGGGCCATTGCGGGAGATCTTTTCCTCCCTTGGTTCAAGAAGCGGGTCGGGGTAGAGCTCTCGCTGGCCGACGATGGCTCTCTCTCGGCCACCATCGGGCAGCCGCATTCTATCACCGTTCCGCCAAACCCCGCCGATCCCACGGTTCCGCTGCCCCCACCGCCCGGCTACCTCCTTCACCTAGCCATCGGAGAGGTCCTCGCGCTCGACGTGGACCGCGTCCACATAGAGAAACGACCCGACGCTCCGCCCCTGTTCGAGATTTCGGGCCGCGCTGCGTTGAACGTGGAGGCGGGCCCGGTTCGGGTGAATGCACAGGTAGATACCCTTAGCGTACGCTTCGGGGGCGGCAAGGGCACGAAATTCGGCTTTCAGGGCATTCAAATCAATGGCAGCAGCAAACTCGACCTGGCCGAATTGGTGCTGGGCGAGGCCCGCGCGGACGGGTCCACGTTCCACCGGTTGGCCTTGGGCGTCGGCCAGCCGCTGCCTCTCGGGGGGTCGGGCATCGTCCTCGAGCAGGGCACCTTCGCGCTGGAGTTTTTGTACGAGGGCAGCTCGTACGGCGACTGGAAGGCGTTGTTCGCGAACTCCCTCCTGGAGGTGATGAGATTCCGCCTGACCGGAGGGGTGATTCCGGGCGGCGCCATCTCTGGCGACATGCGCATCGTCTTCGAGGACGGCGCGCTGCAGACCGACCGGTCCTTCCTGAAGCGCTCCGAGTCCAACAGGCAAGCCATCAGCGACCTGGGGCTCAAGCACGTCCATGTGAGCCGTGAGAGCGTCGCGATCGCTATTAGCGAGTCTCGCATCAACTACTGGTTCGGCCAACTCGCCCCGAACCTGACCGACAGCAGCCAGCCCGCGACGCACGAGATCACCCTACGTGTTCTGATCGGCGACCCGATCAAAGAGCTGCGCTTCGACTGGGCCGTCGAGGGGGCCGCGCGCACCCTGCGGCTGCCCGGCCTGCAGATCGTCACGCCCGACAACGTGCGCCTGAGCCTCTTGCTCGGCGCCGGCGGCCGGCCAGTCAGCAACCTTGCCCTCGCCCTCACCTTCGAGCAAGGCTCCGAGCTTACCGCGCGGAGCAACTTCGCTTGGGAGCGCGACGACGAGCGCGAAATTCATAGCGGCGAGTCGGACCAGCCGCTCTTGACGCTGAGCGCCAAGGCGGAAACGCGGGCCACCCTCGTCTTGCTCGACTGGGACCTCGACCAGGGCGGCCTGCCCAAGTTCTTCCGGCAGCTCGCGAGCCCCCTGCCCGTCTTCGACTGGTCGAACACCGACACGCTGGCGCAGCCGACGCCCTACGACCCGATCTCGCTCCGGGACGCCGACTGGGACGTGGACGTTATCGTAAACCCGGACGCGCTCCCCTTTCTGCGAGGGGGTTCGGGCGCGGAGTCGCAGGTTCTCGAGATCGACAAGGGCCGGACCAGCTTCGAGGTTCGCCTCGACGAGCAGATCATTCACGTCGACCTCGGGCTCAACGTCAACATCGGGACGATGCGACTCGAGACAGGGGTGCCCCTCGAGTTCAACTGGGAGACCTTCGCGTTCAAGGTGGACCATGACTTCGGCCTCGACGTCCTTGCAAAGACTGAAACCCTCGATCTGGGGCAAAACTCCGAGTTTCTCGGGCTCCATTGGACGTTTCGTGGGGCCCCCGCTAAAGATCGGAAAAATAACCCGATTCCGGGTCGCTATCACTTCTTCACCCTCGCCACGAAGGGCCACAATTATAGCCTGGTGCAGGCCCCCGGCGCCGTCTTCGAGGTCGAGTACACGCAGCTCTCCGAGGACGGCGTGGGCTTCTCGATCGAAGGCTTCGCCCTCTCGCCCAAGGGCATCTCGCTCACGGCCGAGGTCATCGACCGGCCTTCGAAGCTGAACGGCATCGACACCGAGTTTCGCTTCGCCGATTCGCGGCTCGTCATCGTCGAGAACAAGATCATCGACTTTACGCTCAAGGGGTCGGGGCCGCTGCCGCCGGCGCTCGTCGGCGACGCGACGGCCGACATTGCGCTGCAGTTCGCGCAGCGCGACGGCAAGCTCACGCTGGTGTCGGGCGGGGCGCAGCTCAATGGCCTGAAGCTGATCGGCCCCTCGGGCACGCGCTTTCAGTTCTCGGTGCAAGCGCTCGGGCTCAAGTTCGTGAACGAGGGCAAGTTTCACCTTTATTTCACGGTCACGGGCAGCGCGCAGTTCGTGCCGCTGCCGGGCGACCTCGACGGCGCACTCGCGCTGCTCGGCAAGATTCAGATCGACCTCGTCGAGTGCCCGCTCGCCGGCGACGTCCGAGTGCTCGCGAAGCATGTGCGCTTCTTCGTCGAGCTGCCCAAGCCGAAGCCGTTCAACTTTCTCGGCGCCTTCGAGATGGAGCTACGAGGCGTCGGCTTCGTGCCCCAGGCCGAGGTCTTCGACGGCGACCCGGCGATGCTCATCGCCGGGCAGCTCAAGTTCGCGCAAGGCGCGGGCGACGCGGCCGACTCGCGCTCGGACCTGCACAAGCTCTACATCGGGCTGCCGAAGAAGGGCAGCATCGTACCGCGCATTCACTTCGCGAACCTGCCAGTCAACCTCAACTTCGGCTCGGCCTTCCGGCTGAACGGGGTCGTCGACTTCGTCGACGGGGCGCTCGAGAAGGGGTTCACGGGCGAAGGCTCGCTCGCGATCGAGGGGCTGCCGACCTTCGTGGCGGCGTTCGCGTTCTTGCGCGTCCGGCGCGACGAGACCTCGCCCTGGGTGCGGGCGTGGTTCGTCTACGCCGAGGTGCGCAAGGTCAGCTTTCAGATACCCGTCATTCCGATCTTTTTGCGCGAGGTCGGCCTCGGGTTCGGCTACCGCTACACGCTGGCGTCGATCAAGGTGGCCGACCAGGCGAACGACGTCGGCAAGTTGCTCAAAGAGCTGAGAACACTCTCGCGCACGCAGGGCGACCTGTCGAAGCGCGACCGCTGGTCGGTCGATCTCGAAGACCCGGGGCAAGACCCGCGCTGGACGGTAGCCTTCCGCGCGATGCTGTCGCAGACCTCGGCCTCGACCTCGCCGCTCAAGTATGACGAGGGGGCCGAGAAGAACCTGGCCTGCCTCTTCTTGCTCGACGCGGTGGTCGCGCTGCGCAGCGATCTCACCTTCTTGATGACGGCGCGAGGCTGGCTTTTCGCGAACTATCACGACTACGTCACCGACTACAAGGGCATGCGCGAGAAGCCCGTCGTCTCGGGCTTCGTGCTGCTCTCGCCGCGCAAGAAGCGCTTTCTGGCGCACGTCGCCTCGAACCCGGGCGGGCAGTTCGGCCCCCACCCGCAGATGCCGAAGCTCGTCGAGCGTGCGCTCGCCAACAGCCAGTTCTCGGCCACCTTGCTCATCGAGCCGGGGCTTCTGCACACCGAGCTCGGCTGGCCCAACCAACTTCGCTGGAGCGACAAGCTCGGCCCGCTGCAGGCCGAGTTTCGCGGGGGGTTCATCTTCCGCGTGTCGCGCGACGAGCTCGTCACCGGCGTCAGCTACCTCGCCCGCGCCAGCCTCGACGTCAAGGCCGAGGTCTCGCTCGGCGTCGTCGGCGTGCGCGTGCGCGCCGAGGTGCGCGTCGCCTACGGCGGCCGCTTCATCGGGCTGCTCAGCTTTCGCGACCCGCTGAACAGCTCGGCGATGTACGGCGGCATCGGCCTCGAGGTGATGATTCGCTTCTCGGTCGAGTTCTGGCTCAAGATCAAGATCTGGCGCGTCAAGATCACCAAGACCTGGCGCTTCAGCTTCATGCTCGAGTTCACCGCGAGCATCGAGTTCGGCGTCGTCGGCATCTCGCCGAGCGGCGTCGGCCTGCGCGGCCGCGGCCACCTCGCCGTCGCCGTCATGGGCCGCCGCTTCGCGATCAGCGTCAAGCTCGGCCTGAACGAGGGCGCCGTGAACAAGGCCCTCGATCGCACCAAGCGGGTGCTCAACCTCGGGCTCGAGGCGGCCGAGGTCGAGGCCATTCCGGGCACGACGGGCACCGGCGGCGCGCTCGCGGCGGCACGGCCCGCGCGCAGACTCGCTGGGCCGGCGCGGCACACGATCGCGGCCCCCCCGAGGCCGGGCGAGGCCATGAGCACGCCCGAGGCGCTCTCCAGGCCCGGCGAGGCGCTGAGCGCGCTCGGGGCGCCCCCGAGGCCCGGCGAGGCGCTGAGCGCCCTCGAGGCGCCGTCGAAGCTCGACGAAGCGCTGAGCATGCTCGAAGCGCCCCGGGCTGCGGGGGTGCCCTCGGCGAAGGCAGAGGCACGCCCGGCGGAGCTCGGGGCGGCCGAAGTGCCCGCCTTCCAGATCCCCGGGTATAGTGTCTTCGTCGTTCGCGGCGCGACCGGCGAGGCGAGCTATTTCGTGCTCATGCCCGCGGGCGAGCGGCCCGACGGCAGCGACGAGCCGGGCTTCTTGCCGGTACCGCCCCGAGACGGGCTCGACGTCGCGGCCGACTTCACGATGACCATTCCGGGCGGCGGGTCGTACACGCTCGAGCAGTACGTCCCCCTGGCAGGCGCAAACACGGGCGCTTGGGTCGCCCGGGCGCCGGGCGCGGGCGGCGCGCGCACGTTCTCGTGGTCGGTCGATTGGGGCACCACCATCGCCGAGGGCGAGCGGCACGCGCTCGACCCGCAGGGCGGGGCGGCCGACGAAGACCCGACGCCGCGCGAGTTCGTCCTGCGCGAGTACCTGCGCAACGCCTTCATCGTCACCGAGACCGACGTTCCGGGCGAGCCCGAGGCCGAGCCGATCGTGACGCCGGTGCGAGACCCGGCCACGCTGCCCGGCGCCGACCTCGTCGAGGACGAGCGCGTGCACAACCCCACCGAGGCCTCGTTCGAAGCGGCGGTGCGCGGGGCGCTGGAACAATTTCGCGGGTCGCCGTACTTCAAGCGCGACCCGAACAGCGAATACGAGCAATTGCTCGAGCGCGCCTACCGCGAAGACACCACCGTTTATTCGGAGAGCGGCGAGGGCCCCGAAGAAGACGCCGTGCTGGGCGAGCAGCAGGCGCACGAGCTGCGGGGGCTGGTGATTCACGACCTGGTGTCCGACCTGCGCGATTACGCGAAGGCGGCCCGGGGCAAGACGACCCCGCCGCCGGCGCCGGCCGGGTCGATCGCGTTCGCGATGGGGCTCGTCTTCCGCGTGACGGGCGAGCTGCCGGCCTGGCTGAACGACGCCGTGGGCGAGGCGCAGCGGCCGAAGCTCTCGCAGCGGCTCTCGCCGGAGGCGCCCGCGCCCTCGGGCGAGCTCGCCCAGGTTCGCACCTTCAACGTTCGCTCGGCCGACTTCGCCTCGAACCCGCCGCGCTTCGAGCGCGTGCAACAACTCTCGGACGCCTCGACCATCGCGCTCGCCTGGGACCTCGTCTGGCCCGAGCCGCCGGCCGGCGATCTGACGCCCGCCCAGCGCGACCCCGACCACCACCTCGTGCACTACCTCGTGCGGCGCCGGCCGCTCGCGGGCAACGAGCGCGAGGCAGTCTACACCGTAAAAGGCGCCGACACCCTGCACCGCGAGGCGGGCGGCGTGATGAAGCAGCTTCGGCGCCGCTTTCAGCTCGTCGACCACTTCGACGAGACGGCCGAAGACCTGGCCTCGCTGCCCGTCGCGGGCAAGAGCTACCTCTATTCGATTACCCCGGTCGACTTCGCGGGCAACGCGGGGCGGCCCCTCTCGCTCGTCGCCACGCGCTTCCCGACCGACCCGCCAGCGGTGCCCGTCGACGGCGAAGCGACGGTCCATTACCTGGTCAGCGCGGCCACGCTCGACCCCGGCGCGGCGCTGCCGCCGACGGCCGACCCGCCGCTCGTCCTTCCGCAAGCGTTCACCGTCCGCTGGACGGAGCCGCCCGCGTCGCAGGGCGGGCCCTCCATACCGATCGGCACCTATTGGCTCGTCTTCCGGCGCGAGACGACGCTGCCGATCGGCAGCTACGGCCTCGACGGCTCGACGCAACGGCCCGCCGAGACGTCGCTGCCGACGACGAACGCGCGGCCGCTGCCGACCGACATCAAGGTGCAAATCTTCCCGAGCGGGCCGGCCGACGCGCGCGTCGCCGAGGTGTCGATCGGCGAGCTGCAGCTCGCGGGCGTGCTACCCGAGGGGGGCGACCCGCGCTGGCGGCCCGAGGCCTGGCGGGTCTACTTCCAGACCCGTTCGCTGAACGAGGTGCCCTCGTCGCTTGCGCCCCTCAAGGTGCTCTTGCGCGTCGAGGCCAACACCGGCGCGCCCTTCGACCCGCTGGGGACGCCCTCCGACCGGCGCGAAGAGCGCCGGCCCGCCGAGCTCGAGTGGCTGCCGAAGCCGATGCGCTTCCCGCTCTTGCCGCCCGAAGACGAGCTCGCGACCGTCGGCACGGTGCACGTGCCCATGCCCGTCGCCTCGGGCACCTCGACGCCGCCGCTCGTGTTCGACCCGTCGCTCTCGAACCTGCGCCACGGGGCGCACCCCGCGGGCCTGCGCTGCGTCCGCTTTCGGTGGAACCAGGGGCCGAGCGGCAACGCGGGGTACCCGCTCGATCTGAACGCCGGCTACCAGCTCCTCGAGCTCGACGCCGATGCTCACACGACCGAGACGTTTGGCAACAAAGAGCGGCTCGCGGAGGCGCTGCGGGTCCTGCAAGACGTGCAAATGATCCCGGCGGACGAGCTCGCCCTCGTGCCCGCCGACACCCTCGCGCCCTCGCAGTGGGAGGCCTGGTACCCGAGCGCCGTCTCGCGGCGTCGCGAGCCCGCCGAGCGCGCCGAGGGCTCGGAGATCCCCGTCGGGCCCTGGCACTCGTGGCGCGAGTCGATCTTGGAGTGGCCCGCCTGGCCGGGGCTCACGGGGGCCACCGAGGCCGGCGTGCGCGACGAGGCGTACCACCCGAGCCTGCGCGCCATCGTCGACGCGCTCTCGGCGACCTACCACGTCGAGCTGCAGGCGACGCCGGCGATGCAGGCGCAAGATCTCGCGGCCTTCTTGAAGGCGACCGCGCCTTCGTCCGACCCCTACGGGTGGGGCATCTTGCAGCGCTTCGGCCTCTCGGCGGCGTTCCGGCTGCGTACGCTCGACACGGGCGAGATCGTCACGGGCTCGGCCCTGCTCGAGGCGGTCGACGCCGCGCTCTCGGCCGGCGACGGGGTGGCATCAAAGCACCTGCATATCGAGCTCTTGTTCCAGCCCGGGCGGGCCGTCGAGCTGGAGGGCCAGGAAGCAAAGGCCGGCGGCCTCCTCGCGCTCATTCAACTCAGCTTGCGCCCGGCGTTCAAGCAGGTTCGCTTCTACGGCCGAGTCGCCCTCGAGGGTCGCCCCGGCGAGCGGGTCGTTCTCGCGATCACGTTGCCGAAGGACACGTCGTGCTCGCTGGTCGATCAGGGCGATTTGGCGACCGGACAGGTCGAGCTCAGCGCGGGGCCGGGCGGTAGCACGGTGCGGCGCTCCGTCCTGCTCCCCCTCGGGGGGCGGACGACGCTGCTCTTGCGCAGCACCATGTTGCCATTGCTGAGCGTAGCGCTGGTGGGCAAAGACGATTCGACGACGCCGCTCTCGGTCGAGCCCTTCGAGGCGACCGACGAGCAGGCGGCATACTTTACGATCGGCACGGGCGCGCTCGCGGCAGAGTTCGCCAGCACGACGACGGAAGGGCCCCGCCCGCCCGCCGAAGCTGCCTGGACCGCATTCCGCCGCTATGCCGAATCGCTCTCGAGCACCGACCCGGCGGTGCCCGACGATCAGAAGATTCGCGTCCCGGCGACGAAAGACGAGCTCGAGCCCATCGTCGCCGAGTGCGCCGCCTGGCTGCAGCGCTTCTTCGACCACGGCCCCGGCGACAAGAAGCCCATCGAGCAGCCCTGGGCCGAGCGGCCCTGGGTCGCGACGGCGTACCCCCGCGCGGGCTCGCCGGCGCACGCGGCCCCCGACGAGGGCGGGCGCCTGACCTACGACCACCTGCTCGAAGACCCCTGGGCGCACGCCTACCGTTATTACCTGCGCCCTTATGGCCGCTACGATCTGCTCTGGCAGGGCCTGCGGCAGTCGCCCCTGCTCTTCACCGGCACGCCGCGCCTCGACGAGGCGACGCCCGAGACCACGGGCGGCGGGCTCGACGTCGTGCTCGAGCGCACGCGCCCGGTGGCCAAGCCCCTGGTGCTCTCGTCCATGCGCCTCGACCCCCCCAGCACCGAGGCCAGCCCCGCCGTGCCCGGCGCAACGTGGGAGGTCATCGTGGCCGAGCACCCCGAGCAGACGCTCGCGTCGCACAACCAGACGCTGGCGCGCCAGCTCTCGTTCCGCCAGGTGGCGTACACGCTCTTGCGCGAGTTCGCCTACCCGCGCTGGCTCGAAAAGCTCGACATCACGCTCGAGCCCGTGCCCGAGCGGTACCCGCCGCCGCCCGCGGCGCTGCCCCCGGCGCCCGAGCACCTCGATCTCGGCGCGCCGCTCGCCGACGTCGACGCCCGCACGCTCGATCTGCCCGCGCGCATCGGGCCCTTTCAACAGGGCGCCCTCGCCCTGCAGTGGGAGGGTCTACCTTTCTACTACGAGCACCGGCTGTTGCTCATCGCGCAGACCGCGCGCACGGTCTCGCCCGTGAACGAGATCGTGCAGCGCGACTTCGAGTACCGCACGCCCGACCCAATCTCGGAGATGGAAAGCGCGATCGTCGCGTGGGCCCCGCCGCCGCCCTTCGGCGGGGGCGGCGGCCCGATCGACGTGCGGGGGCGCGCGGTGCACCTGACGTTGCGACAACTGTGGGATTCACTGCCCGCTGACGCCCAGGCGCGCTGGCCCGGCGAGGCCCCCGACGGCACGCGCCGCGCGCCGGGCTGGGCGCCCGACCTCGGCGTCGTCTACCAGATCGTCGAGCTCTTCAGCGGCAACGTCGAGGTCCAGGCCGAGATTTACTTCGACGAGCAAACCGGCGCCTTCGCCCGCCGCCAGTTCGGTAAGCGGTTCCTGGTCGACGTGGGCGCGCTCGACGCGCCCGAGGGCGGGGGCACGTACTCGCTCGCCGTCGCCGTCCAGCAGATCACGCAGCAGCAGCTCTCGCGCGCCTACACGGGCGACGAGCTCGCGGGCGTCGAGGCGTCGACGCGCGCCAAGATCGCCTTCGACGGCAAGCTGCTCTCGTTCGTCGGCGTCCTGACCCACGCCGACCGCGATCGGCTGGTCGTGGCCCTCGACGAGGCCGACGCGCCCGCGATTCGCTCGATTCACGACGGGTGGTATTCGCAGACCGCCGTCTCGCAGGCGCCGGCGATTCCGGCCGAGCTGGCCGACGTCGTCGACTCGCCCGAGCCCGCCGAGCTGCGCCTCGTCTGGGAGGGCCCGATGTCGGAGGTCGAGAAGACAGAGTTGCTGGCGCTGCCCGGCGACGACGAATTCAAAACGGCGCTCGGGCGGCTCGCCTCGGCGGTGGGCGGGGGCGAGGGCGTGATCTCGATCGGCGCCCCGCTGGGGCCCGAGCACGTGCCGGCCGCGCTGAAGCCCCGGCTGACGCTGATGCTCGACGCCGGGGGGCACGCGTATACCGCGCTCCGGTGGGCGGGCAATCTCGACGACGCGGACGCCGGCGCGCTCACGGCTTGGCCGCGGGTGCAGGCGCTCTCGAGCGCGGTCGCGGCGCTCCTGTCGGCCGCGGACGAGGCGACGTTCACGGTCGCGCTGCCGCCGCCCCGACCGATTCCGGAAGAGCTGCCGCCCGAGATCGCCGAGCGGCTCGAGATCGCCGAGACCGAGCTCCGATGGCTGGGCCCGGCGCCGGCCGACGACGAGCGGGCTGCCCTGGGGGCGCTCGAAGGCGACGAGGGCTTCCTCGCCGCGCGTGCGCAGCTCGTGGCGGCGATCGACGCCGAGCGCGCCGTGCCGCTCGGCCCGGTCGTCGAGCGACCGACGCAAGATGACTTGCCAGAGTCGTTGGCGCAGCTCCAGCTGGGCGCCACCGAGCTCACCTGGGCGTTGCCCGCGCCGACCGCCGCGCAGCGTGAGGCGCTGCTCGCGCTCCCGGCCGATCGGGACTTCCGCGCGGCCGTCGAGGCCCTGCTGGCGGCCCTCGACGCGGGCGAGGTCAACACGGCGCCGCTCGCGGCGTTCGTCCCGCGCCCCGCTCAGGGCGAGCTGCCGGCTCCTTTGCGAGCGAGGTTGCTCATCGGCGAAGGCACGCTGACGTGGACGTCGCCGGCGCCCAACGACGCGGAGCGGTCTGCGCTCGTCGCGCTCGTCGCCGACGACGCGCTGATCGACGCGCTCGTGACGCTCGTGCAACAGATCGACGCCGATCGGTCGGTGCCCATGGCGCCCTGGCCGCGAAGGCCCCGCCAAGCCGACCTGCCCGAGTGGCTCGACGGGCAGCTCGACATCGCGCCGACGGCGCTCACGTGGCGGGGGCGGCTGCACGACCCCCAGTGGCGCGCCGGCCTCGCCGCGCTCGCGGGCGACGAGCCCTTCGTCGCAGGCGTTCAGCAGATTTTGAGCCAGATCGACGCGCAGACGATCGAGGCGCCCTTCGCGGTCGCCGCGCGCCCGGCGCCCGACGCGCTCGGGGGCCTCGCCGACAAGCTCCTCCTCGGCCGCGCGTTGCTCCGCTTCCACGGCCTGATGGCACGTAGCGAGGTCCCCGTGATTCAGTCGCTGTTCGCGCGCGCTACCGACCGGCGCGCGGTCGCTCGGCTCTACCAGGCGGCGCAGTCGAGCGGCATGCGCGGCCGCGAGCTGCGCGTGCGCTCTCGGCGCGGCGCCGCGCCGCCGAGCACGCTCCACCCCATTTTGCCGAAGGCCCTCTGAAGGAGAGCACGACCATGGCCCTGCCCGCCCTGCCCGCCTTCAAGATCAACGGCCCCTTCTGGACGGCCGACGCCGACCTCTTGCGCTTCGCGACGCCGACCCGCGCCTTCGACCTGCGCGAGCTCTTCGTCGATCTCGGGACGCGCAATTTCACGACGAGCAAGGCGCTCTTGCCGGGCACCCTCTTGGTGCTCTGCTGGGTGCGCACCGTCACGATCGCCCCGACCGCGGCCACGAGCCCGGTTTACACCTTCAAGCGAAAGACCGGCGAAGCGCCGCCGGCCGAGACCATCTCGGCCGCCGACGCAAAGAACCTGATTCTGTCGGGTCAGATCGCGCTCTTGCTCGTCGAAGCCGACCCCAACCAATGGAAGGGCGAGGACCCGGCCCGCCTCGGGACGGTCACCTGCCTTTCGGGCCATATCGCGCTCGACGTGCTGCAGGGCGAGACGGCGTCCCGGCCGGCGTTGTACACGGCGCTCGACCTGGTCGAGGCGACCCCGGCGGCCGACCGCCCGGGCGCTTCGGCGCTGCCGGGGCGCGTCTCGGTGCACGCGACGGGCGTGACGATCTTCGGCCGCGCGCGCCTGCCCTGGGAGAAGGACCGGGTCACGGCGCCCCTGCAGCTCGCCCGCGTCTTGCCCGACCCCAACCCGAACCTCGGCGGCAAGGTGCCGACCTACCGCCTCACGGTCGAAGCCGAGCGCCTGACGCCCGCCGAGCGCGAGGCCATCGTCGCGGCCTGGGGGCGCCTCGCCACCAGCATCGACCCAGGCAACCCCGCGCTCGAGATCGCGGACCCCTTCTGCCCGCGCTGGGTCACGCTCGAGGTCGCCAACCCGCGCGATCTGCCGCGCATGCACTGGTTCATCCAACCCTGGAAGGCGGCGCCCGCGTCGTTGCCGCTGCACCTCGAGCGCGAAGAGCTGAACCTCGTACTCTCTGACCAGGCACCCTTCGACCAGACGCACCGGGCGACGACGCTCGCCCGCACCGTGCTCGGTAGCGTGACCATCGCGCGCACCGAGCCCACCGTCGTGACCGACCCGGCCACGATCACCATCACGATCGCGGCGACGCGGCCCGACGCGGGCACGGTGCCCGGCGAGCTCAATTACGCGGCGTCCGTTCAGGCGGGCGCCTGGAAGGAGCAGTTCACGCTCTCGGGCGTCGTGACGGCCTACGACCCGGTCGAGACCCCGCGCCTCTTGCGCGAGTCGCAAGATCTCGCGACCCCCGAGTGGGCGCCGGGCGACGAGGCGGCCCCCCTGCAGCCGCCGGTGCTCTGGGGGTTTTCGCCCCTCGAAGACGGCTGGGCGCAGCTGCCGGTGCCGAACCTGACGACGCGCATGTACGTCGACGCCCGGCTCGCGCGCGAGCCCTCGCCGACCACCGCGCTCTTGGCCGGGGCGGCGGCCTACGGCAACGACAAGCGCGGCGCGCTCGACGAGTTCCCGTCCGAGCATGCGTGGGCGATGACGCTGCTCGACGCGGACGCCGTCGGCGGCACCTGGACGCTGCGGCAGCAGGGCGCTGCCGCCCCCGAGCTCGCGCAGATCGCGCTGAAGCTCTCGGGGCCCGAGGTCGCGCTCTCGGGGCTCTTGTGGCTGGCCCGCGCGAAGCCCACGGTCGAAGACGCGCTGCCCTCGCTCGACGACTGGGTGACGGGGCTCGTGCCCGTGACGCTGCGCACCGTCGACCCCTCGGTCGACGTCATCCCACCGCTGGCCACGGTCGCCGTCCCGCAGCTCTCGTTCGGCCTGCGCACCGGCCAGCGCAGCGACCCCTCGGCGGCCCTCGGGGCGTGGTCGCTCAGCGTCGGCGTCGACGCGGCGCTGTTTCAGCAGATGGTCGCGGCGAAGCTGCTCTCGGCCGACGCCTTCGGCCAGCGCCTACCGCTCTTGTGGCGGCGCCACCGCACGCTGCCGATGATTCAGGCCCTGCCGCTGACGCAGAGCAAGTCGCCGCCGAGCCACCCGAGCCCGAGCCGGCAGCTCGTGCCCTTCGAGCTGCCGGTGGGCCTGCACTCGGCGACGGGGCTCTGGGTGCCGTCTGGCTGGGCCTTCGGGCGCGCGGCGGGCGACGGGGCCGCGGCGTGGCCGGTGGCCCAGGGCACGGTGCTGCCGTCCCACGAATGGATCTCGCTCGCCGACCTGCCCCTCGCCGCCCTCTCGCTGCCCGGGCTGGTGCTCGATCCGCGCGCGGCGGGCCGCACGGGGCTGGCCCCTGACGGCGCGACGCAGCTGCCGCAGCAATACCGGCACGATCTGCCCTACGTCGACGAAGCGCACGCGCTCGCGCAGCTGCCGAAGGTGACGCGCAACCCCCGCGAGGTCTCGCCGGTGCCGGCGGCGCCGCGCCCCGAGCCGCCGAAGCCGCTGACGCGCGAGCTGCTCGCGGGCCACTTCCGGCGCCTCTCCGAGCGCGCGAGCCTCGCCGCCCTCGACGCCGTCGCGGCGACCTCGAGCGCGGCCGGCGGGTCGCGGGTCGACGCCCTGGTCGAGCCGCTCTCTTGGCCCGTGACGGCGGCCCTGACGACGGGCGCCTACCCCGGCGCGCTGACGCTGACCGACGTCGGCGGCGGCTCGCTGTCGCTCGAGCGCGAGGCGGCGTTGAAGGGGGTCACCGGCACGTTCGAGCAGGACGTGAGCGGCGCGCTCCGCCTGAAGACGGCGCCGACGCCGGGCGGCTACGAGATCGTCGCGGGCAGCATGGCGGCGCGCCGCTCGGACGGGTCGATGCGCGACCAGCGGGGCCTGCTCCGCGGCGCGACCGGGGCGACGGCGCGCGTGCTGCGCACGCCCGTGCGGCTCGTCGACGAGGCCGAGTCGTTCGAGCTGACGTCGCTGCTCGAGGCGGTGCCGCTCGGGCTGGGGCCGGCGGGGGGCGCGGCCGAGTGGCGGCTCTGGTTCCGCGACCTGCCCGCCTCGGGCGGCGCCTTCTTGCGCGACCGCACGCGCTCGCCGCTGGCGCAGGACGTGAACGACCCCGAGGCGAGCTCGCGCCGCTATAACCACCTGAACGGCTGGGAGTGGCGGCTCGAGCCGGACGCGCCGGGGCGCTATTCGCTCTTCGGCCTCGAATTCTTCCCGCTCACGCTCGAGAGGGTGACGCTCGTCGGCGACGACGTGCGCAGTGTCGAGCTCGTCGGCCGGCTGCAGCTGCCCGTCGAGGGCGCCTCCGAGATCGAGGCGCTCGCCAACGCCGTGCGGCTCACCTTCGAGTGGGACGCGACGGCGGCACGGCTCGCCCTCTCCGCGGTGGCGCCGGCGGGGGGCCCGGGCGAGTGGCCGCTCGCGCTCTCGGCGGGCGCCTCCGGCGACGCGCCGCGCATCGTGTGGCCCCAGATCGCGCTCTCGCCCGGCCGCGACGCGCTGCACCTCGACGGGGCGCAGCTCGCGTTCCAGTCGTTCGGCGCCGACTGGCGCGTGCCGCTCGCGCGCCTCGCCTTCGCCGCGGGCGCCGGGCCAATCATGCATCGCTACACGGCCTCCGCCTCGCCGACCGAGCCGCTGGTGCCGCGCCAGGTCGAGCTGACGATCGCCCCGTCGGGCTCGGGCCACGCGGTGACGCTGCTGCTCGGGGTCCGCCTCGGACGGGGCGTCGCGACCATGCCCTCGGGGCCCCGCCCCGTGCCGCTCACCTGGACGAAGGACGCGCCCCTCCAAGACCCGCGCCTCGACGGCGTCCGGTCGGCGTTCACGGGCGACGTTCGTTTCCAGCTGCTCGGCGAGAAGGCGGGCGAGGTGACGTGGCTCGCGGGCTACCTGTTCGACGACATCACGCTCGGGACAGCGCCCCCGTCGGAGGCGCCCGAGGCGGCCACCTTCCTCGCGGGCGAGACGTCGCTCGAGTTCCGGTGGGAGACGTATGCGCTCGGCCCCGGCTCGTCGGCCCTTCAGCTTCTACCCGGCATGCACGTCGCAGCCGGGGCCGCCCCGGGGTTCGCGACCTGCGCCTTCCGCACCTTCACGGCCGCGAACGACGTGCCCACGCTGCGCCTGACGAACTCGTTCGTCGAGGCGGTCGTCCGCTGCCGCTGGGGCGCGTTCCTGCAGGGGCCGCCGGGCGAGCCGGCGGGCGCGCTGGGCCGGGTCTGCGGCTCGTCCGCGGGCGACCTCGTCTTCGGCTACACCGGAGAGTCGCAGGGCAGCGCCTGGGACGAGCAGTACCTCTTGAACGGCTTTCTCGAGGTGAAGAGCCTCGTCTCCTGGCCCCTCGCCATGGCGGTCGACGCGGCCGACGTGCGGCTCACGCTGCCGGCGGCGCGGCCGGCGGCGTCGCTCGACCACCTGCGCCACACCGTTCGCATCCTCTTCGACCAGCATGCCATTCCGCCGGGGGCGCTCGAGACGGCCGAGGGCGACCTCGTGTTTCGCCTCGCCCCACAGAAGGCGTGGCACTTCTTGGCGGCGGTCGAGCACCAGCTCGTCAATGTCCAGCCCGGCCCGGGCTTCGCGTCGCCCGCGACGCAGAATGATCGGCGCTGGGTGGCCGTGCAAGAGGTTCATTTCGTGTCGCCCGCGAGCGTCAAGGCCGGCCTGCTCGCCATCAAGAACGACGCCCTGAAGCTGCAGGCGCCCGCCGGCGGCACTGCGCTCGTCGGCGACGCGTCGTACGGCCTCGTCGGGGCCGGCCTCCGCGCCCTCCTGGCCGAGGGCACCACGCCCGCGCTCGACGCGCTGCCGGCGGGAACGATGCTGGTCGAGACGAGCGCGGTCCATTGGCTCAAAGAGCTGCC
Organism: Polyangiaceae bacterium; assembly: GCA_035762175.1. GTDB lineage: Bacteria > Myxococcota_A > Polyangia > Polyangiales > Polyangiaceae > DASTPP01. The sequence continues at coordinate 53,722 of DASTPP010000031.1, read as the reverse complement.
GGCGAACGCCTCGGCCCCGACCGCGCTCCAGTACCTGCCGAACGGCACGCAGCTCGCGGCGCTCTCGGGCCCCGACGATTATGCGCCGACCGACCCGCGCGATCCGGCGTGGCTCCTCTTGCAGATGCCCTTCGTCGGCCGGCTGCAAGACCAGGCCCGCGACGCGCTCGCGCCGCCGCCCGGCGCCCCAACCCCGCCGCTGCTGCAGGTCGACCCGGTGCTCGATCTGCACCGCCGCAAGGCGACCGCTGCCCCCCTGCCGCCACTCCTGCTCGCGTTCACGGCGTGGGCCGAGTCGGCCCCGGTCACGGTCACCTTCTCGGCCTTCGACGGCGCCGCGGGCCGGCAGTTCGCGCGGCTCGACCCGCGGGCGCTCGAAGAGAGCTGGTTTTACGCGCAGAACAAGGGCTACGAGCCGACGCCCGAGGGCATCCGCAGCGTGCTCGCCTCGGCGCCCGACACCGTCGCGCGGCTCGGTCGCCCGACCGTGCTCGCGCACCTCTACCGCGGCTCGCGCGGCTTCTACCCCCCGCAATGGAACCCCAACGGCGAGCCCGTCGTGGCCGACGGCACGAGCGACCAGCTCGCCTGGCGCCCCAACCACCTCTTCGTGCTCCAGGCGGTGGCGAGCGCGTCGCCCTCGGCCGCGCCCCCCTACGGCTGGCTCGCCGTCGGCCTGCAGCTCGTGACCGGCCTCTTGCGGCGCTCGGCGGGGGCGACCTTCGCGTCCCGGCGCCACGTCGCCGCGACGCAGATCCCGATGCATGTTGCCGGCACGCTGGTACCGAGCGGGCTCGCCGTCAGCCCCTTTTTGAGCCTCGAGTTCCGGCCCGCGCCGGCCGCCACCGAGCTACGCTTCGTGATCGCCGAGCTCCTCGCACTCAACGCCGGAACGGGGCGCCTCCGCCCCGTCGCGAGCCAAAGCTGGGAGATTAGCGAGGCGACCGCCGGCCGCGAGCGCGAGTTCGCCGCCACCTGGGCCCGCGAGACGCACCGCCGCCTCAGCCCCGAGTCGCCGATCGCCGTCCTGCGCTACCGAGAGCTGCGCCAGGCCGCGCCGGGCGCCCCGGCCTCCGCCGCCGTCCTCGTGACGAGCTACGGCTTCGGGCTCGTGCCCGGCGTGCAGCCGCCCCGCACGCTCGCCAAGCGCGTCTTCCGCCTGCGCTCGCCGGTCTCGCAGCTCCGCTTCCGCGACGGGCGCTTCGGCGGCGCCGAGGCCCCCCGCGCCGTCCGCCCCTTCGAGCTCGCCCCGCCGCAGACGAACGGGGTGCAGCCCCTGCACCTCGGCGCGCGCCCCGCCGCCGCGACCGCCGAGGCGGCCTGGCCCTGGGGCTTCGCGGGCCTGCGCACGAGCGTCCAGTACACCGAGGCCAAAGAGGGCGTCACCGGGCGCGCCGAGGCCGCCGACGCCGAGGGCTTCACGCTCTGGTGGCAATCGATTCAGCACGCGGTTCACTACCGCTCGGGGCTCGGCCCCGACCCGGCCGCCGGGCTGCCCCCCGACTTCCGCGGCGGCGCCATCCGCAACCTGCTGCCCGTCCTGCCCGACCCGCCCCTACCCGCCCTCGACCCCGCCGAGGTCTTCCAGACGGCCGCCGCCCCGGGCGCGCGGCGCCAGCCCGTGCTGCCCGGCTCCGTCCGGACCACCCTCGTCGGCGCCCGGGCCGGGGCGTTCCTCTCGCTCCGGCCGCAGCTCACGCGGCAGAGCGGGCTCGGCGCCTCGCCCGGGGGCCCACCGCGGGGCAAGGCGCTCAGCTCGGGCAGCGTACCCGCGCAGCACCGCGCCCCCCGCCCCGTGCCGCTGCCGCCGAACAACGCCGCTTCGCGGGACGCCGCGCTCCAGCCCTGGGCGAGCTGGTTCGAGCCGGGCGTCGGCCTGCTCGCGCGCTCGGCGCCGGCCGACGAAGCCTTCTTCGCGGCCTTCGACGCCGAGCCCGCGCACCGCCTGCAGATCAAGATCGTCACCCCCGACCGGGGGCAGATCGACGCCGAGTGGGACGGTACCATCACCGCCGATGTTGCGCTCGATGGGCCCGAGTCGAGCATCGACGAGTGGGCGCTTTCGGTGGCGATCCATCACGGCGGTCGCACGGTGCGTTACCTCGTCGAGCCCCCCGACGGCCAGGGCCCGGAGCATTATACCCTGCGCCCCCACCCCGACGATGTGCAGGCCCTGCGCGATCTGCTCACGAACCTCGCGCCCGGCGAGCCCGTCACGCTGGCGGCGCGGGTGTCGCGGGCCGCGGGCGCCGACGGGTTCTCCCAAAAACTCGCCTTCCCGCTGCGGGCCGCCGACCCGGGGGCGCAAAGGCTGCCGCTCGAGCCCTTCTTCGTGCTCTTCGGAGACCCCGAGTACGACCGGCTGCTGGCCTCGCCGTCGAAGAACGCCACCGGCCCCGTGAAGGTCCTCGAGAACGACAAGCCCGTGCTGCGATCGGTAACGCTGTCGACCGACCGCGCCGAGTACGACCCGTCTTCGCAGCTCGCCATCCGCTACGACTGGGACGACGGCCGGGACCACGAGGCCGAGCTCTCGGTCGACCTCGTCGACGCGACCGGCCTCGCGCGGCCCCTCACGCTCCTGGGCGAGAAGCTCATCCGGGTGCGGGCGCACACGCTGCGAACCTTTACCGTCCTCGAGCTCCTCGACGGCGGCGAGCCCGCGCAGTTCGTTGGCGGCGAGACGCTCTTGCTGAAGCTCACGATCGCCGCCACCCAGGGCGTCGTCGAAGCGACGTCGGTCGTCGTCGCGGTCAACGTCTCGGCCGAGCCCGTGACGCCCGTCCCGCAGGCGGCCTACGCGCTCTTGCGCGCCCAAAAGGTCGGCTCGCAGCCGCAGGTCGAGTGCGTCCGCTTTGCGTTCAGCCCGCCGGCCACCCGCGTCGAGCTCGTCTGCCCCGACGATCTGCGCACGGGGGTCGTGCGCCGCCGGGCCGTCTTCCTGTGGACGGACACGGCCCGGGCGGGCATCACGGAGGGCTTCGCCGTTCAGAAGATCGCGCTCACGGGGTCGACGCACTTCCCCCAGCCGGAGGTTCTCGAGAGAGCGGCCGGCCCCTCGGCCCGCCGGCGCCGCCTCAGGGGCTTAGGGGCGTGCGCCCTCGGGCGGCATGGCGGCGCCCGCCGCGCGCGCCGTGAGCGCGAGGGCGGGCCCGCCCGGGCTCTTCAGAGCGCGTCGAGATCGACGAGCGGGTCGATCTTGGGCGTGAAGACGAGGCCCAGCGAGAGCACGTGGTTGAGCTCCCAGGCGAGGTTCTCTCGGGGCGATTCGCCGGCCTCGGCGTCGAAGCGCGCCATGTACCCGACGTCGAGGCGCAGCGTCTCGGCCGCCTTGAGCGAGACGCCCGCGACGTTGCGCCACTCGTTGAAGCCATCGCCCGAGAGGTCGAAGTGCGCCTCGCTCGAGACGTAGGGCGCGAGGCGCCACTCTTTCGGGTGGTAGCTCAGCCGCTCTTGCAGCCGGAAGCGCAGCCGCTTCTCCCCGGGGAACCACCGGTGCTCGAAGCGCATGCGCTGGTTGATGGCGAGCGCCCCCACGGCGGCGCGCAGCGTCGGCTCGAGCTCGACGCGCGTCTCGGGCACGAACGTGCGGGCCGACTCGGCCTGCAGGTTTTGCACGGCGTTGACGGCCAAGAGCAGGTTGGGGTGAATGTCCCAGAGGGGGCCGGCGCGCCCGAGCAGGTACGAGGCGCCCTCGGCGGGCGTGCCGAAGCGGGCCTCGGTGATCCAGCGAACGTAGGTCGGCAGGGGCTCGCCCTTTTCGGCGAAGGGCACGCGGGCCTCGAGGCTCGCCCAGACGCCGTTGGGGCCGTCGCCCGAGTCGAGGGGCGTACGCGGCTGGGCGCCCGCGGGCAGCGCAACGAGAGCGAGGGCAGCGGCGAGGGCGCGGGCGCGGGTGGTCATGGCGTTCAGGGCCCCGAGGGCTCGCCATGACACGCGCGGGGCCGCCGGGCGAGGGGCGGCCGGTGCGCGGAAGCCGGCCTCGGACTACGAGCCGCCAAGCGCGCGAGCGCTCGTTGCGGGGGCTCAAGGGCCCGGCAGGCATCGCCGCCCGGCCCGCCGCGGGCCACGAGCGCGCCTCGCCGCCCGGGGAGCGGGCCGCGCGCCAGAGCGGGCCCTCTTCGACCGTGGCGGCGAGGGTCGGCGGGAGCGCCCCGGCATCGCCAGGAGCTCAGCCCGCCACCGCGCCGGAGAGCGCGCACGTACGCCACCGCGTCCCCGACCGAGAGCGCCGCTCGGTCGGGGTGCGCCCGCCCTCCAGGCCCCCCGAACTCGCCCTGTAGGCTCACCCCGTAGGGAACCCCCCTCCTCCGGGGGGGCGCAACTCAACCCGTAGGGACCCCCCCTCCGGAGGGGCGCCACCCGACCGAGCGGCGCTCTCGCCGGCTCGCGTCATTCGGGGCGTCAGGGTGCGAGCGCGGCCGACTCGGCCTGCGCCGCGGGCCTCGAGGCGAGCGTGGTACGCGAACCGAAGCGCCCCGAACCGGCGCTGCCCGGATCGGCGTCGGGTTCGGCGGACACGACGGCCCGCGAACGGCAACGAGAGGGTTAACGACGTGCGCCGACGGTGCGAGCGTCAGAGGCCTTAAGGGGGCAGGGCCGACAGCTCGAACACTCCGAACAAATTACCGTCCATTCGGCCGGGTCGAGGGGGGCACCCGCCCGCGTCTGGCCCCACGGCGCCGAACTCTGGCGGCGACGACGTGTCCTGCGCCATGCTACAGACTCACAGGTCGGTCGGAGGGGACTGCTGTCATGCCCGTGAAGTGTTGGAAGATTGACACTGACCCCCTCAAAAACCAGGTCAAGATTCGCTACTGGGGGTATACGCCGACCGACGCCCTCGCCGCCTCCATCGATGAGCTCCGGGCGGCGTTGCCGAAGACGCCCTCGGTCCTCGTCATCGACGTGCGCGAGCTCGAGGGGCACAACCCCGAGGGCCGCCCGCTCTGGAAGGTGTTCCTCGAGCAGCACCGGTCGGTGCTCTCGACGGTGTACGTCGTCTCGCCGTTGCCCATGGCCGCCACGCGCATGGTGGCGCTGGTGATCGGCCTAGCGGTCGGGGTGCGGCTGCGCCTCGTCGATTCGCTGAAAGACATCCCCTGAGCGGGGGCCGCGGCCGCGCTCGGGCGGCACGCGGCGGCGAGCGCGTTGTGGGGGAACAGCCCTTGCGGCCGCGCTCGGACGGCACGCGGCGGCGAGCGCGCCCCGGGGGAGCAGCCCTTGCGGCCGCGCTCGCGCCCCGGGCGCCGCGGGAGCGGGCGGGGGGGTGCGTGGGCGCCGCCGCCGCCCGTACTGGTGGCGGGGGCGCACGACGAATGCGGAATGCGCCCGCGCCGTCGCCCGCGCCCTTACGAGCAAACCAGAGCGCGGCCGTCGGCCACTATTCGCTTACTATACGGAAACGATGGTTGAATCCCATTCGGCGGCAGCCGTTTTACGGGCCGAGCCCGCCCGGGCCCCGCGGCGAGGCGGCCGCCGGCCTCGGTGCCCCACGGCGAGGCACGCCCTGCGCTCTGCGCATACCCCTTCTCACCCCGCCCGGCCGGCCGCCGGCGCGGCCAAGAGCCAATTCGAAGTGAATCCCGACAATTCGACCTGATGCGTCGATTGGGGGCCTTGCGACGTAAAACCTAGTCAATATACTTATCAAACAACAACCTGGCACGGCGCCCGCCGTGGGCGCACTAAACCGTTTACCGCGAGGGGTGGTAGTATGAAGGCCTCTTTTTTGAGGGTCGAGCTCTGGCTTCGGCGCGTCTTGCTGCGCCGCAAGGGCGGGGCGGGCGCCGGGGCCCCGCCCGGGCCGGCCCCGGCGCCCACCCCGGGGCGCGGGCGGGCGCTCTGGGGCCTGCTCCACGCGGCGCGGCTGCGCAAGAACCTGCCGCTGCTCTTGCTGCTGGCGGCCGGGGCGCTCACCGCGCCGGGCGGGCCGCGCCCCGGCCTGCTCGCCGCCGCCACCGCGTTCACGCTCGTCGCCTCGGCGTTCATGACCCACGTCAACAACCTGACGGACGCCGAGCTCGATCGCGAGCGCAAGCCCCACCTCTTCGCGTGGATGAGCGCCGACCCGCCGCTCACCCGCGCCGTCGTCGCCGCCGAGTTCGCCGCCGTCGCCGCCGGCCTGGCCGCCTTCGCCCTCGCCCGCCCCCTCCTCGCCGCCGGGCTCGCCGCGTTCACCGCCCTCACCACGCTCTATTCGTACAATTTCCTCGCCCCCGCCCGCGCCGTCGCCTGGCGGCTGAAGGCGTTCTGGTGGGGGCACTTCGCGGTCTGCCTCGGGGCGTACCTCGCGCTCTGGCTGGCCGGCCACTTCTGCGGCGCCGGCAGCACCTGGGGGGCCTTCGCGGGCTGGCTGCCCCTCTTCTTCTTCGTCTCGCTGTCCGAATACTCGCTCTTCCTCACCGAGAGCGCCGCCGACGCGGCCCAAGAGCGCCGCCTCGGCCTCAAGACCTTCGCCGCGCTGCTCGGGCGCCGCCGCAGCAGCGTGCTCGCGGTGGGCGTCTGGCTCGCGGCCGCGGCCGGCGCCGCCGCGTACGCCGCCTTCGCCCCGAGCCCCGCGGCCCGGCGCCTCGCCCTCGTCGCCTTCGCCCCGGCGCTGCTGCTGCGCGGGGCCGCGAACGCCGTGCTCGCGCTCGGGCACGACGACGGGCGCGACGAGGCCCTGCGCTCGCAGCTGCCCGACCTGGTCTTCTGGGGCGGCCGCCTCATCACCGTCTATTCGCTGGCCGTCGGCTCGCTCTGAGCCGGCCCGGCCCCCCCGCCGGCCGCGGCCCCATGCCGCGCTGGCCCGCCCCCGCGCCGCGCGCCCGCGCGTCCGCGCGCCGGGCGTCGCCCACCCCTGACCACGGAGAACCCTGCCATGCCCCCGTCCATCCGACAGGTCGTCAGCTATTGCGAAGCCCACCCGCTCGACCAGCACCCCTTTCTGTCCTGGCGCTCCGGCGCGCCCGAGCCGCTCACGAAGGCCTTCGACATCCTCCTGAACGCCTACGGCCTCGCGGCGAACTTTCCGACGTGGCTCGCCGGGGTCATCGCGCACCTCGACGACCGCCGCATCCAGAGCTTGCTCGCCCGGCAGCTCAACGGCGAGCTCGGCGACGGCGACCCGTCGCGCATGCACATCCTGCTTTATCAGCGGGCGATCACCTTGCTCGCGCCCTTCCGCCCCGTCCTGCCGCCCGAGGAGGCAACGGCCCCGGCGGCCAGGCTCCTGCACGGCGCCGAGCGCTACCTCTGCTCGCACGACCCCTACGAGGCGCTCGGCGCGCTGGTGGCCGGCGAGGTCTTCGGCAGCCAGTTCTTCGCCTGGTTCGGCGCCGAGCTGGCGCGCCAGTCGCACATCGAGCCGTCCTCGCTCGACTGGTTCGGCGCGCACGAGACCGTCGAGGTCGAGCACGCCCGGGACGCGGCGCTCATCAGCCAGCTCGTCGCCGACCTGCCCGAGCGCCGCGAGGCGGTCTGGCGGGGCGCGCTGGGCATGGACTGGGTGCTCACCACCTTCCTGAGCGATCTGCACCAGCGCTACGTCGTGGAGCTGCCGTGAGGGCGGGGCGGGCGGCGTACGGCGCGCTCGCGGTGCTCGCGCTCGTCAACCTGCTGAACTACGCCGACCGCTACGTGCTCGCCGGGGCGCTGCCGCTCGTGCAGCGCGAGTTCGGCGGGGGCGACGCCCGCATGGGCGCGCTCTCGGCGAGCTTCCTCGTCGTCTTCTCGGCCGCCTCGCCGCTGGCGGGGCTGCTCGGCGACCGGGCCTCGCGCCCGCGGCTGGTCGGCGGCGGGGCGCTGCTCTGGTCGGCCGCGACGGCCTGGGGCGGCGCCGCCCACACGTACGGCGAGCTCTTCGCCGCGCGCGCGCTCGTCGGCGTCGGCGAGGCGGCCTACGGCGCCGTGGCCCCGGGCCTCATCGCCGACCTCTTCCCGGCGACCCGGCGCGGCCGCGCGCTCGCGGTGTTCTTCGCCGCCGCCCCGCTCGGCGTCGGCCTCGGCTACGCGGCAGGCGGGGCGCTCGGCTCCGCCCTCGGCTGGCGCGCCGCCTTCCGCCTCGCCGCCGCCCCCGGCCTGCTGCTCGGGGCCCTGGCCTTGCTCCTGCGCGACCCGCCCCGCGGCGCCCACGACCCGCCCGGCGCGGGCGGCCCCGCCGCCGGCCCCCGCGGCGCCGCGCGCGGCCTGCGGCGGCGCCCGAGCTACCTCGTCAACGTCGCCGGCGCCACGGCCATGAGCTTCGCCACCGGCGGGCTCGGGGCCTGGATGCCCACCTTCCTGGCCCGCGAGCGGGGCGTGCCGCTCGCGACCGCGGGCCTCGCCTTCGGCGCGATGATGATCGGGGCGGGCCTGCTCGCCACGCTCGCCGGCGGCTGGGCGAGCGACCGCCTGCGGCGGCGCGACCGCGGCGCCCCCTTCGCCCTCTGCGGCCTGAGCCTCGCCCTCGCCGCCCCCTGCGCGCTCGCCGCCGTCGCCTGCGCCCGGCCCCCGCTCTACTGGGCCGCCACCTTCGCCGCGCTCTTCCTCCTCTTCGCCACCACCGCGCCGATGAACGCCGCCCTCGTGGACGTCGCCCCCCCGGGCGCGCGCGCCGCGGCGGTCGCTCTGCACACGTCCGTGACGCACGCCCTCGGCGACGCGCCCGCGCCGGCGCTGCTCGGCGCGCTCGCCGACGCGTGGTCGCTACCCCGCGCCCTCGCCCTCAACGCCTTCGCCATCGCGCTCTCGGGCGCCATCTTCCTGCTCGGCCGCCGGGCCCTGCGCGGCGACCTGCGCCCCGACGCGCCCACGGCCCACGCCCCGCCCCCACCCCCCCGCCCCCAACGAGGTGCCCCATGACCGCCTCCGCCGACCCTTCCTACGACGTCGTCATCATCGGCGCGGGCCTCGCGGGCCTCGCGGCCGCCTACGCGCTGCGCGACCGCAAGATCGTCGTGCTCGAGCGAGAGCCCCGCCCCGGCGGCCGCGTGCTCACCCGCTACGAGGGCGAGTTCGCCTACGACCTCGGCGCCCTCTTCGCCTTCGACCCGCGCGCGGCCCCCTTCCCGCTCCGGCCGCCTCCCCTGCGCCGCGAGAGCCGCCGCGTCGGGCTCTTCGCCGGCGGGGCCCTGCGCTTCGGCACGACGGTCGCCGAGTGCGTGCGCGCGACCGACCTGACCGCGGCCGAGCGCGACGCGTTCGACGACTTCGGCGAGGGCCTGATCGACGCCGCCGACCTGCCGCCCGCCGTCTACCGCCCCCTCAACAGCTTCTTCCGGCTCATCCACCCGGGAGAGTTGCGCGACTACCTGCCCGAGCGCCAGCGCGACGCGCTCGCCGTGTTCGACACCCGCCACTACGAGACCGGCAACGGCGCCCTCGTCGACGAGTTCGAGCGGCGCCTCGGCCACGTGCTGCGGCTCGGCGTCGACGTGCTCTCGATCGCCGAGGTCTCGGGCCGGGTCGAGGTCGCCTTCCGGGGCCCCGAAGGCCGCGGCGCCCTCGCCGCCCGCGCCGCCGTGTGCGCCGCCCCCGGGCCCGCCGCCCGGCGCCTGCTCGCTACGCCGACCAACGACCGCTGCCGCACCTTCCTCGAGTCGCTGCGCTACGGCGAGGGCACCGTCGTCGCGCTCGCCTTCCGCGGCGCCGACATCGCCGACTTCGCCTACGTCGTCACGCCCGACCTCGCGCTCAACGCCGTCATCAAGCACGCCGGGCGCGGCGGCGAGCCCGACCTGCTCTTCGCCTACTACGTCGGCGAGGCGTCCGAGCGGCTGAGCCGCTGCCCGCCGGGCGAGCCCGTGCGCCAGGCGCTCGCCGACCTGCGCCGCCTCGGCATCGGCGCCCTGCCCGACTCGGCCCTCGCCTTCGCCGAGGCCCTGCGCTGGCCCACCGTCGGCCCCGTCATCTCGCCCGCGAGCTACGCCGGGTGGGACAGATGGCAGGCGCGCGCCTCCGAGCGCGTCTTTCTCGCCGGCGACTACGTCCACGTCGAGCCCCACGCGATCCTGCCCTTCGGCACGACCGCGGCCCTGCGCTCGGGCGCCGAGGCCGCCGAGGCCGCGCGCGCCTACCTCGACGCCGCCCCCGAGGTCGAGGCCTTCCGCTCCGAGCACCTCGTCGAGGCCTCGGTCTACGAGCTCGACGACGACCGGCCCCGCTTCGTCGGCCTGACGAGCGAGGGCAACGTCTCGTTCTACGGGCTGCTGCTCCAGGCCGACCCCGACCCCGCCCTCGCCCGCTACCTGCTCGCCAGCGCCCGCGACTCGCTCTGGGAGTACCAGGTCGGCTTCGGCGTCACCTCCGACGATAGCGTGCTCGCGCTCGAGGGCCTGCTCGAGGCCGGCGCCGGCCGCGACCTGCTCGAGCCGAGCTTCGAGCGGCTGGTCGAGCTCTTCTACTCCGAGCCGCTCGGCGCCTTCCAGGCGATCTCCGAGCGCCGCGACGAGGTCAAGGCCTGCGCCCAGGGCCGCGCCGCCTACTGGCTCGCCCCCTCGCTCGACGCGACCGCGCAGGCCGCCTACCTCCTGCTCCGCTTCGACCCCGTCCGCTACCGGCCCGTCATCGAGGCCTGCGCCCGCTACGTCGCCGCCGCGCAGCGGTCCGAGGGGGGCTGGCGCGGCCTCTGGTTCTGCGCCGAGATGGCGACCACCTTCCAGGCCCTGCGGCTGCTCGCCGCCCTCGGCGGCCCCTACGACGCGAGCGTGCGCCGCGCGGCCACCTTCGTCGCCGAGGCACAAGGCCCCGACGGGAGCTGGGCGGGCTCGGTGCTCCAGACCGCGGCCGCCGTGCGGGCCCTCGGCGCGCTCGGCCGGGGCGAAGACGAGCCCGTGCGCCGGGCGAAGGCCTGGCTGCGCGCGCGCGAGACGCCCGCCGGCTGGGCCGGCGAGCCGCTCATCTACTACTGGTTCGAGACCGAGCCCGGGCGCAAGACGCTCTTCCACTGCCGCGACAAGGGCAAGATCACGACCGCCTGGGCCAGGCTCGCGCTCGCCGCCTGACCCGCCCCCCGCCTCAGGCGCCCGCCCCGCCCGGCGGCGCGAGCGACACCCGCAGCGACCGGAACTCGCGCATGAACGGGTGATCGCTGAACGCGGGCTCGCCCGCGAGCCGCAGGTGGGCGAAGCGCGCGAGCAGCGTGGCGAAGATCACCTCGCCCTCGAGCCGGGCCAGCCACGCCCCCAGGCAGTAGCGCGGCCCGGCGCCGAACTGCACGCTCTCTCTCGGTTGGCGCCGCGGGTCGAAGGCGTCGGGGTCGGCGAAGGCGCGCGGGTCGCGCAGCGCGCTCGGCAGGAGCGCGAGCAGCCGGTCGCCGCGCCGGAAGTGGTGGCCGCCGAGCTCGACGTCGGCGGTGGCGTAGCGGGGGGTGCCCAGCTTGGCGAAGTTGTCCCAGCGCAAGGCCTCCTCGAGCGCCCCGCGCAAGAGCGCCGGCTCGCGGCGGAGCAGCTCGAGACACCCGGGCTCGCGCAAGAAGGTGAGCAGGGCGAAGTTGAGAAAGTGCGTCGTCGTCTCGGTGCCGGCCGAGATGAGCGTGATCACGAGCGCGACGAGCTCGTCCTGGCTGAGCGCGTCGCCCGCGTCGCGGGCGACGATGAGCGCGCTCAAGAGGTCGTCGCCCGGCGCGCGCTGCCGCTCGTCGATGACCCCGCGCAGCATGGCCGCGCCGGCCGGGACGGGCTCGAAGAGCGCCCGGAGCTGCTCCGGCGTCTGCCGCGGGTCGATCGAGCGCACGAACGCCTGCGCGAAGCCGTAAAAGAGCCGCTCGTGCCGGGGGGGGATGGCCAACATGGTCGACATGACGCGGTAGGGCACGACGTTGCTGAAGTCCGTGAACTCGACCTCGGACGCGCCGGCCCACCCCGCGAGCCCCTCGTCGACGAGCTGCTGCACCTGGGGGCGGAGCCGCTCGACCGCGCGCGGGCTGAACGCGGGCCCGACCACGCGACGGATGCGGGCGTGGTCGACGGCGGACTTGCGGAACAGGCCCTCGGCGACCAGCGGCCGCAGCTCGGGCGCCAGGAAGTCTTCGCGGCCCGCGGGCAACCCCGCGTCGACGGGGTTGGCGCTGAACGCCGGGTCGCGCAGCAGCCGCGCCACGTCGTCGTAGCGGCTGACGAGGTAGCTGCCGGCCGGGGCCCAGTAGTAGACGGGCGCCTCCTCGCGCAGCCGCGCGAACGTGGGGTACGGGTCGACGTTGAACGCGGGGGCGTCCGGGTCGAACACGAGCGCGGGCTTCTCGGGCGACGTTTCGCTTCGACTCATGGCGCCGGGCGCTGCGAGGGGGTCAGGGGGGTCGCGTTCGGCCGGTCGCCCTCGAGCGGCCGAACGCTACCCCGCCCGCGACGCGCTGCAAAGGGACGTCCCGCGCCCCGCCCAATCACACGAGCGCCACCCGCGCGACCGGCGCCCGGCGACACTCCCGCCGGCGCCCGGCGACGCTCCCCCCTGCGCCCGGCCCGGGCCGCGCCCACCGCGAGCGCCCCACCGGCGCCAGGCCCGAGGCCGCGCCCACCGCGAGCGCCCCACCGACGCCCGGCCCGAAGCCGCGCCGACCGCGAGCACCCCACCGACGCCCGGCCCGAAGCCGCGCCGACCGCGAGCACCCCCCGGCACCCCCCGCCGCGGCCGCCACGTCGCGCCGCGATTTCGACCCCTTCGGGGCCCGCGTGCTAGCCTCGCCCCCCATGAAAAAAGCTCGCGGCGGCGCGCCCGCGCCCGCGCCGGCCCGGGCCCGGGTGGCGCTTCGGCCCGATCGCGGCGTACGCCTCGCGGTCGTGGCCGACACCCACGGCGCCCCCCACCCCGAAGCGCTGCGCCTGATCGCCGAGCTCGGGCCCGACGCCATCGTCCACGGCGGCGACGTCGGCGATCTCGCGGTGCTCGACGCGCTCGGCGCGATCGCGCCGACCTACGCCGTGCGCGGCAACATCGACACGCGGGCGCCGAACCTGCCGGACGTGCTCGCGATCGACCTCGCCGACGGCGACGAGCGCCTGCTGCGCATCCTGCTCCTGCACATCGCCGTCTACGGGCCCAAGCTCCGGGCCGAGACGCTGCGGCTGGTCAAAGAGAACGCCGCCGACCTGGTCATCTGCGGCCACTCGCACGTGCCCTTCATCGGCCGCGACCGGGGCGTCCCGATGTTCAACCCCGGCTCGATCGGCCCGCGCCGCCCCGGCCTGCCCGTCGTGTTCGGCGTCTTCGAGCTCGCGAACAACGCCGCGCGCATGCACCACGTCGACTGCGAAACCGGCCGGCGCTGGGAGCCCTGAGCCCCCGCGAAACCGGCCGGCGCTGGGAGCCCTGAGCCCCCGCCGCCGCTCACGCGCCGCCGACCCCGCGCGCACGCCCGAGACGACGCCCCGGGCCGTGTCGTGATCGCGCGCGCCGATGCCGGGCATGAGGGTGCGATGGTGGCTCGTCTTTCGCCGACCTTCGCGACCGAGCGAGGCGCTCGGGCGTGCGCACGTCGGTGCGGCGCCGGGCGCCGGGCGGGCCGTCGCCACCGAGGCGCGCCCGCGCCCCGCGACCTCTCGTTGCGTCTTTCGCGACAGGGCGCGGCCGGCGCCCGCGCGCGGCGCGTCGATTGCATTACCGTGTTGGGTTTCGAAACGAGGGGGCGTGATGCCATCTCTCGTCGGCCGCCCTGCACGCATGGTGCGTGAGGCGTAGCGCGCGGCCCGCCGCGCGCTTCGGGCCCGACGAGACGCGCCACAGGCGTCCCGGGCGCCCCGCCCCCCGGCGGGGTCTCGCGGCCCCACTCCAGCAGAAAGAGAGCGACTCATGCGTCTATCGTCTATCGCCCTTTGCGTCTTCGCCTTGACCCCCGCCGCGCTCGGCTGTGCGGCCCAACCGCGGCCCGAGGCGGGCCCCGCCGAGGGCGCGCCGGGCGAGGCGCGCGCCGCGCTCGGCGCCGACGAGGCCCGGGCGCGCGCCGCGCTCGGCGCCGACGAGGCCCGGGCGCGCGCGGCCCTGATGGCGACGGCCGCCTCGGCCTGCCTGCCCACCAACCAGGCCTGCGTCGTCTCGAAACTGCGGCGCACGCCCCTGCGCGACGACATCGTCGAGTACTCGTTCGAGCTCAAGGTGGGCCCGGGCGAGTTCGACCGCATCGGCCTGCACCGCGTCGCGCGCGAGACGGCCCCCTACCGGCCGGCCGCGGCGGCGACGGGCGTCTTCCTGGTGCACGGCGACGTCTGGCCGTTCAACCCGATGTTCGTCGGCGGGCCCCCGAAGGCGCCCGCGCCGCGCGCCGAGTCGGCCGCGATCTACTTCGCCGAGCGGGGCATCGACGTCTGGGGCATCGACCGGCGCTGGGTGCAGTCGCCGGCGGCCACGACCGACTTCACCTTCATGCGCGACTGGACGCTCGACGTGCAGCTCCAAGACCTCGGCGTCGGCCTCGGCGTCGCGCGCGCCCTGCGGGCGCTCACCGGCAGCGGCGCCGGGCCCGTGCACCTGCTCGGCTTCAGCCGCGGCGCCGCGCTGACGTACGCCTACGCCAACGCCGAGGCGCAGGTGCCGCCCGCGCTGCGGCAAATCAAGGGCCTCGTGCCCGTCGATTACGCGTACAAGTTCGACCCGGCCGACGCCGTCAACGGCGCCTCGGCCTGCCAGCTCTATCGAGACTCGGTCGCCCTCTTCGAGCAGGGCGGCCTCTCGGGCTACGCGCTCCAGATCTACGCCGACATCGGCGCGCTCGCCGCGACCGACCCGCGGGGGGCCTCGCCCTTCGTCCCCGCGCTCACCAACGAGAACTTCGCCGTCGCCATCTTCACGCGAGAGCCGGGCGACCCCGGGCCCTTCACGCCCTTCTTCCACAACTTCGGCGCGCGCAGGGTGCTCGGCCCCGACTTCGAGACGCTTTATACCGACGAGGCCGAGTACTTCGACGTCTTGCAGTCGGTCGCGGCGGTCGAAAGCTTTCGCGAGGAGGTCGATACGTCGGCGATCTCGTGCGACGAGGTCGACACGCCCTACGACGACCACCTCGGCGCGATCACGGTGCCCACCTTCTACGTCGGCGCCAAGGGCGGCTTCGGCGACACCGCCCTCTACACCTTGGGCCTGCTCGGCAGCGCCGACAAGAGCTCGCTCTTCGTGGGTGAGCTGCCCGCGGGCGAAGAGCTACTCGACTGGGGGCACCAAGATCTCTTTACCGCCGCCGGCGCCACCGAGCTCGTCTTCCGGCCCATCGCCGACTGGCTACTCGCCCACTGATCCAGGCGGCGGGTGCCCTGGCGCGCCCAGCGGCCCCGGACTCAAAGTCCGGGACGGCCGGTCGCTGCTGTGCTTGCGCTGGGGGCCGGGCGTAGGCAACCGTTTCATCCATGTCGCGCCGCAGCTACGTGCGAACGCGACGACGCAGTGAAAACGGCCGCAAACGGGCTAATTTCGCGTCGAGGCGAGATGGCGTGCGCTTTGCTTAAGGAGCTCTCGCAATGCGAACCTGGGCAGTAGGTTTCATGGGGCTGTGCATCGCGGGGTGCCACATTGATGTGCTCGACGACGACTGGGGCCCGGACGGCGACGCCGGGTGCGCCCCGGCAAGCTGCGGCAGCGACCACGCGCGCTTGTCCGTTGCGGTGCCGATGGCCGAGGGGCAAAGCCAGCATACCGATTTGTGGCTGAAGGTGTGCCACGGCGGCCGCTGCGCCGACGACGTACACCTCGCGTGGCGTTGCCAGAGTCACGATCAGCCAGGTGATGCCGAGTGCACGGCGGGCGCAGACGTGCTCGGCGGGCGCGCCCTGGCGCGCCGCGGCGGCTCGTGCGGCGCGTCCGAGACCGACCTATGCCTCGAGCTCGACCTGCCGACCGACGGCCTCGCCGCCGGCACCACGCCGATCGCGCTTCGGCTCGATGACGCGCGGAGCGGCCGGCGCGTCGTCGACGACACGTTCGAGGTCGAGCTCTCCGAGCGGGTCGTCGAGGCCTGCGGGCAAGCGACGACTTGCTTGCACGGCGAGCGCCGCGAACGCGCGGCCGCATTCGACCCGGCGACCGCGTCACCCGGCACGCATTGAGGGCCCTCGCTGCCGGCGGCGGCTCGACGTTGTGCGCCCGGCGCGGGCTTTTAGCCGGGCCCGCGCGCCGCGGGCGCGATATCGAAGTGCATCACGTCTTCGCGGGCGCCGAGCTTCGTGTAGAGCGCCACCGCCGGGTCGTCGCCATAATCTGCCTGCACGTAGATCACCCAGGCGCCCCGCTCGGCCGCGAGCGTGCGAAGGTGCTCGATGAGGGCGGTGGCGACGCCGCGCCGGCGCTGCTCTTCGGCCACGGCGAGATCGTAGATGTAGATCTCGCGCCGGGCCCGCTCGAACTTCTCGAGCTCGTAGGCGACGAGGCCGCCGAGCACCCTACCCCCCTCGCCGACCGCCGTCAGCGCGATGACATGCTCTTTCGCCAAGAGCGCCGACAAGTAGGCGTCGTCTGGCGGTTCGGCGCCGTAGGTCTCGCGGTCGTCGAAGGCCTCTCCGAAGAGCGCGTTGAGCCGGCGCATCGACGCGAGATCGCCGGGGCCGAGGCGGTGCACGGTAACGTTCGGGTCTGCCATGGTGCCATCCTAGGGTGAAGGGCCCGGTTCGGGTGAGGGCGCCGGCCCCGGGCCCGGGCCGGCGCGGCGGGCGCTGCCCTCGGACGGGCCGCACCGGTCACCAACGCGCGATGACCGGCCCGGCCGACGCGGGCCTTCGCCGGGCGGGGCTAGCCCGGCGGGGGCGCCGCCGCGGCGATGGCGGCGAGCAGCGAGGCGTACTCTTCGGCGCACTCGGGGCACTCGGCGACGTGCTCGGCGATGGCCGCCGTCCGCGCCGACACGCCGCCGCCCCGCAGCTCGGCTTCGGCGAGGGCGGCGAAGCCCTCGAGCGCGTCGTCGCACGTGATCTCGTCGTCACTCGTCTCGTACAAGAACGAGAGCAGCAGGCACATCTCGGCCCGGGTCAACTTCACGGAGCGCCTCCCTCTTCGCCCGAGAACGCCCACCGGACGTCGTCGGCGCCAAGGCCCTCGGCCACGAGCGCGCGCAAGAGCGCGCGGCGCGCGTCGTGCCCGAGCTTGTAGACCGCGTTGCGCCCGACGCCGAGGCGCCGGCCGATCTCTTCTTGCGGCATGCCGCGCAGCTCGCCCGCGATGACGGCGCGCTGCCGGTCGGTGATCTGCCCGAGCGCCCCCTCGAGGGCCGCGAGCGCCCGGGCGCGCGCGAGCGACCGCTCGGCGTCGGGCGCGCCCTCGGGCAAGAGCGCGCCGGCCTCGTCGTAGGCGGCCAGATCCTCGAGCGAGGTGCCCTTCCAGTGCGCGCGCCTGAGCTCGGAGTGCGCGACGTGTACGGCGATGCTCATGGCCCAGGTGGTAAAGCGGCTATCACCCCGAAACGCGTCGAGCCGATCGAGCACGCGGACCAGCGCCTCCTGCGCGAAGTCTTCGACCTGGGCCCCCGCGCGCGCCCCGAACGCGCGCCCGAGCCCCGCGACGAGCAGCGCCCTCAGATCGCGGCGCGCCGCCTCGCCCTCGGGCCCCGCGGCGCGCAGCTCGCGCCGCCACGCCTCGTTGCCCCGCCCTTCGTCCTGGCCTGAGGTCGACCCCATGCGTCCTTCTTCGGCCGCCCGCGCGGGCGCGGCTCAACCGGCCCGGCGCCGCCCCGCGAGGGCGCGCAGCGAGGCCCCCGTGGCGGCGAGCGCCGCGCCGAAGAGAAACAAGTCTTTGAGCAAGAAGCCGAGCGCGTCGGGGCTCGCGGCGACGCCCGGCGTGGTGAAGAGAAAGCTCAGCGTCGTCGCGAACGTCGCGAGCGCGCCGAGGCCGCCGATCGTCGCCGCGCGCGGCGACCACCGGTGCGCGGCGAGCAAGGCGGCGACGGCGATCTCGGCCACGCCGACGACATTCGAGGCCCCTTGCACCGACGCGACGCGGTAGAGCCAGCCGAGCAGCGGGCTATGCTCGATCATCGGCCGAATGGCTTCGGCCTCGACGGCGGTGAACTTGAACGCCCCGAAGGCGAGCAAGATGGCGACGAGGCCCCAGCGCGAGACGAGGTGCGCCGCCCGTTCGACCCGGGGGGCGGCCGCGAGGGCGAGATCTTCGAGGGCGGGGGCGTACGTGGCAGGCGAAAGGGCGGGCGAGTCGGTCGGGCGCATCGGTGTCTCCCCCGGGCCGTGGCGCGCCCGGTTACCCCTGAGTCGCGGCGAGCCGGGCCAATCTTACCCCCTGCCTCGGGGGGCCAACGATTTCGGGCCCGGCGCACGCGCGCGGGCCCGACGCCGCTTCGGCCCGCGTAGGTTGATCCGGCAAGTCGTGGTACCCTTCCAGTGACAGCGGAATGTGACCCGGCCCCACGACCCCGCCTCGCCGGGCAAACCACGGGCGGCGCCACGAGGGCACGGCCGAGGCTGAGGCCCCGATGGCCGAAACCTTACCCGGACGGTGCGGGCACGCCACGAGCCTCTCCATCGACCATCGCGCGGCGAGGTCGATTCTTTCTCTAGTCGCCGGCGCCACCGGACATGATCGAGTCGCGCCCCCGCCGACCCCAGCGCCGGCAAGAGCGACATCTCACGTCACCCCGTTCGCCCTCGCGCCCGCCCCTGCCGCGGTGACCGCCCCGCGCTCACAACGAGCGAAGGGTCACCTCTCGTTTGGCCGCCCGGCCCGAGCGCGAGGCCCCCCTCAGGAGACCCCGATGCGTAGCCGCAACAAGCGCCCCTCTTCTTCGACCGTGATCGCCCTCGCCTCGCCCCTGCTGGGCGCGCTGGCCCTGGGCTGCGCCCCCGAGGCGGCGCCCGCCCCGAGCGTCGAGGGCGCGGGCCTCGGCGCGGCCGAGGTCGTGGCCGCGAGCGCCGACGCCGCCTGTGCGCCGATGAAGTTCTACGACGCGAGCTTCCGCGTGACGACCGCGCGCCATTACGAAGACATCGACATGTACAACCCCGACGGCCCGAGCTGCGACATCATCGCCTGGGACGAGACGGCGAACGAGCGCTACCACCTCTTCTGGAAAGACACCGCCTACTTTCTCGCGCCGCTCGGCCACGAAGAGACCCAGGCCATTCGGCTGAACGCGGCCACGACCGCCACCCAGCTCAACTTCTCGGCCGAGCTCTCCAACTACGACGGGTACGAGGTCTTCACCATTTGCCCCGAGTACACCGGCTACCCTTACTCAGACTTTTACAACACCCTCACGGGCACGATCGAGGGCCACGTCGACCGCGCCACCGGCGAAATCACCTTCACGCGCCAGTGCCGCGTCGAAGATCACTACAGCTGCGACGGCTTCGAGTTCAAGCTCGACGTGGCCTCGCAGGGCGCCCACGCCTGCGAGCCCTCGAACGCCGACCCGCTGCCCGTCGCCTGCGCGCCGCTCGCGTCGGGCGACCTCGACGCGGCCCGGTTCCACGTGATCGGCGTGCGCAACACGATGGACGACGTCCCCGATGTCCCCTGCACGGTGGCGAACAACTTCATCGACTACGACGCGACGTTCACCCTGCGCCAGGAGGGCGGCCAGTACTTCGCCAACCTGTTCCAGCTCGGCCAGCACAACGTCATACCGCTCACGAAGTCGTCGGAGACGGCGACCGAGGTGGTCCTCACCGCCGGCGAGGGCGGCCAGGACGGCAACTACGAGCTGCTCAACATCTGCCCCGAATATTACGGCTACCTCGTCTTCGGCCCCTGGCTGTCAGGCGGGCTCGAGCTGCGCGTCAACCTGGCCACGGGCGCGGTCAAAGAGAAGCGCACCTGCATGCTCGAATACTTCGGCTGCGGCAGCGATCACACGTTTTACGAAACCGGCGAGGGCGCCTACGTCTGCCCGCCCTGACACGAACGGCGGGGCGAGTCCGCTCCGCGCGACAGTTCAGGCGCTCTCTCGCACGACGGCGACGGCGCCGGGGGCGAGCACGAGGGCGCCGTCGACGGGCGCGTCGGCGACGAGATCGTGCCCCCGCGCCACGATCGAAGCGGGGTCGGCGCCGTGGTTGATGGCAAAGAGGAACGAGCGGCCCTCGCCGCGGCGCCGGACGAGCTCGACGCCGGGGGGGGCCGGGGCGGCGGGGCGCACGCGGGCGTCGGCGAGCGCGCGGTCGACGACGGCGCCGAGCGCGTCGTCGTCGAGGCGGGTGGCGAGGTACCAGGCGGCCCCGCCGGGGTGGGGGCGGCGGGTGACGGCCGGCACGCCGGGCAAGGGGCCGTCGCGGTAGGTCGCGACCGCCTGCGCCCCGGCGAGGTGCAGGTGCTCGGTCCAGGTGTGGGCCGTCCAGGCGGCCCCGGGCTCGGCGCCGTCGGCGCCGTCGACGAGGTCGAGCCGCACGCGGGCGCCGGCCGCGAGGGGGGCGAACTCTTCGACCCGGACGCCGAGCAGCTCGCGGAACGCGCCCGGGTAGCCCCCGAGCCGCACGTGGTCGTGCTCGTCGACGATGCCCGAAAAGAAGGTGACGAGCAGCGTGGCGCCCGCTGCGACGGCCGCGGCGACGCGCGCGACGGCGGCGTCGGTGCAGGCGTAGAGGGTCGGCACGACGACGAGCCGGTAGCGGCTCAGGTCGGACTCGGGGTGCACGACGTCGGCGGCGACGCCGCGCGCGCGCAAGGCGCGGTGCAGCGCGTGCGCGTCGTCGCCGTAGCGCACGAGCTCGCTCGGGTGCGACTCTTGGTCGCAGGCCCAGCCGGCCTGGTAGCACCAGAGCACGGCGACCTCGGCCTCGACCCGGGTGCCGACGACCTCACCCAGCCGGCCGCAGACCCGGCCGAGCTCGACCACCTCGCGCCAGAGCCGCGTGTCGGTGCCGGCGTGGGGCACGAGCGCCGAGTGAAACTTCTCGGACCCGGCGCGCGAGGCCCGCCACTGGAAGAACCCGAGCGCGTCGGCGCCGTGGGCCACGTGCGTGAGGCTGTGGCGCAAGAGGGCGCCGGGGGGCTTGGCGTGGTTGATCGGCTGCCAGTTCACCGCGCTCGGGGCGTGCTCCATGAGCAGCCAGGGCGCGCCGCCGGCGATGCCCCGGGTGAGCGCCGCCGCGAACGACAGCTCGGCCTCGGGGTCGGGCAGGCGGGCGACGGCGTAGTGGTCGGTGCTGACGACGTCTTGCTCGGGCGCCCAGCGGAAGTAGTCGATGTGCCGGAAGTGGCTGTGCGTCATGAAGTTCGTCGTGACGGGCACGCCGGGCGACCAGCGGCGCAGCACCTCGCGCTCGGCGACGTAGAGCGCGAGCAGCGCGTCGGACGTGAACCGGCGGTAGTCGAGCACCTGGGTCGGGTTGCTGGCCGCCGGGGCGAGGCGGGGCGGCAGCACCTCGTCGAAGTCGGCGTAGCGCTGGCTCCAGAAGGAGGTGCCCCAGGCCTCGTTGAGGGCGTCGGCCGAGCCGTAGCGCGCCCGCAGCCAGCCGCGGAAGGCGACGGCGCAGCGGTCGCAGTAGCAGGGCACGTGGTGGCAGCCGTACTCGTTGCCGACGTGCCAGAGGGCGAGGGCGGGGTGGCCGTGGTAGCGGCGGGCGAGGTGCTCGACCAAGAGCAAGGCGCGCTCGCGGTAGGCCGGCGCGTGGGGGCAGTAGTGCTGCCGGGCCCCGGGCCAGAGCCGCAGGCCCTCGCGGGTGACCGGCAGCAGGGCGTCGGGGTCGCGGGCGAGCCAGGGCGGGGGCGAGGCGGTGCCGGTGGCCAGGTCGACGGCGACGTCGTGGCGGTGCAAGAGGTCGAGCGCGCGGTCGAGCCAGCCGGTGTCGTAGCGGCCCGGGGCCGGCTCGAGCAGCGACCAGGCGAAGACGCCGACGGTGACGAAGGTCACGCCCGCCTCGCGCATCAGGCGCACGTCCTCGAGCCAGGTCGACTCGGGCCACTGCTCGGGGTTGTAGTCGCCCCCCAGCGCGATCGAGCCCGCGGGCCATTGGCGCATGGCGACGAGGCTCGGCCCGGAGCGTTCCGGAGTCAACCGAAACGCGCCCCTGCACCGGCGGCCCGGCGGGCCTTGACGGCCGCCGCGCGGCGGCGGTATGGCACAAAGCCCCCGGCCCGCTCGAGCGCGCTCGCGCGCCGTCGCCCCCGGGCGGCGCCGCGCCCGAACCCGAGCCCTCCCGAAAGAGGCACGATGACACGCCCCGCGTCCTCCGCCGAGTACCTCGCGTCGCTCGTGCCCCCCTCGGTCGCGGGGCTCGCCCTGGCCCGCCGCGCGCTGCTGCGGGGCGCCGCGGGGGTCGTCGCCGGCGGCGCGCTCGCCGCCTGCGGCGGCCGGTCGAAGGCCGAGGGCGGCCCGGCGGCCGGCGGCACCCTCACCCTCGGCTCGAACCAGTCGGACGCCGCCCCGCGCGCCGCCCTGGCCGGCGTCGTCGAGCGGTTCCAACAGGGGCACGCCCCGCTCGCGGTCAAGGTCAACACGATCGACCGCAACACCTTCCAAGAGCAGATCACCGGCTACCTGCAGGGCAGCCCCGACGACGTCTTTACCTGGTTCGCCGGCTACCGCATGCGCTTCTTCGCCGAGAAGGGCCTCGCCGGCGACCTCAGCGACGTCTGGGCGGGCCTCAAGGGCTTCTCGCCGGCGCTGCGCGAGGCGTCGACCGCGCGCGACGGCAAGCCCTACTTCGTGCCCTTCACCAACTACCCGTGGGGCGTCTTCTACCGCAAGAGCGTCTTCGCGGCCCGGGGCTACGCGCCGCCGAAGACGCTCGACGAGCTCGTCGCCCTCGGCAAGCAGATGCAGAAAGACGGCCTGGTGCCGCTCGCGTTCGGCGACAAAGACGGCTGGCCCGCGATGGGCACCTTCGACCAGCTCGACCTTCGCCTCAACGGCTACCCCTTCCACGTCGAGCTCATGGCCGGCCGCAAACCTTGGAACGGCCCCGAAGTCCGGCGCGTGTTCGACGTCTGGCGGGGCCTCCTGCCCTACCACCAAGAGGCCGCGCTCGGCCGCACCTGGCAAGAGGCCGCCCAGGCGCTGCAGCGCAAGCAGGCGGGCATGTACCTCTTCGGCATGTTCGTCGGCTGGCAGTTCCCCGAGGGGGCCGAGCGCGACGACCTCGACTTCTTCAACTTCCCCGAAGTCGACCCGGCCATCGGCGCCGACGCCATCGAGGCCCCCATCGACGGGTTCATGATGGCCCGGCGCCCCAAGAACGAGGCCGGCGCCAAGGCCCTGCTCGCCTACCTCGGCACCCCCGAGGCCGAGGGCTTCTCGGTGCGCGCCGACCCCTCGCTCATCGCCGTCAACGCCGGCGCCGACACCAGCGGCTACACCGCCCTGCAGAAGAAGGCCGTCGAGTTCGTGAGCAAGGCCAAGTCGATCGCGCAGTTTCTCGACCGCGACACCCGGCCCGACTTCGCGAGCAACGTGATCATCCCGTCGATCCAGACGTTTCTCAAGAGCCCGAACGACGTCGATGGCCTCGTCAACAGCATCGAGCGGCAAAAGCAATCCATCTTCGGCAACGCCCCCTGAGGCCGGCGCGCCCGGCGCGCCCAGCGTCGAGGCGAGCGGCGCCGGCGCGGGTGGCGCCGAGGCCGGCGCCGCCGGCGCGGGTGGCCTCGCCGCCGGTGGCGCCGGCGCGGGTAGCGCGCCCCCCCCGAGCCGCCCCAATCGCCCCCGCCGCGGGCGCTCGCGGCGGCTCGGCGCCGGCGACCGGGCCGCGCTCTTCTTCATGGCCGCCCTGCCCGCCGCGCTCGTCGTCGGGCTCGTCTGGCTGCCCGCCCTGACCACGGTCGGCCTCTCGTTCACCAACTGGGACGGCTTCGGCAGCCTCGGCGACGCCCGCTGGGTGGGCCTGAAGAACTACGTCGAGGTCGTCACCAACTACCCGCCCTTCGCGCCGGCGCTGGGCCACAACCTCGTCTGGCTCGCGACCTTCTTCGCCGCGCCCACCGTGCTGGGCGTGCTGCTCGCGGTGCTGCTCGACCGCGAGCTGCGCGGCGGGCGCCTCTACCAGAGCGCGTTCTTCCTGCCGGTGGTGCTCTCGCTCGCGCTGACCGGCTTCATCTGGCAGCTCATTTACAGCCGCGACCAGGGCCTGCTCAACGCCGCCCTCGGCCTGCACGGCGCGCGCGCGGTCGACTGGTACGGCGACCCGTCCGTCAACCTCTGGGCCGTGCTCGTCGCGGGCGGCTGGAGGCACGCGGGCTACATCATGCTGCTCTACCTGGCCGGGCTGAAGGGCGTCGACCCTTCGCTGCGCGAGGCCGCCGCGCTCGACGGCGCCTCGGCCGCCCAGGCCTTCTGGCACGTCGTCTTCCCGGCGATGCGCCCCACCAACGTCGTCGTCGTGGTCGTCACCGTCGTCGAGTCGCTGCGCGCCTTCGACCTCGTCTGGGTGATCAACCACGGGCGCAACGGGCTCGAGCTCATCGGGGCCCTCGTGTTCAGCAACGTCGTGGGCGAGGGGCAGCGCATCCCCTTCGGGGCGGCCCTGGCGACCATCATGCTGGTCATCTCGCTCGTCTTCGTCGTGCTCTACCTGCCCGCCATCCTCAAAGAAGAGGGCAACACGTGAGCGGCGTCATGCTTTCCCTGCCCACCATCCTGAAAGAAGAGGGCGGCGCGTGAGCGGCGGGGCGCCGCCCGGGGCGGCCAGCGACCGCGCCCCCAAGGCCGCCGGGGCCGCCGGAGCCGCCGGGACCGCCGAGGCCTTCGGAGCCGCCGCCGCGCGCCGGGGCCGCCGGCCGCCGTTCGCCCTGCACGCGGTCCTCGCCTCGCTGGCGCTCGCCTGGGCCTTCCCGGTGGCGTGGGCGGTGTACAACTCGCTGCGCGATTACGCCTACACCTCGACGCACGGCTACCTCTCGTTCGGCGGCTTCACGCTCGCCAACTACCAGAACGCCTGGCGCCAGGGCGGCTTCGCCCAGGGCTTCGCCAACTCGCTGCTCATCACCGTGCCCGCGGTGGCGCTCGCGCTCTTGCTGGCCTCGAGCGTCGCGTTCGTGGTCGCGCGCTTCTCGCGCCGCTCGAACGTCGCCCTGCTCGGCCTCTTCACCGCCGCCAACCTGCTGCCCCAGCAGGCCCTCTTGGTGCCGCTCTACCGGCTCTACAACGAGCTCGAGGTGCCCTTCTGGCTCAGCGAGTCGGGCAAGCTCTACAACAGCTACTGGGCCGTCATCGTCACCCACGTCGCGTTCCAGACCGGCTTCTGCGCCTTCGTGCTCAGCAACTACATGAAGTCGCTGCCGGCCGAGCTGACCGAGGCCGCCCTCGTCGACGGCGCCGGCGTCGTGCGGCAGTTCTGGCAAATCATCTTGCCCCTCTGCCGGCCCCCGCTCGCGGCGCTCGCGACGCTCGAGTTCACCTGGGTCTATAACGACTTCTTCTGGGCCGTCGCCTTCATGAGCCAGGGCGACAAGTACCCCGTGACCTCGTCGCTGCAGAACCTGCGCGGGCCCTTCTTCACCGACTACAACCTGCTCTCCGCCGGCTCGGTCATCGCCGCCCTGCCGACGCTCATCGTGTTCTTCGTCTTGCAGCGGCAGTTCGTCGCGGGCCTGACCCTCGGCGCCGCCAAGGGCTGAGCGACGGGCGTACCCCCGGCGGGCGTCGGGGGGCGGCGTCAAACGCCTCTGCCTGCTCCCGCGCTCGCCCCCGTCGTCGACCAGGGGGGTGCGCGGGTCGTCGACGAAGCGAACCAGCCCCGGCCACCGCTTGACCAGGTAGCCGATCGCCGGCGCCGGCCCGCTCCGGCGGCACCGTGCGCGCCGTGGCGAACCCCCAGCGCACCTCCGGTCGAGCGCGCCGCGCGACCGCCTCGGCGAAGGGGCGTCCGCCGGGCTCGAAGCGGCGTCCGCCGAGCTCGAAGCGGCGGTTGGCAAACCGATAAGGCGAGCTGCGCGCAAACGACCGTCTACGAAAGCGGATCGACGCGTCGCCTGTCCAGTTGGACAGCTGTGCTCTTGGCGCAACTCTGACTTTCTTCTCTGGAGGGCAGGTCGCGGGCACTCGCGCCCGTGAAGGTGCCTCGGTGCGCCAAAGTTACCAAAAGTAATTTCCGATCTATCCAACAATCGTCACTGGGCCTCCAGAAAAACTAACAAATTGGGGCCGTTGGAGAAAGGAAAGTGGCCTTGGGCGTCCTTCGGAACGTTACCGGATTGATTTGAAGGGAGAAGCAAACGTCATGGAACACCGCCAGCAGCTCAGCCATTCGGGCCCCGCGCAGGCGCGGCCCCGCGGAGGCGCGTGCCCGCTATGTTGATCTCACCCGCCCTGCGCCCCCAGGAGGAGGCGGCGGCCGGGCCGCCCGAAGGGGAAGACGTCGAGGGCCTCGCCGTCCAGCGCCAGTTGCACCGGCACTACACCTCGCTGCTGGCGGAGCCCGAGGGCTTCGCGGCCGTGCCCGGGTGGCGGCAGCGGCAAGAGGTCGAGCGCATCGAGCGCGCCTGGGTCGACCTCCTCGACGCGAGGGTGGCGCGGCACGAGCTGCCGGACCGCGCCTCGCAATTCGAGCCGTGGTACTTCGCGCAGGCCGCGCGGCACACCGAGCTGATCGCCGGGCTCACGAGCCACCTCGAGGGGCGCGCGACGCTGGCGGAGATGGCAACCTTCTTCGCCTTCGAGGAGAAGGTCGACAGCAAGTTCGACGACCTGATGGCGCTCGCTCAGCTCGGGACTTCGGGCCGGGTGAAGCTGGCGATCGGCGAGAACTACTGGGACGAGATGGGCGAGGGCGACCCGCGGCTCGTGCACACGACGCTCTTCGACGCGTCGGTCACGTGGATGCGCGGGCAGCTCGGCGCGCGGGGCGCCGACCGCGACCGCGCCGAGCTGCCCGAAGTCTACGCCAACGCGAACCAGCTCCTCATGTACGGGCTCAACCGCCGCTACGCGCCGCGCCTGCTCGGCGCGCTCGGGGTGCTCGAGCAGACCGCGTCGCGGCGCTTCCGGGCGATGGTCGACGGGTGCGTCCGGCTCGGGGTGCCGGCGGACGTGATCGCGTACCAGCGCCTGCACGTCGGCGTCGATCACGACCACGGCGCCGAGTGGTTCGAGCACGTCCTCGCCCCGCTCGTGCGGCGCAGCGGCGAGCTGCTGGGCGAGATTTGCCGCGGCGTGTTGACCCGGTGCGAGGTCGCCGTCCGCTACTACGAGACCGCCCTGTCGCAGCTGCTCGGCGCCGGGCGGGCGGGCTCGCCTTGACCGCGGGGGGCGCGCCGGGGGCCGGCGTCGTCGTGCGCGGGCCGAAGCGCTCGGACGTCCCGGCCTTGCAGGAGATCATGGCGATGCCGGGCGTCCTGTGGGGCACCACCGTGATGCCCTGCGCCGGCGAGGGGGCGGTCGAGGCGGCGCTCGCGGAGGGGGGTCGGCAGTGGTTCGTCGCCGCGTCGGCGCGAGGCGACCGGCCGATCGGCTACGCCTACCTCGACTGGGGCAGCGGCCGCTGGCGGCGCATCGCCACGCTGGTGATGGCGGTGCGCGACGACGAGGCCGGCCGCGGCGTCGGGCGTCGGCTGCTCGACGAGGCGGTGCGCGTGGGGTTCGGGTACCTCGACCTGCAGCGCATCGAGCTCGAGGTCTACGTCGACAACGCGGCGGCCATCCGGCTTTACGAGCGGGCGGGCTTCGTGCGCGAGGGCACCAAGCGGCGCAACGCGATCCGCGACGGGGTCCACGTCGACGGCCACGTGATGGCGCTCCTCAACCCTCACGTCGCGGGCGCGGCGCCGGCCGGCGGGGCGGGCGCGGCGCCGGCCGGCGGGGCGGGCGCCGCGTACACCGACCGGGGGCACCTGCTCGCCCACAGCTACGGCTCGACCGACGACTACCAGGTCCGCTCGGAGGGCTGGGATCGCTACGTCATCGACGGCGCGGGCGTCGTGCCCTGGGTGCTCGACAAGCTGCCCCTCGGCGAGCCGCTCTCGCTGCTCGACGCGGGCGCGGGCCTCGGGCGCTTCGCGCTCGCGGCGGCCGAACGGGCGCCGCGGGGGTCGGCGGTCAAGGCGATCGACATCTCGGCCGCCATGGTCGACGCGGTCTCGGCCGAGGCGCGGCGCCGGGGGCTGCCGGTCGAGGCGGCGCTCGGCGGGCTGGAGGACCTCCCGTGCCCGGACGGCAGCTTCGACGTCGCGCTCTGCAACTACGTGCTCTACCACGTCGCGTCCATCCCGCGGGCGATCGACGAGCTCGCGCGGGTGCTGCGGCCCGGCGGGCTGCTCGTCAGCGTGGCGCCCTCGTTCCGCTGGCTGCCCGAGCTCATCGACTGGCAGGACCGCGCGCTCTTGCGGCTCGGGCACGACCCGGGCGGCCCGCTCTTCGGCCCCACGGGGACCGACCGGTTCTGCGAAGAGAACGCGCCCGCGCTCCTCTCGCGGCGCTTCCGCACGCTCTCGCGCGACCGCTACGACGGCACGATGCGCTTCCCGTCGCTCGACGAGCTGGCCCGCCACTACCGCCACACGATGCGCTTCAAGAACGCGGTGGCCGCGGGCGTCGACGGGGACGCGCTCGCCGCGGCCGTGCGCGAGCTCATGGCCGAGGGGCTCGCGGGCGGGCGCGAGCTGCGGGTCACGAGCCTGTCGACCTGCTTCGTCTGCAAAAAGGAGGCGTGAGCGTCGATGCCCATCGTCCACATTTATCTTACGCCCCCGCTCGACGACGAGGGGGCGAAGCGCGAGCTGATGCGCAGCGTGACCGAGGCGGTCGGGCGCAGCCTCGGCAAGCCGCCCGAGCAGACGCGCGTGCTGCTGTTCGGGCTGCCCGAAGCCGACTGGGCGGTCGCCGGGGAGCCCGTGGCGAGCCGGCGGCGGGGCGGCGGGGGCCGACCGTGACGCCCGCCGACTTCGCCCTCGCGCTCTTCGCCATGGCCATCTGGGGCTGCAACTACGCCTTCGCCAAGCTCGGCCTGCTCGAGCTGCCGCCCTTCGCGCTCGTCTCGCTGCGCTTTCTGCTCGTCGGCCTCGCCACCGCCCCCTTCGCCTCGACGCCGCGCCGACACCTCGCGCGCCTCGCCTCGTTCTCGGCGGTGTTCGGCACGATGCACTTCGGCCTCGTCTACCTCGGGCTGACCCGCGTCGACGCCGCGACCGGGGCCGCGCTCGTGCAGCTGCAGGTGCCCTTCGCCGCCATCCTGTCGGCGGCTTCGCTCCGCGAGCGGCCGGGCCGGCGCTGGGCCGCGGGCGTCGGCCTCGCCTTCGCCGGGGCCCTCGTGCTGCTCGGCGAGCCCCGCCTCTCGGCGAACCTCGGCTTCGCCCTGCTCATCGTGTTGGCCGCCGCGGCCTGGGCGGTCAGCTACCTGCAGCTCAAGCGCATGCAGGCGGCCGGGCCGATCGGCCCCTTTTCGATCAACGCCTGGACGAGCCTGTTCACCGCCCCGCAGCTCGCCGCGCTCTCGCTCGCCCTCGAGCGGGACCAGCTCGCCAAGCTCGCCGCGATGAGCGCGCTCGGGTGGGCCTCGCTCGCCTACCAGGTCGTCTTCGTCGGCGTCGTCGCCTACGTCATCTGGTACCGCCTCGTCGGCCGCTACCCGGTGAACGTGACCTCGCCGTTCACGCTCACCATCCCCGTCTTTAGCGCCCTCGCCGGCGCCGGGCTCTTGCGCGAGCCCGTCACCGGGCCCTTCGTCGTCGGCGCGCTGCTGACGGCCTCGGGGGTCGCCGTCGTCATGGTGAGCTCGCACCGCCGCGCGGCCGGCGCCGCGCCCGCCGGCGAAGGGAGCGCGGCGTGAGCCCGGCGGAGGGCGCGCGGCGCCGCCTGCGCGAGGTGCTGACCACGGACCTGCGCTCCTTCGCCTGCCTGCGCGCGCTGGTCGGCGTCGTCCTCGCCTGCGACGTCGTCGACCGCATGCGCGACCTGCGGGCGCACTACACCGACGCCGGCGTCCTCTCGGCCGAGACCGCCCGCGCCCTCGTCGCCCACTTCGGCTGGTTCTCGTTGCACGCCCGCAGCGGCCGCTTCGGCTACCAGCTCGCCCTGGCCGCCCTGTCGTTGCTGCTCGCGCTCGCGCTCGCGGCGGGCTTCCGGACGCGCGCGGTCACCCCCCTCTGCTGGGTGCTCTGCGTCTCGGCGCAGAACCGCTTCTGCCTGGGCGACTACCCCGGCGACTACCTGCTCGCGGTGCTGCTGCTGACGGGCTGCTTCTTGCCCTGGGGCGCCCGCTTCTCGGTCGACGCCTGGCGCCGCGGCCGCCGCGGCGCCCCGCCGCCCCCCCCGCACTACCGCGGCGCGAGCGGCTTCGCCCTGCTCGCCCTCTTCTCGCTCTTCATCGCCACCGCCGGGCTCTCGAAGATCGCCGCCGGCGGCGGCTGGTTCGACGGCACGGCCATCTACCTCACGCTGTCGTCGGCCCGCTACAGCGCGGGCTGGCTCGACCGGCTCCTGGGCTGCCCCGCGCTGCTCGCGCCCTTCAGCTACGCCGTCCCCTGGGTCGAGCTCCTCTTGCCGGCCTTCCTGGTCTGGCCCTGGAAGAACGGCGCCGTGCGCACGGCGGCGGTCGCCTTCGCCTGCGCCCCCTTCGCCTCGTTCAGCGCCGGGCTCGACGTCGGCGCCTTCCCCTTCCTCGCCGCGTCGACCGCCGTCGGCCTCTTGCCCCCTTGGTTCTGGGAGCGCCTGCCGTCCGCCCTGCTCGGCCGGCCGGCGCCCGCGGCCCCGCCGGGGCCGGCGCCCGCCGCGCGCGACGAGGCCCTCTACGGCGGCCGGCTCGCCGCCCGGGCGAACGGCGCCCTCTGCACCTTCTTCTTGCTGCTGCACGTCACGCACTACGCCTACAAGATCGGCGGCTTCGGCTACTTCTCTTCGCCCAAGACGCCGCCGGCGCCGGTCGAGGCCGCGCTCAACTTCTTCCGGATCAAGAACATCTACCGCATGTTCTCGGACCCGAGCGTCTTCGAGCAAAGCGACGGCTGGGACGTCGCCCCCGGCGAGCTCGCGAACGGCCGCAAGGTCAACGCCTTCAACGGCCGCGACCTGTCGTTCGAGCCGCCGAAGAGCGCCATCAGCTCGCTCGGCAGCCTGCGCTGGCGCCAGTACCTGACGCTCGTCAACTGGTACCCCACCTGGGACCCGAAGAACATCACGAGCTACCACGTCGTCGACTACGCGACCCTGCGGGCCGACCTCGCGCGCTACCTCTGCCGCCGCTGGAACGCCGAGCACCACGGCGACGAGCGGCTCGTGAGCGTCAACCTCGCCATGGTCGTCGCGCCCGTGCGCTACGCCCGGCCGAAGCCGCCCGCCCGCGTCGTCGAGTTGCTCGACCCGCCCCACCGCTGCGACGCCCCGGCGCCCGGGGCCGGAGCCACCGCCCATGCGCGTTGACCTCATCGGGGTGCCCCTCGGCCTCGGCGCCAACGCCGCCGGGCCCGAGCGCGGGCCGCAGGCGCTGCGCGCGGCCGGGCTCCCGGCGGCGCTGCGGGCGCGCGCGCACGCGGTGTTCGACCGCGGCGACCTGCCGGCGCCGGGCGTCGCGAGCGCGCCCGCCCCCGGCCCCGGCCCGCGCCACCTCGGGCCGATCGTCGACGTCGCCTCGCGGCTCGTCGGCGAGACGGCGGCCGCCGTCGCGCGCGGCGCCTTCCCCCTCGTGCTGGGCGGCGACCACAGCGTGGCGCTCGGCTCGATCGGCGGCGCCGCCCGCGGCCGCCGCCTCGGCGTCGTGTGGATGGACGCGCACGCCGACTTCAACACGACCGAGACCTCGCCCTCGGGCAACCTCCACGGGATGCCCCTGGCCGCGCTGGCCGGGCTCGGCGACCCGCGCCTCGTCGGCTTGTCGGGCGCGCGGGGGCGCGTCGTCGACCCCCGCCGCGTCGCGCTGCTCGGCGTCCGCTCGATCGACCCGGGCGAGCGCGCGCTGCTCGCGGGCGCCGGCGTGACCGTGATCGGCGCGCGCGAGGTCGAGCGCCTCGGCATCGCCGAGGCCACCGGGCGCGCGCTCGAGGTCGCCTCGCGGGGCGCCGACGGCATCTATCTGAGCTTCGACGTCGACGTGCTCGACCCGGGCTGCGCGCCCGGTGTCACCACGCCCGTGCCGGGGGGCCTCGCGCCCGACGAGGCACGCCTCGCGTGCGCCCTGATTCAGGAGAGTGGGCGCCTCATCGGCATGGACGTCGTCGAGCTCACCCCGAGCGCCGACGCGGCCGGGGGGACCGCGCGGCTCGTCGTCGACCTGATCTGCGCCGCTGCGGGCGGGGGCCGGCCGTCGCCGGCGTCGGGCGACGGCCGGCCATGGTGAACCGGTGACACGCCCCCCCGCCCCGCAGGGCCGGGCGTGCCTGCTCGGGGTCGCGCTGCTTGCCTCCGGCACGCCGGCGGGCGCCCGCGCCGCCGAGCCCGATCGGCTCGAAACGCCGGCCTCGCTCATCCAACCCGAGCCCCCGCCCTCGCCCGCGCCACGCCCCCCGCCGCCCCCGCCGCCCCCGCCGCCCCCGCCGCCCCCGCCGCCCGCGGCGTCCCCTGCCCCGCCGCCCCCCCGGCCACCCCCGCCGCCCCCGGAGGGGCCGCCGTCGCTCGAGCTCAAGCCGCACGGGCGCGTTCAGTTCGATCACTATAACTATTTCGCCCCGGGGGCGTCGGCGGCGGGGCTGCATGCAACGTTCTTGCTGAAGCGGTTCAACGTCGAGATGGCGGGCGAACTCGGCAAGCGCTGGCGGTTCTACCTGCAGGCCGACCTCGCGCCGGCCGGGCTCGACCCGTCCGAGAACCCCGCCCCCAAGCCGGCGGCCGCGATCGTCGTCCTCAACTACAAGGCCGCGCCCGCGCTGAACCTGCAGGCCGGGCAGGCCCTCACGCCCGTCACGCTCGACCACCACTTTCTGAGCAAAGAGCGGGTGATTCTCGAGAACGGCCTGGTGCAACAGCTCGGCGCGCCGAGCCCGCTCGAGATCGGCGTCTCGGCGTGGGGCGAGGCCCCGGGGCAGATCGCCTCGTACGAGGTCGGCGTCTTCAATGGCGACGGGGCGAACCGCTGGAGCCCCGACGGGCGCGCCGACCTGCTCGGCCGGGCGGGGGCGAAGCCGCTGGCCGCGGCGGCACGGCCCTGGCGCGACCTGCAGCTCGGCGGCAGCTTCCGGCTCGGCTCGCGGGACCCGGCCCGCATCGGCTACGACGCGCCCGGCCTCGCGACGCAGGGCGGCTTCCCGTTTTGGCGTACGACCGACGAGGGCCCCGGCGGGGCGACGCGTATCGTGCCCGCGGGCCGCCAGCGCGCCCTCGCCGCCGACGCGCGCCTGCCCGCCGGCCCCGTCGATCTTCTCGCCGAGATCGTCGGCGTCGACCACGGCACGCGCGAGGCGCCCCCCGCGGCCGGCGTCGCCTCCGCCCGGCGCACCGGCGCGATCTCCGGCGTCGCGGCGTACGCCCAGCTCGGCGTTTGGGCGCTCGGCACGAGGGAGGTCATCGGCCCCAACCCCCGGCAGGCGGCCGCGCTCGAGCTCGTCGTGCGGGCCGAGGCCCTTCGGGCGCGATACCGCGTTGGGCGGCGGGGCGAGCCGCCCGTCGCGTCGGGCGCCCAGGGCGTCATTCGCGCGAACGCGCTACTCTTCGGGGCGAAATACTGGTTCAATGCGAACTTTCGGCTGAGCATCAATTACTGCATCTATCAGTTTCCCGGGTCCGGGCCCGCGACGGCTGACCCCGATGAGCCGCCCGCGCGGGGGCGCCAGCGCGCGGTCGCGCCCGGCAACACGCTAGGCCCCGGCGCGGGCGAGGCGCAGCGCGCTTCGCACGCGCTGCACGAGCTGCTCTTTCGCCTCGAGCTGGGTTTCTTACCCCGCCGGGCGGCGCCCGCGGTGCGGGGCACCAGCCGCGCGCGGGCCGGGCGCCGGCGCCAGGGACGCGAAAAAAGATTTCAGCGAAGACTCGGGCGGCTGCGCCGGCGAGGGCCCCGCGCGCAGCCCCGGCGAACGGAGAGGGGTATTGGCCGTGCGAATCGATCATTTTATCACTCAAATCCGGGTGGCGAGCGACGTCGGGGGCGTGCGCGACATCATGAGCCAGGCCGCGACCAGCCTGGGGCTCGGCGGCTTCCTTTACCTCAGCCGCCGCGAGCGCGGGCTGCCGACCCAGCT
The DNA here is from genome assembly GCA_035762175.1 of Polyangiaceae bacterium. GTDB lineage: Bacteria > Myxococcota_A > Polyangia > Polyangiales > Polyangiaceae > DASTPP01. The sequence continues at coordinate 19,807 of DASTPP010000031.1, read as the reverse complement.
CTCGGAGCAGACTGTCATCACCAGCTTCCCGGCCGAGTGGACGGCCCGCCACCTCGCGCGCGACTCGCGCTGGAGCGGCCGCATCCTCGCGCGCGCCGGGGCCGACGAGCTCCCCTTCTTTTGGGGCGAGCCCGAGGGCGCCGACCCCAACCCCCCCGACCGGCCGTCGCAAGAGCTGCGGCTCGCCGCCGGCCCGGGCGCCGACCACGGCTGGACGGTCCCCATCCACGACCCGCTCTGCGGCGTCGCCGCCCTGAGTTTCACCGGCGCGCAGGGCTTTGGCGCACTCTGGCGCGCGGTCGAGACCCACCGCGCCACCCTGCACGTCATGGCGATCTACTTTCACGCCCGCGCCCGCAAGGCGCTCGCCGCCCGGGGCTGCGCCCCGGCGGTGGGGCTCACGCCCCGCGAGCTGCAGTGCCTCGGCTGGGCGGCCCTGGGCAAGAGCCGCACCGACATCGGCCAGATCATCGGCGTCAGCCCGCGCACGATCAAGTTTCACCTCGAGAACGCCCAGCGCAAGCTCAACGTGGCCCATACCACACAGGCCGTGCTACGGGCCGCCCAGCTCGGCCTCATCGTCACCACCGAGGAGCTTTGAACGGCGCCCCGCCGTCACCGCGATGGCCCACAGCAATTGACCTTGCGGCTCATGCTGCACACCAGCCCGTTCGCCTCCAGCTCCTTGCGGTCGCGACGACTGCCGTAGGTGCCGCGGCGTTCGACCTCTCGCGCGACTCGGCGACGGCCCGAGCCGGGTTGCTCGAGGGTCGTTCCGAGCGCGTCGATGACGTCGGCCCATTCGACGAGGTCTGCTCCGAGACGCCGCGCGGGCCGAGACGATTGCTCGAGGGTTGGCCCGACGCCGCGGGCGCACCGGCGGGCGTTGCTCCGGGTTGGTTTCGGAGCCGCCGACGCACCACGTGGAGACCTCGACCCTTGCGACGAAGCCGCCGGGGCGCACCCGATCGTTCTCCCAGGGTGTCTTCGAGGCCGTCGGCGCGGCAGAGGCGTTGCTCGAGGGTTACGCCACGATCGTCGGTGCCCCGGGCGAGAACCTCGAGGGTTGCCCGGAAGCGGCCGGCGGGTGACCTACGTTGTTCGAACCATGCCCCGAGGTCACGGGCGACGTCAGGGCATTGCTCGAGGGTTGCCCCGAGGTCACGGGCGACGTCAGGGCATTGCTCGAGGGTTGCCCCGAGGTCACGGGCGACGTCGGGGGGGTTGATCGAGGGTTGCCCCGAGGTCACGGGCGACGTCGGGGGGGTTGATCGAGGGTTGCCCCGAGGTCGTCGGGGCCCTGGGTGGTAAACCTCGAGGGTTGCTTCGAGGTCGTCGTCGTACGCGGAGGGTTCCTCGATAGTTTTGGCAGGGCTGCGGGCCCCCGCCAGGGGGCTCACGAGCGTCGTCATACACGCGGCAGATGCGCTCGCTCGGCCGGCGTCGCCCCGGACTTCGAGAAGGCGTTGCGAAACGGTCGGGCGATCCCGGTCCGCCCGACCGACCGACCGGCCAACCGACCGACCGACCGCCCAGGCTGAAGCCTGGTCGGCTGGGCGGCGTTCGCCGGGCGGGTGAGTCGGGCGCGACCGGGCGTTTCGCAACGCCTTCTTCGAGTCCGGGGCCGCCGGGCACGCAAGGGCACCCGCCGCCTGGACCAGGGGCGCCGCTGCGCGCGGCGGACGAAGCGCTCGGGGGTCGTGTGATACCAAAGAGGCCCCCGGCGAAGCTCGGGTTGGCTTCGCCGGGGGCCGGGGGTGCCAGCAGGTCGCGGGCGGCTCAGCCCGCGTCGGCCTCGCCGCCGCCCGGGCCTTCGGGCGTCGGCCCAGGGGGGGCGGACGCGGGGGCTTCGGGGGTGTCGCCGGCGGGCTCGTCGGCTTCGGCGCGCCGGCCCCGGCGACGGCTCTGCCCGAGGGGCGGGGCGATCTGGTCGGCGTCGCCTTCGTAATAACGCAAGTACAAGATGGCGCGGCGGCACTCTTCGTAGGCGCGGCGGAAGAGCTCGTAGGCCTTGGCGAGTTGCTCTTCGAGCTCGCCCGGCTCGTCCGAACCGTCGGTGCGCTGCTGCTGGCGGCCGAGCGCCGCGAGTAGCTCGGCGCCCAGCTTGGCCGCGCGTTCGATGTCGGCCCGGGTAAAGGGCGTCTTCGACCCGACCGCGGGCCACGCGCTGAGGAAGAGCGTGGCGAGGGCCGAGAGATCTTGCGCGGTGTCGAGCCGACCCGTGCCCTGTCGAATGTCCGCCACGATGCGCGGGTCGAGCAGGCCGAGCTTCGCCAAGAGCTCGGCGCTGAGCAGCAAGTGCTCGCGCAGCGGCGAGGCCTCGACGAGCAGGCTGCGCAGCCGGGTCTCGCCGTCGTCTTGCAGCACGAGGCAGGCGTGAGCGCGGGCGGCGGCATGGGCGTAGTCTTCGAGCTTGTCGAGCGCCGCGAGGGGCGGGTTGACGAGCTGGGCCACCATCGCCTCGCGCAGGGCGAGCATCTTGGGCAGGGCGCCGAGGGCGAGCATGGCCGCCGAGGGCACGTGCACGGTAATGCGGCGGGTCTCGTCGAGCGGCAGCGCGTCGATCTCGGGCTGAACGCGGGTGACGGCCGCGGCGCCCTCGTCCGAGCCGCCGGCAGCGAGGACCAAGGACGCGGCGCCCTCGTCAGAGACGGAGGCGGTGCCCTTGGGTGCCCCGGCAGCGGCGCCCTCGGACGCCCCGGCCGCGGCGTCAGCATCGCCCCCTTCGCCCTCGTCGCCGTGGGCGGCCGCCGCCCGGCGCCGGGCGGGGCCGGAGCCTTTCTTCGCGGCGCGGGGGATTTTGCGGGGCTTCTTGGCGGGCTTGGAGGCCTCGTTCGAGGGTCGGCTCGTGGGTGGGTTGGCCTGCTGGCGGGTGGTGGCAAGGCGGGTGGGACGGTTCGGCTGCAGATGGAGGATGGCTTCGGTATTCGTTCGGCTGGTCACAGGTAGGTTCGTTTCGGCACCCAGCCCCCCGGCCAGACATTGGCCAGGTTTGGGGTCACTACCTGCCTGCTCGGCCAAGCCCCAGGGGCGGTTGCGCGATTTTTTCTCGGGGCCCTCCGGTTTTGGGCGCGGGGGCGAAAAAAGGCTGGTTTTCGGGGCGGTTTTGGCCACCCCCGCGGCCAGCGCCGGCGCTCGCCCCCTCGCGGCGGCGTCGTACGACGTCGGCGGGCAGGGCGCCGCCGGGTAGGGCCGCCCGCCCGCCCGGCGCCGTCGAACGCAAGCCCCGCGCCGGCGGCCCGCCCGCTACGTGCCCTCGAGCAGGCTCACGATCGTAGCGGCGTGCCTCCGCTCGTGCTCGCCGCCGAACGAGCGCGAGGGCACGCGGCCCGCCGATGCGCACCGCGGCCTCGAGCCCGCCCCCGCCCGCGTCCGAAGAGGCGGCCACCGACCGCAGCCCGTGCCTTGAGCTTTGCTTCGGTTTCGGTCTTCACCTATGGCATCAGGGGCGCCAGCACGCCTCCCGGCGCGCCAGAAGCGACCTCGCCCATGCCCCGCCGACGCTTGCCCTTTCTCTTTGCCTTTGCGCTCGCGGCGGCTTCGGGCTGTGGCCCGGCCCCGGGCGCGCCGGCCGCCCCCTCGCAAGGCGCGCCGGCCGCCAGCTCGCAAGGCGCGCCGGCCGACGACGGCGTGTGCGCCGAGCGCGAGGCGTTGTTCGACGGCGGGGCGATGCTGCGGGCCGACGACGGCGTTTCGCTTTGGTACAAGGTGGCCGGCAACGCGGGCGGGCCGACGCTGGCTTACGTGCACGGCGGGCCGTGCTTCGGCTCGCTCGACTTCGAGAAGTCGGCCGGCCCCGCGCTCGAGCGCTCGGCCCGCGTGGTCTATTTCGATCAGCGCGGCTGCCGCCGCTCGGCCGCGGGGGCGACCGAGGCGAACCTGACCATGGCCGCGAGCGTCGAAGGTCTCGAGCGCTTGCGCCGGCACCTCGCCCTCGAGCGCTTGAACCTCGTCGCCCACTCGGCCGGCGGCTGGGTCGCCGTCGAGTACGCGAAGCGGCACCCCGAGCGCGTCGGGCGGCTGGTGCTCGTCGACACGAGCGGGGCCTTCCAGCGTTCGGTGCAGATCGCCTCGACTACGCCGCTTCGATCGCGCCGAACGTCTTCCCCGAGCACGAGGCTGACGGCCGCCCTGCCGGCCCACAGGTTACGGAGTAACCCTTCGGGCGGCTCGTGGCACAAAATGAGTTACTGAGTAACCCGACCTTGCCCCGTCGCGGCGAAGGCCACGACGAGCGCGTCCGCGAAGAGGCGCACCCGGCGCACGCCCCGCTCGCGTAGCCAGAGCATCTCGGGCTGCTGCGCGAGGGGCCCCTCGAAGCCCACGAAGTCGTGGGCGGAGAGCTCGCCCTCGTCGGCGGGCGGGCGCCGCGAGCGCAGGTAGCCCTCGGACGCGTACAGGCCGAAGCCAAGCTCGCCGAGCCGCCGCGTCGCCAGCGAGTCGGCCGTCGGCCGGGGTCGCCCCCAGCGCGTGAGCGCGAGACCGTCTTACTTCAGCGCCAAGAGTTGGGCGAACCTCATGCCCAGCATCTGGTTGCCCTCGATCTTGAGCTTGCCCGCGAAGAGCAGCGACGTGCCGTTGACGCGCGGGTTCTCGCGATAGGCCGAGAAGTCTTCGGCGTCGATCGTGACGGTCGCGTCCTGGCCGCCGGGTTCGCCGGGCACGACCGTGGGGACCGACCCGGACGCGTCGACGAACCAGGCGCCGCCGCCCCCGCCGGTGACGTAGATCTGGAGCTTGGCGCCGACGCGCCGCGCGGCGTCGGCGTGCTCGGCGAGCTTCGCGGGCAGATCTTCGTCGAAGAACTTCTGAACGTCGGCGGTCATGGTGCCTCCTTGCGGCCTGGCGACGGGCGCCGCCGCGAGGCTTTCGTGAGTAGGGTTAGATAATCGAATTGGGGCTTGGCTGGGCGCCCTCACGCGTCGGCCCGGCCCGGGGGGTTAGCACGGGCGCCGCGCGGCGCGCCCTTCTCGCCGTCGAGGAGAAAGCCGTCAAATGCCCCGAAGGCGTTAGGATTGGGAGCGCCTGCAAGCGCCTCGAACCATGCCATGTCGCCCCTCGCCGAGGCCTCAGCTATATTGTAGCACGCACCAGACGCGGCCCCAATCGTGCACGGCGAGCGCGTCTTCGGGCAAGAAGAAGAGCGCGCCGCAGTCTTGGTTCAAAAGTAGCGTGTCGTCGATCTGGGCGCAGATTTGAAGCGAGAGGCGCCAGCGCCGCGCGGCACGCTGGGTGCGAAGGGCGCCGGGCGAGCCCTCTTCCCAGGTCTTCCAGTCTCGGCCCGACGCGTAGACCTCGGCCTCGAGGTAAACTCGGCGATCGACCGACGGAACGCGAGCGCCTGCTCGTCGGGCAGCATCGCCTCGTCCGCAAACTCGGCGAGTTCGTCGAGATCGATCTGCGCCGCGAAGGTCATCGGCCGCCCCGGCCGGACGCCCCCGGGACGCCCCCGCGCGAGCTGCCGGCGGCCACGCCGCGGGGCCCGAAGACGTTCGGCGTCATGCGCACCTCCATAAACCAGCGCCCGCCGGCCGCCCACGCGCCGCCCAGCGCGCCGGTGGCCGCGGATTCGCCCGCCCCGACGACCGGTCGTCTTCGTGACGAGCGGGCGACGGCCGAGGCGCGCCCGGCCTCGGCACCGCGTGGGCGTCGACCGACCACGCCTCGCGCACCTCGCCCCGGCCGTGCCCACGCTCGGCGAACCGGCCGCGCCACGCCTCGATGCCCGCGAAGCGGGCGACCCGCGCGGCGGCGAAGGACGAGCGGGCCGGCGAGCGCAAGCCCCGCGCCGGCGGCCCGCCCGCTACGTGCCCTCGAGCAGCCTCGCGATGGTGTCGGCGTGCCTTCGCTCGTACTCGCCGCCCATGCGCATCAGGCACTCGGCGGCGACCTTACGCACCCACCCGTCGCCACCCGATCGCGTCAGCGCCTCGGCGACGGCCGCGCCGGCGACGTCGCCGCCGATGCCCGCGAGCTGCATCAGCGCCCCCGCCGCGATCTCGCGCTCGCCGTCTTTGGCGAGCGAGAGCCAGAGCGGCAAATACGTCAACCGCTCGCCGACGCCGTAGTGACCGCGCCGCAGGGTGCGCGAGAGCGCGAGCCTGGCCTCCGGCGGGCCCCCGCGGAGCTTCTGCTCGACGATGGCCATGCCCCTCTCGGGCTCGACCCTCAGGTAGGCGAGCAGGGCGCTGCTGCTGACGCTCGGCTCGGCGTCGTCGAGCAGCCGGCGGAGCGCCGTCCGGGCCGCCGTCGAGTCGCCGCCCCGGACGGCCTCGAGCAGCCGCCTTCGGTCTTCGGGCTCGGGGCTCGAGGCGAGCCGCTCGACGGCCGCCTCGGCGGGGGCGCCGCCCCAGGCGACCAGCGCCGCGAGCGCGGTCTGGGCCGCCGTTTCGTCGTCCTGGTCGCGGGCCGCCGCCACGAGCGCGTCGAGCACCCGCGGGCTGCGCAGCTCGCCGAGCGCCGAGAGGGCGCTCGCCCGCAGGCGCCCCTTCGCCCGCGCCGCCTCGACGACGACCCCGACCGAGGCCGCGTCTTGCCGCGAGGCGAGCGCCGCGAGCGCCTCTTCGGACCGATTGCCGTCGTCGCGAACGATCCGAGCGAGCGCCTCGCGCGCCTCGTCGCTCTCGTCGTTGGCGAGCCGCTGAATGGCCGAGACCGCCTTCGCCTTGCTGCCGCGCGTCGCGACCTGAATCAAGAGCGCCCGGCGCTCGGCGTCGGAGCCGGGCATCCGGTCGAGCGCCTCGAGGGCGTCCGATTGGAGCGGCCCCGGCCTCTCGGCGAGCTCGCCCACCAGCGCGACGGCCTGGGGCCCGCCGATACGAACCAGGGCCTCGACGCCGCCCTCGCCCCCGTCCGACGCGTTGGTCACCGACCGCAGGGCGTCGGCGATGAGGGGCAGGGCGCGCTCGTCTCGCCGCTCGGCGAAGTAGTCGAAGGCGGCGCTCCGGCGGGCGGGCGGGCCCTCGGCGAGGCCGCGCACCATCAACGCCCGGACCCGCTCGTCATCGGACTCGGCGAGGGCCGCGAGCGCCTCGTCGTTCGAGCCCTCGGCCGCCTCGACGAGGGCGCGCGTGGCGACCGGGCCGCCGACGTCGGCGAGCGCCTTCGCGATCAGGCGCGCCTCGTTCGAGGGGCGCGCTTCGGCGAGCGCCCCCGCGAGAAAGCGCGTCGCGGCCTCGCCCCCGATCGAGCCCAGGGCCGCGAACGCCGCCCGCCGGGTCGAGGGCGAGAGGCGCTCGGTGAGCGAGACGAGCGCGGGCACGACGGCCTCGTCGCCCGTCTGGCCGAGGGCCCGCACGAGCCGCTCGAGCAGCGCGTCCGGGGCCCGCTCGATCGCGCGCCGGAGGAGCGGGGCGGCCTCCGGCGCGCGGGCGGACGCGAGCGCCGCCAGCGCCACGGGGGCCCGCTCGGGGTCGTCGCCGCGCGCCGCCGAGAGCACCGCCTCGCGCGCCGCGGGCGCCTCGGACTTGGCCAGCGCGGAGAGCGCGGCCCGCTGCACCTCGGGATCGCGATCGTCGCTCAGCTCGACGAGCCAGCTCTGCGCCGCCTCGCCGCCCGCCCTCGCGAGCGCGCGGGCCGCGCACCGGTACTCGTCGAGGCTGCGCCGCGCCTGCAGCGTGTCGGCGATGGCGGCCGTCGCCCGCTCGCCGCCCGCCTCGCCGAGCCGCCCGACGAGCTCGCACGTGGTTGCCGAAGAGTCGGCCTCGCGCAGGCCTCGCACCAGCGCTTGCACCTCGGCGTCATCGGCGCCGGACGCCGGCCCGGCGGCCGGGGCGGGGGCCCCCCTCGCCTGCCCCGGCCGGCCCGAGCCCGCCGACGGCCCCGGCCCGCCCGAGCCCGCCGCGGGCCCCGGGCCGGTTGCGGGGCGCAAGGCCAGCCAAAGGGCGCCACAGAACACGAGGAACGAAGCGAGCGCCGAGCCCGCCCAGAGGCGCTCGTTCGTCGCCGCCGGGGCGGGGCGTTCTTGGCGGCTCGCGCGTCGTTTAGTCGTCATCGTCCGCCTTCGCCCTCTCGATGAGGCCCGCGTACCTTCGTGCCACCTCGCCGCCCATCTCTTCGAGCGCCACGGCGGCGGCCCGGCGCGCCTCGTCCGAGACGCCGGGCCGGGTGAGCACGTCGGCGATCGCGGCCTGGGTCTGCGCGCCGCCCTCCTGGCCGAGGGTCTCGACGGCGGCGGCGACCACCGACGAGTCTCGATCGCGCAGCGCCCCGAGCAGCATCGGGTGAATCACCCCGTCGCCCTCGTCGCCGGCCCGCCACTGCAGCGCGTAGATCAACGTGCGGCGGCCCTCGGGCCCTTCGTCGCGCATCCGGCGCTCGAGGAGCGCGGCGGCCTCCGCCGGGCGCTGCTCGAGCTGGTGGGCGAGGGCCTTCGACGCCACCTCGATGTCGTCGTCCGAGCCGAGCTTGCGCCACAGGTCGGAGACGAGCTTGTCCGACGCTTCCGACGAGCGCACGCTCTCGAGGGCGCTCAAGAGCGTACGCCGGTCGTCGCGCTTGCCGCTCTTGAGCAGCTCGTCGACGGCGCGCTCGGCCTCGGCCCCCCCGAGCCCCATCAGCAAGGCCAAGGGCTCGTCGCGGAGCATCCCTTCGGCTTCGCGGTACGCCTTGGCGACGGCCCCTTCGGCGCCCGGGGCCCCCGCCTCGGCGAGCGAGGCCAGCGCCTGGCGCCGCGCCTTGCCGCGGGACGCCGCCTCGAGCAGCGCCCGCTGCGACTCGGGGTCGCGCCGCCGGCCGAGCGCCGCGGCCGCCTGGCCGGCCCGCGCGCCGTCGCCGCGCACGAGCTCGATCAAAACGTCGCGGGCCTCGTCGCCGTCGTCGAGCGCCAGCTTCTGCATCGCCACGTCGGCCAGATCGTTGCTTTCGCGCCGGGCGGCATCGACATAAATGGCCCGCAGCTCTTCGCGCGTCAGGCCCGGCACCCGGTCGAGGGCGCGCAGCGCGTCGTAGCGCAGCGGGCCCGCCTTCGACGCGAGCTCGCGCAGGGCGGCGAAGGCCTCGGGCCGGCCGATCTCGAGCAGCGCCGCGACAACGTGCGCGCGCGACCCGCGGCCCGTGCCGGCCGCCTCGACGACGCGCGCGACGGCCGACTCGTCGCGGTGGTTCTTCACGTAGTCGAGCGCCGCCTGCCGGCGGGAGGGCGAGGGCGAGGCGAGGTTCTCGATCACGACGTCTCGCACCTCGTCGCCCTCGAAGGGCGCGAGCCCCGCGAGGGCCGCCGCCGCGACCTCGTCGGTCGGGCTCGCGGCGGCCTCGAGCAGCGCGTCGCGGGCGACGAAACCGCCCACGCGCGAGAGCGCTTCGGCCGCCAGGCGCACGTCCGACAGGCTCGAAGAGGGCCCGGACAAGACCTCGACGAGGCGCCCCGTCGCCACCTCGCCCCCGAGCTCGCCCAGCGCCGCGAAGGCCGCCCGCCTCGTCTCCACGGAGGCCCGGCCGCTCAGCCGCACGAGCGCCGGCGCCGCGGCCCGATCGCCGCCCTTGCCGAGCGCCTCGATGAGCCTTCCGAGCCGCTCGCCTCGCGCCGTCTCGACCGCCGCGAGCAAGAGCGCCGTCGCCTCCGGGGCGCGGGCGGCCGCCAGCGCGCAGAGCGCCTCGAGGGCCCGCTCGGGGTCGTCGCCGCGGGCCGCCGCGAGCAGGGCGTCTTTGGCCTCGGGGGCGTCGCTCTTCGCGAGCGCGGCGAGCGCGAACGCGCGCGCCTGCGGGTCGCGGTGCGAGCCGAGCTCGAGCAGGCGCGCGAGCGCCGACCGGTCGCGGGCGAAGGCCCCGAGCGCCTCGGCCGCGCACCGGAACGTCGCCCGGCTCTTCTCGCCGTCGAGCGCCTCGAGAATCGCCCGGAGCGCCTCGTCGTCGCGCACCCGGGCGAGCGCCGCGAGCGCCTCGCACGCCGCGGCCGGCGAGCCCGCCCGGCGTAGCTGCCCGATCGGCCCCTCCGCCTTCGAAGGCGCCCGGGGCGCCGACGACCCGAAGAACGAGAGCAGCGGCCCGGACGCCGCCCGGCTCGCGGCGCCCGCTCGCTCGGCGGGCGCCGTCGGTCGGAGCGGCAGCGCGGTCACGAGCGCCGCCCCGCCCAGAAAAAGGGCGGTGGCGACCTTCCAGCGGAGGGTGCTCACGGACGACCTCGACGCATCGACCCACCTACGGGGAAGCCGCCCGTAGCTTTCGGATCAAAATGACAAAGCCCGGGGCCCCGCCGAACGAAAGACCGTGACCAATGGTAACAAATCTCGGGCCTCGCCATGCCTTGCCGTGCCTCGCCGTGCCTCGCCGTGCCTCGCCGACAGAGCGCGAGACGCGGGCCGATGTTCCCGCTCAGGGGCCAGGTTCTTCGGGGGGGCCCTCGCCGGGCGGCGGCTCACGGACCATGGGCGAGGCGAAGGGTACGACCGGCCTTCGTGTCGTCCGAGCCGCGGGGTAAGAACTTCGTGTGCGCGGTGCGGCCCGGCGGTAGATAGTGCTCGGCTGAGCAAACGGTACGACCCGTGACCAAGCGAGGGACTTCGACATGAGCCAATACCGAATTGCCGTGATGGTGGGCAGCCTGCGCCGCGACTCGCTCAACCGCCGCCTGGCGAACGCCCTGGCCGCGTTGGCGCCGGCCGGGTTCGAGTTTCGGCAGTCTCGCATCGACGATCTGCCGCTCTACAACCAAGACGATGATGCGACGCCGGCCGAGTCGGTCAAGCGGCTGAAGGCCGAGATCTCGAGCTCGCAGGGCGTCGTGTTCGTCACGCCCGAGTACAATCGCTCTCTGCCCGGGGTGCTCAAGAACGCGATCGACCACGCCTCGCGGCCTTACGGCCAGAGCGCCTGGGCGGGCAAGCCCGCCGGCGTCATCGGCACCTCGATCGGCGCCATCGGCACCTCGCTGGCGCAGCAGCACTTGCGCAACGTTCTCGCCTACCTCGACATGCCGACGCTCGGCCAGCCCGAAGTGTTCTTTCAGGCCCGAGAAGGCACCTTCGACGAGCGCGGCGAGCTCGCCAACGAGGCCAGCAAGAAGCTGCTGCAAGCCTGGGTCGACCGCTACGCCGCCTGGGTGAAGAGGCTCGCCGGCTGACCCCGCACCCCGCTGCCGCCCGCCCCGCGGCGCCTGCCCGCGCTGACGCGTGCCCGTAACCCCGGCCTGGCGAGCGCCCGCGTCCCCCCCGGGGCGCGCCGGCGCGGGGCCACCGCCGCCGAGTGCCGCCCGCTCAGGCCGCGAGGGGCCTCGACCAGAGCGCCTCGCGCAGCCGCTCGAGCAGCGCGAGGGCCTCGTCGGGCGAGGGCAGGCCGAGCAGCCCCCGCTCGCCCTCGTCGAGCCCGTCGCCCCCGAGCGCGCCCGCGAGCAGCTCGTGCGCCGCGCGCGCCATCGCCTCGTCGATCGCGCGCCGCTCGCCCTCGCCGAGGCGCCCGAGCAGCCACGCGTGCGTCGCCCACGAGAGCTCGGCGTGCCGCGTCTCGTCGTCGGCGATGAGCGCGCAGGCGAAGAGCACGGCCCCGTCGCGGGCGCGGGCCGCCTGGTGGCGCGCGACGAGCGCGCCCCAGGTCTCGCGCACGCAGCCCTCGACCGCGTTCTCGAGCGCGAACTCGAAGAGCGAGCGGGGCCGGGCGGGCTCGGCCCCGGGGGGCTGGCAGGCGAACGACGGGTCGAAGCGGCGGCCGAGCGAGACGAGCAGCGCGTGGTGGCGCACCTCGTCTTCGCGGGCGCGTCGGGTCTGCTCGACGAGCCCGCGCGGGGCGCCGAACGACGCGAGCTCGCGGGCCATGCGCTCGAAGGCCTCGACCGACGCCGCCTCGAGGTACGCCTGCCGCTCGAGGTAGCGCGACAGCCCGCCCGACGACCCCAGCGCCTGCGCCGAGAGGCCCGCCGGGCGGCGCCCGCCGCACTGCAGGTTTCTGGGGTCTTCGGCCGCGAGTAGCGCCACCTCGCCCTCGCTGGAGACGCCGAGAAGCTGACGCTGCACCCAGAGGTCGCACGAGTGGCCCCCGGTGGTAACGTCGGCGATGAGCTCGTAGCCCCCCTCGGCCCGGCGAAGAAACTGGCAATAGGGCTCTGTCAATTGGTAGCGAATCGAGAGGCGCAGCTTCTCGGGCGCGTCGACGGGCAGAATGAGCCGCCCGAGCTCGAGCTGGTTGGCGACCAAGATCACCGCGCCGCCCTTGGTGACGACGAAGCGCTCGGCGTCCTGCCCGCCCTCGCCTTGAACCAAGAGGCCTTCGCTCCAGACTGCGTTGCGTGCTTGCTCGAGGGCCTCGAGGCAGGCGCTCTCGGCGGGCGCGCCGAGGCAAGGTGCCCCGTCCGACTCGAGCTTCGAGCCGACGTCGGCGTACCCCGACTTGCGCCAGAGCTCGATCGAGTCGACGTCGAGCGCCGCCGCGGCGCCCGGCAGCGCGGTCTGGCAGTCGAAGGGCGCGAAGCCCTCGGACGAAATGACGAACCCGCCGCCGCTGCCGCCCGTGCCGCCGCTGCCGCCCGTGCCGCCGCTGCCGCCCGAGCCCGCCCTGCCCGATACCCCGGCCGACCCCGAGGTATCGCCCGGCTCGTCGGGCTCGACGGTCAGAAAACAACCGCTCAGCGTGGAGGCGAGCCCAAGCTGGCCGAGCAAGATGGACGAGAAGACCGAGCGAAGAGGCGGTACTCGCATGAAGGCGAATACCGCAAGAACGATGCCACGCCCGGGGCCGTAAAAACGCGGGCGGCCGTCGCCCGCCTCTGTGCCAAATGTGCCATGCACGGCCTGCGCGTCAGGGCGGGACGGGTGGTGACTCATACCAGCTGTTCTTGTTCGGACCAAGAACCGGGCCGGGCGCGGCGGGCGGCCCCCGACTTCCGTCGGGGGCGAACGCTTGGCTCAGGCCGCCGTCGGCGGCGAGCGCCTCGCCCGGAGCCACGCCCGCGCGGGGCCGACGTCGACCCCGACATGGGCGAAGCCGGGCAACACCAGGTCGGCGACCGCTTCGTTGTACACGCCGCGCGACACCTCGTGCGGCAGGTGGCCGTGCGTGGGTACCCCTTCGTCGGGAAGAAAGGGGTCTTTTCGCTCCCAACCGGAGGCGTTGGCCTCGAGCAGCTTGGGCAAACAAAGGCCCAGGGCGCGGCGGGTCTTGTCGCTGACGACCTCGGACGCGAGGTGCGCCCAGCCGAGCCGCGCGTGCTCGATTTCATCGCGCAAATGGAAGCGATTGGCCGCCACCGCGAGCGGCGCCTCGGCCGCGGCGAGGCAGGAGCTGATCCACGCGGTGGCGACCGTCTCGTTGATGCAGCACATGCCGGCCACGAGCAGCGTGCACTCGAGCGCCTCGTCACCGACGTCGAAGCGCGGCAACACGACCGAGTCGACCTGCGGGCGCTGGACGGGCCCCCCCGCGTACGTCTCGGCGAGACGCACGCAAAGCTCGGAGTGGCGCTCTTCTTCGTCGGCCCCGCGCTCGAGGCGATCGAGGACGGCGCGCGACGCCCGCCGCTCGCGCAAGACCGGCACCATCGCCGCGAACGCGCGCCCCACCTGCAGCTCGGCGCGCGCCCGGCGCCCCCAGTGCCCCGCGATCGCGGCGCGCTGCGCGCCCGAGAGTGCCGCGACGGACGAGTCGTCGAACGGCAGATCGACCCCCATGATTCAGAGGATCCAAAAACAGGGCGGGTAGGGACGCTCGGAGCCGGGCGGGCACGTGCCGCCGGCCGTCGTCTCGACGCCCGCGCCGATCGCGTCGACCGCGTCGTCGGCGGGGGCCGCGTCGTCGGCCTGCCCGTCGGCGACCACCGCCGCCTCGTCGGGGGGCGAACCCTCGTCGGTACCTTCGTCGGTACCCGCGCACGCCGCCGTGAGCGCGGCACCCGTGACAACGACGGCATGGAAGAGCTTGGCGGGCATAAATTTCATAAACGTAAATTTGCCTGGCCCACGGTCTGCTGTCAACCGCGAGGCCTACGGCAGAGACACGGCACGCCCCCATGGAAAGCGCCATTTTCGGCGTACTCGGGCGCGACCCTTCGGGAAGCTGCGGTGGTTTTTCAGCAATGGCGGAATGCGCCGCCAGCTCGACGTCAGCGTGCTCGCGTCATGAGCCCCGCTTCACCAAGCGACGCGTTAGCGACGCGAGCTCGTCTCCGAAGCGCCGTACCCGGTCGGCGACCCCATCTGGTAGGGCCTTGCGCCGCGAGAAGGCAACCGGGGTTTTACGAAAAAGGTTGCGGCCCATCGCTCAGAACGTGCCGAACTGCACCCCTGCCGCCACCCCGAAGCCGGCGTAGGCGTCTTTCACGTACGTGTCGTAGCCAAACACGGTCGTGTAGTGCGCGCCGACGTAGGGGCGCACCCAGCGCGCGCTCGCCGGTTTGAATGCGAGCCGCACGCCGAGGTCGAGGCCCAGCGCAAAGCTCGAATCGCGCCCGTCGAGCAGCTCGTTTTCCCAAGCGCTCGGCTTGCGCCCGTCGGGCGTCTCGCGGTCGTCGCCGCTCAGGTAAAACCCGAACCCGCCCTGCCCGACGATGACCGGCAATTCGAGCGCGAGCGCGTCGGTGCCGGGCACGTCGAACACCGGCGCGACGAGCAAGCCGACCAGGCCGCCGTCCGATCGGAGCGCCACCCGCTGCTGGCCCTTGTACGTCGCGCCGCCGGCGGGCACCACGTCGAACGTGGCCGGGTTGATCGGCCCCGGGCGAGCGAAGCCGGCGAGGCCGAGCTTCAGGTGGCCGCCGAACAGCAGCACCCCCGCCTGGAAGCCCGGCCCGTGCGAGAGGTGGTCGGCGAGCGCCATCCCGCGCCATTCGACGCCGACGAAGGCCCCGACGGCGGGCGCGGCGGGGGCGGGCGCAACGGGAGCCGCCTCGGCACGCGCGGAGCGGGGCGCGAGCGACAGGGCGAGGAGACCCGCAGAGAGCGAAGCGATGTGCGCGATGTTCATGATGTCGTCTGCCTCGATCAGAAGGTCGTCCAGGGGCGCCCGCCCGACTCGCCGAGCACCCAGCGCAGCCCCACGCTCACGCGGGTGAGGTACTTGCCGCCGTCGCCGTCGTATCCGAAGAGCCCCCCCGTCTCGAAGTCGGCGTGCGCGAGCAGCCGATCGCCGACCGGGACGGCGACCCCGGCGAGCACGATCTGGCCGAGCGCGTCGAGGTCGGTGGCGGGCGCGAGCTGGAGGTTGACGACGTTGAGCCAGCCCGTGCGCAGCGTCAGCCAGGGGGCGGCGTGCACGTTGACGACGGGGCCGAAGTCGGTCGTCAGCGCCGTCGAGCTGCGATCGGGCGAACGGGTCTCGTCGGCGTCGAGGGCGCGCGCGCCGGCCGAAAGCCGCACGTCGAGATCGACCGGCCCGAAGCGCGCCCACGGGATCATCGCGACCGCCGACCCCGCGAGCGCGGCGCCGCTCTCGACGGCATAACCGCTGATATAGCCTTCGCGCAAGGACGCGTAGCGGGCGTCGAGCCCGAACTGCGTGCCGCCCGGCAAGCGAACCCGGTACGAGAGGCCGGCGCCCGCGTCGACGTTCGACCAGCCCCCCTGCACGCCGAGCGCGTGCAGCGTGCCCGCGGGCGCAGAGGTCGGCGGAGCGCTCGCGGGCGCAGCGTTCGGCGGCGCGCCGGCGAGGCCCGCAGCGGCGGCGTCGGATGGATCGCTGACGGGGCCCCCCGACGCGAGAGTCGGCGGATCGCCAGCGAGGGCGGGGTGGGCCGCGAGAGCGGCGGCGAGGCCAAGGGCGCGGCCGCGGCGTACCGCCCAGCCGCGCGCCCTGCGGGGCAGAGAGCTCATACCCCGGAAGGTGCCGTGGGCTCGTCGTTGAGGCCAGTTAATGCTACTCACGGTCATCATGAGCAATACTAACGAGGCGCCGCTCGATCTCGACTTGCTCGCCGCGCTCGATCTGCTGCTCGACGAGCGGAGCGTGACCCGCGCCGCGCGCCGGCTCGGGGTCACCCCGTCGGCGATGAGTCACAAGCTGCGGGCGCTCCGCGAACGGCTCGATGACCCCTTGCTCGTGGGGGGGCGCGCCGGGCTGGTGCCGACCGCACGGGCCGAGGCGATGGCGGCGCCGCTGCGCCAGGCGCTGAGCGACGTGCGCGCGGCGGTGCGCGCGGGCGCGACGTTCGAGCCCCGCTCGTCGAAGCGGCGGTTCGTCATCGCGACGGTCGACTACGTTGAGTTTCGGGTCATTCCCCGGGCGCTGAAGGTGCTGCGGCGCGAGGCGCCCGGCATCTCGATCGCCATCGAACCGCCCGGCCCACGCCTCGGTGCCCGGCTCGAATCGGGCGCCGTCGACCTCGCGATCGGCGCGGCGAGCGTGCCCGCCACCGGCACGTTGCTCCGCCGCAGCTTGGGCCGCGAGGGCTTCGTCGTGCTTGGCCGTGCGGGGCACCCCGGGCTGCGCCGACCGCTCACCTTGGCCTCGTATGCCGCCCTGTCGCACGTGCTCATCTCCCCCGGGGGCACGCCGGGCGGGCCGGTCGACGATCTGCTGGCCCGACACGGGCTGAAGCGCGAGGCGGTGCTGTGCCTGTCGCACTTCGTCACCGCGCCCTTTCTGGCGGCCCGCTCTGACCTCGTGGTCACGGCGCCCGTGGGGCTCGCCAACGAGGCCCGGCGCTATCTCGAGCTCACGATCGTGCCGGCGCCCCCCGAGATCGCTGCCGTCGAGAGCCACATGGTTTGGCACCCGCGGTCGCAGCATGATCCGGCCCATCGGTGGCTGCGCGAGCTCGTCGAGCGCCAGGCACAAACGCTGGCGGCCGAATCGACCTCGGCGGCCGACGGCGGGGGGCCCCGGCGTTGGCCTACGCCTTCGGCGAAGCAGGTCAAAGGGGGCGCGGTCAGGGCCTCGGGGCGAGGCAGGTCGAAAGGGGCGTAGGCACGCGCCGCCCGCCGGTGCGCCGTCGGGGCAGGCGGGCGGCGCTGCGCCGCCCGGGCCGCCCACCTCGCCCGAGCCGACGCCGTGGCGCGCGCGGTCGCTCAGCGCAGGGCCTTGTCTTCGGTGATATTGAACGGAAAGTTCATGTTGGCCAGCGTGTCGACCGAAATGGTGACGGTGTCGCCGGGCACGCGGAACAGGTTGTCGTTGACGTCGCCCCGGCCGACCTGAACGGTGTCTTCTTCGCCGAGCTCGAGCACGCCGGCCTCGCTCTCGAGGCGCACCTTGCCGTTACTGCCCTCGGGGAAGAAGACCCCCAGCTCGAACTTGACGCGCAAGCCCTTGGCGCCCGGCAGCCGGAAGGTCTTGCGGCTGGCCTGGAACGCGGGGAACTTGTCGGTAATCCATTCGTTGTCGGGGCGCACGTCGCCAGCATCTTCGACCACGACGCGCGCGGCGCCGAGCCCCCCCGCCGTGAGAAAGGTCGTGTCGCCGGCCACGATGATCTCGTAGGGCAAGAACCCGTCGTCGCGGTCGTTGTCCGAAAGGCGGGCGATGGTCGTCCTGGCGCCGTCGCGGACGAACAGATCGTCGACGATGTTGTCGAACGCCACGACCGACACCCGGAGGTTGCGCGCGCCCGGCACGGTCACTTGCTGCGTGACCGGAGAGTCGGGGTCGCCGAGCAACAACTCGACCGCCCCAGCCCCGGCGACCGGGGTCGAGGTGGCGTCGCCGGCGCTACTGCCGGAAGAGCTACCCGCGCCGCCGTCGGCGCAGGCGCCGAGCGCCAACGCCGGCAAGACAACGGCGGACAAGAGGACGAGCGAAGCGCGGACTCGGCGAAGGACGGAGGCGTTGGTCATGGTACGATTCTCCAGCTAGGTCGAAGGGGAAGTGAGGCCGCGAAGGGCCCAGATAAGGCGGCGGACGGCAGAGCGCCCCGCCCGGCGAGGCGAGGCGCACGGCAAGGGGCGAAGGGCAAGCGAAGATCGTACGGGTGTCGGTGAAGAGGGCCGTGACCCCGGGACAGGGGCCGGGCCGCGCCGGCCGGGGCGCGTTCGCGGCTCGGCGTTGCGAGCGCGGGCGGCCCCCCAAAGCAAGGCGATTGAATTAAGCTGTCAGCGCGAGCGGGGCTGGGGGGGGGCGCCGGCCGTGGTGCCCTTCCCCGGGCGCGCTTACCCGGAAGGATAAGCACACCTCGTACCAACGACCGCGGGGCGCCGACGACGGCGGCGACGGCATTTCTGCCGCGATGGCGCCCGGAAACGGCGCGCGGAGGCGCCTTCGGGCGCGACGAGGCGCTCGGAGTGCTCTTCTTGGGACAAAGGTGCGCACCCCCTGGCCACGCGTGGGAGCAAACAGGCAAGGCCCTCGTGCCGGCCCTGGGCCCCGAGGGGCACGAATTCGCCTCCGCGTCGGCGGGCGACGTCGAATTCGCCCCCGCGTCGGCGGGCGACGTCGACGGCGACGGCAAGGTCGATCGGAGCTGGCCCGACGGGCTCATGCGCTCGAAGGGCTGGGCGTTCGCGCCGCCGACCGAGCTCACCGTCCCGATGCTGGGCTGCGACGGCTAGGGCGTGCGCCAGGCGGGCTTGGTACGGCGCCCGTCGCCTCATCGCCGCCCCCGCTCGAGGACGTCCAAAGCGCCTTCGTGATCGGCAGGTTCTGCGGTAGCGAGGTAGCTCTCGGCCACCCCGCCCCGCCGGCTGACCTCGGACGCGCCCAGCCCGCCCGTCCCGCGCCGGAGCCACCGACACCCCCGTCACCGTTTTGGGGCCGGTTCTCCGTCGCGTCGGGCCTCGTGCTCAGACTCGTCGGCGGCTGGGCGGCGGTGCAGTTGCTCTACGCGTTCCTCGGCAACGGCTCGCCGCACGCGCTCCCGACGGCGCTGCGGATGGGGGTCGGAAAGCAGCTCGCCCTGGCCCTAGAGAAGGCGACCGGCGACACCTTCGTCGTCCGCTGAGCGGGGCCGCGCCTCGCCGAGGCGCACTTCGCGCGTTCGTGCGAGCAGGCCTTCGGCGTCCCGCCGCACCGGTACCTGCCCACGCGGCGCATGAGCCAGGGTGTCGAAGTGGGCGGTCTGTACGTGCGCGTTCAAGATGGAGCGCTCGCGTTCTATGTCGAGAAGCTCGGGTTCCGCGTCTACACCCACATGCGAAGCGGTGACTGCCGACGGCTCACGGTGCAGCACCCGGATTAGCCCTCGTTTACGGCTCGGTCGACGCCGGCTTCCGCGACCCGTCGGGCCACGGGTGGAAGATGGTCCGGGGCGCGCCGCTGAGGCGGGCGGGGGCGACGCGCGGAGCGACCCGCTTCGGGCTTCTGCGACCGCTCGCCGCGCGCGTCGTGCACGCGAGAGCCGGGCGGCGTACGCGAGGGTCACGGTCCAGGTAGAGGTGGCGAGGGCCCGGCGGTCGCGCGGCCGTGCGGCATACGCGAGGAGCGTGGGTTTTGCGCGGGAGGGCGCGAGCGCGTCTGACCGCATCAGGCTACCCGTGACCACCGGTCGCGTCCAAGAGCGCCCAAGGGAAGGGCCGGGCGCACCGCGTAACGCTAGCCAACCCAACAAAGTCGAATGGGGTCGGCGTGGCATCGATGTAAGACGCACGAATTTTGCCTACGAAGTTCTTCGTGGGCACTCCGCACCTTGACAGCTTGCGCCCGCCGGGCACCTACTCGGCCGGCGGTTGGCCCCCCCGAACGGCTGTGCGGGGCGAGGAGAGAAAGCGGAATGTCACGAGGTCGTTTTCCATCTCAACGGTGGGCGCTGGTTTGCGCCGCCTTGGCCGTCGTGGGCTCGCTGGTGCTCAGCGGCTGCGGCGATGACGACGATTCGCCTGGCCCCGGGTCCCCGAACAAGGGGGCCGGCGGTTCGGCGGGCTCGTCGACGGGGGGTAAGGGCGGTACAGGCGGCGGCATGGGCGCCGCGGGCAGCGGCACGGGCGGCGGGGGCGCGGGCGGGGGCGGCGCCGGGGGCACG
>DASTPP010000030.1:0-31356 GCA_035762175.1 Polyangiaceae bacterium | reverse complement strand
GAGATCGTACTTGGGTTCGGCCGCGCTGTGGCAGCCGAGGCAGTTGCCCCCGAAGCCGTTGATCACGTCGGTCGTGCCGCGCGCCTTGATGGCGGCGCCCGCGGCCGAGACGTCGAGAAAGAGAAACTCCCAGTCGTTCGTCGCCTCGCTGAACCCGGGCCGGCGCTTGACCATGGCCTCGTTGGGCAAAAGCTGAATGACCGTGCCGGGCGGGTAATCGGCGCTGCCCGGTTGGTTCGCGACCCCGAGGCTCGCGTCGACCTCGCCGAGCTTGTTGGTGATTCGAAAGCGCCGCACCTTGGGCCAATCGAGAATGCAATCGAAGTCGGCGGCCGTGAGCTCGGTGTCGTCGACGGTAGCGCCGCCCCCCTGCCCGGCCGCGCCCGCCGCGCCGGCCTGCCCCGCCGCCCCGGCCTGCCCCGCCGCGCCGCCCGAGCCGCCCGCGCCTGGCGAGGGCGCGCTGCCCGCGCCGCCCCCCGAGGGCGAGCCCGCGCGGCCGCCCGCGCCCTGGCTCGACGAGCCGCCGCCGGCCGCGCCGCCGTCATCGTCGTCGTCCGAGCAAGCGGCGGTGAGGGCCGCGACCAAACTGACCATGCCGATGCAACCGAAGATCTTGCGGTGGTTCATGAGCGACCTCGTCTCGTCGTGGAGAAACACGTGCCCTCCCCGGGTGCGCTTTTGCGCCCCGCCCCTGCCCCCCGTGTGGCAACGCCTGCCCTACGGCGAAGCGCTCGCGTTGTTACACCCGACCGGCGCCAACGAAGTCGGGGGCCCGAGGGCGCGGGGTTCCTGATCGCGCCGGCGCTCGGCCCCCTTGAAGGCGGGGGCGAGGCGGGCGCCGGGCCGAGCGATCTTTTTTGCCCGACGGCTGTAACGATCGGCCCGCCGGCGCGAACAAGGGGTCGGCCCCGCGCCTTCGGGGCCCGAGCCCCCCGCGTGCCGCGCCCATGGCTTACCAGGCCGAATCCATCGCCGCGGCCGCGGCGTTCGCCCCGAGCAGGGTGGCGCCCGTGAGGCCCCCCCGGGCCGCGGGCGCGTCGGCGGCGAGCCAGGCCATGGCGCGGCACGCGGCCGGCGACGAGGGCGCGTTCGAGGTGATCTACGACGAGCTCGCGCCGCGGCTCTACGGGTTCTTGCGCCGCATGCTGCGCGAGGGCACCTTGGCCGAAGACGCCCTGCACCAAACCTTTCTTCAAATCCACGAAGCCCGCGGCCGCTTCGCCGCCGGCGCCGAGGTCGAGCCCTGGGCGTACGCGATCGCGCGGCGCGTGGCGATCGACGCCCTGCGGCGGGGGCGCCGCGAGCGGCCCGCGGGCGCCGGCGAGGCGCTCGGCGAGGCGCTCGGCGAGGGGCGGCCCAACCCCTTCCCCGACGGCGAAGAGGCGGCGCGCGCCGCCGAGCTCTCGCGCCGGCTGCGCGAAGAGCTCGAGCGGCTGCCGCCGCTGCAGCGCGAGGCGTTGCTCTTGGTGCGCCACGAGGGCCTGTCGCTCGCGCAGGCGGCGCAGGTGCTGGGCATTCAAGAGGGCGCGCTGCGCGTCCGGCTGCACCGCGCGGGCGACCGCCTGCGGAGCGCGCTGGGCCTCGAGGGGCCCG
Organism: Polyangiaceae bacterium; assembly: GCA_035762175.1. Classification (GTDB taxonomy): domain Bacteria; phylum Myxococcota_A; class Polyangia; order Polyangiales; family Polyangiaceae; genus DASTPP01. The sequence goes on along the minus strand of DASTPP010000030.1, from coordinate 29,763 downwards.
AGGGGGGTGCCGAATGACGTCGCCGCAACCCACGGGCCCCGGCCCCCTGCCCCCGGCCTTGCGCGAGCGCGTGCTCCGGTCGGTGAGCGCGCGCCCTTCGCCGACGCGCCCCGCGGCCCGCCGCTGGCGCGCCGCGGCCTGCGCGCTCTCGTTCTCGCTCGCCGTGGTGGCGGTGTGCGTGCCCCAGCCCGACGCCGATCTGCGCCCCCCCGCGGCGATCGCGGCGGGGGTGTTCTGGGGCCTGCTCGTCGTCGCCGCCGCCGCGCGGGTGCTCTTCGTGCGGCCGGGCGCGCTCTGGCCCCCGCGCGGGGCGCTGCGGGCGACGGCGCTCGGCGCGCCGGCCGCCCTCGCCCTCTACCCCTTGCTCGGCGCGGCGCTCTGGCCGCTGCCCGGGCCGCCCGAGGGGGGGGCGCAAGGCGTCCTCTGCGTGGTCGCGAGCACGGTGCTCGGCGCCTTCGCGCTCGGGGGGCTGCTCTTCGCCCACCAGAAGAGCGACCCGGTGAGCCCCGGGCTCTCGGGCGCGGCCCTCGGGGCCCTCGCCGGGGCGTGGGCGGCGCTGTCGCAGTACATCCGGTGCCCCTTCGGCGCGCCGCTGCACGCGCTGACGACGCACGTGCTGCCCGCGCTCTTGCTCGCGGGCCTCGGCTGGCTCCTGGGCCGCTACGCGCTCGACCCGCTCGCCCGCCGCGGCGGCTAGGGCCGTTCGCCCTCGGCCGCGAGCGCGCGGCAGAGCGGGCAGGCGGCGGGGGCGTGGGGCGCGTCGCGCCGGTGGGCGTCGAGCAGCGCGCGCGAGCCGTCGGCGAGCAGGCGCCGCACCTCGCGCCGCACGCCCTTGACGCGCGGGATGGCGAGCGAATCGTACGCCGTCGTCTGGTGCCGCAGCCACGCGATGATGGCCGCGTCGACCCGGCGCTCGAGGGGGATGCGCTCGGTGCGCGCGACGGTGCCGCTGCCGACGGGGGTCGCGTGGCGGGTGACGGCGCGGGCGAGGGCGGCCTCCTGCGCGGCGAAGCACTTCGAAAAGCGTAGCTTCGCCCGGCACGCCGCCTCGAAGTCGCCCTCGTAGGCGGCCTGCTCGCGCCCGCGCCGGGCCGCGTCGCTCGCGCGCCGCCGGGCGTAGGCGGGGCTCGCGCGCTCGGACTCGAGCCCCGCCCGCGCCGCCTCGATGTGCTCGGCCGGCGCCCAGACGCCGCGCGAGAAGGTCTTGCGGCCGCGCTTCTCGACCACCGTCCAGCTCGGCCCGAGCGCCTTGACGCGGCGGGTGAGCCCCGCGTCGCCGGGCGGCAGGAGCGCCCAGCCCGCGGGCGCGCTGAGGGTGGAGCCGTCGGGGGCGCGGACGCGCCGGGGGTCGGGCGTGGGGGCGACCGTGAGGGACTCGTGCGCGCCGGGCGCGCGGGCGACGTCGAGGGGCTCGTGCACGGGCGTGCGCTTAGCGCGACGACGCCGGCGGGGCCAAGAAGGGCGGCGAGCGGGGCGGCTCCGGCGGCGCCGGGCCCCGCGGGCGCGGGCCGAGGTCTGCCGTCAGGCCCGCGCGCGCCCGCCGGGCGGCCGCCGCTCGGCCCGCTTGCCGAGCAACAACGCGACGAAGAAGACCCACGCGGCGAGGGCGAAGGGCCAGGGGAAGTGAAGATAGGCCGTGGCGACGCTCAACGCGAGCGCGGCGATGAACGCCACGATGCGCAGCACGCCCAGGCCGCGAATGCCCTCGTGCTGTGCCTTGTCGACGGCCCCCGGCGTGACCGTCTCGCCGCCGCCCGGGTGAAGCTGGTGCACGAGGGGCTGCTGGCGTTCGCTTAGCTTGTCCATGGCGGCGCGCCCGTGCAACCGGCGGGCCGCCACCGGCCGAGCGCGATGCGTTCGGGACCGGACGCGCTCGCCCGGCGAAGGGCCATCGCCACGACGCAAAGCTCGCGACGAGCGGCCCGGCCACCCCGCGGCGCATGCTTATACGCCGCGCGAGGGAAACCCGGAGGAGGAACCTAGCGCGCCCGGCGAGCTGCGCTCGAGATCTGCACTCAAGCGCGACCGAGGCAGGGGGCCACGTGAGGCAATTGGGCTGCTTACCCGCGACCTGAAGGCGCCATTGGCACGGGTTAAGCTTGCGGGGGTGCCCGGACGGCAGCGCACCAGGCAGGGAGGGCGACTCCGGTGGCCTCGACAGGCTGGGAGGGCGCGCCATCCGCGTCGTTGTTTTCGTCTATTCTACTAACCAAAGTCACCCTCGTTGACCGGCGGTTGGTACGTGCCCTGCAAGCGGGCCCGCCGACCCCCTCGATGCCCGGCAGGCGCAAGCGCGGCCGGGCTCGAGAGATAGCGTTGCATCTGAGGCCCTTTGGGCCGGTCACCTTCGGAGGAGGCAATCCCATGCGACTTTCTCTCATTACGCTGCTGGCTGCCGGAATGATCTCGTTGCCCTTTGCGGGGTGCTCGAGCGATCGACAGCGGCAAGAAGACGTTCAATCGCCCACGAACGGGCAGGGCACCGGCACGGGCACCGGCACGGGGACGGGAACCGGCACGGGGACCGGCACCGGGACCGGCACCGGCACGGGTTCCGACATGGGCACGGGCACCGGCACGGGTACCGGCTCGCCCGGCATGGGCACCGGCACGACCGGCACCGGGACGGGCACGGGCTCGGGCACGACGGGCACCGGCTCGGGCATGGGCACCGGCTCGGGCACGACGGGGTCGGGTACCGGCTCGGGCATGGGCACCGGCTCGGGCACGACGGGGACGGGCACCGGCTCGGGCACGACGGGGACGGGCACCGGCTCGGGCACGACGGGCCGCGGCACGGGCTCCGACGCGACCGGGACGGGCACGGGCACCGGAACGGGCGCCGGCACGGGGACGGGCACGACGGGACGCGGGTCGGGCACGGGCACCGGCTCGGGCACGACGGGGCGCGGCACGGGCTCGGGGACGACGGGCGGCGGCTCGCTCGGCGGCGGCGGCCGCAGCGGGACGGGCGGCGGCGGCGGCGGGCGCTAACGCTCGCCCGGGCCGCGCGTTCGGCGGGCGCTGACGCTCGCCCGGGCCGCGCGTTCGACGGGCCCGCGCGCCGACCCCGGGCCGTCGACGACGGCCGGGGGCCGGTGTATGCCGGGGCGCATGACGGCCCTGCAAATCAAGGACGCGCTCGCCTCGAGCGAGCGGATCTGGGAGGCGGAGATTGTCCCCGCCCTGTGCGATTACATTCGCATCCCGAACCGCTCGCCGCTCTTCGACCCTGCCTGGCGCGAGGGCGGCCACATGGAGCGGGCGGTCGCGCTCATCGAAGCATGGTGCCGCGCGCAGCCCCTGCCCGGGCTCGAGGTCGAGGTGCTGCGCATCGAGGGGCGCACGCCCGTCATCTACATGGAGCTGCCGGCGAGCGACGGCGCGCGCGCGCCGGGCGCCGACACGGTGCTGCTCTACGGCCACCTCGACAAGCAGCCCGAGATGGAGGGCTGGGCCGAGGGCCTGGGCCCCTGGGAGCCGGTGCGCCGCGGCGACAAGCTCTACGGGCGCGGCGGCGCCGACGACGGCTACGCGGCGTTCGCGTCGCTGACGGCGCTGCGCCTCCTGGCCGAGCAGAAGGTGCCGCACGCGCGCTGCGTGGTGCTCATCGAGGCGAGCGAGGAGAGCGGCAGCGTCGACCTCCCGGCGTACATCGAGCGGTACGCCGCGCGCATCGGCTCGCCGAGCCTCGTCGTCTGCCTCGACTCGGGCTGCGGCAACTACGACCAGCTCTGGGCGACGACGAGCCTGCGCGGCATCTTGAACGGCAACCTGCGCGTGAAGGTGCTCACCGAGGGGGTGCACTCGGGGTCGGCGAGCGGCATCGTGCCCTCGAGCTTCCGCGTCGCGCGCCAGCTGCTCTCGCGCCTCGAGAACGAGGCGACGGGCGAGGTGCTGCTCGACGCGCTGGCGGTCGACATTCCCGCGGCGCGGCGCGAGCAGGCGAAGGCGGCGGCCGAGGCGCTCGGCGCCGAGGTGGCGGCGGCCTTCCCGTGGGCGGGGGGCATGCGGCCCTCGACCGACGACGTGACCGAGCAGCTCTTGCGCCGCACCTGGCGCCCGGCGCTCGCGGTGACGGGCGCCGACGGGCTGCCGCCGACGCGCCAGGCGGGCAACGTGCTGCGGCCCGAGACCGTGCTGCGGCTGTCGATGCGCATCCCGCCCCGGCTCGACGCGCGGGCGGCGAGCGAGGCGCTCCGCCGCGCGCTCGAGGCCGACCCGCCCTACGGCGCCCAGGTGTCGTTCGAGGCCGAGGGCGCCGGGGCGGGCTGGGACGCGCCGCCGCTCGCGCCCTGGCTCGACGCGGCGATGCAGCGCGCCTCGCAGGCCGCCTTCGGCCGGCCGGCGGTGAGCTGGGGCGAGGGCGGCACCATCCCCTTCATGGGCATGCTGGGCGAGCGCTTCCCCGAGGCGCAGTTCTTGATCACCGGCGTGCTCGGGCCGCACTCGAACGCGCACGGCCCGAACGAGTTCTTGCACCTGACGGTCGCCAAGAAGCTGAGCGTCTGCGTCGCCAGCGTGCTCGCCGACCACCGCACCCGCGGCTAAGCCCGCCCGGGCGGGGGCGGGCCCGGCCCCCCCGCCGCCCCGAGCGAGAGCCGCCTCGAAGGGCCCGCGCCCCCTGCCCCGCCCCGCGCGCCGTCGCATCCGCCGCGACGGGCGGCGCTCGCGCGCCGTCGCATCCGCCGCGACGGGCAGCGCTCGCGCGCCGCCACGTCCGCCGCGAGGGGTCGCGCCCGCGCGCCGCCGATCGGCCGCGACCGGTAGCGCCCGCGCGCCGCGGCGGCCGCACCATCGCCCCGCTCGCCCTTGCCTTGCCGCCCGAGATCGGAAAGGGTGACCTCGGCTGGCCTCGCCCTCGCCGATGCGCGCCCCCCCGCCCGACTCGCCCCCCCGGCCCCCCGCCCCCGACGCGGGCGCGGGGCCCCGGCCGCCGCGGCGCCCCCGGGCCCTCGCCGGGGCGCGGCGCGCGCGGGCGCGGCGGGCGGCGCGCGCGGCCGCGGCCCAGCGCGACCAGTTCCGGGACGTGTGCGAGGCGATCTCGGACGGCATCCTGCGCTTCGACGAGGCCTGGCGCTTTCTTTACCTCAACCCGGTCGGCGAGCGCGTGCTCGGGCGCCCCGCGGGCGCGCTGCTCGGCAAGGTGCTGTGGGACGAGTTCCCCGAGCTCGAAGGCACGCCCTTCGGGCGGGCGTACCGGCGCGCGATGGTCGAGCGCGCCGAGGTCACCATCGAGGGCTACTACCCGCCCTTCGACGCGTGGTTCGAGGCGCGGGCGTTCCCCGCGGGCGAGGGCCTGGTGCTCCTCTTTCGCGACGTGACCGCCCAGCGCTCCTTGCGGCTGGCGCTCGAGGCCGGCGAGGCGCGCTACCGGCGCTTCTTCGAGGGCGCGGGCGTCTCGCTCTGGGACGAAGACTTCACCGAGGTCGTGCGCGCGATCGACGCGCTGCGCGCCGGGGGCGTCACCGACTTTCGCCGCTACTTCGCCGAGCACCCCGAGTTCGTCGCCCGCGCGGTCGGGCTGGTGCGCGTCGTCGACGTCAACGGCGAGACCTTGCGGCTCTTCGGCGCCGCGAGCAAGCCCGAGCTGCTCGCCTCGCTCGACCGCATCTTCGTGCCCGAGACGGCCGCGGCCTTCGCCGAAGAGCTCGCGACGATCGCCGAGGGGCGCACCGCCTTCGGCGCCGAGACGGCGTTGCGCACGCTCGCGGGCGAGCGCCTCGAGGTCGCCTTCACGATCCGCTTCCCGCCGCCGGGCGAGCCCTTCGACCACGTGCCCGTCTCGATCACCGACCTGACGGCGCGGCGGCGGGCCGAGGCCGTGCTGCAGGAGAGCGAGGCGCGCTTCCGCAACATGGCCGACTACGCGCCCGTCATGCTCTGGGTGACCGACGCGCGCGGCGCGTGCACGTACCTGAGCCGCCGTTGGTACGAGTACACCGGGCAGACCGAGGCGACCGGGCTCGGCCTCGGGCGGCTCGGGGCCACGCACCCCGACGACGCCGAGGCGGCCGGCGGGGCCTTCCTCGGGGCCAACGCGCGCCGCGAGCCCTTCCGGGTCGAGTACCGGCTGCGGCGGCGCGACGGCGCCTACCGCTGGGTGATCGACGCGGCGGCGCCGCGCTTCGGCCCCGACGGCGCCTTCCTCGGCTACGTGGGCTCGGTGACCGACATCGACGCGCGCAAGCGCGCCGAAGACCACGCCGCCCTGCTCGCGCGCGCCGGCGCCGTCCTCAGCGCCTCGTTCGACGCCGCCGCCACCGTGCAGGCCGTCGTGCGCCTCGCCGTGCCCGCCCTGGCCGACTGGTCGAGCGTCTACCTGCGCGACGAGGGCGGCCGGCCCCGGCTCGTCGCCACGGCGCACGTCGACCCCGCGAAGGAGGGGCTCCTGCGCGAGGCCTTCGAGCGCTACGGCCTCGCCGACGACGCCCCCCACGGCTACGCCGCCGTGCTCCGGGCGGGGCGCTCCGAGCTCATCGCCGAGGTGCCCGGCGCCGTCCTCGACGCCATCGCCCGCGACCCCGAGCACCGCCGCCTGCTCGACGAGCTCGGCGCGCGCTCGGCGATGACCGTGCCCCTGGCCCTCGCGGGGCGCACCTTCGGCGCGATGACGCTGGTCGCGAGCGAGTCGGGCCGCCGCTACGGCCCCGACGACCTGCGGCTCGCCGAAGAGCTCGGCCGCCGCATCGCCGTCGCGATCGACGCGGCCCGCCTCTTCGAGGCCACGCAGCGCGAGCGGCGGCGGGCCGAGGAGGCCAACCGCGCCAAAGACGAGTTCCTCAGCGTCGCGAGCCACGAGCTGCGCACGCCCCTCAACGCCATCCTCGGCTGGTCGCGAATGCTCCGCTCGGGGTCGCTGCCCGAAGAGAAGCGCGAGCGCGCCCTCGAGACGATCGAGCGCAACGCCAAGGCCCAGGTCCAGCTCGTCGAAGACATCTTGGACGTCAGCCGCATCATCACGGGCAAGCTGCGGCTCGACCTCGCCCCGCTCGAGCCGGCGCACGTCATCGAGGCCGCGCTCGACGTCGTGCGCCCGGCCGCCGAGGCGAAAGGCGTCCGGCTGCAGGCGCTGCTCGACCCGGGCGCGGGCGCGCTCGTCGGCGACGCCGGCCGCCTGCAGCAGATCGTGTGGAACCTCCTCTCGAACGCCGTCAAGTTCACCCCCAAGGGCGGCCGCGTCCACGTGCAGCTGCGGCGCGAAGACTCGTACGTCGAGATCGCGGTCGCCGACACCGGCCGGGGCATCGACCCGGCCTTCCTGCCCCACGTCTTCGAGCCCTTCAAGCAGGCCGACCCGAGCGCCACCCGCTCGTACGGCGGCCTCGGCCTGGGCCTGGCCATCGTCAAGCACCTGGTCGAGCTACACGGCGGCACCATCTGCGCCGAGAGCGAGGGGCCCGGCCGGGGCGCCGCGTTCACCGTGCGCATCCCCGTCGCGCCCCTGCGCCGCACCTCGTTCGCGCGCCCCGCGCCGACCCCGGCCCGCGACGGCGGGGGGCTCGAGTGCCCGCCCGAGCTCGTGGGCCTGCGCGTGCTCGTCGTCGACGACGAGCCCGACGCGCGCGATCTGATCAAGTCGATCCTCGAAGAGGGCCGCGCCGAGGTCGTCGTCGCCACCTCGGCGGCCGAGGCGCTCGACCACGTCCGCGCGCGCCCGCCCGACGTGCTCGTCAGCGACGTCGGCATGCCGGGCGAAGACGGCTACAGCCTCGTCCGCAAGCTGCGCGCCCTCGGCGACGACGCGGGCGGGCGCACGCCCGCCGTCGCTCTGACCGCCTACGCCCGCGCGCAAGACCGCACGCGAGCCCTCCTCGAGGGCTTCACCAGCCACGTCGCCAAGCCCGTCGAGCCCCAAGAGCTCATCGCCGTCGTCGCCGCGCTCGCCGGGCGCCGGCCCCGCGGCGGGGGCGGCGCGGGGGCCTGAGCGGCGCCCGGCTCGCGAGGCGCCGGCCCCCGCGCCCCGCCGGCCGCCGGCGCCAGCGGGGGCCGCCCGCGTGAGAATGCGCGCCCCCGTGCCGCCCGGGGCGCACCCCGGCGGCCCCGCCGAGGCGCGCTTCGAGCTCGACGGCCGCGCGCCGGACGGGCGCCCCTTCGAGCCCGCGGTGACCGTCACCCCCCGCGCCGGCGTTCGGTCAGGGCGCGGCCGTGACGACGAGCCCCCGCAGGCCGCTCGCGCCGGCGACCGCGCCGAGGTCGGCGGCGGCGCCGGTGGTCAAGTCGACGTAATAAAGCCTCGCCCCCGAGACGAGAAAGCCGTGATCGACTTGGGCTGGGGGGGTGCCGATGGTCACGATGTCGAAGCCCGCCAGCTCGCCGACGTCGACCCCGAGCGGGCCCGGGGCCGAGCTGAGCGTGCCGTCGTTGGGCGGGTTCTGCACCACGAGGTAGTCGGTCGCCGCGTCGATGTCGTAGAGCAGCGTCGCCGTCGTGCCGGCGAACGACTTGGTGTACCCCGCGGCCGCGACCGCCGGCGCCTTGCCCGCGTTCACGTCGCCCTCTTGGTAGGCGAGCGACTTGTCGGTGCCCGCGATGGCGCCGTTGTTCGGGTTGACGCGGTAGTTCGACGCGTCCGCGTAGTTGATGAGGCGCAGCGCGTTGCCGCCGCCGGTCTCGGCCGGCACCGCGGAGGCCGGGTTGAAGTCGAACCCGACGCTGCCTTTGACCACCCCGGCCGTGCCGAGCGCCTTGCCGCCCGAGGCTGCCGCGGTGAGCTGCGGGGCCGTCGCGGTCGCGATCGTATAGAGCGTCTGGTCGCTCGTGAGGCCGTACAGCTTGCCGTCGCTCGGGCGCACGTCGATGCCCTCGAGCGTGCCGCTCACCACGCCCGTGACCGAGACGGACTTGGCCTCGCCGGGCGCGTTCGACTTGAACGAGTAGAGCGTGTTGTTCGCGCCGAGCGCGAGCACGTCGACCACCGGCACGTTCGGCGCGCCGCCTTGCCCGCCGCCGCCTTGCCCGCCGCCGCCTTGGCCGGCCGTGCCCGAGCCAGCCGTGCCCGAACCGGCCGTGCCGGAGCCGGCCGTGCCGGAGCCGCCCGTACCCGAGCCAGCCGTGCCGGAGCCACCCGTACCCGAGCCGCCCGTGCCCGAGCCGCCCGTGCCCGAGCCGCCCGTGCCCGAGCCGCCCGTGCCCGCCCGGCCGCCCGTGCCGCTCGCGCCGGCCGAGCCTTGGGTGCCCGGTAGATCGTCATCGTCGTCGCCGCAGCCGTTCGCCAGCGTGAGCGCGGCGATGGCGGCGAGCGGCAGGAGCCAAACAAACCGTTCTTTCATGGCGTAACCTTTCGCTTAGGTTTTTCTACGAATCTGCCCCGCAGATTGGCCCCATGCGATGCCAAAGGCCAGGCGAAGATTCGACGACGTTTGACGAAACCGGACGAGACCCCAAGGGGCTCGGCCGTTGATCGCCGGCCAGATTGCGGTAGCCTGTGCCCGCGCGCAAGAAGGCGACCTTGGCGGCGGCCTCGGGGTGGTCGGCGAGGTGGTACTCGACCGCGCCGCCAACCTCGCGTGCGCCAGATGCCACGCCGGCTTTCGGGGCGTGCCTTCGGAGGCAGGCCGGGCGCCCCCGGGCGAGTTGGTCTAGGCCCGCCCGGGCAGCGTGAAGAAGAAAGTGCTGCCCCGACCGGGCTCGCTCTCGACGCCGATGCCGCCGCCCTGGGCCTCGACGAGGCCCTTGGCGATGGCGAGGCCGAGGCCGGTGCCCTTGTGGCGGGCCTCGGGCGCCTGCCAGAACCGCTCGAAGAGCAGGGGGCGCTGCTCGGCGGGCACGCCCGGGCCGGTGTCGCGCACCTCGAAGCGAAAGCCGCCCTCGACCGGCTCGGCCGAGAGCTCGACGGCGCCGCCCGAGGGCGTGAACTTGACGGCGTTGCCGAGCAGGTTGGCGAGCACCTGCAGCGTGCGCTCGCGGTCGCAGCGGACCGAGCCCGGCGGCGGCGGGCGCACGTCGAGGCGCAGCCGCGCCCGCTCGGCGAGGGGCCGGGCCCGCTCGGCCGCCTCGGCGAGCAGGCCGGAGAGCTCGTGGTCGTCCGCGGCGAGGGGCAGGCGCCCGGCCTCGACGCGGGAGAGGTCGAGTAGGCTGGTGATGAGCTCGTTCATCGTCGCGGCCGCGCGCTCGACGGCGTCGAGCAGCCTCGCCACCGCGGCACGCTCGACGCCGTCGAGCAACCCCCCCGCCGGGCGCCCGCCGGCGTCGGACGGCCCCGCCGCCGCGCGCCCGCCGACGTCGGGCGGACCCGCCGCCGCGCGCCCGCCGACGTCGGGCGGACCCGCCGCCGCGGCGCCCCCGCCCGCCGCCGCCCCGACGGCGTCGCGCAGGAGCGGCACGGCGCCGGCGACGACCTGCAGGGGCCCGCGCAGATCGTGCGCCACGATCGTGAGGGCCTCCTCGCGCGTCGCGCGCAGCGCCTCGTCCTTGCGGCGGACGAACTCGTCGACCGCCTCGGCGATGCCGAGGTTCATGAACTCGGCGATGCGCTCGAAGGAGCGCAAGTCGACGTCGACGCCCGCCTCCTCGGCGGCCTCGAAGATGCAGCGGCGAAGCACGCCGTACTCGCGTACCATGTCCTCGAGGTCGTAGCCGACGCCCCAGCGCTGCGCGCCGTGCACGCGCGCGGCCGCGCCCTCCGGCGCGGCGTTCGACGAGGGCCCGAGCGCCTCGCGGCGCAAGGTCGCGGCCATGTCTTCGAGGAGGTCGTTGAGGTGGTCGATGATGGCCTTGCGCGTCGCCCCTTCGGGCGGCAAGCCCTGCGCCCGCGTCGCCGCGATGAAGCGATCGATGATGGCGGTGCGTCGCTCGAGCAGGAGCTCATGCAAGGGCGGCTTCGCGGCTGTCTGTGACATGGCGCTCTCTAGCCCGACGCCCCGCGACCGGCCACCGCCCGCCGAAGGCGGTAGGCAGGTCCCGCGGGGTATGGCCAGAGGGCGGGGGCCCGGCGCGCCCGTCCGGCACCCGCGACGCGCCTGCCGGCCCAGACCGCGGGGGCCCCGCGGGCTCGGCGGGCGGCGCGACCGCGCTAGGTTCGGCGGCCGGGCGCCGTTGCCGCTATAACGGCGCGTGGACCACGGAGACGCCATGACCATCGGCCTACGCCTGAGCTCGCTCCCGGGCTCAGCGAGCGGCTCGCCCGCCGGGCGAGCGACCCCCTTCGCTTCGACGCCGTGCCCCTCGCCCGCGGGGCGAGCGCCCTTCTTCGCTCCGGCGCGGCGCCCCTCCCCCGGGGCCCGCGCGGCCTCCGGGCGGCTCGCGGCGCGGCGCCTCGCGCTCGTCGCCGCGGCGCTGCCCTTTGCTTCGAGCGCCTGCGCGCCCGCCCCGGCCCCGCGCCGCGCCCCGGCTCCTTCGCCGGCCCCGGCCGCCTCGGCGGCGGCCGCCACCCCGCGCGCCTGCCCCGCGACGCTCGACCCCGCGTCGCTGCTCGCGCGGCACGGGCAGCGCTTCGGCAGCGCCGCCGCGCTCGAGGCGATGCTGCCCCGGACGGTGCGCACCGAGTTCGAGACCGAGGGCAAGGTGGGCGTGCAAGAGATCACGCTCGACCGCACGCGCTACCGCAGCGAGTCGACGGTCGGGGGCATGTACGGCGCGCTCGGCGACGACGGCAAGGGCCCCTGGGCGCTCGGCGCGCCGGGCGTGCTGGTGCGCCTGCGCGAGGGCGAGGCGGTCGACGTCGCATACAGCGCCTGGCTCGACCGCCGCGCCTACCTCGGCGCGTTCGACCCGCGGCGCGACGAGGCGTCGTGCCGGGTCGAGGGCGAGGGGCCCGCCGAGGTCACGCTGCGCTACGTGCGGCCCGAGATCGGCGAGCCCGCGCTCACCTTCGACCTCGCGAGCGCGGCGCTCGTGCGGGCCGAGGCGAAGGGGTCCGACGGCCGGCGCATGACGTTGCGCTTCGAGGGCTGGACGGAGCCGGACGAGCGGGGCGTGCGCTGGCCCGGCGCGGTCACGCAGCTCTCGGCCGTCGCCGAGCCGCTCACGTTCCGGCGCCCGCGCGTCGCCGTCGGGCCCGGGTGCGAGGGGGCCGACAAGCGCTTCGCGGCCGAGGGCTGCCTCGCGCCGCCCGCGCCCGACCTGAAGTTCGAGTGGCCCGCGGGCGGCGTCGCGCGCGTGCCGATGCACTACTACCTGGGCGAGCTCTTGCTGCGCGTCGGGCTGAACGGCCGGCAAGTCTGGGCGATGCTCGACTCGGGCGCGGGGCTGACCTCGCTCGACGCGGCGTCGCCGGCGGGCGAGGCGTTCCGGCCGGGGCTCGAGGTGACGGGGGCGGGCGTCGGGCAGAAGGTGCGCATGGGCCTGGGCGAGGTCGACGCGCTCTCGCTGGGCGGGCTGACGCTGCGGCACCTGCCGGTGGCGAGCGTGCCGATGCCCGTGCTCGACGCGTTCGGCGACCGGCGGCCCGAGGTGATCGTGGGCTACTCGCTCTTTCTCGGCGCGGCGGTGCGGGTCGACTACGCGAAGGGCGAGCTCGCCTTCGCCCGCTCGGCCGAGGGGCTCGTGCGCCCGGGCGCGAAGGGGGTGCCCTTCCGGCTGCTCGGCGATCTGTTCGCCGTCGACGTGACGATCGAGGGGGCGAGGGGCGTCTTCCAGCTCGACACGGGCAACTCGGGCGGCCTCGCGATCTACAAGCCCTGGGCCGACGCGCGGGGGCTGCTCGGGGGCCGGCCCGCGCTCGAGTTCAAGGGCCAGACGGGCGCCGGCAACGACGAGACCTCGTCGGCGTTCGTGCGCGTGCGGCGGGCCGAGCTCGGCCCGCTGCGCCACGACGACCGGCTGGCGATGGTGGCCACGCCGCCCGACCCGGGCCTGCTCGGGGGCCTCTTGGGCAACCGGGTGCTCGCGCGCTGCGCCGCCGTCGTCTTCGACGTCGAGCGGCGCACGCTCTGGCTCGAGCCGCCCTGCGACCGGCCGAGCCCCGAGTCGAACGCCGGCTGGCGGATCAACAAGAGCGCCGACCCCGCCCACCGCGACCGGCCCTGGCTGCTCAAGGCGGTCTTCCCCGGGGGGGCCGCGGCGCTCGCGGGCCTCGCGCCGGGCGACCGGCTGCTCGCGATCGAGGGGGCGCCGCTCGGGCCCGACCCGGCGAAGCTCGAGGCCTTCGCCGAGCGGCCCGCGGGCACGAAGCTGCGCGTCACCTACGCGCGCGGCGGCAAGACGCAGCGGACCACGCTCGAGCTGCGCCCGCTGCTCGCCGACTTAGACGGGCGGCGGGCGCCCGCTCGGGGGGGCGCTCAGGGGGCGCCGGCGCGCCCGAGCTTGCCGAGCAGGGCCTCGGCGAGCGACGCGCGCGGCAGCTCGCTCTGCGACGGCTCGCGCAGATCTTTGACCGTGACCGTGCCCTTTTCGATCTCGTCGGGGCCGAGCACGAGCACGAAGCGCACGCCGGCGCGGTCGGCGTACTTGAACTGCTTGCCGAGCTTGCCGGGCTCCATCACGACCTCGGTGTTGACGCCGGCCGAGCGCAGGCGGCCGGCGAGCTCGAGGTAGTCGGGCAGCCGCGCCTCGTCCATGTTGGTGACGAGGGCGGCGACGGTGCTGTCGGCGGCGGGGGCGAGGCCGGCCTCGCGCAGCTGCCAGTAGAGGCGCGTCGCGCCGATCGAGATGCCGACGCCGGGCAGCTTCGACTTGGTGTAGTGGCCGGCGAGGTCGTCGTAGCGGCCGCCCGAGCAGACCGAGCCGACCTCGGGGTGGTCGTCGAGCGTCGTCTCGTAGACCGTGCCGGTGTAGTAGTCGAGCCCGCGCGCGATCGAGAGGTTGAGGGCGAAGTGCCGCTCGGGCACGCCGAAGGCCTTGACGAGCGCGAGCACCTCGTTCAGCTCGGCGCGCCCCTCCTCGAGGGCGGCGGGCCCGGGGCCGAGCGCGTCGAGCTTGGCCCGGGCGTCTTCGAGCGACGACGAGCGCACGCGCACGAAGTCGAGCAGGCGCTCGACCTGGGCGGCCGCGAGCCCGAAGGCGGGCGCGGCGAGGGCCGCGCGCACGTGCTCGGCGCCGCGCTTGTCGAGCTTGTCGACCTCGCGCAAGACGAGGGCCTGGGCCTCGCCCGGCGCGACGCCGAGGCCCTCGAGGAAGCCGCGCATCAGCTTTCGGTTGTTGAGCTGAATGGTGAAGGGCCCGACGGCCAGGTCGCGGAAGATGCCGTAAATGATGGCCGGTAGCTCGGCGTCGTAGCGGACGGAGAGGGCGTCTTTGCCGATGACGTCGATGTCGCACTGGTAAAACTCGCGGAAGCGCCCCCGCTGCTGGCGCTCGCCGCGGTAGACCCGCTGCATCTGGTAGCGGCGGAAGGGGAAGGCGAGCTGGGCCTCGTGCTCGGCAACGTAGCGCGCGAGCGGCACCGTGAGGTCGAAGCGCAGGGCCAGGTCGGGCCGCTCGCCCTTCTCGGCGCTGCCGCTCGACTGCACGAAATAGACTTGCCGCTCGGTCTCGCCCCCCTGCTTGGTCAAGAGCACGTCGGCGTGCTCGAAGACGGGCGTTTCGACCGGCAGAAAGCCGAAGCGCTCGTAATTACGACGAATCGTATCGAGCATACGTTGAAAGGCGATCTGCTCGAGCGGCAAGAGCTCGAGCAGGCCGGGGGGGGTGCGGGCGGGGGTCAGCGCCATGGGGTCTTTCGGGGTCGACGGGGGCCCGGGGGCCTCGGTGAGGGTCGGGGAGCCTACCCCGGTTCGCGCGCGGGTGCGGGACAACCGTCGACACGGCCCCGCGCTCGTCAGGGGCGGGGCCCTCGCCACGTGGGCCCAGGCCGAGCCGCACCCGCGCGAGGGCCTCGCCAGCGGAGGCCGGGCGGGGCCCGCGGCGGTGCGTGCGGGCGCCGCCGCCCGCGCGGGGTCGGGCGCCTCGCGGCGCGCGCGAAGCACGTGCTCGCCGAGGCGCCTCCGCCCGCGCGGGGTCGGGCGCGGCGGGCGCTGCCCTGCGCGGCGCTCCGCGGAGGGGGGCCGCGGGCGCACCTCGCTGCGGCCGCCCCCCGGGGGGCGCACCCGCGCGCCGGGGGGCGCGGCGTCGAATGGCCGCGGGGCCGGCGGCGGGTCGTTCGCTTATCGGCAATGCGCGCTTTCCGCTCGGAGCGCGGGGGCGCGCGGCGGCGGCGGCGCGCCCGGGGGGCCGCACTTAAGGGGTGTCCGGGCGCCGGGGCGGGGGGTGCGAGCCGTACGGCGGGGGGTCACACGTTTGCAACTTTGCCGCGGCACTTTCCTTCGACAATCGAAGTACCGAAGGGCTTATTCGAACTACGAGGCTTGGACGGGCGGGCGCGAGGCGCTACGATGATGGGGGTGATATCGTAAGGGTACGGGCATGAAAGGCTGGGGGCACCGCGAATGTATTTTTCGGCCTACGACGAGAGGTCGCTCGCCCTCGTGAGTTTGCAGACGGGCACGTTCACCGAAGCGGGCTTCGCGCGGGCGCTGGCGGCGATCGAGGGCCTGGCGGCCGACGCGGCCTTCCGGGGCGCGCCGGCCACCTGGGTCTCGGTCGTCGGCCCGAGCGCCGAGCCGCCGAACGCCTCGATGCGCAAGCGCCTGGCCGACGCGAACCGCAACTTCGGCGCGCTGCGCATGGCGCTCGTGACGACGTCGGTGGCGCACCGCTCGGTGCTGACGGCGATTCACTGGCTGAACCCGCCGCGCCCCGACCAGCTCTACGCGACGTTCGCCTCCTTCGAGGAGGCGCGCGGGTGGGTCGAGGCGCAGGCGGGGGCGGCGATGCCCGTCCTCGGCGAGCTGCTCGAGCGGGTGCGGCGCGAGGCCGATCGCGACTCGGTCTCGAGGCGGCCGGCGCAGACGAAGTGAGGGGCGCGGGGCGGGCGCGGCCCGCGGGGGGCCGGAGAAAGCCCTTGACCGCCCCGCGCGTGCCTTCGTAGCTTCGACGCCGAGCCGCGGCCCGCGGCGCGCGGCGCGAAGGGGTTGCGAGGCGCGGCGGGCGGGGCGCCCACGATGCCGCGCCGAGTCGACACGAAGTGCACGCCGGGCGCCGGGGGCGCGGGGGCGTTGGGGCGGCGGGCCGGGCGCCGGGCGGCGCGCCCGTGACGGGCGGGTCGGGGGGGCCGGGGCGGGCGCGCGCGCCGGCGGGCTTCGTCGAGGCGGCGCTGCGGGCGGCGCGCCGGGCCTACCCGCCCGGCAACCCGGCGGGCGTGTTCGCGATCGACGTCGGGCCCCGGTGCCGGCGCGGCGTCGAGCAGGGCGAGCAGACGCTGCGGCTCTTCGTCGAGCGCAAAGACGATCGGGCGCCCGGGCCCGACGACGTGCGCTTCGTGCACGCGGGGGTGCGCCACCGGCTGCGGCCCGACGTGGTGGCGACGGGCGCGCCGCCGCGGGCGTACGCGGCGGGGCGGCGGGCGCGCGGCTCGGGCCTGCACCCGGGCGCGCCGCTGCTCGTGCGCGACGGGGGGGCGCGCTGGGGCGGGGTCGCGTGCGTGCTGCGCTCGGGCGACGGGCGGTACCTGCTGACGGCGGGGCACCTGTTCCGCCCCGGCTCGGCCGGCGCCGAGGTCGCGTGCGCGCGCTCGCCGAGCCGGCCGCTGCGCGCGATCGGCGCCCTCTTCAGCAACCTGCTCGACCTGCCCGCGGCCGAGGGCGACGACGACCCGCTCGACGCGGCGCTCGTGGCGCTCTCGCCCGAGGGGGTCTCGGTGCTCGAGGCGACCGACGGCGCGCGCGCGCCGCGGCTGGCGAACCTCGTCGACGCCGAGGCGGCGGCCGAGGCCGAGGTGCAGTGCTACCGGCCGACGTCGAACGACTACTCGCCGCCGCTCGGCTGCACCTTCGGCCGGCAGGTGGCCTACCTCGCGGCCGAGGCGCGGCCCGCGCCCGTGGCGGTCTCGCGCGCCTTGCGCACCGACTTCGTCGTCACGGCCGAGGGCGACTCGGGCACGGTCTTGTGCACCCCGGGCGACGAGCGGCTGGCGGCGGGCGCGTGCGTCGGCACCGACGGCGTCGGCTCGCTCTTCGCGCCGCTCGACCGCTGCGTCGACCGCTTCAACGAGCTCCACGGCCTCGAGCTGCGGCTCTGGCCCTGACCGGGAAGGCCCCCCATGAGACGGACCACGCTCGCGCCCGCCGCCGCGGCCCTCGCGCTCGCCTCGCTCTTCGCCCCGCCCCTGCCGGCCCAGGACGACGCGGGGCTCGAGTGGGCGCGCGCCGAGGTCAAGCGGGCGCCACCGCCCGACGACGTCGAGTCGATCTACTGGCCCGCCCGGGGCGCGCCGCGGGTGCTGCGCCCCTGCCGGGCGGCCTGCCGGCGATCGTGGCACCTCGCCGCGGGGCCCCTGCCGGCCGACGAGCTGGCGAAGCGCCCGATCTACCGGGTGACGGCCGTGCCCGCGGCCGCGGCCCCGCCGGCCCCGGCCCCCACGACCGCACCGGTCGAAGAGCGCGAGCGGCTCGGGCTCGCGCCCCCGCCGGTCGGCCTCGACGAGCTCGTGCGAGCCTACCCGACCGCGGCGCCGGCCCAGAGCCCGGCCGGCGTCGCGCAGGGCCGCGGCGCGGTCGCGGTCGCCGAGGGGGCGCTGCAGGCGGCCGGCCAGGCCGTCGTCGACCGGGCGAGCTCGGCGGCCCTCGAGCGGGTGCGCGACAAGATCGTCGAGGGCCTGCGCTGCGCGGGGCCCGCGCCCGCGCCCGCGCCGGCGCGCTTCGGGCGCACCTGCGCCGTCGTCGGCGCGCTGCGCTTGCCCGACCTGGCGCAGCACGGCCACGTGCTGCTCGACGCGCTCCTGCGCGACGCGCTCGCGCAGGCGCTGCCCGAGGCGCCCGGCGAGGCGCGGGCGGCGCTCGAGCCGCTGAGGCGGGTGCTGGTGCCCGAGATCGCGCGGCTGCTCGAGGGGCGCGTCGGGCGCGGCGCCGAGGTGGTGGCGCAGCGGCTCGTCGAGGCGGCGATGGCCGACCTGCGGCGGACGGGGGTGCGCGAGCGGCTCGCCGCGGCGGGGGGCGCGTCGCGGGGCCGGTCGGCGATCGCGCTGGCCGCGCTCGCCCACGCCTACTGCGCCCGCGGCGCGAGCCCGCCGGGGGGCGCGACGACGCTCGCGCACTGCCCGGTCGGCGACCACGTCCGGCGCGCGGCCGCCGAGGCGTCGGTCGACGACCCGGCCGTGCTGACCCGGGCGCACGAGCTCGCGCGACTGCTGCTCGACGCCATGACCCTGCAGAGCGAGGGGGCGGGCGCGTGGCGCGAGCGCGCGAGCCAGGCGGCGGCGGCGGCCTTCGTCGCGGCCTGCCTGAGCCTCGACGCCTCGCCCGAGCTCAAGGGCTGCCCGCCCGCGCACGAGGTCGGCCCCGCCCCCTCGGCGCTCGAGCGGCTCGCGCTCGCCCGCTTCTTGACCAACGCGGCCATCGACGGCGACCCGAACGCCCTCGTCGTCGGGGCCGTCGCGGCCGCCGACGCGGCCGCGCGCGGCGCCGCCGACCGCCCGACGAGGCGGGCGCTGCGCCTCGTCGGCGCGCTCCTGCAGTACACGGGCACGTACGCCGACCGCAAGCTCGACGGCGTCGCCGCCCGCGAGCGGCGCGCGCGGGTGCTCGAAGATCTGAGCGCCGAGATGAGCGACCGGTCCGAGCGCGACGGCGACGCCATCTGGTCGCTGGGCGGGTCGCTGCGGCTCGCGGGCGGCGCGCGCTTCGGCGTCGACTCCGACCGGACGGCGCTCTACGGCCCGCTCAGCCTGCCCCTCGGCCTCGGCTTCCAGACCGTGGCCGAGGGCGGCTTCGGGCTGCACCTCGAGGTGAGCGCCTTCGACCTCGGGCAGTACGTCGCGTTCGAAGAGGGCGGCGCCGTGCGCGAGCCCGAGCTCGCCGACGCGCTCGCCCCCTCGGTCACCGTGGGCGCCGCCTTCGGCAAGAGCGTGCCCTTCGTCATCGGGCCCACGATCGGCTACTCGCCCCAGTTCGCCTTCTCGGACGGCAAGCGCGGCGCCATCAACTTCGGCCTGGCGCTCGGCCTCTACGTGCCGCTGCTCGACCTCAACTGAGGGCGGGGCGGGCGGGCGGCCCCCCCTCAGTGGGCGCCGGCGCGCGCGGCGTCGAGCAGGGCGCGCACGGCGGCCGTCTTCTCTTCGTCGGCCAGCGCCTGCCGGATGGAGAGGGCGCGCTCGAGGGGCGCGATCGCGGACCGGGCGAGGCCCGTGCTCGCCCGGATGGTGCCGACGCACTCGAGCGCCTCGGCGATGAACTCGTGGTCGGGCGGCAGCGCCGACTGGGCGAGCCGCAGCCCCTCTTCGCAGGAGCCGAGCCCCTCGCCCACGCGCCCGAGCCGGGCGAGCGTGCGGCCGCGGCGCACCTCGAAGGCGGCGAGCAGCCAGGTCTGCGAGGGCGAGGCGGCGACGATGGCGCGCGCCCGCTCGTAGTGCTCGGACGCCTCGTGGTACTTGCCGAGCCCCTCGTACGCCTCGCCGAGGTTGGCGAGCGCGATGGCGTGCCGGGAGCCGTCGCCGGGTCCGAGGGCGACGGCGCGCACGAGCAGGCTGATGGCCTCTTCGTAGCGCTTGGTCGCGAGGAACACGTTGGCCCGGTCGGCGAAGTTGCGGGCCCGCTCGGGGTGCTCGGCGCCGAGGGTGGAGGTGATGAGCTCGTCCTCGCGCTCGAGGTGCTTGAGCGCGTCGTCGACGCGGCGCAGCGAGCCCAAGATGTTGCCGAGGCGGTTGTAGAGCAGGGCGAGCGTCTCGGGGTTCGCCTCGCGCGAGCGGCCGGACGCGGCGAGCGCCTCGCGCAGGGCGGCGGCGGCGCGGTCGAACTTGCCCTCGCGGAAGAAGGTCCAGCCGTCGATCGAGAGGCGCTCGACCTCGACCGCCTCGGCGTCGGGCAGGCGCTTGGCGAAGGCGCCGGCGTAGTCGGCCCAGTCGTGCGCGGCCTCGAACTGGCCGAGCTCGGCGAACGCGAAGGCGAGGCCGAGCCGGGCGCGCGCCTCGACGCCCTCGGCGCGCGCCTCGCCGGCGGCGCGCGCGGCCAGCTTGAACGTGGCCGCGGCGGCGCCGAAGTCGCCGAGCTGCGACTCGGCCCGGCCCCGCAGCTCGAGCGCCTCGGCGCGCAGGGCGGGGTGGCCGAGCCGGCGCGCCTGCTCGAGCGCCGAGCCCGAGAGCTCGCGGGCGAAGCGGTACTTGCCCGAGCTCAGGTAGGCGCCCGCGGCCGAGAGGTCGGCGCGCAGCGCCTCGATCTCGTCGCGCATCGCGGGCGACTCGGGCGGCGCCTCGGCCGCCGCGGGCGTGACGGCGCGCGCGCACGCCTCGAGGCCGCCGAGCGAGCGGGCCGCCTGCGCCGCGCGCTCGACGACCTCGGCGTCGGCCTCGGCGAACACGCGCCCGAGCGCGGCGAGGTCGCGCCGCCGGGCCTCGAGGCACTCCATGCGCAGGGCCATGCGCTCGGCGGTCTGCTCGTGGCGCACCTTCGTCGCCTCGCACACCTCGCGGTGCGCCGCCGCCCAGCGCGCGCCGTAGGCGTCGAGCGCCGTGCGCGCCTGCCGCCAGGCGTCGGCCGCGTAGGGCTTGCCCGTGCGCCCGAACGCCCGCTCGGCCTCGGCCCGCGTGCGCGGCCCCCAGGCCTCTTCGGCCCGCTGCTCGCCGCCGACGCAGGGGTCGGCGCGGGGCGCGGCCGCGAGCCGGTAGGCCCCGACCGCGGCCGCCGCCGGCAGCAGCACCGCCGCCAGCGTGAACGCGCGCTTGCGCCGCCGCACCCCCGGGTCGTCGCCGAGCGCGGCCAAGAGCTCGTCCATCGACGCGTAGCGCTCGTCGACGCTGGCCCGCAGCCCCCGCGCGAGCACGCGGAAGACCCACGCCGGCGTCCGCGCGTCCTTCGGGGGCGGGCGCAGCTGCCCGGCGAGCGTCGCCCGCCGCGTCGCCTCGAGCGAGGCGTCGGCGAAGGGGGCGCGGCCGTAGAGCGCGCGGTAGAGCGCGACGCAGAAGCTGAACTGGTCGGTGCGCGGGTCGGCCGGCTGCCCCAGGTACTGCTCGGGCGCCATGTAGCCCGGCGTGCCGACCACCGCCCGGTCCGCGTCGGGCGGCGCGAGCGAGGCGCGCGCGCCCGTGGCCGAGACCTTCACCCCGTCGAGCGCGTGGGCGATGCCGAAGTCGGTCACCTTGACGCGCCCGTCGTCGGCGACGAGCACGTTGTCGGGCTTGAAGTCGCGGTGCACGAGCGAGGCGGCGTGCGCGGCGGCGAGCCCCCGGCCCGCCGCCATGTACGTCGCGAGCACCTCGCGCCACTGCCGCCCCTCGCGCGCCTGCCACGCCCGCAGCGTCTCGCCCGCGACGAACTCCATCGCGAAGAAGACCCGCCCCTCCGAGACGCCGACGTCGTGCACGGCGATCACGTTCGGGTGCGAGAGCTTGGCCATCGCCTGCGCCTCGCGCAGCAAGAGCTCTTGGTACTGGCCGCTCGCCTCGGCCCCGGACGCGCTCAAGTCGGCGTGCAAGACCTTGATGGTCACCTTGCGGTCGAGGTCGGGGTCGTAGGCCGAATAGACCTCGCCCATGCCCCCGCTGCCGAGCAGGTCGAGCAGCACGTAGCGGCCCAGGTTCGCCCCGCGCGGCAGCGTCGGCCGCCGGGGCGGCTGCACGTCGAAGAAGGGCGTCGGCGACGCCTCGGACTCCCACTCGGCCGACGCGGGGCCCGCGTCCGCCTCGCCGCCCCGGCGCCGGCCCTCGTGCCCCGCGTCCGCCCCCTCGCCCCCGCCGCCTTCGACGCCCCCGGCCTCGCGCTCGCCCGACCCGTGGGACGGATCGCGCACGTCGCGCGGAGCGGGGCCGGCGCGCGGGGGCTCGTCCGGGAGCATCACATCGCCTGGCCGAGCGGCGGCTCGTCGTCGCCGTGCAGCAGGTCGAACAGGCCCGAGCCGTCGACGAGGCGGGTGGGCACCGTGCCGAACTGGATGACGTCGCCGACCGAGAGCTGGCGCGGGGCGTTGGGGGGGAGCTTGCGGTCGTTGACCCGCGTGCCGTTGCGCGAATCGAGGTCGGTGATCTCGAGCTCGCTGTCGCGGCCCGGCTTGAAGTGCGCGTGCAGCTTCGAGATCGAGGCGTGGCGCAGCACGATGTCGCAGTTGGTGGCCCGGCCCAGCGAGATGCGCTCCGAGTAGGGGCTGCGCTCGGACTTGACGATGGGGAAGACGGCGGCGACCTCGTCGGCCGGGGGCGGGCGCCCGGAGGTCGGAGCCTGCAGCCGCGTCGAGAACGAAATGGCCTCGGACTCGTGCGAGTAAACCACGAGGAACAGGCCCGCATTGGCCGCCACGAACTTCTCGCGCGATGTGGCGTTGGCGGCCCGGATGAGTAGATCGACGCGAAGCATCCCCGGCGCAGACTTTACTTCATCGCGCCGGGCGCTTGTACTCCGTTCGCCACCCCCGAGCGCCCGCGCCGCGCCCCCGCGGGGCCGCCGGCCGACGCCCCCGCCGAGCGCCGCCGGGCCGGGCCTCGACTCGCCGCGGCATGACCCGCCGCCCCAGGCATTTCTCGCCTCGCCGCGCCCGTTCGGCGCCGCGAGGCGAGCGCCGAGCCGCCCCCGCGCCCCGCCGAAGGCGCGAGGCCCGACGTTGTGGCGGCAGGTTGCCCGAAAGTTTTTCAGCGCACACGGGCCGGTTCGTGTTTGAGAAGCCTAGCGAGGCGCGATAAAACATGTCGTGCTCGCAGGCCTTTGTTCGCGCGCCTCCGCCCCCCCCACACCGGGGTGCGCCGCCGCGCCGACCGCCGCCGACGGCTCGGTCCGGGGTCCGCTCGCGCTCGCGACCGTGCTCGCGCTCACGCTCGCGCTCGCGCTTGGCGGAGGCCGAGCCCGTCGCACGGCTGCCCCTCGGGGCGGGCGGGGCGAAGGACGCGGGCGGCGCGGGCAGCGGGGGCGCGGCGGGCGCGGCGGGCGGCCACCCCTGCGGAGGCCTCGCGACGGGCGCAGCGGGCGGCGACCCCTGCGGGGGCCTCGCGGCGGGCGCGTTCTCGTACTCCAGGTGCACTTCTCCTCGAAAAGCCCGCGCTTCGGGGAGGAGCGCACCTGTGGTACGAAGCTCGGAGCTCGGCGGCGCGGGGTCGAAGCGGGGGGTCTCGAGCCGGCGGAGGTACTGCGTTCAGAGCGAATCTCGTTGCGGCGCCTAGCACGTGTGCGAAAGTAGCGCCGCGTGTCCGAGGCCGAGCTGTTCTCACGCGTGCTCGCACTCTGTGGGCTAGCTGAGCTGATTGGCCCGGGGGTGTTGCAGCGCGCCTTGCGCGACGCGGGGGTCAACCCGCTGCACGCGGGCGCCGACGAGTACCGCCGCGCGCTGCCCAAGCTGCACGCCCGCCTGCTGGCGTATTTGTCCGAGTCCGAGGCCGACGAGCGGGTGCGCCGCGTCGCCTCGTTCTTGAAGCTTTACCAGCTTAGCCCGGGTCTCAGCGAGATGTTCGACGGGGGGTCGAAAGCGAGCGGCTCATGATCGGTTTGGTGCCCAAGCTGCTCGTCGACTTCATCGGCCACGAGGGCGGCGAGGCGGCGGCGCGGCGCGTGCTCGAGGCGGCCGGGGCGGCGGCCGATCGGCACTACCGGCTCGACTCGCCGTACGACGACGGCGAGGTGGGGCGGCTCTGGTCGGCGTGCGTGTCCGAGCTCGGGCTGCCGGTGGGCGAGTTCGAGCGGCGCTTCGCGGCCTTCTTCGGCGAGGACGCGCGGCGGCGCTGGCCGGCGTGGTTCCGCATGTCGCCGGACGCGCGCTCGCTCTTGCTGCGCCAGCCGACGATCCACAACTCGCTGGCGACGGGGCTGCACGACCCGGCGGAGCGGCGGGCGGTGGCCGACAAGTTCCGGCTCGAGGCGCCGCCCGGCGCGATCGTGGTGCACTACCGCTCGCCCCACCAGCTCTGCGGCCTCTACATGGCGCTGGCGCGCTGGGTGCTCGACCAGTACGGCGAGGCGGCGAGCGTCGAGGAGGTGGCGTGCCGGTGGCAGGGCGCGGGCGAGTGCGAGATCCACGTGCGGTGGGCGGCGGAGGGGGCGGGCCGTGGCTGAGCCGGGCCGGGGCCCGCGGGCGGGCGACTCGGCGCTGCGCGCCGCGGTCAACGAGCTGGCCGACCAGCTCTGCCAGGCGGTCGACGGCCGCTTCGACTTCACCGTCCGCTCGAGCGTCGACGACGAGACGGCCGAGAAGCTGGCGATGCTCATCAACTTCGTGCTCGACGCCGTGCGGCGCGGGGTGAGCGAGCTCGAGGCGAGCAACGCGCGGCTGCGCGAGCTCGACCGGCTCAAGTCGCGCTTCCTGACCAACGTCAGCCACGAGCTGCGCACGCCGCTCGCGCTCGTGCTCGGCCCCATCGACGCGGCGCTCGACGCGCCCGACGCGCTCGAGCCGGGCGCGCGGGCGCAGCTCGAGCGGGCGCGGCGCAACGCCCTGCGCCTGGCCTCCGCGGTCGACGACCTGCTCGACTTCGCGCGCCTCGAGGCCGGGCGCCTGCGGCCGCAGCCCGAGCCGATCGACCTCGCCGAACTGTCGCGCCGCTTCGCCGACGACGCCCGCGCGACGGCCGAGGCGCGCGGCCTGGCGCTCGACGCCCACGCGCCCGAGGGCGGCGCCGCCACGACGCTCGCGCTCGACCGCAAGATGGTCGAGAAGATCGTGGCCAACCTCGTCGGCAACGCGCTGAAGTTCACGCCCGCCGGCGGCCGCGTCGCGGTGCGCGTCGCCGCCGACGGGGGCTCGGTGACGCTGCGGGTCGACGACACCGGCGAGGGCATCGACCCGTCCAAGCACGGGCTGCTCTTCCAGCGCTTCCAGCAGATCGACCTGTCGGCGACGCGGCAGCACGGGGGGGTCGGCATCGGGCTCGCGCTCGTCAAAGAGTTCGCCGAGCTGATGGGCGGCAGCGTGGGCGTCGAGAGCGCGCCGGGGCGCGGCTCGTCGTTCTGGGTCCGCTTCGCCCGCGGGGCGCTCGAGCCCGCGGCGGGCGAGAGCGGGGTCCGGTCCTCGTCGCGGCCGCTCCTGCCGCCCTCGTCCCCGCTCGCCGACCTCGCGGCGCCCCCGCCCGAGGGCGCCGCGCGCGCCGAGCTCTCCTTCGACCGGCCCCGCGTGCTCGTCGCCGAAGACAACGACGAGCTGCGCGCCTTCCTCGTCGAGCTGCTCGCGACCGAGTACGACGTCGTCGCCTGCCGCGACGGCCTCGAGGCCTTCGAGTCGGCGCGGCGGCTGCGGCCCGACGTCGTGCTCTCCGACGTGATGATGCCCCGGCTCGACGGCATGGGCCTGGTCGCGCGCCTGAAGGCCGACGCCGCCCTGCGCCACGTGCCCGTCGTGCTCCTGACCGCGCAGGCCAACATCGACGCGGCCGTCGCGGGCCTCGACGGCGGCGCCGACGACTACCTCGGCAAGCCCTTCGCGCCGGCCGAGCTGCGCGCCCGCCTGCGCGTCGCGCTGCGCCTCGCCCGCGCCTACGAGCGCGAGGCGCTGCGCGCCGACGAGCTCGCCGAGACGCGCGACCTGGTCGCCCAGGCGGCCCTCGCCTCCTTCGCGCGCCAGTACTCGGCCGCCCTCAGCGGCGCCCTGCGCGGGCCGGTCGAGCGCGCGTCCGCCCTGGCCGCCGAGCTCGCGGGCCCCGACGCGCCCTCGTGCCTCGCGCTGCGCGAGGCGCTCGGCGAGCTCGCGCACCTGACCGATGGCCTGGCGCGGCTCAGCGACCCGCCCCCCGCCGCCTCGGTGCCCGCGCGCCTCGGGCTCGCGGGCGAGGTGCGCGCCTTGGTCGCCTCGCTGCCCGCCGACGTGCGCGCCCGCGTTCGCGTCGAGGGCGACGCCGACCCGGCCGCCGACGTCGCCATCGCCCGCGACGACCTGCACACCGCGCTCGCGCACCTGGTCAACGCCTTCGCCCGGCGGCGGCCCGGCCCCGTCGCGCTCGAGCTCGGCGCCGACGACGCCGGCGCGCGCCTGCAGCTCAGCACCGGCCCCACCCCCGGGGGCGCCGGCCCCGCGGGCCTGCTCGAGCTCGAGCTCATTCGCGACGAGCAGGGCGCCCCGCGCCCCGACTTCTCGTTCATGATCGCCAAGCAGCTCTTGCACCGCAACGGCGCGACCCTGCGCGTCGAGGTCCGGGGCGACGGCGCGCTCCTGGCGCGCGTGGCCCTGCCCTCGGCCTGAGGGCGCGCGCGCGCCCCGGCGCGCCGGGCGGGCGGCCTCAGTGCAAGGTCGCCAGCTCGCCCGCGAAGAGCTCGACCTTGGGCGAGGCGGGCAGGCGCCGCAGCGCCAGGACCTCGCCCGCCTCGCACCCCTCGGCGAGCGCGGGCGAGCCGCCGGTCAGCACCCACTGCACCCGCGGCAGCGCCGCCCGCAGCGCCGGCGCGAGCGCCCGCTGCGCCGAGGCCTCTTGGTGCAGCCCCGCCTCGTCGATGAGCACCACCGCCTCGCCCGAGCGCACGTCGCGCTCGGGGTAGGCGGCGTAGAGCGCCCGCAGGGTCAGCGCGCCGAAGCAGGCGAGGTGGCGCACCCCGGTCGGCAGGTCGTCGAAGGGCGTCGCCTCGCCGCGCGGGCCGTGGAAGGTCGGCTCGAGCGAGAGCGGGTCGATGCCGGCGTACTCGAAGCCCCCGAGGCGCACGAGCGCGCCGACGACCTCGGCCATGGCCGCCTCGAAGGCCTCGGCCCGCGCCCGCGCCTCGGGCGGGCGGGGCGGGCTGGCGGGCCGGCGGGCGTAGAGCGCGGCGCCGACGCCCGCGTACGCGAGCGCCTGCTTGGTCTCGCGCGTGAGGTCGGCCCGCGTCGCGTCGTCGAAGGTGAAGGGCGCGCGCACGTCGTAGCGCCCGAGCGTGCGGTCGGGCGCCGCGAGCACGAGCGGCGAGCGCCCGAACCAGCGCGCGGCCGAGAACGCGACCAGCACGAAGCCGCCCTCGGCGGCGCGGCGCTCGAAGAGCGCCTGCTCGCGCCGCCGCAGCGCCGCCCCCTCGCCCTCGTCGTCGCCCCCGTTGGGGCTGACCACGCGCACCGGGTGCGGCCGCTGGGGGTCGTCGTCCGAGGGCAGCCAGTCGGCGACGACGTAGGGCGCCGGGGCCGCCGGCCCGCCGCGCCGGCGGGGCTGCGCCACGCAGTGGCCGGGCCGGGTCGTGGCCAGCGCCGAGAGCAGGGCGGTCTTGCCCACGCCGCCCGAGCCCGTGACGCACGTCACCGCGCGCGGCGCGCCGAACTCGTCGCAGAAGGGCACCTCGAGGTCGTCGAAGGGGCCGACGCCGACCAGCCGGACGCGGACGAGGCGCATGGGTGCGTCCAGCCTACCCGGCCCGGGCCCACCCGCAAGCGCGCCGCGCGGCCGCGCCCGCCCGGGGCCCCGGCGCGCGGGGCACAAAACGACGAAGCCGCGCGGGGCGCGCGGCGAGCGTGGGGTGCGGGGTCGATCGTGCGGCGGGCGCCGGCCCGCGCGGCCACGCTCAGACCACGCGGCGGCGGGTGAAGAAGCCGCCCACCAGGAAGAGCAGCGCCAGCGCCCCGAGGATGCTGCCGATGAAGCCGGCCGCATGCACGTCGGCGATCGAGTGGCCGCTGATCAGGCTGCCGACCCAGCCGCCGAGCAGCGAGCCGGCCGCGCCGAGCACCGTGGTCATCACCACGCCCATGCGCTGTTCGCCCGGCATGACGGCGCGCGCGATCAGGCCGACGACGAAGCCGAACACGAGAAAGAGTAGCAGGCCCATGGTTTTCTCCCGATGTTGCGTTTGGGGTCTGGCCGCCGACGAACCCCGAGGGCGCCCGCCGACAACGCGTCTCACCCGGGGGGTAGAGCAAGCGCGATGCCCGCCCGCCGACGCCCCTCTCCCGGCGCCGACGGGCGGGCCGAAGCGCGAGCGCTCGCGCACGCTTTTGCGCGCCAGAAGGCGCGATTTTTCGCGCGCCGCCGCCGCAGCGCGCGCCTAAATACTGTGGCAAACTTGCCCGCGCCGAGGGAAATTTGCCGCCCCGCCGCGCGGCGCGGGGCCCGCCCCGCGGCGTCGATGTAGGTCGCGCCCGGGCCGCGCCTTCCGGGCGCGCGCGGGCCGTGCGAAAAGGCGCCCCGCCATGACCCCCGCGAGCGCAGGCCCCCGCGTCGGCATCCTCGGCGCCGGCTCGATCGGCGCCTACGTCGGCGCGCACCTGATCGTAGCCGGCATCGACACCATCCTGATCGGGCGCCCCGCCCTCGGCGCCGCCGTCCGCGCGGGCGGGCTGCGCGTCACCGACTACGCCGGCAAAGACCTGCGCGTCGGCCCCGAGCGCGTGCGCTACGCGACCGACGCCGCCGCCCTCGCCGACCGCGACCTCGTCTTCGTCACGGTCAAGAGCGGCGCGACGGCCGAAGCGGGCGCCCAGCTCGCGGGCGCGCTCGGCGAGGGCGCGACCGTGGTCAGCCTCCAGAACGGCGTGCGCAACGCCGACGCGCTCGCCCGGGCGCTGCCCCGCGCCCGCGTGCTCGCGGGCATGGTGCCCTACAACGTGCTCTGGGGCGAGGGCGCGCACTTCCACGCGGGCACCAGCGGCGCGCTCGCCGTCGAGCGCGCGGGCGAGGCCTCGCGCGCCGCCGTCGCCGCCCTGCGCCGCGCCGGGCTCGAGGCGGGCGAGCACCCCGACCTGCGCGGCGTGCTCTGGGGCAAGCTCGTGCTGAACTTGAACAACGCGGTCAACGCGCTCTCCGGCCTCACGCTGCGCGAAGAGCTCTCCGACCGCGGCTACCGGCGCGTGCTCGCGGCGCTGCAGCGCGAGGCGCTCGCGGTCCTGCGCCGCGCCGGCGTCCGGCCCCGCCGCTCGGGCCGCGCCCTGCCCTCGCTCGCCCCCTACGCGCTCGCCCTGCCCGACGCCCTCTTCTTCCGGCTCGCCAAGGGCATGATCACCATCGACCCGCTGGCGCGCTCCTCGATGTGGGACGACCTCGAGCGCGGGCGCCGCACCGAGATCGATCAGCTGAACGGCGAGGTCGTCGCGCTCGCCCGCTCGCTCGGCGCCGCGGCCCCCCGCAACGAGGCGATCGTGGCCCTCGTCAAGGCGGTCGAGGCGGGCGAAGCGCCCCGCACCTGGTCGGCCCCGGCCCTGGCCGCGCGCCTCGGCGTCGCCCTCTGACGCCCGGCCGCCCCCGCAGGCCCCCGCGGCCCGGCGGCACTGGTGCATTCACGACGGCCCTTGAATACGCTATCGCACCCCCATGGCCGACGTTTCTCTTCTCGTGAGCATCGAGCCCCGGGCCGCCCGCCCCGCGGGAGCGCCCGGGCGCCGCGCCGCGCCGCCGCGGGGGGGCCGCCCGTCATGAAGCTGCCCCCTTCGAAAGTCATCGCCCTCGCGGTCGGCGGCGTCGCCCTCATCGGCGGCGCCATCGTCGCGTCCGAGTACAACGGCGGCGACGCGCGCGCCCAGCGCGAGGGGCGCGGCGCCGACGCCGCCCGCCGCGGCCGCGGCGCGCGCGGCGACGCCTCCGGCGTGCCGGGCCCGCGCGGCTCGGCCGCGCGCGGCTCGGCGATGGACTGCCCCACGCCCACCACGGTCGAAGACGCGAGCCTCAAGGTCGACCCCGAGCTGCTCAAGACGCGCTTCCCCAACAAGGTCTGCTCGAAGACCCCCTCGGGCGAGATCAACACCTGCCAGGACGCCGAGCAGAAGGCCTGCGAGGACCGCCTGGCCACCGCGTACGGCGGCCGCAAGCTCCGCAACCCCGGCCAGTGCCTCAACCGCCCGGGCGAGCTCTTCTGTTCGCTCCACGCGCTCGCCGTCGGCGGCCCCACCACCACCTGCTTCGAGACGAAGAGCGAGTGCGACGCGCACCACGACCGCAAGCGCGGCCGCAGCCGCGTCTGCCGCCTCGCGCCGGCCTGCGAGCGCGTCGCGCTGCCGCCGCTC
>DASTPP010000029.1:0-7955 GCA_035762175.1 Polyangiaceae bacterium | reverse complement strand
GACCAGACGAGGGGCCCGAGGGTCAGAAACGCGAACGTGGCCCGACGCGCCGCCATGGGCGCGCCAGCTACCACGGGCGGCCGCGACCGGCCAACCCTCCGTTGTCGTCGTCCGCCGGCGCCGCCGCCGCCGCCGCCGCGGCCTGAGGCTTCGGGGGCCGCTGCACGCTGAGCGGCGTATCGAGCGGGTTCGGCGGCCGCCGCACGCTGATCGGCGTGTCGATCGGCCCGTGCACGTCGATGAGCGGGCGCGCGACCGGCAGGCTCGAGAGCGTGATCGGGGCGTTCAGGCTGAGCGGGTCGCTCGGCGTCTCGACCGGCAGGCTCACCGGCGCGCTCGGCACGTCGACCGGCGCGCCCAGCAGGTCGGCCGAGCGGCTGTCGGCCGAGCGGCTGTCGGCCGAGCGGCTGTCGACCGAGCGGCTGGTGTTGGGGGGCTCTTCGCCCTCGTAGGGCGACTCGCCCACCGGCAGCGCCGCCGCCAGCGTCGGCGACGAGGACGGGCCGTCGCCGGGGTGCAGGCCCCAGCGCCGCAGCTTCGCGTAGAAGGTCACCTTCGAGACGCCGAGCGCGCGCGCCGCCCGCGAGACGCTGCCCCCGCAGGCCGAGAGCGCGTCGAGGAAGGCGCGCCGCTCGACCTCGACCAGCGGCACCACCGAGGGCGGCGGCGGCAGGAGGCTCGAGCGCAGCGAGGTCGGCGGCGGCGGCGGCCGCGTCGCCCCCGGCGCCTCGGCGAGCGGCACCCGCAGCCGCTCGAGCGCCTCGGCCTCGGGCAGAAGGAGCGTCACCTCGCGCTCGATGACGTTGGCGAGCTCGCGCACGTTGCCCGGCCACGTGTGCCCCATCAGCGCCCTCGCCACCCCGTCGCCGATGCCCCGCACCGCCTTGCCCTGCGCCGCGGCGAAGCGAAAAAGAAAGCGCTCGGCCAGCGGCATCACGTCTTCGGGCCGCTCGCGCAGCGCCGGCACCTGCAGCGCCAGCACCCCGAGCCGGTAGAACAGATCGAGCCGGAACTGCCCGCTCTGCACCGCCTCGCGCAGGTCGCGGTGGGTCGTCGCGATGATGCGCGCCGGCACCGCGCGCTCGCGCCCGCCGCCCAGCCGCGTCACCAGCCGCTCTTGCAGCACGCGCAAGAGCTTCGGCTGCATCGGCGAGGGCATGTCGCCGATCTCGTCGAGCAAGAGCGTGCCCCGCCCCGCCTGCTCGAACTTGCCGATGCTGCCCTCGCGCCGCGCCCCGGTGAAGGCCCCGCGCTCGTAGCCGAAGAGTTCGGCCTCGAGCAGCTCGGCCGGCAGCGCCGCGCAGTTGACCCCCACGAAGGGCTCGCCCGCCCGCCCGCTGGCCGAGTGAATCGCCTGCGCCAGCACCTCTTTGCCCGTGCCGCTCTCGCCGACCAGGAGCACGTTCGCGTCGACCGCCGCCGCCTGCCGCGCCAGCGCCACCAGCTCGCACATCGCCGGCGAGACCGCGACGATGTCTTCGAAGCGGTAGCGCGCCGGGGTCGGCGAGGTCGGCGCCCCCGCCGGGCGCGCCCGCAGCGACAGCGGCCCGAGCTCGTCGCGCTCGCCCAGCCGCCGCAGCGCCGAGGCCACCTGCTCGGCGAAGGCCCCGAGCAAGAACGCTTCGTCGCCCGCGAAGGGCGCCCGCGGCGGCCGGCGCCCCGCCACCACCACCCCCGCCGACCGCAAGGGCGCCACCGCCACCGCGCCCCCCGCCGCCAGCCGCGGCTCATCGACCCCCGACCCCGGCCCGAGCGACGTGAGCAGCGTCTCGAGCGAGCCCGGCGCCGGGGCGTCGGCCCCGGCCGACGCCCAGACCTTCTGCGACCCCGACCCGTCCGGACGACAGACCACCAGCCAGGTCGCCCCGAGCAACTCGGCCGCGTGGCCCGACGCCTCGACGACGTACGCGTCGAGCTCGAGAGCACGAACCTCGCTCAGGCGCCTCGACAGAGCGTAGGCGCTTCGCGCATACCCGCCGGTCACAGGCCTATCCGAAGGAGAGAAAACTCGGAGGGGCACCACCCCGCCCTCTTCGGAAGGGACAGATGGGCCAGCATTGCGCAGCACCTACATAGAATACATTCCTTTGGCGCGCGTTGGCTACCTCCGGAAGCGCTTCCATCATGACGCGACGCGTTCGGTACCCTGAAAGTAGTTTCAGTCTCACCAATAACCCCCCCCCGCTATGTTGAATTTGTTCGACCGGGCGCCCCGATTACACCGAGGCGAGCAATTTCGATCTAATACCACACCCCGCCGGGGCCGCACGCGCCGCCTTCAGATCACGTCGAAGGGGTAGGCCCCGTCGGTGTACGCGCGCGCCGCGACGGCCTTGCGCAGCTCGTCGTCGTTGCGCTCGAACGAGCGCAGCGCCTCGCTCATGCGCCGCTCGGCCGCCGCGACGTAGACCGTCGTCAGATCGATCTCGCGCCGCGCCCCCTCCTCGCCCCGGCGCTCGATGGCGCGCGTCGTGCGCGACAGGCACGCCGCCACGCAGAACAGGTCGATCGCGAGGTCGGCGACGCGCTTCTGGGTGAACTGCATCTCGGCGATGTCCTTGCCGTGCTTGCGCAGCACCTTGTCGACGTTGCGCCCGAGCTCGGCCGAGTACTCTTCGAAGAGCACCGCCTCGCGCGAGAGCAGGGGGTGCGCGCGCGTCATGCGCTCGCGGCCGAGCGCGCTCCGCGCCTTGCGGATGGCGAAGTCGGAGAGCAGCCCGAAGCCCTTGATGGGCTCGCGCATCGCCCGCACCACGTCGGCGAGCGCCCGCCCCGGCCCCTGCATGCCCGCGAGCGCGATGAAGCAGCGCAAGATCTCGTTGGTGCCCTCGAAGATCATGTTGATGCGGGCGTCGCGCATCATGCGCTCGTAGGGGTACTCTTCCATGTAGCCGATGCCGGCGGCGATCTGCAGCGTCTCGTTGACCACGCGCCACAGGGTCTCCGAGCCGACGACCTTGCAGATGGCGCTCTCGAGCGAGTAGTCGACCGCCTTCGCGTCGACCAGGCCCGCCGTCAGGTACGCCGCGCACTCGAGCGCCCAGGTGTCGGCCATCATCGAGGCGACCTTGTCTTTGATCAGGCCGAACTCGCCGATGTTGCGGCCGAAGGCCTTGCGCTCCTGCACCCGCCCGATCGCCAGCTTGAGCAGGCGCTTGCAGGTGCCGACGGCGCCCGTCGACAGGCTCAGCCGCCCCGCGTTCAGCACCTCGACCGCCACCTTGAAGCCCCGGCCCGGCTCGCCGAGCACGTTCTCGACCGGCACGCGCACGTCGTCGAAGAAGATCTGCGTCGTCGACGAGCCCCGGATGCCGAGCTTCTTCTCGTCGGGCCCGTGCGTCACGCCGTGCGAGCGCTCGACCAGGAAGGCCGTCAGCCGCGGCTTCGACCCCTCCTCGGGCGACGAGGTGCGGGCGAAGACGGTGAACAGGTCGGCGAAGGCGCCGTTGGTGATCCAGATCTTCGAGCCGTTGAGCACGTAGTGCCGCCCGCCCGGCGCGAGCTCGGCCCGGGTCTGAATCGCCGCCGCGTCCGAGCCCGCCGAGGGCTCGGTCAGCGCGAAGGCCGCGACCCGCTCGCCCCGCGCGAGCGCCGGCAGGTAGCGCCCCTTCTGCTCGTCCGAGCCGTACATCAAGAGCGCCTTCAGGCCGATGCTCTGGTGGGCGCCGAGCGTGACCGCGAGCGAGGCGTCGTGGGCCGCCACCTCCTCCATCACCCGGGCGTGGCCGAGCGTCGAGAGCCCGAGGCCGCCGTACTCGGCCCCGATGTTCAGGCCGAAGAGCCCGAGCTCGCGCGCGCCGTCGAGCACCTCGGGCGGCAGCCGGTGCTCGCGGTCGACGCGCGCCGGGTCGACCTTCGCGGCCATGAAGCGGCGCACGCTGTCGACCAACAGCCGCAGGTTGTCGGCCTCGCCCTCGCTCGCCTCGGGGAAGGGGAAGACCAGATCTTCGGCGATCACCCCGTGAAACAGCGCCTTCATGAAGCTCTGCTCGAACATGCCGCGAGCATGCGCGCTTCGCGCCGGCGGCGGCAAGCGCCTCGCGCCGCCCCCTCGGCGCCCGAGCGAAGGCTCGCGCGCCGCCTCGAACGCGGCGGCGAGCGCCTCGCGCCGCCCCCTCAGCGCCCGAGCGAAGCCTTGCGCGCCGCCTCGAACTCGTCGCCCGGCTTCCACGCGGGCAGCTCGGGCGCGTCGGCCACGCGCCGCGCGACCGCCCACAAGAGCTCGGCGTCCTCGACGGCGCCCGACAAGTCCCAGGTGTCGTCGTACTGGTCGGACGGCTGGTGGTAGTCGTGCGCCTCGTACGCCTTCTGCCGCTCGGCGCCCCAGCCCGGCGGCCGCCCGACGAAGGTGGGCCCGCCCCGCAGGTAGACCGCCGGCACGCCGATCTTGGCGAAGTTGTACTGGTCGGAGCGGTAGAAGCCGCCCTTCTCCGGGTACGCGTCGCCGCGCACCTCGCGCCCCTGCGCCCGCGCCGCCTCGACCACGAGCGCGTCGAGCGACGACTTGCCATACCCGAGGAACGACACGTCGCTCGTCTTGCCGTGGCGGTTGACCGAGTCGACGTTGAAGTTCGCCGCCATCTTGCCCGGCGGCACCGTCGGGTGCTCGCAGTAGTAGGCCGAGCCGAGCAGGCCTTGCTCTTCGGCCGCGACGGCGACGAAGAGCTGCGAGCGGCGCGTCGGCGGCTGCCGCGCGGCCGCCCCGGCGATCGCCAAGATGGCCGCCACCCCCGAGGCGTTGTCGAGCGCGCCGTTGTAGATGGCGTCGCCCTGCTGGTTCGGCGCGCCCACGCCGAGGTGGTCGTGGTGCGCGGTGAAGACCACGGCCTCGCCCGCGAGCGCGGGGTCTCGGCCGCGCCGGCGCCCGACCACGTTGGCGCTCTCGACCTTGCGCACCTGGTTCGCGAAGGCGAAGCCGAGCCTCACCCCGAGCGGCGTCGGCCGGAAGTCGCGCGCCTCGGCCGCGGCGCGCAGCCGGTCGAGGTCGTGGCCCCCGAGCTTGGCGATCGCGCGGCTCGCCGCCTCGGTCGCCCACATCTTCGCCTCGAGCCGCGGCTCGTCGCCCGCCGGCAGCTCGAAGCGCTCGCGCGCGTTCGACGAGACGACCACCTGCCAGGGGTAGGCCGCCGACTCGTCGGTGTGAATGATCACGACCCCCGCGGCGCCCTTCTTCGCGGCCTGCTCGTACTTGTAATCCCAGCGGCCGTAGCGCAGGCGCGCCTTGCCCCCGAAGAGCTTCGGGTCGCCCGCCGGGTCGTTGTTCATCACCAAGACGACCTTGCCCTTGACGTCGACGTCCTTGTAGTCGTCCCACTGGTACTCGGGCGCCACGATGCCGTAGCCGACGAAGACCACCTCGGCCTCGGCGAGGTTGCCCTTGGGCCGCTGCACGCCCGACATCACGACCAGATCTTTGATCACCTCGAGCTCGCGCGCCGCGCCGCCCTTCGGCGCCCGCACGCGCACGCGCGCCGGCGGCTCGGCCTTGATGCCGACCAGCGGCACCTTCTGAAAGTACGTGCCGTTCTCGCCCGCGGGCTCGAGCCCCGCGGCCTCCATCGCCGCCGCGATGTACTTGACCGCGAGCTCGCTGCCCCGCGTGCCCGGCGCCCGCCCCTCGAGCAGATCGTCGGCCAGAAAGCGAATGTGCCCCCCGATCATCGCCGGCGTCAGGCGCAGCGCCCCGGGCTCGGCCGGCGCCGCGGCGGGCGGGGGCGCCGGCGGCGCGAGTGAGGGGGGCGGCGCCGCGGGGCTCGCGGGCCCGGGGCGGGCGCGCGGGGCGCCCTCGGGCTCGCAGGCGACGAGCCCGGACGCGAGGGCGAAGGCCAGGCCGGTGAGGCCGAGGCGGCCCGCGGCGAGGCCGAGGCCGGGGGGGCGAGATGCGAGCGTCATGCCGCGGCTCGTAGGCGAGCTCCGGGCGGGCGCCCAGCCGGAAGGGGTAGGGGAGGGGCGCGGTCGCCCGAAAGCTCGCGCAAAACCCCAGGTTCGGCCCTCCAGACCTCGCCGGGCGCTCCCGCCGAGCGGTTGAAGGAGGCCCCCGACCTCGTTCCCGCGCGCCCGCGGAGCGGTTGAGGGGGTGCCGGACCACGCTCTGGCGCTCGGGTTGAGCGATCTCGGGTGGTCTCGACCCTGCCCTGGCGCTCAGGGCGAGCGGTCTGGGGTGGTCTCGACCCTGCCTTGGCGCTCGGGGCGAGCGGTCTGGGGTGGTTTCGACCCTGCCCCGCGCTCCGGTCGAGCCTTTGGGGGTGGTCCAGACCATGCCCCGACGCTCGGGTTGAGCGATCGGGGGTGGTCCAGACCATGCCCTGGCGCTCGGGGCGAGCGGTTCGGGGTGGCCTAGACCATGCCCGGGCGCTTGGGTTGAGCAATGGGGGGTGGTTCAACCCTTTCCCGGCGCTCGGGGCGAGCGGTTGAGGGTGGTCCAGACCATGCCCTGGCGCTCGGGGCGAGCGGTTCGGGGTGGCCCAGGCTTCGGGCCGAGCTCGAGCCCGACGCCCGCCGGGCGGGGGGTGGGACATTCTTCTGCCTACCGAGGCCGGCCGAAGATTCGCGGGGCGCTTCGGGGCGGGCTAGGCTCGGGGCGTTTGTCGGGCCGCGCCATCCTCCACATCGATATGGACGCGTTCTTCGCGTCGGTCGAGCAACGCGACGACCCCTCGCTGCGGGGCCGCCCGGTGGTCGTGGGCGGGCCCTCGCGGCGGGGGGTGGTGGCGGCGGCCTCGTACGAGGCGAGGCCTTACGGGGTGCGCTCGGCGATGTCGATGGTCGAGGCGCTGCAGCGCTGCCCGCACGCGGTCGTGGTGGCGCCGCGGCGCGAGGCGTACGAAGAGGCGAGCGGGCTCGTGTTCGAGGTCTTCCGGCGGTACACGCCGCTGGTCGAGGGGCTCTCGCTCGACGAGGCCTTCCTCGACGTGAGCGAGAGCCGCGGGCTGTTCGGCACGGGGGCCGAGGTGGCGGTGCGCATCAAGGCCGACGTGCGGCGGGCGACGGGGCTGACGGCGTCGGCGGGGGTGGCGCCCTGCAAGTTCGCGGCGAAGGTGGCGAGCGATCTGCAGAAGCCCGACGGGCTCGTGGTGGTCGACGACGTCGCGCGCTTTCTCGCGCCGCTGCCGGTCGAGCGCATGTGGGGCGTGGGCCCGAAGACGGCGCCGCGGCTGCGGGCGGCGGGCCTCGCGACGCTCGGCGACCTGGCCGCGGCCGACCTCGGGCGGCTCGCCGGGGTGGTGGGCCGGTCGCTCGCGCTGCACGTGCACGCGCTGGCGCGGGGCGACGACCCGCGGCCGGTCGACCCGGGCGTCGAGGCGCTGAGCATCGGGTCCGAAGACACGTTCGAGCGCGACGTGCGCGACCGGGCGACGCTCGAGCGGCACCTGCTCGACCAGGCGGGGCGGGTCGCCTCGCGCCTCTTGCACGAGGGGCGGCGGGGCCGCGTGCTGGTCGTCAAGCTCAAGTACGCCGACTTCACCCTGAAGACGCGCCGCGCGACGCTCGCCGACCCGGTCTGCGACACGGCGTCGATCTACCGGGGGGCGCTGAAGCTGCTCGACCGCTTCCCCTACGGGGGCGAGCCGGTGCGGCTGAGCGGCGTGGCCGTCGCGGGGCTCGTGCCCCAGGGCGCCGAGGCGCAGGGCGTGCTCTTCGGCGACGAGGGGCGCACGAAGGGCGAGGCGCTCGAGCGGGCGGTGGCGGGGGTGCGGGCGCGCTTCGGGGGCGGGGCGCTCAAGCGCGCCGAGCTGTTGCGGCTCGAGGGGTCGGTGGGCCGGCTCGACCCGCGCAGACGAACGTAGGCCGGCCCGGCGCGCGCCCTTCTGGCCGCCCCCGACTGAAGTCCTGGGCATTGGTCACTTCTTGGGGACAAGCTCGAGCCCGAGCTGTTCGCGCTGCGCCCGCAGCACCTCCGCGGCGATCGCCACCCGCTCCAGGCCTCGCCCCAATACCGTCGCGCCCGCCGGCGG
>DASTPP010000028.1:0-10566 GCA_035762175.1 Polyangiaceae bacterium | reverse complement strand
TCGACTCGAAAGAGGAGGCCTGGCGCATGTTCGGCCAGCGCTTCGCCGAGTCGGTCGAGGTGGCCGCGCGCAACGTGCAGATTCAGGCGCGCCTGCCGTGGTACCTGTCGATGAAGCGCTTCTACGGCGAAGAGTACTCGGTCGACCCGTACCGGGTGAAGCCGCAGCACCTGGCGCCGGGCGACTCGATGGTGCTCTCGCAGGTGCTCGCGCCCTGCCAGGGCGAGGCGGCGGCGACCGACGCCGACCCGATCGAGGTGGTGGCGAGCTGGGTCGAGCCGTTGACGTACGCGAAGAAGACCGCCTCGTTCGCGAACACCGTGGGCGCGCTCAAGGCGAGCACGCGGGCCGAGCTCGCGCGCGGCAAGGCCATCGTCGCCTACGCCGAGTGGCTCAAGCGCTACTCGAACCACTACTCGGGCATGAACGAGCTTCAGATCGAGGGCGCCCGCGAGGTGCTCTCGCTCGTGTCGGCGGCCGACGTGAACAAGAACGATCCCGCGCTCGCCGAGATCCGCGAGCTCGTGACGACCCTCGAGCCCACGGCGGCCGAGGGCCCCAGCGTCGAGCCCTGACCGGGCCTCCGGAGGCCGCGCTCGGGCCCCGCTCGGCGCCGCGGGGCGCGTTCGAACCCGGGCGGCGCCCCTCGAGCCTTGCCGGGCCCAACGCGCCCTCGAGCACGCCCGGGCCTTCGTGCCCCTGCCAGAAGCCGGGTTCGCCTCGCCAACATCAGGCCACTCGGCCCAAGCCCCGGCCTCGCCGGAGGCGGCGATCGAGCCCCGCCTCGCAACGCGTGGCAGGGCTCATGCTCGAGTTGAACAAAAATTTAAATTTGCGAAAATAAGCCTAAAGGCTAGCACAAGCTGATGGGGCGCTGTGTCCTGGCGGCAACAGGTACTTGCCCTTGCTGCGTAACGAGCTACGCTCCATCTGTCCCTCATGGGTAGGGGGACACCAGCGGCCCGGAGGAATGGTCCCCCGGGCCGTTGCCTTTTGAGCGCTGCCCCTTCGGGTTGCCTGCGCCCCAAGGCACCCTAAGCTCGCCTTCAGGCTGCTAGGCTCTGTCCGACGAAGGCTCCCGGCGCCCGGCGCCCGATTCGCGGCGCCCTCGGCCGGAGCGGGCGGCTTGACACCCAGGCGGATTCCTGCGCCCCCCGCCCCGGCCGACGGCTGGCGCCTCGGGCGCCGAGCTCGGTCCGCCTTCGTCGGACAGAGCCTAGGGAAGTCGGCCCCCGGAAGGCAGAAAAAGGCCGACGTCCAGGCGCGGGGGCGCCCCCCCCCTCGGGGCAGGAGGTCTCAAACGCCAGGGCGATGATCCTGCGGGCGCGCGACCCCAAGAGACCCGTGGCCCTCGGCCTCCACCCGGTCGTTGGAGAAATGCTGGAGAGGGGCAACCGGGGGTCGCGCGTCTTTCGGCCGACGTCAGTTCGGGGCGTTCTGGAGATCCTTGCCCAACCGGCGTCGCAGGCGCTGGAGCTTGGCCATGCGTCTCGCCCCCTCGACCTTGGCTCGGTCGGGCTCGGCCTCGAGCTGGGTGAGTTCGTCCTTTTGCTGAAGGGCCCTGGCCTTGCGCTCGACGTCACCAGCCGCTCGGGCGCGAGCGAGGGCGGCTTCGAGCACGGCCTTGAGCTCGGCCAGTGTCGTCTTCTCATCCGTCGTCGGTGCCCTGGGGGTTGGCTTGGCGGTACCTCCAGGTATAAAACTATAGATTCAATTGAAACTAAGGTTTCTTTATTTTCAGGGTCTGGTGGTAGTTTTTCGTACAGCCGCTGCAAGTGTAGCCCACGCTCAAGCCACTCTTCTACGCCCCACGACGGGGGCGCCCGCTCGGCCCGCAAGGCCACCTGCACCGGCGGCGAGATGCGGGCCCCGAGCAGGGCAAGGGCTTGCGTCAGGGCGGGAGGCTCGGCCCCGACGGGAACTGGACCCGCCTCCGGGGACCCCTCGCCGGTGAGCAGCCAATGCAGGTCGACCTTGGCCGCCGTCGCGAGTTTCCCCGCTGTCGCTTGGGTCAGGTTGCTTTGCTCGCCCTTGGCCAGCTTCCTGACATAGGTGTGGCTGACGTCGGCCCGTATGGCCAGTTGCCTAGCCGAGAGTTTTCGAGTCTGCTGAATCCAGGCGATGCGCTCAGCCAGCGAGAGGGGCACAGCTTCTCTCTAATGCCCGTCACGGGGTAGTCCTAGATGAACTATACTTGCCACGTGGCTTATAGTTTCTAGTGTTGCCAGCAGGCAGACCCTCTCGTATCGACTCGAATTCGCTCGCCGTCTCGCGGACATTTCGGCCCGC
The DNA here is from genome assembly GCA_035762175.1 of Polyangiaceae bacterium. GTDB lineage: Bacteria > Myxococcota_A > Polyangia > Polyangiales > Polyangiaceae > DASTPP01. The sequence goes on along the minus strand of DASTPP010000028.1, from coordinate 8,277 downwards.
CACATAGCGCTCTTGGCCGGTCCTGCCCCGCCGTGGTTGACGGCCCTCGAGCGCGGCAAATACGGGGCCCCGAGCGCCGCCTCGCTTGCGGCTTTGCGGCGCAGCTTCGGGGTCAGCGTGGGGGGGGCCTCAAGGGCACCGGCGAGCTCCCCGACCGGTACACTGACCGCCGCCGTACAGATGGGCCCGCCGATTCCGCGCCGGCCGAGGAAGGGGCGCATCGTGTAACCCACCAGGCCCCCCTCGCTTCCCGCTCGGAGGGCTCGGGCTCGACGCAGAAGGCCGGGGACCCGGTCGTCGTTCGCCGGCTCGGTGCTCGCGGCGCCCCGGCGGTTCGTGCGGCTGAACCGACCGGGTCGCTACGCTTGCCCCGAGTCGAAGGGGGCTGCGAGCGGCCGGCCGTACTGGTCGGTCCAGGTCCCCGAGGTCGCGTCGCGGGGGCCGGGGCGGCGCCGAAGAACCAGGCGGGTCCGGAGCCTGCCAGGGCCTCGGACGATGACGACGCCAAGGAGGTTGCTCACGGGCTCGAGGGAGCGGTCGCCCCGCAGCATTTCGGGGGTGAACCAGAGGAAGTAGACGGGCAGTGCAGTGCGCATGCCTTCCCTTCGGCCGGGCCCGCCGCCGGTTGCTACTCGGGCGTGGTTACCCCCATCGATGGGGGTGACTCCAGGTCGAGGGCCTCGGTAACCACGTCGTGGGTCTTTTTGGCGGCGTCGAAGTCTTCAGCCGACCCGCCCCGGTCGGGGTGACTGCGCAAGGCCGCCTGACGCCAAGTGGCCTTGGCCTCGCCGGGGGTGCGAGGCCACGCAAGGCCGAGGGGCGCGAGGGCCGCCCTCGGGGGAGCCCGCCGCCGGTCCTTTGGGGGCCGGCCTCGGCATCGCCTTCTCGAGCTCCGACTCTCGAGCTCCGACTCGAGCCAAGGGCCTTCGTAGATTGGGGCGGAGAGGGGTCGGAGATCTTCTCGGACTGGAGCAGCGACAGCCGAAACCCCAGCCATTCGGGGCTCGCGGCGCACCGCCTGGCTCTCCGCACACCGGATGAGTTTGTGCCCGTACGTCGCCCCGGGCATTTGGGAGAAAGGCCGGAGAGGGTTCTGCGACCCTCGAACTTCTCGAGGTTTTTTGGGTCTAGACGGCGGGAGTCGAACCCGCGTTCTCTCGGCCCCAAACCGAGCGCTCTTGCCTGCTGAGCCACGTCTAGAAGAAGGCGACGTGGGCCGCCTTGGTGGGTCACCCGCGAATCGAACGCGGACCGCGCTCTGTATCAGAGAGCACAGGGCTACCAACCCGTCATGACCCGAAGACCATGTCACCGCCGCGCCTGCCCGGGTGGGCGGAGGCATTGGCCCCCCGGGCGAGGCCGCGCCCGCCCGGGCGGAGGCGTTCGCACGGGATCGCTGGGCGGCGCGGCCGCCGGTGCGCCGCGCCCGCGCGGGCGGAGGCGTTGGCCCCCCGGGCGAGGCCACGCTTGCCCAGGCGGGCGGAGGCGTTGGCCCCCCGGGCGAGCCGGGGGCGGCCGCGGGGGGGCGAGAAGACAAATCGGTGCCGGAGGAAGGGATCGAACCTTCGTTCTGCGGTTCAAAGCCGCGCGTCCTGCCGTTGAACGACTCCGGCGTGGGGCCGAGCGGCTCGCCCGCCTCGGGCCGGTGGGGCCGGGGCGAGCGAACTGCCAGGCGCCGTCTGGCGAATGCGGATAGGCGACCGGGCGACGGAGGTCTTCGCCGGACAGAGTCTAGAGCGGGGCGCGCGTGCGGGTGTGCCAAGCGCAAGGCTTTGCCAGCCAATTTCGGCTGCTGAAGCGCCGTTTTGGGCCCATCGATGGGCGCGCCCCGCTCTCGAGCGTGCGCCGGGTCGGTTGGGTACGGCCGCATGCGGCGTTGTTTCGCGGCGGCCGACCTCGGTCGGCCTCGCTCACCAAGCCTCGCCGGCGGCCGAACCCAACCGACCCGGCGCGCTCTAGGGGTCGCTGCGGGCGGAATCGAACCGTCTGGGCCGGGCTTATGGGGCCCGCCCCCCTCCTCGGGACACAGCGTAAAAGCCCTCGTGGGGCGGTGCCGCCGGGAGGAATTGCACCTCCCGTCTCCTCGTTACCAGTGAGGGGCCCCGCTCTCTGGGCCTCGGCGGCGAATGAAACGTTGCGGTCGGCGGCGAGACTCGCCGCGGACGCCAGGACGATGGGTGAGAAGGGGCTCGGGCCGCCCTTTTCGGGCGGGGCCGGGCCCTCGGCGTCGCGCCCCCGCCGGGAGTCGAACCCGGCGCGACGAGCTTAGGAGGCTTGCGTCCGGATCCGCCGGAACGGGGGCGTTTGGGGCCTCGCCCGGGCTCGCTGCGGCCCGAGGGAAAGCCGTTACGTGCGGCCTCTCTGCCAGGGGTCGAACCTGGACAACGGGCTTCGGAGACCCGTGCCTGAATCCGTCAGGACAGAGAGAATGGCGGGGCCCCGGGCCGCGCGAGCGGCCCGGGGCGGGCGATGAACGTGGCGTCCCCGGCGGGATTTGAACCCGCGTTTCTGCTGTGAGAGAGCAGCGTCCTGGGCCACTAGACGACGGGGACGGAGAGCCGAGAGGGAATCAAACCCTCGCGCGCGGTTTTGCAGACCGCGACCCTCGTCAGAGAATCGGCTCGGGGGTGGGCCCCGGCCCGGGGGGCCCCGGGCGGGGGCTGCGGCGCGCGATTTCGGGCGCGCCGCGGGGTGGCGTACGGGAATCGAACCCGCCTGTACCGGGTCACAGCCGGCTCTCCTCACCAGAGGAGTAACGCCACCGTGCGTGAAACTGCCGCGAAGGCGCCGCGCGGGACGCCGCGGCGCGAGACGTGCGGAGAAGAACGACGCGAAGAAGCCCCCGTCCGGCATCGAACCGGACCCTTCCGCTTACAAGGCGGGTGCTCGCCCGTGGAGCCGCGGGGGCGCCCGGGCCGCGGCGGGGCCCTTCGCCCCGGCGGCCGGCGTTCGGCGCGCGGCGCGGGGGCGAGCCCCTCGCGGGGGCCGCCCGCGGCCGGCGTCGTAATTCGTAATTATAAGGTAGATATTCGGTTTTCAGAGAGCGCCCGCCGGGCGCGCACGCGCGCCGGCCCCGGCGCCGGGTGGCGGCGTCGGGCGAGGGGGTCGGAGGCCCGGGCGGGCGCCGCGCGCGGCGGCGCGGCGTTCGCGGGCTGGTACCGAGCGCAGGGGTCGAACCTGCATACCTGGGTTCAGAGCCCAGTGTCCTGCCATTGGACGAGCTCGGTGCGGGAGGAAGAGGCGGGCGGCGCGCCGGGCCCCCGCGGGGGCGCCGCGTTCGCCGCGTCGCTTCGTGACCTATTAGACGTCAATCATCGCATTCGGTTCAAGATATTTTCTTCTTTTTTACGAATTGTTTCGCGCCCCGCGGGGCGTTCGGCGGGCACACGTCGCCCGTTTCGCGGCGCGGCCGCGAGGGTGAGGCATACCCGATACGCGCGCAGGCGCGCGAAAACACCGCCCCCGGGGCCCGCGAGCGCGCGGGCCCGATTGACGACAAACGCCGCCCCGCGGCCCGCGCGACGCGCTGTCGCGATGCGGAGCCCGAAACGACGAAGGCCGCCATCGGTTGCCCGAGGCGGCCTTCTCACCAGTGTCGTGCTCGACGAGCGAGCGCTGGCAAAGACCGCCTAGCGGGCCACCTCCGGTTCGATGGTGGGCCGGCGATGGGCGCAAAAACACTGGGTTTGGGCCTGCATCGGCCGCGCCGCCGCCCCGAAGGCGCACCTCGACCGGGCCGTCAGCGACGGCGTGGTCAGGTGGTCGAGGGGGCGGAAGGCGAGGGCCATGACAGGTTCGTGCGAACGGCGCTCGCGCGCCTTGCACACTCTATGAGCGCTACGACCAACGTCGTCAAGAACAAAGATCGAAACCCCCCTCGGTGTGCGGATAAAATCGCCCCCCGCCCCGTGAAGAACGCGATCGTCGGGGCGCGAGGCCCGCCGGGGGAGGTCAGGCCTGGGTGGGCCCCGCCGGCGGAGGGGGGTCAGGCCTGCGGCTGCAGCTCGTCGCTTTCGTCGGCTCGCGCCACCGCGCCCGAGCGTGACGAAGAGGGCGCCTGCAGCGCGCCGAGCCAGGCCCGCAGCGGGGCCTCGGCCGAGGTGCCCTCGGCGAGGGGGCGCATGCGCTGCAAAAGTGCCGGCGTGTGGTCGCCGGTGTGGTGCGGGTTGGGGAAGGCGGCGCGCGCGTTCTCGAGGCGGGGCGCCGCCTGCTCGGGCTGGCCGGCGACGAGCGAGAGCCAGGCCGCGGTCAGCTCGCGGTGTTGAATCGGCTCGGCCTCGTCGACGTGCAGGGCGAAGGCCTCGTCGAGCGAGCGCTGGGCCTCGTCGGTCGCGCCCTGGGCGAGGGCGCACTGGGCGAGCAGGCAGAGCGCCTCGACCCGGCCCCAAGGGTCGGGGATGCGCCGCTCGTAGAGGCTGAAGGCCCCCGCCGCGTGGGGCCGGGCGCGGTCGAGCTGTCCGAGGCCGAGGGCGGCCATGGCCGCGAGCCGCTCGCACGCCGCCTCGCCGCGGGGGTTCTCGAGGGTGCGGAAGCGGTCGCGGGCGTGCAGGGCCTGCTCGTAGGCGGCCGCGTTGTGCCCGGCGCGGTGCTCGGCGTGGGCGAGGCCGACGTCGGTCTGGGCGACGCCGAGCTGATAGCCGATTTCGTCGAAGGCCTGGCGCGCCTGGCGCAAGAGCCAGCGCGCGGTGCCGAGCCGGCCGCACGACTGCTCGGCGAGCGCCTGCAGCGTCAGGCACTGGGCGAGCCCGAGCCGGTCGCCGGCGCGCCGGAACGCGGGCGCCGCCTGCGACAGGAACGTGCGCGCCCGCTCGTGGGCGCCGAGCAGGTAGTCGATCTCGCCGAGCACCACGTCGCACTGCGCGAGGCCGAGCTCGAAGCCCGCCTCTTCGAAGATCTTGCGCGCCGCGAGCGCCTCGTCGCGGCCCGAGGCGGGGGCGCCCTGGTCGGAGGCGATGTGGGCGAGCAGCCGCAGGCAATGCGCCTCGTCGAGCGAGGCGCCCGCCTTGTGGAACGCCTCCCGCGCCTCGTCGGCGAGCGCGCGCGCCTCGGCGAGGCGGCCGGCGTGGCGCGCGGTCTCGGCGAGCCAGCGGCGGTGGTGCGCCGCCCGCACCCCCTCGACGCGCCCCTCGAGCAGGCCGAGGTCGATGCGCAGCGCCACGACGTCGCGGGCGCGCGTCCAGGAGCGCGCCACGTACGCCAGCAAGAGGTCGGCCGCCTCGTGGGCCGCGCCGGCGAGCAGCAGGTTGTTGACGCGCTGGCGCACGATGCGGCGCGAGTCGGCGTCGGTGTGGGTGCCGAGCGCGTCGGCCGCCGCCCGGAACATGAACGCCGCGTCGGACGAGCCCGAGAGCTCGGCGAAGACGTGCTCGCGCAAGAGGGCGTGCGGCCAGCGCAGCCGCTGCGCCCGGTCGAGCAGCAAGATCTCGGCGCGGCGGAGCGCGTCGACGCTCGGCCCCGGGTCGAGCCCGAGCAGGCGCAAAAGGTTCGAGAACACCTCGGCGTGGAACACCTCGCCGAGCGCCGCCGCCCCCCGCGCCGCCTGGCGCAGCGAGCCCTCGAGCGCGCCGAGGCGCTCGTTCCACAGTTCGGCGGTGGTGATGGGCCGGCCCCGGAGCGCGGGCGCCGGCACGGTGTACACGCTCTCGGAGAGCGTCAGGTAGCCGCCGCTCGACCAGGCGTGCACGAGCTGCAGCGCGAAGAGCGGGTTGCCCTGGCTGCGCGCGACGACGGCCGACTCGGCCTGCGACGAGAGCGGCAGGGTCTGGCGCAGGAGCTCGCAGAGCTCGACCTCGCTCAGCCGCGTCAGCGACAGCTCGAGCGAGAAGCAGCGGCGCACCAGCTCGCTGAGCCGCTCGGAGGCCTCGGGGCTCGCGGCGAGCGACTCGTCGCGCACCGTCGCCACGATGAACATGCGCGGGGGCGCCGAGGGCGAGGTGAGCTCGGTGTAGCCCTCGAGCGTGACGTCGGGCGCCAGGTGCAGATCGTCGACCCAGAGCAAGAGCGGGCGGTTCGACAGGGTGCCGATGCGCTCGAGCACGTGCCGGACGATGGCCCGGCGCAGCTCGGGCTTGTCGACCACGAAGCGCCGCCCCGTCGGGCCGACGCTCGCGTCGTCGGGCACCAGCCAGCTCGCCGCGGCCGCGACCCAGTTGCGCCCCTCTTCGTCGTTCGCCCCCACCTCCCATTCGTTCAAGAGCGCCTGCTCGACGACGTGGCGGGGCTGGGCGACGAGGTTGTAGTGCGTCAACACGGCGCCCCGCATGCCGTCGAGGTGCCCGGGCACCCGTCGGTAGCGCACGCGCAGCGGCACGAGGCGCCCGGTCTCGTGCGCCCGCTCGCAGAGCCACTCGGCCAGCTTGCTCTTGCCGACCCCGGCCTCGCCCCGCAAGACGGCGAGCCGCTTCGGCGGCCCGTCGCCGCGCGCCGTCGCCTCGGCGTGCGCCCAGAGCGCCTCGCGCTCGCGCTGCCGGCCGACGAGCGGCGAGGGCCGCAGCGGCAAAATGCCCGGCCCGTAGCGCAGCGAGTTGTCGGGCAGATCGCTCGGGGGCGTGACGCGCAGGAGCGCCGGGTCTCTCGGCTCGTCGCCGACGCGCACGTTCGGCGCGTACCAGCGCACCTGCCCCCGGGGCCGGAAGGGCGCCCAGGCCGCGCGCGCGTCGGCGGCGTACCGGAAGCGGTGCCAGGGCCGCTTGGCCAAGAGGCGCCGGACGAAGCCGTCGACCCCGGCCGGCACCTCGCTCGGCAGCTCGAACGAGGGCAGGGGCTCGTCGCGGTGCTTGCGCAAGAGCTCTTTCGCCGTGCCCTCGTACACCTCGCGCCGCGTCAAGAGCTCGAAGAGCACGCTGCCGAGGGCGTAGAGGTCGGTCGGCGGCCCGATGTGCGGCACCGCGTTGCGGATCTGCTCGGGCGCCATCCAGCCGGGGGTGCCGAGGCCGAAGGGCAGGGCCGGCGCCCCGAGCGGCGTCGGCTCGAGGCGCGGGTCGGTGCGGTCGGCGAGCAGCCAGGCGAGCCCCAGATCGAGCAGGTACGCCCGCGGCTCGTTCAGCCCGTCGCAGGGGTCAATGATGATGTTCGAGGGCTTGAGGTCGCCGTGAATGATGCCGCGCGCGTGCGCGTGCGCCAGCCCCCCGAGCACCTGGTCGACCACCGACCAGATGACCGGCCAGGGGATGCGGCAGAGGTACTTCCAGACGTGCACCGAGCGGCCCCGCAGCGCGTCCATCACCAGGTAGGGGTTGCCGTCGGGCAAGACCCCGTGGTCGCGCGCCCGCACGATGGCCGGGTGGTCGAGCGCGGCGAGCGCCCGGACCTCTTGGTGGAACCACACCGCGTCGCGCTCGCGCGAGGTGCGCGAGTCGAAAAAGACGCACTTTAGGGCCACCCGCTCGCCGGTCAGCCGGTCGTCGCAGAGGTACACGACGCCCATGCCGCCACGGCCGAGCTCACGGACCACCTCGTAACGATCGGCGACGCGGTGGCCTGGTTGAAGCGGTTGCGGCGAAGCCATGAACCTAGATCGTAGAGAATCGCTCGTTATACCCCCGAGCGCAACAAGCTCAACTAAGGTTAGCCGAGGTCGAGGCGCAAGATCGGGTAAGGGAACGAGCCCTCGACCACCTTGAAACCGGCTTCGAGTAGCGCGCCATAAGGCCCCGTCCACAGCAGCTCGTCGCTCTGCTCGCCCTCGGCCACATACGGCATGGCCTCGACCGACCGCGCGCCCTCGGCGCGCGCGACCTGGGGCAGCGCCGCGGCCATCGCCCGCGCCACGCCGCGGCGGCGCTGCGCCGGGTGCACGAGCAGGCAGCCCACGGTCAGCACGCCCTCGCGCGGCCCCTGCAGGGCGGGCAGGCCGCGGTAAAAGCGCTGCTCGTAGAGCTTGGGCAGGCTCGCGGCGGGGGCGAGCTTGAGCCAGCCGACGAGCTCGCCCCCCTCGTCGAAGGCGACGAGCCCCCGGGCCTGGTCGCTGCGGGCGGCGACGGCGTCGAAGAACTCGCGCCGGTTGACGGCCGGCTCGAGCGAGGTGCGCGCGAGCCAGGCGTTCTTGTCGCCGGAGAAGTGCCAGTAGCGGCAATGGCACGCGCAGTGGCAGGCCTCGAAGAGCTCGACGAGACCCCGCACGTGCTCGACGTCGCCGCGCGCGAAGGCCGCGCAGCGGCCCCGGAAGGCCCCCGCCTGCGGCAGCCGCCGCGCCCCCCCGCCCGCCGCGCCCCCGCCCGCCGCGCCCCGGGCCGGGCCCCCGCCCCCCGCGCCCCCGCCCGCCGCGCCGCGCGCCGG
>DASTPP010000027.1:0-3454 GCA_035762175.1 Polyangiaceae bacterium | reverse complement strand
GGCCGGTCGCCCTCGCCGCGCGCGCGCCGCGGGCCGGGCGCGGCGAGGGCGGCGAGCGCGAGGGCGGCGGCCAGCGGGGCGCCGCGGCGGGCGGGGCGGAGCGGGGGGCGGGGCACGGGCCGCACGTCAGAGGCGCAGGGTCAGGCGCAGCCGGGCCGCCGCTTGCAAGCAGCCGTCGAGCTGCCGCTCGCTCGCCTGCTTGGCGCGCTCGGCCCGGTCGGTCTTCTCGAAGAGCTCGAGGGCCCGGTCGGGCGGCAGCCGCGCCCCCTCGCCGGAGGCGACCCCGGCGGCCATCGCGGCGCGCACCTCGCGCTGCAGCCGCGCGCTCTCTTCGAGGGGCCGGAAGGCCTCGAGGCAGGTCGCCTTGGCCTGGCAGATGGCGGGGTCTTCGCAGGGCTGGGCCTCGAGCGCGCGCAGGGGGGGGCCCTTGTCGCCGCGGTCGGCGGCGACGAGCCGGTCGACGGCGTGGAGCACGCGCTCGGCCTCGGCGCGGCGGCCCGCGTCGGACGAGCAGCCGGCGGCGGCGAGGGCGGCGAGCGCGAGGGCGGCGGGGGCGAGCGGGGCCGGGCGCACGGCGGGTCAGTAGCCCTCGAACTTGGCGACGATCTCGTTCATGATCTCGCGGGTGCCGCCGCCGATGGGGTAGAGGCGGGCGTCGCGAAAGAGCCGCTCGACGGCGTACTCGCGCATGTAGCCGTAGCCGCCGTGCACCTGCACGGCCTCGTCGCAGACGTACGAGCACATGTCGCTCGCCGCGTTCTTCGCCATGGCGGCGAGGGCGGCGCAGTCTTCGCCGGCGAGGTGGCGCTGCACGACCTCGTGGGTGAGCGCGCGCGCGGCGGCGAGGCGCGTGGCCATGTCGGCGAGCTTGTGGCGCACCACCTGGAAGCCCGTCAGCGACTTGCCGAAGGCGCGCCGCTCGCGGGCGTAGGCGACCGCGAGCCGGTAGGCGAGCTCGGCGATGGCGACGCAGTTGCCGGCGAGCAAGACCCGCTCGGTGACGAAGTTCTTCACGATCATCAGAAAGCCGTGGCCCTCCTCGCCGAGGAGGTTCTCGGCCGGTACGCGGCAGTCGTCGAACGAGAGCTCGGCGGTGTCCGACGCCCACCAGCCGGTCTTCTGCAGCTTCTTGCTGACCGAGAAGCCGGGCGCGCCGCGCTCGACGACGAGCAGCGAGATGCCCCCGTGCCCCTCGCCGCCGGTGCGCACGGCGCAGGTGACGAAGTCGGCGCGGCAGCCCGAGGTGATGAAGGTCTTGGCGCCGTTGACGACGTAGTGGTCGCCCCGGCGCTCGGCCCGCGTGCGCAGCGCGGCGACGTCGGAGCCGCCGCCCGGCTCGGTGATGGCGAGCGCGGCGATCTTTTCGCCGGCGAGCACGGGGGGCACGAAGCGCCGCTTCTGCGCCTCGGTGCCGAAGGCCAGGACGGGCGGCAGCGCGATGCCGTGGCTGCCGAGCCCGACGACGGTGCCGACCGACTGGCCGGCCACGATGAGCTCTTCGGCCGAGGCGAGCGCGAACGACAGGTCGCCGCCGCCGCCCCCGTACGCTTCGGGGTAACTGAGCCCGAGCAGGCCCGCCCGCCCGGCCTTCTGGTACAGCTCCCGGGGGAACTCGTTGGCCTCCTCCCAGGCGTGGGCGTGGGGCGCGATCTCGCGCTCGGCGAAGCGCCGCGCCTCGGCCCGGACGCGCTCGTGGGCCTCGGTCTCGTAAAGGGGCCGCATCGGGGGGCGAGTGTAGGCGCAAAGGCGGCGCGCGCCAAAGCCCTTCGGGGCGCTTTATGCTAGGGTTCTCGCCGTGGCCCCCCCGAAGCAACGCCCCCCCGACGAGCTGTCGGGCCTCGTCGAGGCCCTGGTCGAGAGCTACCGCGCTGACCCGCGGGGCCACCACATCAACCGGCGCTTTCTGCCCTCGCGCGACGAGATCATCGAGATCGTCGGGCTGCTCTTGCAGCTGCTCTACCCCGGCTACTTCGGCCGCCAAGACCTGACCGACCACAACATCGGCTACCACACCGGCGTGCTCGTCTCGACGCTGCGCGACAAGCTCGCGCGCCAGATCGGCCTCTGCCTCTGCTACGAAGACGAGCTCGGCGGCTGCGTCGAGGCCGAGCCCTCGGCCCCGCCCTGCCGCTCGCGCGCCAAGGCGCTCACGTCCGAGTTCTTGCAGCGGCTGCCCGACCTGCGCCGCACCCTGATCGACGACGCGCAGGCCGCCTTCGACGGCGACCCGGCGGCGCAGAACCTCGACGAGATCATCCTCGCGTACCCGGGGCTGCTCGCGGTCACGGTCTACCGCCTCGCGCACGAGCTGCACGCGCTCGGCGTGCGGCTGATGCCCCGCATCATGACCGAGTGGGCCCACGCCCAGACGGGCGCCGACATTCACCCGGGCGCCCGCATCGGCCCGCGCTTCTTTCTCGACCACGCGACCGGCGCGGTCGTCGGCGAGACGAGCCAGATCGGCGCCGACGTCACGCTCTACCAGGGCGTCACGCTCGGGGCCATCTCGCACCCGCGCGACGGCGACGGCAACGTCATCCGCGGCACCAAGCGCCACCCGACGGTCGAAGAGGGCGTCACCGTCTACGCCAACGCCACCGTGCTCGGCGGCGAGACCGTGCTCGGCGCCGGCAGCATCCTCGGCGGGTCGGTCTTCGTCACGCGCTCGGTGCCCCCGGGCTCGATGGTGGCGCTCAAGCCGCCCGAGCTGCAGGTGCGCCCCGTCTCGGCCCGGCGCTCGCGCCCGCCGCCCCCCGCCCTCGCCCCGCGGCCGGCCGCCGCGGCCGACGGCCGGGCCGAGCCGAAGCGCGGCGCCGAGGCCGAGGCTGCCCCCGAGCCGCGGCGCGGCGAGCCGGGCGTCCCGGGCGCCGTCGAGGGCGCGGCCTCCCCGTCCGCCGACTGGCCCCTGCCCGCCGGCCTCTGAGGCGCCGCCGTGCCACCCATGCGCGGGCGCGCCCCCACCGAGGGCAAGGGCCGGGGGCCCTGAGCGATGGAAGGGGCGCGGCAGGACATCCACAAGCTGCTCCAGCAGCTCGCCGCCGCCTACCGCGAGGGCGACGTCGAGGCCTTCCGGGGCCTGCACGACGAGCGGGCGGTCTTCGCCGAGCCCGGCCTCGGCCGGCGGCTCGTCGGGCGCGAGGCCTGCGTCGAGAGGTTCCGGCGCTTCGTCGGCTCGGTCGAAATGCTCGACTACAGCGACGACGAGGCGCACGTCGAGGCCTGGGCCGACACCGCCGTGGCCACCTACCGCGTTCGCATGGCCTTCGCGCCGCCGGGCGGCGAAGTCCGGCGCGAGACGGGGCGCGACATCGTGACCCTGCGGCGAAAGGCGGGCCGCTGGCTCGTCGTCTGGCGCACCTCGCTGCCGGGGGCCTGATACGCGCGGCGGGTGACCTTGCGCGGCCTCCGGGCACCCTGAACTCGCCTTCGGCTCAGACAGCAGGGCACCCGCCCT
>DASTPP010000026.1:0-11608 GCA_035762175.1 Polyangiaceae bacterium | reverse complement strand
CGCTGGGCCCACGAGCGCAAGGCGGAGGCGGAGTAGCCCCGCCCCTGGACGAATTTCGCGACCGGCTCGCCGCTGGCGCGCCAGGCGCGCACGCGCTCCGCCCAAAGAGACTCGGTCGTCATCGCTGTCGAGGTCGTCCTGTCCGCAAGGATGCCCACCGCCGGACGGCCGCGGAAGAACGCGGGTTTATGCAGCGGTTACCGTGGGGCCTCCGACACCCTCGCATACCTTCGATGCCAAGGTCGTCGAACTCCACTTGGCTATTGGTCAAGAGCCTGCTCGCCAGTTGCCATAGGCTTGGGCCTGGTACCCCCCCATGAGATCGAGCCTTGACTCATCGCCTCGGCAGTCGTCCGGTCACCTGCCTCCCAGGCGGCGCTTGCTGCTGGTCCGAGGGCCGTGGCCCTTGGAAGGCCTCGAGGAGCGTCTTCTTCGGCATCTCAGCAGTATCTGCGGGGCATCTTCCGGACGCCTCCAGCCCAGTGGTGGTCCGCCAATGCAGTAGCCTGAGTAGCCCGTAGGTCGCAACGAGACCTGCGATGACCCCTCCCGCGATCAGCGCCTGCTTGGGTACATGGCGGAAGACGCGGAGGGGCACCGCGACCACCAAGGCGACGAATGCGACGCCATGCGCGCTCATAACCAACCCACGCCGTTCGTCGACAAACAGCATCGTGACCACTTGCACGAGTGAGAATGCGCTGGCAGCCACCATGCCCGTTAGAACCCCGATGGCCATACCACGGATGGGGTGTGCATCATCCAGGCCTTGCAGGGAAGAAATCGGCGTCAAAAAGGCCCCCGCAAGTGTGGGTAGGCCTACCCATGTGACGACCGGGGCGAGTCGTCGCTTTGCATCTTTGAACGCGCGAAGACGAACCCAGCCGGGAAGGCAGGTGAGCAAGCCGAGGGCGGCGCCGAGAACTGCGCCGACACAAACAAGATATGAACACCGTGAGTTTTGGTACCAAGCTTCGAGAACCCTCCATTGCGACAGTTCGAAGCCAGCGACGCAGAGCATCACCACGAAGATGCCGAAAGACAGGATTGGCACCAACACCCTGGCGGCGTGCACCGAGGGCACGTGACCGGTGCCGGGCGGGCTGAGCCGCGGCAACGTCGCCGCGACCGCCCCGAGTGAGGCGCCCAAGGCCGCACCGATGCCGAAGCTCGCGTGACGATTCTGGAACCCAATGAGCTCGACCGTCACGCCGAGCGAGCCTACGGCCGCGGCCGCGCATGACGCCACAATGCCGGCCGCGACGCTCCCACTCACGCTCAGCCCGAGCCCGAATGTGACCGAGAAGCCGAGCACGAAGGCCAGATGGCGGACGTGAAGTAGCGTGTCCTCGGGGCCGAACCGCGTCAGCGAGAGCAAGGTGGGCAATATCGTTATTGTCGTCGCCAGTACCAGGGGACCGGCGAGACAACGCATCAAGAACTTCGCGAGTTCGGGCTCACCCTCGCGAACTCGCAGCACCACGTGACTGAGTGAAAAATAAGGCGTCATGAGCGCGACCCCCCGGGTCGTCGAGCGAAGTCACGAAGGCGCACCAGCGATCTGGGGTCGCAAAAAGCCAAGACAAGAGGCGCCCGCCCCCGGGCAGGCCAGCGCGTCGTGCCCCGGGCGCGGTTCGCGTCAAGAGCGCCGCGAGAGCCCGCGACGAACTTGCATAGCCCGCCCCAACCACGCCAGCCGCCGGGGAGCCCGCCCCCATCGTAAAGGTGCCCATCACCTCGCCCCTCTCGTCGACGACCGCAGAGCCCACGAGGACGCCCGGCCGACGAAGATCCGGCTCACCCCGCAGGGTCAATGCACGGCCTCCGGCGACCGCCACGACCGTCCCCTTCTCGACGGAACGTTGGAGCGACGTCTCCGCCCTAGCGCGGATTATCCAACGTGTACCGGGCCTTGGTGCCGCCGAGAACGGCCGGCCGAGCTGCAGGCCCTCGCCCAGCACAGGCCCGACCGGCTCAAGCAACGCGAGGTCCGCGGCGTCATCGTGGGCGAGTGGCCGCAGTGGCATCTCGTGCATCTTGCCGTCCATGTCATATGCGATATACTCGACGTCGGCGTCACGCTCCGAACGCCATTCGCCAGTCGGGACGTGACCCACGAGGTGGAAAGCAGTGACGAGCATGGGCCCGCCGTGGTGCGAAAGCATCCACCCTGACCCGAGTTCGCTGTTTTCTTTGCCGCGCACCTCGACGGTAAAGGGGGTCGGACCCGGGGGGTGCTCGTTCGACGCTAGGTTCGCACCGCCGAGGAGCTCGAGCGCGGTACGGAAGACTTTCCCATCGTCTCCCCCGCCCGATGCGTCGATGGCGTTGTCGAGCCAGAGGCGGAGACATGAGCGAGAAGCAGGCATCTGGTTGAGCTCGTGCAAGTCACTGCGAAGTTGTGCGCCTGGTTTGACGTGACGTGGCAGTCGGGCAATGGCCCGCTCGTCGATGCCAACCAAGAGGGTGTCGTGTCGGGGCGCCAGCCCTAGATCGATCGCGGCGTCGCCAACCAGCCGGAGCCACCTGACGTCCAACGCACTCACGACGTTACCCGCTCCGGGGCCCGAGCGATCTCTTCGAGCAGTGCCACCTTGCCCTGCCTGCCGAGATCTTGTAGGACGGCTGTCATCTGCGTGCCGACATTGACCCAAGCCGTCGTTTTGCCCTGAAAAAGAACGTTGTCGGCGGGGCGCCACATCTTGTGCAGCGCCACGACCCGCCATTCGTCGTCGAACACTGGCGCCCCGGACGAGCCCACCATCGTGTCCGTAAAGTACCAGATCTCGTGCTCATCGGCGCGATGCGCGAGGTTATTGCGGCAGGCGACCTGCTTGTACCACCCATTCGGGTGTTGGATGATGTTCAAGGCGGTCGCCCCAACAGGGGCGGCGCGAAGCTCCAACGCTCGCCCCGCGAGTTGCAGCGGTGCGCGGTCGAGCGGCCGGTCGAGCCGAAGAATGGCGTAATCGAGCCGCCCGTCGAGGGGCGAGAACGCCTCGAGCCCTCGCACCCGCACGGGCATTTGGTCTTCCTGCCCCTTGGCGTCGAAGTCGAACTGCGCTAGGGCGCCGCAGGATTGAAGCTCGAGATCACTCTGGGGTGCAGGCCTCTCGCCATCATTGCGAGCGTTAATCACATGATGGTTCGTCACGATCAGATCCCGGGTCAGGAGCCAAGACGTGCCGACGCTCCGCCAGGGCTTGCCCTGATCGTCGTGCGTCGGCTGCCCGCCGTCGAAGCGCTCGACCACGAGGCGCGCCACGGACCGACCAGCCTTCGCCCCCCTCTCTAGGAAGCGATAGGGCAGGAGGTCGTCGCTATGTACGATACGCTCGCGCTGCCCCACTGCCCCGGCGGCCAGGCGCGCGCGCCCCCCGTCGGTCGGAAAGCCGGACGCCTTCGCGCTCACTTCCGCGAGCGCGCGCTGAACTACCTCGGCGGCTGCTTGGTCGATCCCTTCGACGCGAAACGCGGCGTTCTTGAGCCAGAGCAACAGCGGCACAGTGCCGTTATCATCGCGCCTTTTCGCGTTGAGCCAGCCCAACGTCCGCATGAGCCGATCGATCGGGTCGATACGCGTCTGATTCACGACTGCACGGATGGCGTGCGGGAGGTCGACAGCGAGCGAGTCGAGGACATCGTGCTCGGCAAGCCCGGCGTCCCTCAGCGCTCTGCGCAGGCTGGCCATATGCTCATCATCGAGATACCGGAACGTCATTGCCGCCTCCCTTGAATGCGACGCTGGCGTCGCACGATCGCGGTCAACGCAACTGCCCCTTCAACGAACCCCTGATGCGGCACGACACCGCGAGCGCTGAGTCTTCGGCCTGCACCCCGATCAGTTCGGTCGACGTCAACGTTCCGGTGAGCTTGACGGTGCCGACGTCGCGGTTGAGTGCACCCCGGGCGGCTTCGGTCGCGCGACGGGTGACGTCGACCGCGTCAATGCGAAGCGCGTCCCGGAGCACGCCCTGCAGCTCGGTGCGGGTCGCTGGGTCCCCCAGTAGCGCGGCGAGCGAGGGGTCGCTCGTCTGCACGTCGAATTCCAGGTCGGGAAACCGCAGCGTTGACGTTGCTCGGTCGTACGACGGTGTCCCTCTCAAGTGGAGGCTGCCCTTCACCTTGCCATCGAGTGTAAGCGCGAGCACCAGCTTGCCCCGCTCGCCCCGCAGGCTCGCTCCACTTACGTGAAGGGCGGCGCCCCCGGGGCCCTTGAGTTGTCCTCGCGCCTCGGCCGCCTGGAGGGTTTGTCGGAGCTGTCGGTTCGCCTCGTCGTACGTGACGAGCGCCGGCACGGTCAGGGCGAATGAGTCTTCGACTGGGCCGCGCTCGAGCGAGGGCAATGGCGTCGGCTTCGACGCCGGCTTCGGCCCGAGCACGATGCGCGGCTTCGCACGCAAGCGGAGCGTCATGCGCATCGACTCGGCCCCGGCGCTCAGAGAGCCCAACACCACGCCCTCGGGTCGCAGGTCGAGCCACGAGGCTTGCCCGACACTCAGCGGGTCGGCCAGCGTCGACCACACGGAGCGCGCGCGCGCCGCAAGATCGAACTCACGAACAGTGCGCTCGTTGAGGGAACCTACCGCCGCCTGCAACCTCGCGCCAAGGAACGACGTCAGACGATCCGTCAGATCGACATTGAGCGCCGTGACTCTGCAACGGTCATCCGCTTGAACGGCACCGACCGCGGTCGAGGCCGTCACCTGCCACGCCGCGTTGACGTCGACCTTGGTAAGTAGTGAGACGCGGGCGGACCTCATGGGCTCACCGTTGGTGCCGCAGCTGAAGCGGATGAGAGGGCCCTTGAGTACGCGCGTGACGAATGTCCGACGACGCCCGTCCACCCAGTAGCGTAGAGAAAGGTCAGTACGGACCCCTTCGGTGGTAGGCGAGATGGAAAGCCGTTCACGTTCGACGTGATAGCCGAGGCTAATGCCGCCGCTCGCGTCCGCCCCGCCGTTGATCGAAAAATTGAAGGGTGCGACGTCAACGGACGGAGCCAACTGCGCTTCAGCCGCCTCACGCAGAGCATCGAGTGGTACTTCGAGCACGAGGTCGATGCTCGACGCGACGTCCATCGGCGACCCCTGGGCGGCGCCGACTGCTGGGGTCTGTGCGCTGGCCGGCAGCGAGGCCATGAGCGCGCACGCGACGGGTACGACCGCAAGCGCCCCCGCGCGGTGTAGGTTCCGATTCGCAATGTCCGAAAGAAACGTATTCCCCATGTTTACATCCTCATGGGCGCCGCGAATGTCTCACTCGAACCAGCGCGTCGGCCGACGTAGCCCGCTCGTTCAAGCTCGGTCCGGCCGCGCCAGCTCGGCTGCCACCCCCTGTCGGGCACCCGTTGCAGTGCGACATATCTAAAATGACCAGCGAAACGACACACAAAACCCTGTCGCTTTCTTCTTGCCGCCGCAAGTAGCATAGCGCACCACTCCGAAGCATTTCTCCTCGGAGCAGTTCTCGGCAGGCTTCTCACACGAGGCTTGGCATGCGGCGAGCGCCTCCTCGACCTGCTGGTAGCAGGCGCGGCGGTTGGCGCCTTCTTCCGTGCACCAACTGGCACGACAATCTTTCTGCCCACCGCAGGCGTTGAGACACCCTTGTCGCCTGTCGTCCGCCCGCTTCTTGTCGTCATGACAATGCTGTATCTGGTCGCGCTTGTATTGACCGCCGCAGTTGCCTTCGCACGCCCGGTTACCGCGGCACCCTTCGTAGCACTGCCGGACGTTCTGATCGGCCTGGCGGAGGCAGGGGCCCTCGTCCCAAGGGTCTCCGCAAGACGCGGCGCATTGCGCTTCGGTGCCCCCGGAGCAGTGGTCGACGCAGTTGCCGCACCAGCCAGCCGCGTCTGCTCTGCGGTTGCCGCACGCGCCGCGGCAACCGGCTCCGTCCGCCATCGCGACGGACCCCCCGACCACGCCCGAAGCAGTGACTAGCAGGCCGACCCATAGCGCAATCGAACTCACCCTTATGACACGACCAAGTGCCATGGCTACCTCCTCCACGCATGACCAACATCTGAGAACCCCCCAAAGCCGGACCGGCGACGACGAGTGATGTCGTTATTTCGATTCGGCATTCGCCTGAATCGAACCACGAACGGGCAGCTTCGGACGCAAGCCCGGGGCGACCTGCACTTCGACCTCGCCCTTGACCCCCCAGTCGAGTTCGAGGTGCATTCGGCTGCGGTCCAACGTCGCGTGCCCTGCCTTGAGGCTGGCCTGTGCCTTCACTTCGATGCCATTGGAACGAAGCGACCAACGGCAGAGTTGCCCGGACGCGAACTGCACCGACCCCTCGCTCTCGGACTTCGCTTGCAGCGAGCAGGCCTCACCGTTCGTGCGAACGTCAAAGACGAGGGTAGGTGAGGTCGCCCCATCGCCTGAGCTACGGCGAACCTCCACCGAAACCTCGGGGCGAAAGGTCTTATTGTACGTCGTGGGAACTCGGTCGCGCACAATGCGAGGGATGTTCCCGTCGACAGCCCCCTCGACGTGAACCTCACTTTTCAAGGCATGGGTGCCTTCCCACCGCGAGGGCCGCGCCGCGAGCGAACTCGGCCCTCCTGCGATCGCGATCAGGGAGAGGCAACAAAGAGCCCAGAGCCACGGCTTCGGTCGAAGACCGGCACTCGCTCGTTGCGGCGGGCAAATTTGGCCCTCGGGCTCTGACGTGGCAGGCTCTCGGTTCATCGAAGCCCTCAGCTGTGCTGTCGCTAAGACGAGGGGCGGCACGCCTCGACGACACAAATTCGAACGCGCTCGATGAACATGGTCTGGCACCGTGATGCCACCCTACCTCACCCGAACCTCCGATCTCCTGCAGACGGTCCCACCAAGCGTCGTGGCGAAGTCGGGAAGCGCACGCTCGACGCGCGCCCAGAACGCCGACGCGTGGCGAGGCTCGATGAGGTGTATGAACTCGTGCACGACCGCGTCCTCGATCGCGTAGGGTAGCGGCAGAATCGTGCGCCAGTGAAAGAAGAGACGACTGCCTTTGCTGCACGAGCCAGCGAAAGCCGAGGTCTTGCATGGTAAGCGCTGGGTGAAGACCCGTTCTTGAAGACGGGGTCGCCGACGAGCATCCTCGTCGATGTGCAGGCGGCTCCTTCAGCCCGTCGGGTCTTGCTCTTCCGCGCAAAGCGGGGGAGGCACCGTGACGTGCCCGAGGGGCCGGGCGAGTTCGACGGGGTCGAGCCGGGCGCGGGTGCGCATCCAGTCCTTGGGCGTGAGCTCGAGATACCGCCCGCGCGGCCAGTAGGGCAGGACTCGGATCACGTCCGCGAGGTAGGCCTCGGGGTCGAGTCCGTGCAGCTTGCAGCTGGCGACGAGCGAGAAGAGGTTCGCCGCCGCCTGGGCGTGATCGTCGCTGCCGAAGAACAACCATGCCTTGCGACCCGTCGCCAGTCCCTGATCATTCTGCCCATGTCGCATTTTGCTCGGAGGTCCACTACCCGTGGCACCCGGCGCGAGGGGCCCAGATCACCGTCCACTACCGTGAGCGACGTGGCGGCGAGGAGGCCTTCGTCTGCTCCGTCGCCGAGGACGCCGCCGTCGTCATCCCGGCGTGGATGTTCGATCGCACGGTTTGCGCACCCATGACGTTGGGGGCGCGGCGAGCGTCCATCAATGCCCTCCGCGAGCTGCGCGCCCTCCTCGACGAGATCCGAGCGCCAATCCCTCGCGCGTCTTCTGGCACCGTGGCGTCGGAGGAATCCGATGAACCGACCAAGCCGCCGACCGCGCCCGACGGGGCGCCTCGCACCTCAGCTGGCGATCCCCTTTCCGACGAAGGGCGCGCCCCAACACGACGCGAGAGCGGAAGTCGTCGTCCTGCTCAGTCGCCTCCTGCTTCAGGTCGCGAGCGCTCTCGCCGAAAGGCAGGTGGACGATGAGCCTTCGTGAGTTGCCCAAGGAGGCCCTCGGGCGTAGCGCCGTCGTGTACGTCCGGCAATCCACCGGCCTGCAAGTGCAAGAGAACCGCGAGAGCCAGCGACGTCAGTACGAACTCGTCGAACTCGCGCGGCGCTACGGATTCAGAGACGTCCACGTGATCGACCAAGACCTCGGCCGGTCGGCGAGCGGCACGGCCGACCGGCCCGGGTTCCGAGACCTCGTGGGCCGCCTCTGCGAAGGCGCGGTCGGCGCGGTGTTCTGCCTGGAGGCGTCGCGGCTGGCTCGCAACGGGCGCGATTGGCACCATCTGCTCGAGCTCTGCGGGCTGGTCGGTGCCTACGTCATCGACACCGACGGCGTTCACGACCCGGCCCTGCCCAACGACCGCCTTCTGCTCGGCCTCAAGGGGACGATGAGTGAATTCGAGCTGACGCTGTTCCGCAAGCGCCTGTCCGACGCCATCGTCGCCAAAGCGCGCCGCGGCGAGCTCCGCATCGGCGTCCCTGTCGGCTACGTCTGGTCGCGCGAGACCGGGCTGATGATGGACCCCGATCGACGGGTCCAGGACGCCATCCGCACGATCTTTCGCCTCTTCGAACGGCTCGGCAGCGCCATGCAAGTGTTGCTGCACATGCGCCGAGAGGGTCTGCTCTTCCCGCGCCCGGTCGGCGGCAAGGGCACATCGCCGCTCGCGTGGCGCGCCCCGGCCTATCGCAACGTGCTCTCGGTCCTGCAGAACCCGTTCTATGCCGGCGCCTACGCGTACGGCAAGTCGAAGGTGCAGACCGACTTGGTCGACGGCTCGCTTCGCAAGAGGTATGGGCGCGCGCGCCCCATGGACAGCTGGGCCGTGCTGCTGCAGGGCCACCACGAAGCGTACGTCCCGTGGGACACGTTCGAGCGCAACCGTCGCCGCCTCGCACGCAACTCGTACAGTCAACGCGCCGGGGCGGCGAAGTCCTCGCGGGGTGGCCAGGCGCTGATGGCCGGCCTGCTCCGGTGCCGGCGTTGCGGACGGATGCTGAAGGTCACGTACTCCGGCCGCTACTACAAGCCTCGCTACGGGTGCCGACTCGGGCGCTCGATGCACGGCATCGAGCCCTGCATTGCCTTCGGCGCGCGGCGGCCCGACCTCGCCATCGCGCAAGAGATTCTCCTTGTCGTCCAACCCCTCGCCGTGGAAGCTGCCTTGATGGCAGAGCGCGAGGCGATCTCTCAACGGAGCGAGCGAACGCGAGCGCTCGAACTGGAGCGTCAGCAGGCCGAGTACGGCGTGAAGATCGCCGCACGGCGCTACGAGCAGGTCGACCCCGACAACCGCCTCGTCGCCGCCGAACTCGAAGCGCGGTGGAACGCGGCGATGGCGCGGCTGCGTGACTGCGAGGCACGGCTGCTCGCCCAGTCGACCCCCGAACCCGCCGCCGTCGACCGAGAATCGCTCCTCTCCCTCGCCAACGATCTTGAGGGCGTCTGGAACTCCTCCTGCGCCGACATGCGGACGAAGCAGCGGCTGGTCCGGGCGCTCATCGAAGAAATCGTCGTCGACGTCGAGGACGCGAGTCGTGAAGTCGTGCTCGTCGTCCACTGGCGCGGCGGGCAGCACTCGGAGCTTCGCGTTCGCAAGCCGCAAACGGGGGAGCACACGATGCGCAATTCCGCCGAGGTCGATCAGGTCGTTCGCCAGATGGGCATGCGGTGGTCGGATGAGCACATCGCGGCGACCCTGAACCGAATGGGCACGACGACGCCATTCGGGCACACGTGGGATGCGAAGCGCGTCGGAGACTATCGTCGGACGAAAGGCATACCCGGGTACGAATCCGCCGTGAAGGATGGCACGTGCCTGACGATGGTCGAGGCGGCGAAGAAGGCGGGCGTGACGTGCCACGTGATTCGCAAACTGATCCGCGATGGGATCTTGCCAGCCAAGCAGTACGTGTTCGACGCCCCCTGGCAAATCCTCGCCGCCGACCTCGATCGGCCCGAGGTCCAAGAGGCGCTACGCGGCCGTCGCCGGCGCGCGGGACGCCCGTGTCGCAATTCGCCGGACCCTCGCACGCTCGTGATTCCGGGCACTTGAAGAGGAGGTGCACAATGAAACGTCAACGGCGATGGCGCGCAAGGCTCTCTCGGAGGCATTGTTCTCCAGGCGCAATCGTCCGTCGTCGAGAAAACGACGGAGCGGCCCCTCCTGGCGCACGGCGTAGCCCAGCGCCGAGGCGACCAGCCCCCGCTCGCGCGGGCGCGCGTGCTCGGCCTTGACCCAGTCGAAGAACGCGTCGACCAAGGGGCGCACGACGACGTCGCGGCGCGCCTTGCGCTTGGCCGGCGGCAGGTCGCCGAGGGGGCGGTCGGCGGCGAAGAGGGCGTCGACGCGGCGCAGGCCCTCGAGTCCCAGCGCGTGCTTGCACACGGCCGCCTCCCAGAAGTTCCGCCGGCCGTGGGACCAACACCCGACTTCGGTCGGCGGCGGCCCGCGCGGCTCGTCCGGCGGCGCCCCCTTGGGCGGGGCCCCCCGGAAGAGCGCGTCGTAAACCGCGTGCGCGTCGGCCTGGATGTGCCCCGAAAACCCTCGGAACATGGCGCACACCGCGGCCGAGGTGTGCTTGGGCTGGTACTCGAAGAAGACGTGGTCCTTGTCGGCGAGCACGACGAAGAAGTGGCCCTTGCGGCACGCCGCGCGCCCCGGCGCGTCGCGTTCGGCGATCGGCCCCGGCTGCACGAGAACGCCCGTGGCGTCGGTCGCCAGGCAGAAGGCGGTCGCCATCGCCTCGTCGCGCGCCGCCTCGACCAGCGCCCCCAAGGTGGCGCCGACGTCCTCGGCGTAGCGGCTCATGGTGCCGCGGTCGAGCGGCGCCCCTTCGCGGGCCAGTTGCTGCTCGAGCCGGTAAAAGGGCACGCTGAGCACGTACTTCATCATCACGAGGTGCGCGATCAGGGAAGGCGCGAGCAGCGGGCGCCGCCCGAGCTCGCGGGGCAAGGGCGCCGTGACGAAGCGCGCCCGGGGCGGCGCGCCCGGCGGCGCGGCGGGCGCCCCGGCAGGCTCGGCGGGCTCGCCGTCGTCGGCGCCGCGCTCGGCGGGCGCCGGAGCGTCGGCGGGGGCCTCGGGCGCGGGCACTTTGTCCACGACGCGTTCGAGCACGAGGCGGCGCATCCCGCCGCGCTCGTAGCCGAGGCGGAAGCTCTCTTCGACCCCGATGCGCTCGGCCTTGCCCTCGAGCACCTTGGCTTCGAGCTCCGGGTCGGGCAGTTCGACGCGCACCTCGGGCAGCTCGGCCTTCGCGAGGTCGCGCCGGCCCTTGCCCCCCCGGCGCCGCTTCGGCTCGCCCTCGGGGGCGGCGGCGGGGGCGGCTCGCTCGGCCTCGTCGAGCGCCTTCTCCAACCGCTTGACCTCGGCGAACAAGGCGTCGAAGGCCAGTTGCTCGCCACAGGCTTCGACGCGTTCGGCCTTCTCGACGAACAGGCGGCGGCGCAGCAAGGCGAGTTGCTCGAGGGCGCGCGTGTACGCCTTGCGCAGGCTCTCGAGGCCCTGACGCGCTTCGTCCCGCTCGCGCTCGGCGACGGCGAGCCGGGCCTTGGTCGCCGCGAGCTCGGCCTCGAGCCGCGTGCGACGCGGCTCGGGCATCGGCGCGTCGGCGACGGCGGGCACGCCCGCTTCGTACGCGAAGAGCGCGCCGCTTGTCGAGCCCCCCGCGCGCGGTCAA
>DASTPP010000025.1:0-39566 GCA_035762175.1 Polyangiaceae bacterium | reverse complement strand
CCGGGCGGATTCCTTCGCCCCCGGCCCCGACCGACGGCTTGCATCTCGGCCGCCGCGCTCGGTCCGCCTTCGTCCGACAGAGCCTAGGCGGCGCGGGGGTAAAGCGGGGCAAGCGGGCCCGTTTCGCGGCCCCCCCCTTGCGGGGCGGGGCAAGTGCCACTAAGCCGAGCGGGCCGAGCCGACCATGAGCACCGCGCCGAAGACCCACCTAGTGAGCGACGTACGAATCCGCGAGCGTAACCTGAAGCGAGGGCTCATCCAGCCTTCCGACGTCGAGCAGCACCTCAACGCGCTGCCCGACGTCGCGGCCCAGGCCGAGACGCTGCCGCTCGGCCAGCCCGCCCTCGGGGGGGGCGGCGGCGGGTCGAGCGGCGGGGTGCGCGAGGCGCAGCCCGTCGTGCCCGACGACGACGACGACGACGACGACGACGACGACGAGGGGTGAGCGAGGCCCCGGCGCGGTTGCCGGCCTCGGGCCCTAGCGGGAGGTACGAGCGATGAGCACCAAGCGAGCCGAGCCGGGCGCCGAGGGCACGACGGCCGAAGCGTCGACGTTGCCCCACATCGACTTTTCAACCTTCATCGTGTCGCTCAGCCACTCGGCGCTGACGCACCTCGGCGACGCGCCGCAGCCCGACGGCTCGGTCGAGAGAGACCTCGCTCTCGCCCGCCAGACCATCGACATTCTGGGGCTCTTGCAAGAGAAGACCCACGGCAATTTGACGGGCGACGAAGAGCGCCTGCTGACGCAGGTGCTATACGATCTGCGCATGCGCTTCGTCGAGGTCTCGCGGTCTTCGTGACGTTCGGGCGGCTGCTTCCGAGGGCCAAGGCGGGGCCCCTCGTCGCCGCGGCGCTCGCGCTCGGGCTGGGCGCCGTGGGCTGCCGCCGCACCATCAGCCTGGGCGGCGGGGCGGGGGGCGCGGGGCCTTCGACGGGCGGGGGGCTGCCGCCGGGGGCGGTGCCGGTCGCGCCCGGGGCGCCCGGGCCGGGCGAGCCGCAGACGCGGCCGGCGTCGGCGCCGGCCGGCAGCGTGATCTTGCCGGGGGGCATGAGCGCGCCGGTCTCGTTCGCCTCGCTGGTGCGGGCGAGCGACCCGGGGGTAGTCACCGTCTTCAGCATGGTGCGCGGCCCGGGGCGCGGGGGCATCGAGGGCCTGGGCACCGGCTTCATTTACGACCCGGCCGGCTACATTTTGACGAACAACCACGTCGTCGCGCAGGCGAACCGCATCTCGGTGCGCCTCGCCGACGAGCGGCGGGTCGAGGCGAAGCTGGTCGGCCGCGACCCGCTCACCGACGTGGCCGTGCTCAAGGTCGACGTGCCGAGCCTGCCCGTCCTACCGCTCGGCGACTCCGACGCGATCGACGTCGGCGACTGGGCGGTGGCCATCGGCAACCCCTTCGGCCTCTCGCACACCGTCAGCGCGGGCATCATCTCGGCCAAGGGCCGCACGCGCGAAGATCTGCCCGATCTCGACAAGCCGGGGGGGCAGAGCTACTTCAATTTTCTGCAGACCGACGCCGCCATCAACCAGGGCAACTCGGGCGGCCCGCTCTTGAACCTCAAGGGCGAGGTGGTCGGCATCAACACGGCCATCCGGGCGAACGCGAACAGCATCGGGTTTGCGATCCCCATCAACATGGTCAAGTCGATCGTGCCCATGCTGGTGCGCGACGGCCGGGTCATCCGCAGCGCGCTCAACGTGCAAGTCAACGGTGTCAGCGAAGACGACATGCGCAAGCTGCGGCGGCCCGACCGCCGGGGCGCCATCGTGCGCAGCGTCGGGCGCGGCGGCCCGGCCGACCGCGCGGGCATCGCCCCCGACGACGTCATCTTGGCGTTCAACGGCACCGTCGTCGCCGACCCGAACGAGCTGCGCTGGCTGGCGAGCCTCGCCGGCGTCGGCAGCACCGCCACCGTGCGCGTCGCCCGGGGCGATCGGGTCTTCGACGTCCGGGTCGTGCTCGCGGCCCTGCCCGACGCCTCCGACGACGACGATCCGCGGCGCGGCCTGCCGGGTCTGCCCTAGGTTCGGGGGCCCGACAGTCGCCCACGTGCCTTGCGCCCGGCCGGCGTCGGGGCGTGGCGAGGCGCAGCCTCGGGCGGGGCTGCAAAAATGCCACGACCGAGGCTGTCAAGGGGCGCGTGGGGGGTGGCCTAAAGGGGGACCTGAAACCTTGAGGAGGGGCTGAAATCTGGCCTCAGCAGGGGGCGGTCGGCCCGGTTGAGGTGGGTTAGAAGGGTCACATGGGGGCCATCTTGGCGTAAGGTAGCGGGCATGTCTCTGCCGCCGACGCGCTCGCGGGCGTTCGCGCCCGCCCTGCCTCTGCACCCGGGGGCGATGTCGTTTTCCGAGCGTCCGCCGCCCGAGGCCCGCCGCGAAGGGCTAAGGCCAGTGAATATGCCTCTCGAACGGCCGTCCAACTCGAACACAAGGCAGGCGGAGGCGGAGGACGATCGTGAGCTCGTCGAGGCGGCTCGGGGCGGTGACAGGCAGGCGTTTCGCGCGCTGGTCGAGCGTCACCAGCGGCGGGCCTACGCCATCGCCTTTTCGCTCTTGCGCGACGAGAGCGACGCGGCCGAGGTCGTGCAAGAGGCCTTCTTGCGCGTCTACCGGGGGCTCGCCACCTTCCAAGGTGGGTCGAGCTTTTTCACCTGGCTCTACCGCATCGTCACCAACCTCGCGATCGACGTCTTGCGCCGGCCCGGCCGCCAGGCCGACGAGCTCGACGAGGCCCGCGCGCCGCTCGACGAGAGCGACGAGAGTAGCTTCCCCTTGCTGGCCCGCGTCGACGGCGCCGACCCGCTCGACTCGATGCACCGGGCCGAGCTCGCCGGCGCCATCAAGGCGGCGCTCGACGCCCTACCGCCCTACCACCGCGGGGTTATCATTATGCGCGAGGTAGAGGGCTTGTCGTACGAAGAGATGGCGCAGGCGATGGGCGTTTCGAAGGGCACCATCATGAGCCGGCTCTTTCACGCCCGGCAGAAGCTGCAGCGGGCGCTCTCGGGCTTCTACCAAGAGGGCCAGCGCGCCGCGGTGCCGGGCGACGAGGCGGCGGCGGCGGCCGAAGAGGGGGGTGACCCATGAAAGCGCCGACCCCGATCGAGCTGATGGCCTTTTACGACGGCGAGCTCGGCGAGCCGCGCGCCCGCGAGGTGCGGGCCTGGCTCGCCGCCTCGGGCGGCGAGGGCCCGGCGCTGGTCGACAACTTCCGCGCCCTGGGGCGCCACGTCCGAAAGGCGGCCCCGCCGCCGGCCCCCCCGCCCGACCTGGCCGACCGCATCTTCGCGGCCCTCGAGGCCGAGCCCTCGGGCTCCCGGGTCAAGGCCGAGCCCGAGCCCGCCCCGCGGCTCGCGCCCGTGCTCACCCTGAGGCCCGCCGCCCCCGCCGAACCCCGCGCCGAAACGCGCCGCCTGCCCGCCGCGGTCCGGCACGCGCTCAGCGCGACCGGCCTCGCCTTCGCGGCCGCCGCCGCGTTCGTCTTCTGGTGGTCGTCGCCCGGCACGCTCGGCCCGAGCGGCGGGCCCGGCAAGCCGAGCGCCCCCTTGGGCGTTGTCGCCTACGGTACCGACGTCGACACGGTCGATTTCGGCGAGCGCATGGGGTCCATCTACTTCATCTCGAACGATTCGCAGAGCACCCCCGTCCTGTGGCTCGACGACGACGCCGCCGAGGACGCCGCCGACTCGCCATGAAGCCCCGTCCTCCCCTCGACCGGCCCCGCACTCGGCCCCCCCCCCGGCGCTGGCTCGCGCCCGCGACGCTCGTCGCGGGCGCGCTGCTCGCGCTCGCGATGGGCCCGGCCACCGCGAGCGCCGGGGCCCCGTCGCCCCCCCCGAACAACCCTGCGACCGCCGCCCTCGCGGCCGAGGTCACGGTGTTGCACGCCACCAACGCCGGCGGGGGCATCGACGGCCGCGTCGGCAACCTCGCCCAGCTCAAGAAGCCGCCCTTCTCGGCCTACGACACCTACAAGCTGCTCACCCAGGCGCGAACGCCCCTGACCCAGGGCACCGAGTCGCCCTCGGCCCTGCCCGACGGCGGCAACGTGCGCATGACGCTCAAGCAGGCCGTCGGCTCGGGCCGGCGCAAGATGGCCGTCACCATTCATAAGCCCGACGGCAGCGTCTTTTTGCCCCTCGCCGAGGTCACGATGGGCACGGGCGAGCCCTTCTTCGTCGCGGGCTATCGCCATAAGAACGGCATTCTCGTCATCGGCATCAAGCTCGTCGGCTGAGCGCCCGCCGCGATTCGAATTAGCGACGGTCGCGGGGGCGTTCCCGCGCGGCGGTCGCCGGCGCGCGCCGCCGGCGAGGCCCGGCCCGCGGCGCCGTCCGGATACCAGCCATCGCCGCCCCGCGCGCCCGCCGAAGGCGGCGCCCGAGCGACGCCTCAGCCCT
The DNA here is from genome assembly GCA_035762175.1 of Polyangiaceae bacterium. GTDB lineage: Bacteria > Myxococcota_A > Polyangia > Polyangiales > Polyangiaceae > DASTPP01. The sequence continues at coordinate 35,159 of DASTPP010000025.1, read as the reverse complement.
CGGTCAAGCGCAGCGCGTCGAGGTAGGGCAGGCACCAGTCGCCCGCCGGCGGCGTCTCGCCCTGCGCCCGGCAGATGACGAGGTAGGCGCGGCCGCCCCAGGTGAGCTCGCCCACGAGCTCGACCTCGGGCCCGCCGCTCCCGCCGCCCGCCTGGGTGACGCCGTAGCGCAAGCGGCCGCCGCCCTTCAACTCGCGCTGCGACGAGGCGCCCCGGGGGACCGAGTCGGCCCCCTCGGGAGAAATCTCGACGAGGCGCGGCGCGCGCGCCCTCGGATCGAGCAAGATGCGGACGCTGTTCTTGCGCCCGCCCACCAGCACCTCGGCGCCCTTCGGCAGGCGCATCGTCATGTTGAGCGAAGGCAGCGCCACCTCGGCGCCCGCGTCGGGGCTGCCGCTCGGCACGGCCACCGCGCTCGGCGCGCCCCCGGCCCCCGCCGCGCCCTGGGTCGAGGTGGAGCGGTTGCCGCAGGAAATCACGAACAGGGCGAGTAGCAGGGGCCACGCCCGAAACGCGCCCCTTGCCCGCGCCGCCGCGCGCGCGCCTTGTCGCCCTTGTGTCGCCATCGCTTGTCGCCGACACGGCCATAGCGTCAGACGGGCCCCCCCGCAAGGCGCCCGCTCCCCGACCCTTCGCGCGCCCTCGCGCCTCTCGACGGCCGACGCAGGCGGCGCCCGCCGACGCGAGCTCACGAGCCGTCGCGCGCCCCGTCGCGCCCACGAGCCACCGCTCGCGCCTGTCGCCGCGCACCCACGAGCCACCGCTCGCGCCTGCCGCCGCGCGCCCGCGAGCCGCCGCTCGCGCCTGTCGCCGCGCACCCACGAGCCGCCGCTCGCGCCTGCCGCCGCGCGCCCGCGAAGCTGCCGCTCGTACCTGCCGCCGCGCGTCCGTTCCGCACGCTCTCGCCCATGTCCGCCCTCGCGCCTCGCGTCCGCCCCGCGCGCTCGACTGTCGGCTGAGGCCGACGCCCCGCAGACCTTTCTGCCCCCGGCGCTCGCTCGGCCGAGGCTCGCCCGCCCGAGGCTCGCCCGCCCGAGGCTCGCCCGCCCGAGCCTACCGCCTCGGCTCTCGCTCGAACGCCGCCCGGCCGGCGCGCCATGACGAGGGCCGGGCGCCCTTCGCGCGCCGTCTCTACCGGCAGGATTGCAAGATGAATTCGATATAGCAACAGGCCTGCGGGTCGGCCTTGCGCGCCGCGCGCGTCGAGTTGGGGCTCAGGCGCGCGACGCGCACCTCGCGCGACGCGTTTTCGGGCAACGCGGGGATCTCCGTCGCGCACCCGCCGTAGGGGGGCGGCGCGGCCGCGGGCGGCGGCGAGCCCGACGCCTTCTGGCAGCGCACGTGCGGGCGCCAGACGCACTCTTGATCGGGGGGCGCGGGCTCGGGCATCTGATCGCCCGGGCCCGTGGTCGGCGCGGGCGGCGGGGCCGGGGCCGCAGGCGCGGTCGTGGCCGGCGCCGGGTCGGGGCCGGGGGCCGGAGCGTTCGCCTCGGGGGGCGGGCTCGAGCTCGCGCACGCCGAGGCGAGCGAGCACACGAGCAAGGAGGTGAGAATCGAAAGCAACGTGGGGCGTCCGAGCGCCGAGTCGGCCGGGCACATGGCGAGCTCAGGTGTAGCCCAGAACCCGCATTTCGCACGAGCGCCGACGACACGACGACCGCGGCCGCCGGCCGGCCGCTCTCACCATTGGGTGAGCTTGTACGAGCGCCCGTGACGGGCTCGAGCCCGAGCTGAGCAGCTTCGCGCGCGGCGTTCGTCGCATTCGAGCTCGAAACGGCTCTGGTGGGTGCCCGTCGCACCTTCAGCAGACCCCACCAGCAAAGTGCGTGCGACGGCAGCACGTGGCAAAGCGAACGGACTGCGGGCCCCGCGCATCACGACTATGCTAGCCGACCCGCATCGGGCCGGGGCGCGAGAGCCCTCGCGCCAACCTACGAAAAAACCGGAGGACGACCACCATGAAGCAACGCTTTACCTTCCTTCTACCCTTCGTCGCGATCGCGGCGTTGGTGATGACGGGGTGTGGCGACGACGACGACGACAACCCCAACACGCAGGGGTCGGCAGGCGTCAGCGGTAAGGGTGGTTCGGGCCAAGGTGGTAAGGGCGGTGCGGGCCAAGGCGGCAGCACGCAAGGCGGCAGCGGTGGCACCGGCGGCTCGGGCGGTACGGGCGGCAGCGGCGGCTCGGGCGGCTCGGGCGGCGGCGCTGCTGGTGACGGTGGCGCAGGCGGCGACGCCGGGCAGAGCGGCGCAGGCGGTGCTGGCCAAGGGGGCTCCGGTGGCGCCGCCGGTACAGGCGGCGCTGCTGGCACGGGCGGCACGGGCGGCACCGGCGGCACCGGCGGGACGGGTGGCACTGGCGGTACTGGCGGAACGGGGGGCACGGGGGGCACTGGCGGCTCGGGGGGCACCGGCGGCACTGGCGGAACGGGTGGAACGGGCGGCACCGGCGGCTCGGGGGGCACCGGTGGCACCGGCGGTTCGGGAGGCACCGGCGGCTCGGGTGGCACTGGCGGAACGGGCGGCACGGGGGGCACGGGGGGCACCGGGGGGACAGGCGGCACCGGCGGGACGGGTGGCACGGGTGGGACCGGGGGCACCGGCGGGACCGGTGGGACAGGGGGGACCGGCGGGACGGGCGGCACGGGCGGCACCGGCGGCTCGGGCGGCGGGCCGGTGACGCCGGGCGACCAATGCGGGAACGCGCCCGTGGTCGTGCTCCCGCCGAACCAGCTCGCGACCATCGTCGCAGGGCAGTCGATCGGTGGCGCGCAGAATGACTACGCGTTCACGTGCCAAGGCAAGGCCGTCAACAACGGGCCCGACCTCGTGTTCGGCGTGACGACGGGCGCGACGGGCGTGCTCACGGTACGCGCGCGCGACCTCGACCCGGGGCTCGACCTCGCCGTGCTCGCGCTGCCGGCGTGCGGCGGCGGCTCCGGCGACCAGCTGGGCTGCGGCAACCAGGCGCCCGCGGGCGACATCGAGCAGTTCGCGTTCATCACCGCGCCCGCGGCGACGACCTCGTACGTCTTCATCGAACAGACGAACTTCGGACAGAGCACCGGCTCGGTGTTCTCGCTCGAGGCGTACTTCAACCGGGCCTCGACCCTGGGCACCAGCTCGTGCTCGCCCGCGCCGCAGGCGCTGCCGGTGCCGGCCATCAACCTGAACAACCCCGAAGCGACCGACGTGGTCTTCACCGGCACGACGACTGGCTCGGGCGCCGACTACACGGTGCCGACCAACGGCCCGGGCTCGTGCAGCGCGACCACCCCCGGGCTCAACGCCGTCGCGGGCCTCGACGACGTCGTCGCCGTGACGCCGCAAGCGACCGGCAGCCTCATCGTGGCGGTGCAGCCCCTGCCCGGCGACACGACCTATCAGCCGGTCGTCTGGGCGCGCGAGGGCGGCTGCGAGGGCGCGACCGTCGTCGGCTGCGCCGAGCCGGACCCGAACGGCATCGCCTTCAGCAGCCTGCCGGTCACGGCGGGGCAGACCTACCACGTCGTAATCGACTCGCTCAACGCCGCCTCGGCCGGCGCGTACTTCGCGACCTTCTTCCTCATCCCCGGCGCCGTGACGGCCGAGTTCTTGCCGCCCGAGGGGCCTGTGGTCGGCTCCGGCTACGTCCTGCGCAACGAGAGCGGCGAGGTCGTCCGCGTCTTCGACCCGGCGCGCCCGCTGCGCTGAGGGGGCTGGTCGACCTGGCACCCACGCCGCCCTGAGGGGCGGGGCTGGCGCGGCACCGGGGCTGCCCTGAGGGGCGGGGCTGGCGCGGCATCCGGGCTGCCCTGAGGGGCGGGGCTGGCGCGGCACCGGGGCTGCCCTGAGCGGCGGTGCCGGCCGGGCGCCCACGCCGCCCTGGGGGGCGGGTGTGGCGGTCAGGCCGTCCCTTGGGAGGGTGGCCAAACGACTCCGGGCAGGCGTGGCCCTCCCGGGGTCGTCGTTTTTTTGTCGAATCCGAGCAGCTGCCGATCGGCGTCGGCCGAGCAGAAGGGTATGGGGCGAACGACCTCCGATGCCCGGCCCTGCGGGGCCCGTTGCGAGCGTCGTCTCGACCGTGGCGCATCGCGCCCGAAGCGCCTGCCGAACCCGGCGGGCGTCGCCCCAGCTTTTGGGTGGCGAGGTCGAAAGCAGCGGCGCCGAGCTTGCGCCTCGGCCCGTCACGTTGCGCTCGCCGCCGTCGCTCGCCGCTCCGCCCCTCGCTACCTTGTGCCTTCGATGGCTCGTTTCGGTGTCCGACCCGCCGCTTCGCGAGCCCCGAGCGACCGCGCGTCTGCGCCGGCCCGCCGTCGACGAGCAGCTCGCCCCGCCCGAGACTCGGCTCGAGTATTTGGGCGGCATCGAGCTCTTCGCCGCGCCGGCGGACCCGCCGCACGCCACCGCGCACGGCACCCTGGCCTTCGTCGTGGGGGCGATACGGCGCCGGGCTACCGGTTCGCCGTCGACCTGCTCACCCGCACCGAGGACGCGAGTGATTTCGCGCCCGACGTGAGCCTTTTTGCCGCCTCGCCCGACCCGGCGACGGGGGGGCGGCGGCTCGAAGAGCTGGCGTTCGAGGTGAGCGACAAGCAGAAGCTCGTGGTCTCGACCAAGAAGGCCCGCGAGCTCGTCCGGCGGGGGGTGCGTCGGGTGTTCTGCCTGCGCGTTGGCCAGAAGCGGTTGCTCGAGTGGTCCCGCGAGACCGACGGCTGGCGGCCGCTCGCTGGCGACGCGCAGATCGTCGATCGGTGCCTGGCGCGCCCCTTGCCCGTGAGAGCGCTCCTCGACGTGGCGTCGGCCGGCGAGGCGGTCGTGGCGGCCCTCAAGGCCCGCCACGTGCCGGCGCTCGAAGCGCTGGAGGCAAAAAGCAAGGCCGAGGGGCGGGCCGAGGGCGAGGCCAGGGGGCGGGCCCAAGGCGAGGCCAAGGGGCTTCGTTCGGCCATCGCCGACCTGTGCGAGCTCTTGGGCATCGCGCTGGGCCCCGCGCGCTGCGCCCGCCTCGAGGCCATGAGCGTCGGCGAGCTCGACGCCTTGCGCGCCGACCTCAAGCGGCGCCGCCGCTGGCCCCGCCGGCCCTGATTCGTTGTCCCCCGCGTGCTTCGTCGGTCAACCCGACCCCTCGGCCCCGCCCCGCCCCCCCGAGCGCCTTCGCATGCCGCGCCTCGGAAGCGCGCCCTTGAGCTTGCGCGGCGGCTTCGTTAGGCTCGCGCCGCCGAAACGTTCTGGGGGGCCGAACGTCTTTTCGCGCAACCGACTCGGCCCCTCGGCCGAGGGGACTACATGAACACCACGATCGCTCCTTTTTTCAGCCCGGTTCTTCTCACCTCTTCGCTCGCCCTGCTGGCCGCCGGCGGCGCGCTCGGCGCCTGCAGCGGCGAGTTCAAGACCCGGTGCCCCGACGGCACGGTGCAAATTGGCGGCGGCGACGTGAACGACCCCGGGGTGTGCAAGGACGCCGCGGGCGGGGCCGGCGGCGAGGGCGGCGCCCCAGGGATGGGCAGCGGGGGCGGCGGGGGCATCGTGCCGGTGCCGCCGGGCGGCGACTGCAACCCGAACGCTACCAAATGCGAGGGCGACGCCCAGCAGACCTGCGGCCCGGGCGGCACGTGGGGCGAGGCCGTGGGGTGCGAGATCGCGTGCGACGGGGCGGGCAAGGCGTGCGTGGTGCCGGTGCAGCTGGCGGCGGGCCAAGTGCACACCTGCGCGCGCATGAGCGACGGCACGGTGCGCTGCTGGGGGAGCAACGGATCCGGGCAACTTGGAAGCGGAGGGGGCGATTCGGTCCTTCCCGTAGTGGTGCCAGATCTCGCTAGCGTCGCCTCGATGACGGCCGGCATGTATTCTTCGTGTGCAACTCTCGCCGACGAGACGGCTCGTTGCTGGGGCGTCGACCCTTCGAAGCTGAAGATCTCGGGTAAGCCACAGCCCTTCGACGCTGGGCCGATGGCGGGGGTCGCCGGCGTGAGGCAGGTCGGCGTCGGTGGCGACCACGTCTGCGTACTGCAAGCAGACGCGAAAGTTCTGTGCAAGGGCACCAACGACGTCGGCCAGCTCGGCGACGGCAGCGCCGGGGCGCCCTCTTTTTTCTCGTTCGTCGGCGCCGACTTCTCCTATCTGCCTGCGCCGACGTCGATCGCTCTCGGAGGTTATACGTCTTGCGCGGTCCTTGAGGGCGGCGGGCTCGCCTGTTGGGGCGGCGGCCTGAACGGCGCCAACGGCGGTCTGGGCGGTTCGGACTTTGTTCGCCCTACCTCGATTGCCGGCGATGTCGTGGCCGTCGCGAACGGGAAAAATTTCGCGTGCGCCGCCCGGAAAGACAAAGTCGTTCTCTGCTGGGGCGTAAACCAATGGGGTCAATTGGGGCACGGCTCGCCGTCGCCCGGGGGCGAGCCCCCGCGGGTCATCGACGACTTCGGCGGCGTGGAGAACGTTGCGGTCGGCGACGGCCATGCGTGCGCGCTGAAGAGCGACAGAAGCCTTTGGTGTTGGGGAAGGAACGATCACGGGCAACTCGGGTTCCCCTGCGACGCGGCGAAGTGCGAGAATATTGCTGACAATCCAGAGTCGCCGAGTGCCCTCCGGCCCGTGCGCGTCGCCTTGGACGGGGTGGTGGGTGTTTCGCTGGGGACGGTCCACACGTGCGCGCAGACCGAGGACTCGAAGGCCTACTGTTGGGGAGTAAATAATCTTGGGCAACTGGGCATCGGTACGACCGGGGAGGACGTAACGTCGCCCACCCCCGTCGTGTGGAAATTACGCGCAGTAGGCGGCTCCGCGGCGCTCGGTAGATGGCCCTGCGCCGGTGCGGTCGGCCCCGAAGCTCGTGCTTTCGACGCGATAGCAAACGATCTCGAACGTTACGTCGAACGCACGAAGGCGCCGACTACCCTTGGGGACGAGGCCAGTGCCCGGCGCGGCCATTGCTCCGGTGGGTGGCGGACACGCGTCGGCCGCTTTGTCGAAGGCACGGAGCAACTGGGTAGGAGGCGGAGGGTTTTCCGAATGCCGACAGGAAGGTGCTTGGCGGTCTCTGTCGTTTCGGGTGCGACTGGGCGCTACACGGTGCCTTGTGGGGGCGAAGTTTAGCGTGTGCTAAGCAACCCCCTGAAGAGGCGCGAGGCGGGCTCGCGCGGACCTACCCGAACCGGAGGAAACCACCATGAAACAGCGCTTGACCTACCTTCTGCCCTTCGTCGCGCTGGCGGCGCTGGCGGCGGCGAACGGGTGTGGTGACGATGACGACGATTCGCCGGGGACCAAGGGGGCTGCCGGCGCGAGCGGCACGGGGGGCAGGTCCGGCACCGGCGGCACGGGCGGCACCGGGGGGCAGGCCGGCACGGGCGGCGCGGGCGGCGGCGGCGCCGGGGCGGGGCAGGGCGGTGGCGGCGCCGGGGGCGCGGGCCAGGGCGGCGGCGGCGCCGGCGGCGTGGGTGGGGTGCCGAACGTGACGCCGGCGGATACCTGCGAGACGGCGCCAAAGGCGACCATGCCTGCCAACCAACTGGGGTCGATCGTTCAAAATCAGACGTTCGGCACGGCCGCGAGCCAGTATGATTTCACGTGTCAGGGCAACGTCGTGATCAAGGGCCCCGACTTGGTGTTCAACGTCGTGGCGCCGGCCGTCGGCGTAATGACCGTGCGGACCAAGGACGTCGAGGGCAACTTGAACGTCACCCTCGTCGCGCGCTCGGAGTGCGTCGGCGATGCGGGCCCCGGCGGGGCGGGCGGCGCCGCGGGGGCCGGCACGGGCGAGACCTACGCCTGCGCCGACAACACCCCGAAGGGCACCCCGCCCCCGCCGGACACCGAGACGATCTTCTTCACCACGACGGCCGGCCAAGAGTCGTTCGTCTTCGTCGAGAACACGACCATTGGCGTGGCCGATTCGTCGAAGTTCTCGCTCGAGGCTTACTTCAATCAGGCCGTCAGCGACGCGTCATCGGATTCGTGCGCGGCTGCCCCGACCCCGCTCGCCGTCCAGCTCCAAAATACCACGAACCCCGAGCTGACCGACAGGCTCGTGACGGGCACGACGACGGGCTCGGGGGGCGATATCGACGTGCCGCTCGTCGACGGTTGCAGCAAAGCCACGGTGCCCGACCAGAAGGCCGGGGCGGAGGAAGTCTTCGCCGTCACGCCCGCGGCGACGGGCACGCTGGCCGTCTTTGTCGAGAGGGCGCGGGGCGAAACGGCGTACGTGCCCGTCGTCTCGATCCGGGAGGGCGGGTGCAGCGGCACGGCGGTCAAGTGCAGCGCGGGCAGTGCCGCGGCCCCGGCGGTCGCCACCTCGCTCAATGTTACGGCCGGCCAGACCTACCACATCGTCGTCGACTCGCTCAACGCCGCGACGTCGGGCCAATATCTGGCCACGGCATTCCTCATTCCCGCGCAGGGCGCCGTCATCGCGCAGGAGCCTTCGAGATACCCGAACGGCACGCGCTACGTCGTGCGTGACCCGGCCGGAACGGTGCTGCGCGTCATCGAGCGGGCCAACCAGTGAGGGGCAGGGGGGGGCCTCCATCGGGCCCGCCTGGCCCCTTTCGGCAGGCGCGGCCCGCCCTCAGCCCCCCAGCCCCCCCAGCCACGCCTCGAGCGGCGCCCCGAGCCCCGGGGCGCCCCGGACGAGCGGCGCCTCGCGCACGACGCGCTCGGCGAGGCGCAGCGCCGCCCCGGCCGTCGCGGCCGTGCGCGTGTAGAGCGGCAGGCAGCGCAAGAGCGAGCCGAGCGCCGCGGCGCCGCCGAGCGGCTCGAGGCGCTCGGGGCGGGCGCGATCGAGCACGACGAGCCCGCCGAGCGGGGCGCGGGTCGGGGCGATGGTGCGGCCGAAGAGGCCGACGAAGGGGGTCGACTCGAGCGCGAGGCCGGCGGGCGTCTCGAGCAGGGCGACCTGGTCGTCGGAGAGCACGCTCTCGGGGCGCGCGAGCCTGGCGCAGGTGGTCTTGCCGGCGCCGCTCGGGCCGACGATGAGAATGCCGCGGCCCCGGTAGAGCACGCCGCACGCGTGCACGAGTGCGCCCGCGCCGCGCGCGAGCAGGGCGTGGCTCGCGAGCAGGCGGAGCGGCGTGTCGGCGGGGCCGGCGTCCTCTTCGAAGGGCGGGCGGGGCAGGCGCTGCGGGCCCCGGGCGAAGGCCTCGGCGCGGCCGTCGAAGCCGAGCCACATCGAGAGGCCCTCGCGAAGGAGCTTCACCCCCGCGGGGCTCGGGTACGCCTTGACGCCGGGGTAGGGCACGTCGGCCGGGCCGAGCTGCTTGCCGAGGGGCTCGACCCAGAGGCGGAGCGAGAGCGGCGGATCGCCGCCGTTCGCACCGGGCGCGGACTCGCCAACGTTCGCAGTGGGCGCCCGCTCGTCGCCGTCCGCAGCGGGCACGGGCTCGCTGCCGGCGTAGGTTGCGCCGCCGCGGGCGGAGGCCGCGGGCTCGCCGCCCGCGCGGGTTGCGTCACGTTCGTAAGGCCCGAAGCGGTGGCGGAAGCGATCGATTTCGAAGGGCCCGCGCGCGGTGAAGTCGACGTCGAGGCCGGCGACGCGCAGGCGCGTGCGGAACACCCCCGGGCCTCAGGGCGCGTCGGCGGGGCGCACGAGCCCGCGGCGGGTAAGATCGTCGAGGAAGGCGTCGAGATCGCGGGCGAGCTCGTCGGCGGCGACCTCGGGGTAGCGCTCGGCGAGCGCCTCGCGCAGGGCGGCGACGGGGCGGCCGTCGAGCAGCGACCAGACCAAGGTGCCGACGGGGTTGAGCGTGCGGATGCGCCCGCCGTCGAGGCTGATGACGGCGGCGCGGCCGTCGACCTCGCGCCAGACCGCGTCCGGGGCGCGCTCGAGAACCTGGTCGGGCGGAAAGCGCTCGCTCATGCGAGCCGGCTATGTAGCAGAGGAGGGGGGCGGCGTTCAGCGCAGCGCGGCGGCGGGCCTCGCGCCGCGGGTTCTCGGCTGGCTCCATCTTTTCAGGGCGCGCGGGACGTCGCGGGGCGAGGGCGCGTGGGACGCCGCGGGGCGAGGGCGCGCGGGGCGTCGTGGGGCGAGGGCGCGTGGGACGCCGCGGGGCGAGGGCGCGCGGGGCGCCGCAGGGCGGGGCGAGGGCGCGCGGGGAGCCGCCAAGGCGCGGGTGAGGGCGCGCGGGGAGCGCGAGGGCGCGTGGGGAGCGCGAGGGCGTTCTGGGCGCCGCCAAGGCGGGGGTGAGGGCGCGCCGGGGGCCATAGGGCGAGGCGAGGGCACGCGGGGCGCCGCAGGGCGGGGCGAGGGCGCGCGGGGAGCCGCCAAGGCGAGGCGAGGGCGCGCGGGCGGGGCTTGGCGCGGCCCGGCGGGCTTGGGCGGCGCGCCGGGCGAGCCGGGGGCGGCTCTCGGGCCCGAAGCCGGGCTTCGCGGAGGCCAAAAGGCGCCTTCGGGGGCCCTGAACCTGGGGCCCGGCGGGGGCGCCGAGGTCGCCCCGGGGGGCGTGAACCCTGGCCTTGGCACGCGCATCGAAGAGGCTACGATGCCCGGCTCCATGAGCCTCCGCGGACACTACCTGCTCAACGAAATGACCGCGCGCGCGGGGGTGCCGAGCGGCGTGCACCTGCAGGTGGCCGACCGCTGCAACCACGCCTGCCGGCATTGCTACCAGGTCCAGGGGCGCAAGGGCGAGATGAGCACGGCCGAGATCAAGGCGCTGCTCGACGAGCTGGCCGAGGCGGGCATCTTCTTGCTGAACGTGAGCGGGGGCGAGGCGACGCTCCGGCCCGACCTGCTCGAGATCTTGCGCTACGCGCGCGGCAAGGGCTTCGCGCTGCGGCTCTTCACCAACGGCTACACGATGACCGAGGCGCTGGCGCGCGCGATCCGCCAGATCGGCGTGCTCAGCGTCGAGGTGAGCGTCTACAGCGACGAGGCCGCGGGGCACGACGCGGTGACGCGCGTGCCGGGCTCGCACGCGCGCACGGTCGAGGGCGTGCGGCACCTCATCGCGGCGGGGGTGCGGGTGCACCTGAAGGCGCCGGCGACGGCGGTCGTGCCCGACGCCTTCGCGCGCGTCCGGCGCCTCGCGGCCGAGCTCGGCGGGGGCCTCTCGGTCATCACGAGCAGCGACATCACCCCGATGGAAGACGGCGACCAGGCCTCGCGCGAGCTCGCCGCCGCGCCCGCCGAGCTGGTCGCCCGCGGGGCGATGCGGCCCTGGCTGCCGCCCGACGACCTCGAGGCGGCCATGCGCGAGGCGCGCGCCGAGGCGTCGTGCGGCGCGTGCCGCGACTCGGTCACGGTGCTGGCGAACGGCGATCTGCGGCCTTGCACCGACATCGTCGCGCCGCTCGGCAACGTGCGCAAGCGGCGCTTCCTCGACATGTACCGCGAGCCCGGCGCGCAGATGGTGCGGGCGCTGACCTGGGGCGACGTGCACGGCTGCCGCGATTGCCACTTTTTGCCCGGCTGCGAGCGCTGCCACGCCTCGGCCTCGCACCAGGGCGGCGACCTGCTCGGCCCCTACGCCGCCGGCTGCGCCGCCATGCTCGCCCGCTACGAAGCGGGCGCGGGCGCGCTCACCCTGCTCGAGCCCGACCCGGCCTGCGGCCCGGGCCGCGACCGGCGCCTCGGGCCCTTCCGCATCGTCGCGCCCGGCGTCGTGCAGCCCGCGCCCGACGTCGTGGACGAGGCCGACGAAGAGCGGCGGCGCGCCTTCCCCTGGGTCACGCCGCGGCGCGAGTTCCTCGAGGCGATGTCGTACGGCGGCGCGGGCGAGCCGCCGCCGAAGGCGCGGCGAAGGCTGCCGCTCGCGGGGGGCACCCCGTGAGCGACGCGCCCGTCGTCGACGCCCTCGTCGAGGCGCTCGCGGGCGGGCGCGCGGTCACCCTGCGCGCGCTCGGCCACAGCATGGAGCCGACCATTCCGCCCGGCAGCGTGGTGCGCGTCGAGCCCTGCGCCGAGCGCTCCCTGCGCTGGGGCGACGTGGCGGCGTGCGTGCGCCCCGACGGCGGGCTCGCGCTGCACCGCGTGGTCGCCCGCGACGCCGCGGGCCGCGTGCGCACGTGGGGCGACGCGATGCGCCGGCCCGACGACTGGGCGCCGCGCGTCGTCGGCAAGGTCGTCGTCGTGCCCGAGCGCCCGCGCCGCTCGTGGTGGTTTCGCCTCAAGGGGCGCCTGCGCGTCGTGCGCCACCTGGCCTGGGGGCCCCTGCTTGGGTGTCGCTAGGCGCCCGTGGCTGCGGCTCGGGCCGGTGGCGATCGAGCTGCGGCCTTGGCCCTGGCCGTGGGGCTTCGGCCCCCTCGTGCGCCCGCACCCCGGCCGGGCGCGCCTCGTCGCCCGCCTGCGCGCCGAGTACCGCGAGGGGGCGGGCGAAAACGCGCCGCTCTCGCGGGTCGGGCAAGGGTATGTCGGCCCGGGTTTTGCGCTCGAGGGCAGGGGTGGTTTTGATTACGACGTTGCCCTACAAGACGCCCCGTCCCTTCGGGGGGCCCTGGCGGCCCTTCTGGTCGATCTCGGTCGGCAGGCCTCGCTTTTGCTCGTGCACGGGGCCAGCGTCGCCTTCGGGGGGCGGGCCTTTTGCTGGGCGGGGCCCTCGGGGGCGGGCAAGTCGACCTGGGTGCGCCGGCACGCGCGGCGGGCGCTCGGCTCGAACGCGGCCCTGCTGTGGCCCGAGGCGGGCGCGTGGTGGGCGCAGGCCTTGCCGCTGACGGGCAAGGGCGACGCGGCGGTGGCCCCCCAGGGGCTGCCGCTCGGCGGGCTCTGGGTGGCGGGCGCTCCGAGGCGCCGTCCGCGGGCGCTCGTCGAGGCGATGGCGTGGCTCGCGTCGGCGGTGGCGACGGCGCGCGGGCTCGGGCCGCGGCTCGATCTCATCGAGGCGCTCGCGCGGGCGCATGCGCCGCGCGGCCGAGGCGTTTTTCAAGCCCCGGGCGGCCCGAGGGGGGCGCCTTGCGGGGGGGCGGAACATTCGTTAGCGTCATGAGCGCTCCGGCGCGTAGAAGAGGACGGTATTCGATGGCGAACCACGAGAACGATACGTTGGCTTCTTTCGAATCCTCGGCCGCGGGTCGGGGCGCGCCGGGGCAGGTGCGTTTGGCCTACGTAGCGCCTTGCGTCGAAGAAGATTTGCCCCTCGAGGTCATGTCGCTGGCGTGCTCGGGCTTCATTCCGAAGGCGTCGCTGCCGCTCTGCCGCACGATCGGCTCGTTAGGTTCGGGGCGAAGGTAGGGTCAGCGTCGGGCCCCGGCCGAGTGGCCGGCGGGGGCGTGTTAGCGTGGCTGGGCCCGCGGCGGTGGCGGGCGCCAGGGCAGCGCCGTCGAGGGCCTGGGCGGGCTGGGGGGGGCCGAGGGCGCGGGGTCGGGGGCCGCGGGGGCGCGCGCGGGGCCCGGCAGGGGCAGGGGGCGGGCCGGCTCGGCGGCCATGCGCTGGCGAATGTGGGCGAGGCGGGCGCGGGCGGCGGCGTCGTGGGGCGAGCGCTCGACGATGTACTCGTAGGCGCGCGCGGCCCGCTCGAAGGCGCCGATGCGCAGCGCGATCTCGGCGTAGGTGCGGCGCTGGCGCAGGTCGGCCGGGTTCGAGTCGACGGCGCGGCCGGCGGCAGCGAAGGCGGAGGCGGGGTCGCCGTTGCGCAGGTGCACCTCGGCGGCCCAGCCCCAGGCCGTCGCGCAGGCCTCGGCGCCGGTGCAGCGGCGGGCGGACACGGCGCGCATCGCGCGGTTCATGCGCTCGACGTCGTGCGCCTCGGCCGAGCGCTCGGCCAGGCGCTCGAGGCAGGGGGTGACGCTGCCCGAGAGGCGGGTGCAGAGCGCGTCGAGCTCGGCGAGCGCCGCCGGCTTGTCGCCGCGGGCCCAGACCCAGTCGGCGTGCAGCATCGCGGCCGGCTCGGCCCCGCCCGGGCAGAGCGCGAGGCGCGAGAGCTCGTCTTCGACCCGGGCGCGGCAGCGGTCGCGGGCCCTCTCGTCGGCGCACTCGCCCGCCGGGTCGCCCGCCTCGCGCAGGCGCGCGCGGGCCTCGGCCTGGCGGGCGACGAGCGAGCAGGGCTGCCGCTCGAGCAGCGCGGCGCGCGCGGCGGGGGCGACGTCGCTCTCGGGCGGCAGGAAGGTGAGCAGGCCCTCGAGGTAGCGCGGGTAGGCGGCGTGCTCGGCGGGCAGGGCCTCGAGCAGATCGTCGGCGGGGCCGCCGAGCCGCGCGGCGAAGCGGGCGGCGTGGCCGGCGAGCAAAGGGTCGGACTCGGCCGCGAGGCGCACCTCGAGCAGCGCCTGCGAGCGCAGGCGCACCGCGGAGAGCACGTCGGCGAGGGCGAGGTGGACGGCGCCGACCTGGGGGGCGCGCTCGAGGGCGCGGTTGAACCAGGGCAGGCCCTCGCCGGCGCGGCGCTTGACCGCGAGCAGCCCGCCGACGAGCGGGAAGTAGGGCTCGGCGGGGAAGCGGAGCATGAAGCCGCGCAGCTGGCCGAACGAGGTGTCGTCGGGGCCGCCGCGCGCGAGGTCGAAGGCCGAGCGGCGCAGCTCGCTCAGCAGCGCGGGCTGCGCGGCCGCCGACGCGAGCGAGAGCGCGGCGAGGGGGGCGGGCAGGGCCCAGGCGGCGAGGGCGCGGCGGGGGCCGGCGCGGTCGCCCGCGGGCGCGCCCGGGCGGGCGGCGTGGCGGTGGCGGCGGCCGTCGGGCGACTCGCGGCCGGTGAGCGCGCCGGCGACGAAGGCGGCGAGGGCGGCGACGCCGGCGACCTCGAGGCTGAAGTCGGCGAAGTTGTGCAGGACGAGCACGGCGAGGGCGAGCGCGAGCAGGCGCCCGAGCGTGCGCGAGCGCCAGGCGCCGGCGCGGACGAAGGCGCGCGCGAAGAGGGCGGCGACGGCAAGCGAGGCGGGCAGGCCCCACTCGGAGGCCCACTGCACGGCGATGTTCTCGGGGTGCGTCCAGGTGAGGTCGCCCGGCACCTTCTTGTAGGCGAAGAACGCCCCCTCGAAGGCGCCGCGCCCGACGCCGAGGAGCCAGTGGTTGCGCGCGAGCGCGAGCGCGTCGCGGGCGACGAAGAGCTTGGTGATGTCTTTGTCGCGCAGATCGTTGACGACGGTCTCGCGGTAGCCGAAGAGCGCGAGCAGCACGCCGGTGACGAGCAGGCCGACGACCCAGAGCGCGGCGTTCGGGCCGCCCGGGCCGCGGCCGCGGCCGCGCGCGAGCGGCAGCGAGGCGACGGCGCCGAGGACGAGCAGGAGCACGGCCGCGCGCGAGGCGAGCAGCACGACGCCCATGATGAGCCCGCAGGTGGCGACGAGCAGCAGGGCGGTGCGCGCGGTGCGGCGGCGGCGGGCGGTCAAGAGCAGGCCGAGGCCGGCGAAGACGCCGAGGTTCAGGTAGCCCGAGAGGTGGTTGGCGTTGAGCAGCGGGCCGATGCGCCAGCGCGGGAAGGTGATGCGCGGCTCGTAGAAGCCGTAGACCGCCTGCAGGCCGAGCGCGCCGTGCGCGACGGTGATGAGGCCGACGGCGAAGGCGAGGCCGAGCACGACCTGGGCGACCGACTCGAGCCGGTAGCGGCGCGCCCAGAGGGCGCCGGCCCAGGCGAGGGCGGCGTAGCTGAGCCACTTGACGGCCTCGACGCGCGTCAGCTCGGGCGCGAGCGAGGCGGGGGCGAAGGCGGGCGGGGGGCCGCCGAGCGGGGCGAGGGCGCGGGCCCAGACGTCGGCGTTCGGGGGGGCGAGGGCGGCGAGCAAGCGCAGCGGCAGCGGAATGCTCTGCAGCAGGCAGACGGCGGCGCCGGCGACGAAGGGCCAGACGACCGGCGGGGGCGCCGAGGCCTCGGGCCCCTCGCGCCCGAGCGCCCAGGCCGCGAGGGCGGCCGAGGCGAGGCCGAGGGCGCAGGCGGCGAGCGGGTAGAGGCAGCCGAGCGCCAGCACGGCGAAGGCGAGCACGAGCAGCACGGCCACCGCCAAGCGCGGCGCCCGGGGCCGGGGAGGCGCGCGGCGCGCGGCGTCGCCTGCGGGCCTCGGGAGAAGGGTGCGCATGGGGCCTTGCTGCTTGAATTTTGAGGGTCAGCCGCGCATCTTACCCGACCGCCCGGCGCACGGGGCGCGCCGCATCGCGCCCCCGCCCTGCTTTTTTTCGTCCCCCGTCTCGAGTGGTGCGGCGCTCGGTTGTCAGCGGTCCCTTGGCACCTCCCGAAACCCACTCTACCCCCGCCCTCGGCCGGCCCGCCGCCGACGCGGGCGCGACCGACGACCCCGGCTTCGACGGGGGCTTCCGGCCGGCCGACGTGCTGCGGCTGGTCATCAAGCACGCCTTCTGGGTGCTCTTGGCCGCGGCGATCGTACCCGTGCTCGTCGGCCTCTGGACGGCGCGCCAGCCCAAGTACTACGAGGCGCAGACCACCATCGTGTTCGACCTTAGCGCGGCGAACACGCTCGGCAAGAAGGTCGAGGGCTTCGACCCGTACAGCAACTACCTGACCAACCAAGAGCTGCTCGAGACCGAGTTCCGCGTCATCACCTCGATGCGCGTGGCCAAGCAGGTGGTCATCGACGCGGGGCTCGACGCCGACCCGGCCTTCCTCGGGTCGGCGCTGCCCGGGGTGCCGCCCGAGCGGGTGACGGTCGACCACCTGGCCGACGTGGTGCGCGCGCGCATCAAGGTCGACCCGGTCAAGGGCACGCACCTGGCGGTCGTGCGCTACGAGGACACCGACGCGGCGCGGGCGCAGCGGCTCGTGTCGACGGTAGTGAGCACGTACATCCGGCTGTCGAACGAGGACTCGGGCGGGGCGACGGGCGCGGCGCTCGCGTACCTGAGCGAGCAGTTCGAGAAGCTGAAGACGCAGCTCGAGGCGAGCGAGATGGAGCTGCACAATTTCAAGCTCGACCGCAACCTCGTCAGCGTCTCGCTCAACGACCAGTCGAACATGCTGCGCGAGGAGATCGGCGCGCTCAACCAGGCGGCGACGGCGGCCGCCATCCGGCGGGCGCAGCTGCTCAGCCGGGCGACGGCGCTCTCGCGCGTGACGACGCAGAACCCCGACGAGGTGCCGGCGAGCGAGTTCTTGCAGAACGAGACGCTCTCGCTCCTGCGCCAGCGCTACCAGGCGGCGCGCGGCGAGTGCGAGACCTTTCGGGGCCAGGGCAAGCTCGACAACCACCCCGACGTCGTCGCCTGCCGCGCGCGGCTCGACGACGCGCTCAAGGCCTTCGTCTCGGAGGTGCGCAACCTGCAAGCGGCCGCCACGCGCGACGCGGCCGTGGTGGCCGCCGAGGTCGGGGGGCTGCAGGGCCTGCTCGACTCGGCGCGCGGCCGGGCGCTCGACCTGAACCTGCACGAGATCAACTACAACCGCCTGCACCGCAACGCGGCGAGCAACGAGAAGCTCTACCAGAACGTCCTCGAGCGCATGAAAGAGGTCGATCTGTCGCGCATGATCAACGTCAAGAACATCAAGACGCTCGACGCGCCCGTCCTGCCCGGCGGGCCCGTGCGGCCGAAGATGTCGACCAACCTGCTCGTCGGCGCGCTCGCCGGCCTCTTCCTCGGCCTGGTCGTCGCCTTCCTGCGCGAGGCGGCCGACCGCACGGTCAAGACGCCGACCGACATCGAGGCGAAGCTGCGCGTCACGAGCCTCGGCCTGCTGCCCTCGAGCGCCACGGCCCGCCCCGCGCGCCCGGCCGCCCGCCGCCGCGGCGCCCCGGCCGAGGCGACGGCCGGCCCCGAGCTGCTCGTGCACGAGCAGCCCACGAGCTCGATGGCCGAGGCGGCGCGCTCGATCCGCTCGAACATCCTGTTCATGTCGCCCGACCGGCCGCCGCGCGTCATGCTCGTCACGAGCGCCGCGCCCGGCGAGGGCAAGACGACCACGGCCACCTCGCTCGCCATCACCTTCGCCCAGGCCGGCTCGCGCGTGCTGCTCGTCGACCTCGACCTGCGGCGCCCGCGCCTGCACCGCATCTTCCGCACCGGCTCCGACCACGGCATCACCACGGTGCTGCTCGGCGAGAGCATCGACGACGCGGTGCGCCCCTCGCCGGTGCCGAACCTCTACGTGCTGGCGGCCGGGCCCCTGCCGCCCAACCCCGCCGAGCTGCTGATGAGCGAGCGGATGCACGAGATCATCCGCCAGCTCGGCGAGAAGTTCGACCGGGTCATCATCGACTCGGCGCCCGTCAACCCCATCACCGACGCGCTGATCCTCTCGACCCGCGTCGACGGCACCATCTTCGTCGTGCGCGCCTTCCAGACCTCGATCGACCAGGTGCGCCACGCCGTGCGCCGCCTCGTCGACGTCAAGTCGCGCCTGCTCGGCATCGTGCTCAACGCCGTCGACTTCGAGAAGCTCGAGTACCGCTACTACTCGTACGGCTACCGCTACTACGGCTACGGGCAAGAGGGCGGCGGCGGCGGCTCGGGCGACTCGACCGCCGAGGTCGGCTCCTCCTGAGGCGGGGCCCCCGCCCGCCGGCCCCCGCCCGTGTTCGGCCTCCTGCTCGCCCTCGCCGGCCCCTTCGTGCTCGCGCTCGTCGTGCGCGCCGGCCAGCCGCGCGACGCCCGCGGCGCGCCGCCCGTGCTCGCCGTGCTGCTCGCCGCCTACGGCCTGCGCATGCTGCTGCAGAGCTTCGTGCGCGACCTGCCCATCTTCTCGTACGGCACCGGCGGCGACTGGTACGGCTACGAGCTGCTCGCCTCGACCATCGCGCGCATGTGGGAGTTCTCGTCCATTCGGTACATGTCGGCGAACGACCTGCCCCTGATGGGCCCGACCTCGCTGCCGCCCAACGTCTTCGCGCTCGTCATCTACCTGAACGGCGAGAAGACGCGCGCCGGCTGCGTCGCCGTCATCGCGCTGGTCTCGTGCCTGACCGCCTACAACCTCTACCGCCTCAGCGTCGAGATGGGCGCCGACCCGAAGCCCGCCTTCTGGCTGATGGTCGCGATGCTCTTCAGCCCGAACTTTCTCTACGTCACGTGCGACCTCTTCAAAGACGGCCTGGTCGTCTTCTTCACCGTCGCCGCCCTCGGTAGCTCCTTCCGGCTCGCGCGCCGGTTCTCGCTCTTGCACCTCGCCATCGGCCTCGTCAGCATCTTCTTGCTGCGCCAGGTGCGCTTCTACCTGGTCTTCCTCACCGCCGCGCCCCTGCTCGTCGGCCTGCTCGGCCTGCGCAGCAAGAGCGCCTGGCGGCCGATCATCGCCGCCGCCGCCGTCGCCGCCGCCGCCGTCGCCGTCTCGTCCGCCAGCACCGTCTTCGAAGAGCTCGGCACCGAGGCCGACCAGACCTTCACCTTCGCCACCCAGGCCGACGTGCGCGCGTTCAACGCCCGCGGCGGCTCGGGCGTCACCTTCGACGACGGCGGCAGCCCCTTCGGCGCGCTCGGCCCCAAGATCTTGTACACGCTCTTCTCGCCCTTCCCGTGGCAGGGGGGCTCGCTCGCCATGCAGATCGGCAAGATCGACGCGGTGCTCTTCTATTACATCTTGTACCGCGCCTGGCTCGCCGCCCGGCGCCTGTGGCGCGAAGACCGGCGCACGCTGGTCATGTTCCTCACCTTCCTCGTGCCCGTCACTGTCGCCTACGCGACGACGATGGCGAACGTCGGCCTCATCTTGCGCCAGCGCATCCCGCTCGTCTTCGTCGCGGCCTGGCTCGCCTCGCTGAGCTGGGTGCCGGGCGCGGCGCGGGCCAGGGCGGCCGAGCTCTTGCCGGGCCTCGCGCGCGCGCGCCCGGCGTGAGCGCGCCGCCCGAGCTCGACCGCATCCTCGGCGCCGCCCTCGCCGCCGCCGACCCCGGCCCCGCCGTCGCCTCGGCCCTCGCCGACCCGGGCGCGCTCGGCGCGCTCGGGCGCGCCCCGCGCGTCGCCGTCTTCGCCCTCGGCAAGGCCGCCCACGCCATGGCCCGCGCCGCCCTCGGGGCGCTCGGCCCGCGCGCCTCGGGCGGCCTCGTCGTCGCCCCCGCGGGCCTCGGCGCCGCCCGCCCGCCGCTCGACCTCTACGAGGCGCCGCACCCGCTGCCCGACGGCCGATCGCTCGCGGCCGGCGCCGCCCTGCTCGCCCGGGCGCGGGGGCTCGGCCCCGGCGAGGGCGCGCTCGTGCTGCTCTCGGGCGGCGCCTCGTCGCTCGCCGAGGTGCCCGCGCCCGGCCTCGCGCTCGCCGACCTGCGCCGCGCCCACGAGCTCTTCTTGCAGAGCGGCCTCGCCATCGACGAGGTCAACGCCCTGCGCCGCGCCCTGTCCGGCTTCAAGGGCGGCCGCCTCGGCGCGGCCTTCGGCGCCGCGCCCTTCGCGACGCTGGTGCTCTCGGACGTCGTGCGGGGCGGGCCCGAGGCCGTGGGCAGCGGCCCGACGGCGCCCGCGAAGGCCGCGGCGGCCGGGGAGCTCGTCGCCCTCGCGCGGCGCGCGGGCCTCTGGGGCGATCTGCCGCCGGCCGCGCGCGCCCTGCTCGAGCGGCCGCCGCCGCCGCCCGCCTTCGCCCCGCGGCCCCTCGTCGTCGTCGCAGACGTCGGGCGGGCGGCGCGGGCGGCGGCGCGCGAGGCCGAGGCGCTGGGCTATACCTCGACGGTCATGTCGCTGACCCTCGAGGGCGAGGCCCGCGCGGCGGGCGACGCCCTCGCCCGCGCGGCGCTCGCCCGGCGCGCCCCCGGCGCGAGGCGCGGCCTGGTCTGGGGGGGCGAGACGACGGTGCGGGTGCGGGGGCGGGGCAAGGGCGGGCGCAACCAGGAGGTCGCGCTCGCGGCGGCGCTCGCGCTCGAGGGGCGGGGCGGGGTCAGGCTCCTGGCGGCGGCGACCGACGGGGTCGACGGGCCGACCGACGCGGCCGGGGCCTGGGTCGACGGGGCGACGGCCGGGCGGGCGCGGGCGGCGGGGCTCGATCCGCGGGCGTGCTTGCGCGAAAATGACGCGTACGCGGCCCTCGACGCGGCCGGGGCCCTCGTGCGCTGCGGCCCCACGGGCACGAACGTCAACGACGTGACCGTCGCCCTCGTCGACGGGGCGCCCGGCGCCGAGGGGGCCTGAGGGGGCGCCCGCGCGGGGCCCTGGTGGGCGGGCGCGGCGTGGCCTCGGCGCCCCGTGCCGCGGCCAGAAGTTCGTGGCTCGGGGCCCGAAAGGACGCTAGAAACCCGGCGTCGTCGGCGCCGCCCCCGGCCCCGCGAACACCAACGAGAGGGCTTTCGTCCCGTGGTCCAAGCGCCCGCTCCGAACCCGCCCGACGCCCGGGCCGAGGCCCGGCCCGGCCGGCCCCTGCGCCTGCTCGTGCTCGCCTCGAAGCCCGTGGGGCTCGCCCCCGGGCAGCGCTACCGGCTCGAGCAGTGGGCGCCGCGCCTCGCGGCGAGCCACGGCATCGAGCTCGACTTCGCGCCCTTCGAGTCGCCGCGGCTGGTCGAGCTGCTCTACCAGCCGGGCCGCCGGCCCGAGAAGGCCGCGTGGGTCCTGCGCGATTTTGCCCGCCGCGCCGCCGACGTCGCGCGCGCCCGCCGCTACGACGGCGCCGTCGTCTTCCGCGAGGCCGCGCTCATCGGCCCGGCGATCTACGAGCGCGCGCTCAAGCTCGCGGGCGTGCCGATGTTCTTCGACTTCGACGACGCCATCTGGCACCCCGCCCAGAGCTCGCACAACGGCGTCTTCTCGCGCCTGCACTTCTACGGCAAGACCTCGACCATCTGCCGCATCGCCGACGCCGTGCTCGCCGGCAACGAGTACCTCGCGGGCTACGCCCGCGCCCGCAACCCGAACGTCTTCGTCGTCCCGACCAGCATCGAGCTCGACCGCTACCCGCCGCAGCCCGAGCCGCCCTCCGACGCGCCCTTCGTCGTCGCCTGGACGGGCTCGCACACCACGCTCGCGCACTTCGAGCACGGGCGCGAGGCGCTCGAGCGGCTCGCGCGGCGCCGCCGCATCGTCGTCAAGGTGATCTGCAGCAACCCCCCGAGCCGCCCCATCGCCGGCGCCGAGAACGTCTTCGTCCGCTGGACGGACGCCGGCGAGGCCGAGGCCGTCGGCGCCTCGCACGCGGGCATCATGCCGCTGCCCGACGACGCGTTCACGCGCGGCAAGTGCGGCCTGAAGGCCCTGCAGTTCATGGCGACGGGGCGCCCGGTCGTCGTCTCGCCCGTGGGCATGAACCGCGACCTGGTGCGGACGGGCGAGAACGGCTTCCTCGCCGAGACCGTCGACGAGTGGGTCGAGGCGCTCGAGGCGCTCGCCTCGTCGCGCGAGCTGCGGGCGCGCGTCGGCGCGGCCGGCCGCAAGACGGTCGCAGAGCGCTTCTCGGCCGAGGTCGTCGCGCGCCTCGTCGCGGGCGTCGTCCGCCGGACGCTGCGGGCGTAGCCGCGCGACGTCGGCTGTCGGACGTCAACGGGCTGGCCGCGTGACCGGCCCAGGGGCCCAAGGCCGTCGACATGTCGGCGCCCAGGGGAGGCGCCCGCTGCCTGCGCGAGCTGCCCGCCTGCGAGGTGGCCGGGGTGTCGACATGTCGGCGCCCGGGGAGGCGCCGGCTGCTCCCGTCGACTGTGCCAACGCCCTCGGGCCAAGGTTCGAGGGCTTTTTCGCAGGGGCCAACGACCCGGGAGAGGTACTCGGACCTTCGAGCCCAGGTGGTGCTGTGCCACGAGCAAGGTTCGAGTGCCTCGCCGCATGTGCCAACGACCTCGGGGAGGCACTCGAACCTTCGGTTTTATGTGCCACTCGCCTTCGAGCCAAGGTTCGAGTGCCCTCCGGCATGTGCCAACGACCTTGGGGAGGCACTCGAACCTTGGTGTTGCTGTGCCAAGTGCCTTCGAGCCAAGGTTCGAGTGCCTCGCCGACTCGGCGAGGGCCCCGGGGGAGGCCGTCGGAGCTTATGCCGGGGGCGCCGGCGAGGGCGAGCCAGGTCCAGTCGGCCGCCTGCTTCGCTACACGCACGTACCCCCATGAATGGATTGGGCGGTGTATTTTTTCAAAAGATTTTTTGGCCGCAAGTAGGTATGAAGCTCAAGCGCGAGCGCTCTTTGGGTGGGCGCCGGCGAAGGGGGTTCATGCGAGCGCTTCGGTTGCGCGCCGCGACGGCGGCGGTGTTGGCCTTGGTTCTGGCCGATTGCAGTGTCGAGCCCGGGGGGCCGCCTGCTCTTGACGATGGCGGCGTGGCGCCGGCGGCCCCGGCCGAGGGGCGGCGCGCCGAGCTGGCGGCGCAGGCCGACTTGGCGCGGTGGTCGAACGTCATCCCGCTGCCGCTCGTGCCGGTCTCGGCCGCGAACCTGCCGGACGGCACGATCTTGCTCTGGTCGGCCGAAGACCGGTTCGGCTTCGGCAACGACACCGGCCGCACGTACACCGCGACGTTCGACCCGGCGACCGAGACGGCCACCGAGCGGCTCGTCAGCGAGACGAGCCACGACATGTTCTGCCCCGGCACGGCGAACCTGCCCGACGGCCGCATCCTCGTGAACGGCGGCCTCAGCGCGCCGGTCACGAGCCTGTTCGACCCGGCGACGGGCGTCTGGTCGCGGGGCGCCGACATGCAGATCGCGCGCGCGTACCAGGGCACCACCCCGCTCGCCGACGGGTCGGTGTTCACGCTCGGCGGCTCGTGGGCGGGCGGCGTCGGCAACAAGCACGGCGAGCTGTGGACGGAGGCGGGCGGCTGGCGGCGGCTGCCGGGGGTGCCCATCGACCCCTTCCTTTCGGTCGACCCCACGCGCAACTTCGGCATGGACAGCCACCTGTGGCTCATCGCCGCGGGCAACGGGCGGGTGTTCCACGCCGGGCCCGGCATGAACGTGCACTGGGTCGAGACGCAGGGCGACGGCCGCGTGCTGCCGGCCGGCCGCCGCGGCGACGACGAGTTCAGCATCAACGGCAGCGCCGTCCTGTTCGACCGGGGCCGCGTGCTCAAGGTGGGCGGCGGCCCCGGCTACGACTCGGTCAACGCCAACGCGAACGCGTACGTCTTCGAGATCGAAGGCGGCGTGAGCGTGCGCAAGATCGCGCCGATGGTCTACCGGCGCGCGTTCCACAACGTGGTGGTGCTGCCGAACGGCCAGGTCGTGGTGCTCGGCGGCGCCACCTTCGCGGTCGGCTTCTCGGACAACAACTCGGTGCTCGCCCCCGAGCTGTTCGACCCCGCCACCGAGACCTTCGTCGCGCTGCCGCCCATGAGCGTGCCGCGCAACTACCACAGCATCGCGCTGCTGCTGCCCGACGGGCGCGTGCTCTCGGGCGGCGGCGGGCTGTGCGGCTTCAACTGCCCGGCGAACCACCCCGACCTGCAGATTCTGAGCCCGCCCTACCTGTTCAACCCCGACGGCACCGCGGCCACGCGCCCGGTCATCGTGTCGGCGCCCGCGCAGGCGAACCACGGCACGAGCATCGCCGTCACCACCGACGCGCCCGTCGCCTCCTTCGCGCTCGTGCGCGCCGCCTCGACGACCCACGCGCTGAACAACGACCAGCGGCGGCTGGCGCTCGCCTTCCGCGCGACGGGGGCGAACGCGTACGCGGTCGACATCCCGTCGAACCCCGGCTGGGCCCTGCCGGGCCTCTACATGCTGTTCGCGCTGAACGAGGCGGGGGTGCCGTCGGTGGCGCGCACGGTGCGCGTCGGCGCCGCGTCGGCGCTGCGCGTGCTGCCGATCGACGACCAGTCGACCGCGCGCGACGCCGCGACCGCCCTCGCCCCGCCCGTCTCGAACCCCGCGGGGGCCCCGCTCACCTTCTCGGCCACGGGCCTGCCGCCCGGCCTGTCGATCGACCCGCTGACGGGCGCGATCGCCGGCGCGGCGAGCAGCACGGGCCGCTACCTCGTCGAGCTGAGCGCCTCCGACGGCGCGCAGACCGTGAGCACGAGCTTCTCGTGGACGGTCAACGAGCCGGGCACGACGCGCTTCGTGCTGTTCGAAGCGCGCAGCGAGGTCGCCGGCGGCCCGTGGGCGTCGGCGGCCGAGCTCGGCCTCTTCGACGACAACGGCGAGCCGCTCTCGCGCGGCGGCTGGGCCGTCACCGCCGACAGCGAGGCCCCGGGCGCGGGCGCCGCGCAAGCCGTCGACGGCGACCCGGCCACCTTCTGGCACACCCCGTCGCAGGGGGCCGCCCCGGCCCACCCGCACCACCTGCGCATCGATCTGAAGGGCGCGTTCCGCGTCGCCGGCTTTCGGTACCTGCCGCGCCAGGACGCGAGCGACGGCGGCACCGTGGCCGACTACCGCGTGTACCTGAGCGACGACGGCGTCACCTGGGGCGCGCCCGTCGCCGAGGGCGACCTGAGCGCGCTCGGGCCGATGAAGGCCGAGAAGGTCGTCTACTTCGACAACCTGGCCCTCGGCAAGGCGGCGAGCCAGTCGTCGACCGCCCCCGGCGCGCCCGCCGCCCTCGCCGTCGACGGCGGCCGCGACGGCGCGTTCGCGAGCGGGTCGGTGAGCCACACCAACGCCGACCCGAACGCCTACTGGGAGGTCGACCTCGGCGCCAGCTACCAGACCTTCGGCGTGCGCCTGTGGAACCGCACCGACTGTTGCAGCGACCGGCTGAGCAACTTCTACCTGTTGGCCTCCGACGGCCCGATGGCGGGCCGCACGCTGGCCGAGCTGCTCGCCGACCCGGCCGTGTCGATGGTGCAGGTCGCCGGCCAGGCCGCCCCGACCCAGCTCTTCGCGCTGTCGTCGCGCGCCCGCTACGTTCGCGTGCAGCTCGGCGGCACCAACTTTTTGCACCTCGCCGAGGTCGAAGTCTACGGGCGCCTCGCCGCCAACCGCGCCCCCGCGCTCGCGCCGCCCGCGCCCGGGCCGCTCGTCATCGGTGCCCCCGCGAGCTACGCGCTGCAAGCGACCGACCCCGACGGCGACCCGCTGACCTTCTCGGCCACGGGCCTGCCGCCCGGCCTGTCGATCGACCCGGTCACGGGCCTCATCACCGGCACCGTCTTCACCGGGGGCAGCTACCCCGTCGTGGCGCAGGTCGACGACGGCCGCGGCGGCAGCGCGAGCCAGAGCTTTTCGTGGTTCGTCGGCCTGCCCCCGCCCACGATCGGGCCGGTGGCCGCCCCCCTGGTGAGCGGCGGCGGCGCGGTCACCTACCAGGTCACGGCCAGCGGCGCCGGCGCCCTCGAATACCAGTGGGACTTCGGCGACGGCACCGGCAGCACGGGCTTCTCGCCCTCGAACGGCGTGAGCCACACCTTCGCCGGCCCCGGCGTCTACGTCGTCACGGTGACCGTGCGAAACCCCGATGGCTCGGCCGCCGCGCGCCAGTTCTTGCAGGCCGTCGCGGGCCCCGCCACGGCCGGGCGCCCCCGCGCCTCGGGCCCCATCGCCCTCGAGACGCCCGCGGCGGGGGGCCCGCGGCTGTGGGTCGCGAACCCCGACAACGACTCGGTCTCGGTGTTCGACGTGAACGCGCTGACCAAGGTCGCCGAGATCGCGGTGGCCGAGGGCCCGCGCGGCGTGAGCGTCGCCCCCGACGGCCGCGTCTGGGTCGCGGGCGCGCAGGCGAGCGCCCTCAGCGTCATCTCTCCGCAGACGCTGGCCGTCGTGCAGACCGTGCCGCTGCCCCGCGGCGCCCGCCCCCACGGCGTGGTGCACGGCGCCGACGGCAGCGCCTACGTCGCCCTCGACGCCCTCGGCCGCGTGCTCAAGGTGTCCGGCGCGGGCGAGCCCGGCGCGAGCGTCGAGGTCGGGGCGAACCCGCGCGAGCTCGCGCTCACCGCGGCGGGAGACCGGCTGCTCGTCGCGCGCTTCATCACGGGCTTTCAGCCCGGCGAGGCGACGGCCGACGTGCTGCCCTTCGTCGGCCCGGCGCCCCAGGGCGGCGCCGTGCTGGTCGTCGACCCCGCCGCCATGGCCGTCACGCGCGCGATCACGCTGCGGCACAGCGACAAGCCCGACACCACGGTGTCGGGGCGCGGGGTGCCGAACTACCTCGGCGCGCCCGCCGTCTCGCCCGACGGCCTCAGCGCCTGGGTGCCCGCGAAGCAAGACAACGTGCAACGCGGCCTGCTGCGCGACGGGCGCAACCTCGACTTTCAGAACACGGTGCGCGCCATCAGCGCGCGCGTCGACCTCGCCGCCGAGGCCGAAGACTACCCGGCCCGCGTCGACCACGACAACGCCGGCCTGGCGAGCGCCGCGCTCTACCACCCGAGCGGCGCCTACCTGTTCGTCGCGCTCGAGACCAGCCGCCAGATCGCCGTCGTCGACGCCGCCGGCAAGCGCGAGCTGTTCCGCCACGACGTCGGCCGCGCCCCCCAAGGCCTCGCCCTCGCGGACGACGGGCGCACCCTGTTCGTCCACAACTTCATGGACCGCACGGTGTCCGTCGTCTCGCTCGCGCGCCTGCTCGACTTCGGCGAGCTCGCCCTCGAGACGACGGCCGCCCTCGGCAGCGTCGCGAGCGAGCGGCTCGCCCCGGCCGTGCTGCGCGGCAAGCAGCTCTTCTACGACGCGCGCGACACGCGCCTCGCGCGCGACGCCTACCTGAGCTGCGCGGCCTGCCACCGCGACGGCGGCCACGACGGGCGCACCTGGGACTTCACCGGCGCGGGCGAAGGCCTGCGCAACACCGCCAGCCTGCGCGGGCGCGGCGGCTCGCCCGGGCGCCGCCACTGGACGGGCAACTTCGACGAGCCGCAAGACTTCGAAGCGCAGATCCGCGCCCTCAACCAAGGCACCGGGCTGATGGCCGACGCGGCGCTCGCGGTCGGCACCCGCGCCCAGCCGCTGGGCGACCCCAAGGCCGGCCTCAGCGCCGACCTCGACGCGCTCGCCGCCTACGTCGACTCGCTCGCGAGCGCCGACGTCTCGCCGCACCGCACGGCCGCCGGGGCCCTCACGGCCGAGGCCGAGGCCGGGCGCGTCGTCTTCGCGGGCCAGTGCGCGCACTGCCACGGCGGGGGCGACTTCAGCGACAGCGGCTCGCTGGCCCGGCACGACGTCGGCACCCTCAAGGCGAGCAGCGGGGCGCGCCTCGGCGGCCCCCTCACCGGCTTCGACACGCCGGCGCTGCGCGACGCGTGGGCCACGGCCCCCTACCTGCACGACGGCTCGGCCCCCACGCTCGAGGCCGCCGTCAGCGCCCACACGAACCTGAGCCTGTCGGCGGCCGAGGTCACGAGCGTGGCCGCGTTCGTGCGACAGCTCGGCCCCGACGAGCCGGCGCTGCCCCCCGCCGCCGCGCCGCCGGGGCTCACCGCCCACTACTTCGCGAACCGCACGCTCAGCGGCGCCCCCGCGCTCACGCGGCTCGAGAAC
Source organism: Polyangiaceae bacterium (assembly GCA_035762175.1). Lineage (GTDB taxonomy): Bacteria > Myxococcota_A > Polyangia > Polyangiales > Polyangiaceae > DASTPP01. Next base: position 7,066 of record DASTPP010000025.1, on the reverse strand, counting down.
ATCGACTTCTCGTGGGGCCAAGGCGCGCCCGCCGCCGGCCTGCCGGCCGACGACTTCTCGGTGCGCTGGGCCGGCCAGCTCATCGCGCCCGCGACGGGCACCTACCGCCTACGCACCCTCTCCGATGACGGCATTCGCGTCCGCGTCAACGGCGCCCTCGTCATCAACCGCTGGACGGACCACAGCCCGACCACCGACACGAGCGCCCCGCTCGAGTTCACCGCCGGCCAGCACGTCGACCTCACCGTCGAGTACTACGAGCGCTCGGGCGGGGCCGTCGCGATCCTGTCGTGGCTCGTGCCCGGCGCGACGACCTACGCCGTCGTCCCCGCCGACCGGCTCACGCCGTCGGGCGACGGTCTGACGGGCCACTACTTCGCCAACGACGCCCTGGCCGGCCCGCCGGCCGCGACGCGCACCGAGGGCGTCGACTTCTCTTGGGCCGACGCGAGCCCCGACCCCGGCCTGCCCGCCGACTACTTCTCGGCCCGCTGGACGGGCCAGCTGCTGGCCCCCGTCACCGGCACCTACCGCCTGCGCACCCTCTCCGATGATGGCGTCCGGCTCTGGCTCAACGGCTCGCTGCTCGTCGACCACTGGGCCGCCCACCCCCTGACGGCCGACGTCACGCCCGCGCTCGGGCTGGTCGCCGGCCAACGCTACGAGCTCGCCGTCGAATACCGAGAGCTCGCGGGCCAAGCGGCGATGCAGCTCCAGTGGCTCGCCCCCGGCGCGGCCGACTACGCGGCCGTCCCGACCGCGCGGCTCTTCGCCGGCGGCGCGGGCCTGCGCGGCCAGTATTACGCCAACGACTCGCTCGCCGGCCCGCCCGCGCTCACGCGCGTCGAGGCCGTCGACTTCGACTGGGGGGGCGATTCGCCCGCGGCCGGGCTGCCGGCCGACAACTTCTCGGCGCGCTGGGTCGGCAAGGTTCGCGCCCCCCGCGCCGGCGCCTATCGCTTTCAAACGCTCAGCGACGACGGCGTGCGCGTGTGGGTCAACGGCGCGCTGCTCGTCGACAACTGGACGGCGCACCCCCCCACCGTCGACACCAGCGCGACGATCGAGCTGGCGGCCGGGCAGCGCTACGACGTCACCGTCGAGTACCAAGAGTTCGGCGGCGGCGCCACCATGCGGCTGCGCTGGCAGACGCCGGGCGCGCCGGGCTTCGTCGCCATCTCCAAGAGGGAGCTCGATGGCCTCTAAGACGCACCGGGCTCGGGCCGGCGCCGGCCTGGCGTCGGTCGCGGCGCTGTCGCTGCTGCTGCTCTCGGGCGCCGCCGCCCGGCCCGGGCCCGCGGCCCGAGGGCAAAAGCTCTTTCTGGGCGCGACGCCGATCGAGGCCAAGATGGTCGGCCACGCCCAGGCCTTGCCGCCCGACGCCGTGCGCTGCACCAACTGTCACCAGCGCGAGGCCGAGCCCCCCCGCGAGGGCATCGAGGCCTTCGCCCCGAAGCTCGGGCCCCTTGCCCTCACCCGCCCCGTCGCCCGCCGCGGCGGGCCGCCCTCGCGCTACGACGCGCGAAGCTTCTGTCGCTTGCTGCGCGACGGCGTCGACCCCGCGCACGTGATGATACCCCAGACGATGCCGCGCTACGCCGCCTCGGACGCCGACTGCGAGGCCCTGTGGGCCTACCTGGTGACGCCATGATGCTCTCCCGCCGCGACGCCCTCAAGACCCTCGCCGCCGGGGCCTGCCTCGGGTCGTCCGCCCCGGCGCGCGCGCACGACAGCGCGGGCGTGGTCTCGCCCCCCGAGGCCCCGCCGAGCGTCGAGCTGACCATGCACGACGGCACGACGACGACCCTGGCCAAGGCGCTCGCCGACCGCGTCACGGCGTTGCAGCTCATCTTCACGAGCTGCACCATGACCTGCCCGATTCAAGGCGCGGTGTTCGCCGCCGCGGCCAAAGATCTGGGCGACCGCATCGGCGCGGCCCAATGGCTCTCGATCTCCATCGACCCGGCCCGCGACGACCCGAAAGCCCTGACCGCCTGGATGGCCCGCTTCGGCCCCCGCCCCCGCTGGCGCGCCGCCCGCCCCGACGCGCCGGGCCTCGACAGGCTGCTCACCTTTCTACGGTCGCGCACCAACGGCCCCGATCGCCACACCGCCCAGGTCTACTTCTTCGACCGGCGCGCCCGGCTCACGATGCGCAGCGTTGACTTTCCGCCCTCGCAAGAGCTCTTGCGCGTGCTCGGCGAGCTCGACCGACGCGGCTGAACGCCCGGCCCTCGCCGGGAGCGCCCCTTCCTTTGTTCGTACCACGATCAGGGCGCGCGCCGCCGGTGCCGTGCCCCGCGCGGCGGCAGAACGGGCGCCGCCGAGGCCGAGGGCGCCGCCGAGCCCGCGAGCGCGGCCGAACTCGCGGGCGCCGCCGAACCCGTGAGCGCCGCCGAGCCCGCGAGCGCCGCCGAGGCCGCGGACGTCGCCGAGCCCGCGAGCGCCTCCGAGGCCGCGAGCGCCGCCGAGGCCGCGGACGTCGTCGAGGCCGCGGCGGTCGCCTGGGGCTGCGGCGCGAGCGCGGAGGCGGCGCCGGCGGGCCCCGAGTCGGCGGCAGCGGGCCCCGCGGGCGCGCCGGCGGCGGGGGGCGGGGCGGTCTGCGAGGCGCCGGGGAGCGAGACGCGGGCGAGCGGCGGGGCCTTCGGCATCGCCGCCTGCACGCGGGGCCAGAGGCGAGGCCACCAAGGGGCGAGGACGGCGGCGAGGGCGAAGAGGGCGATCAGGACGTAGGGGGCGAATGAGCGGCGCGTGGGCGCGGGCGGCGCCGACGGCGCGCGGGGGGCGGGCGGGGGGCTCGGGGCGAAGTCGGGCGGGGGCGTGGGCGCCCGCGGCGGCAGCTGCGGGATGTCCGTCGGCATGAAGAGGCGCGAGGGGGTCAACCCGGTCGATTCGGGCGCCGCGTCGAAGCTCGGGTGGACCGGCAACGTGGCCACGCGGCCGCGCGGGCCGGCGGCGAGGGGCGGCGCCTCGACGGGGCCCGGGGGCGGGCGCGTGTCGCTCGGGGGCGCGGTCGGGCGGGCCGACGGGGGGCCGCCGGGTGCGGGTGGGTGGCTCGACGCCGCGGCCGGACGGGCCGACAGGGAGCCGCCGGGCGCGGGTGGGTGGCTCGACGCCGCGGCCGAACGGGCCGACAGGGAGCCGCCGGGCGCGGGCGGGTGGCTCGACGCCGCGCCCGGGCCGCGGGGGGGCGGGCCGCCCGGCGGGGCGCTCGGCGCGCCCGGCGGGGCGCTCGGGGCGACGGGGGGCGCCGCCGGCGGCGCGCTCGAGGGGACGCTCGAGCCGCGCGCGAGCGGGACGCTGACGGGCGCGTCGCGCAGCAGGCGCAGGCGCGCGTCGACGGCGGCGCGGAAGCGCTTGCGCATGTCGGCGTAGCGCTCGTCGAGGTAGCGGCCCACGGCGCGGTGGCTGCCCGCCGTGCCCCAGGCCCCGAGGTGCGTCTCGATCACGGCGGCGAACTCGGCCGCGGTCGCGAAGCGGGCGCGCGGGTCGAACGCGAGCGCCTTCGCGCACGCCGCGTCGAGCGCGGCGGGCACGCCCTCGAGCACCTCGCCCGGGCGCGGGACGGGCTCGCGCGAGGTGAGCCGGTGCATGATGGCGTACTGGTCGAGGCCCTCCCAGAGGCGGCGGCCGGTCAGCGCGGCCCAGAGCACGGCGCCGGCCGAGAAGACGTCGGCCCGCCGGTCGATCGCCTCGCCCGTGAGCTGCTCGGGCGCCATGTAGCGCAGCTTGCCCTTGTACGTGCCCTGGCGCGTCTGCGAGAGCGCGTGGCGGGCCTTGGCCACGCCGAAGTCGACGATCTTCGAGCGCCCGCCGTAGGTGACGAAGATGTTCTGCGGGCTGACGTCGCGGTGCACGACGTTGTACGACTGGCCCGAGAGGTCGGTCAGCTCGTGCGCGTAGTGCAGCCCGTGCAGCGCGTCGGCGAGCGCGCGCAGGCGCAGCGGCAGCGGCAGGTCGGGCTGCTCGGCCTCGAGCTGCGCGAGCGAGCGGCCCTCGAGGTACTCCATCACGATGTAGTGCAGGTCCCCCTCTTGCTCGACGCCGTGGGTGTGCACCACGTTCGGGTGGCTGAAGTTGGCCGACAGCCGCGCCTCGTCGAGGAACATCGTGAGCGACTCTTCGTCCTGCGCGACGTGCGGGCGCAGCACCTTGAGCACCGAGAGCTTCTGAAAGCCCGCGAGCCCGCCCGCGACGGCGAGGTAGACGTCGGCCATGCCCCCGCGGCCGAGCTGGGCGAGCAGGTCGTAGCGGCCGAGAGTGATGCGCTGGTCGGGCCGGCCCGGGGCGTCTAGCATCGCAATTCTCGAGGCGCGTAGGTCGGCGGCGCCCGCCGCCGAGTCGCCCATCCGTCGCGCTTCGTCGTGGCGGGCGCAAGAGGCGGCAACATTAGGTACGTTAGTGTAGGGGGTCGCGAGACCGCTACCGTCAAGCGATTTTGACCTGCCGGCCCGGCCCGGCGGGGGGGCGGAGAGGGGGCGAGGGGCGAGCCGCCCCTACCTTAAGGCCCAGCTCACCTTGCCTTCGACCTGCGCTGAGCGTGCGGCCGACGAGGGCCCCCGCGTGCCGCCCGCAGTCTGTTCGGGCTTCGGCCGGGCGGCACGAGATCGACCGAATCGAGCTCGGCAGAGAACCCGCCCGGGTCTCCGCCGCCGGGCGACGGGAGCCTTCGCCCGACAGAGCCTAGGGCCCGAAGCCGGTCAGCCCGCGCAGGCCCGCGCGCAAGAGCTGATCGCGCGTGAGCACGCCCTGGAGCTGAAAGGGCAGCTCGACGTTGAGGCTCTCGCCGCCGACCTTCACCGTGCCGTCGATGCGGTACGGGGCGCTCGCCTGGGTGGCGGCGACGGCGGCGACCTCGGCGGCGTTGCGCCAGGGCAGCTTCAGGTCGGTGACGATGGGGGTGTGGGCCTTGGGCGCGAGCGAGGCGCCGCCGGGCAGCTCGGCCGAGCCGAGGTCGACCCGGCCCGCGAGCGTGACGCGCGCGCTCAGCGAGCGCACCGAGAGCGTGACGCCGTTGGGGTTGTAGGCGTCGAGCTGCACGCGCAGGCCGAGCCCCGTGGGCGAGACGTCGGTGACCTGGACGAGCTGGGGCGTCAGCCGCGGCGGGTCGGGCGAGCAGGCGGCCGCGCCGAGGGCGCCGAGGGCGAGCGCGAGGGCGGCCCGTCGGGGCAGGCGGCAGGGGCGGAGCGGGGAGGCCGTCGTGGCGGGGCGAGCCATGGGGCATCATTGACCGCGCCGGGAGCCGGGCGCCACCGCAGAGTGCGCCCCGGGCGGTCCGGAGCCGGGCGCCACCGCAGGGTGCGCCCCGGGCGCGGGCCGGGGCCTCGCGCGCCCGCGCTCGCGGCCGGGGCCGGCGCGGGTATAAGGGCGGCGCCATGGCGGACGGAGCCGAGCGCCACTACCTGGTCGTCGACCATTTCTTCGCCGGCGCGGCCCGCCTGCGCGCCGCCTACGACGCGCGCTCGCGGCGGCGCGCGCCGCCCGCGCCCGACCCCGCGGTCTGGGAGTACTGGCACGTGCCGGGGCAGTTTTCGCACCACCGCACGCCCGCGCGCGCGTTCTTCCCGCCCGACGTCTTCGGCGCCTTCGAGCGGCGGCTCGTCGCGTGGGCGTCGTCGTCGCTCGGGCTCTCGCGCCTCGAGGAGCCGCCCTGGCTCAGCTTCTTCCTCGACGGCGAGTACCAGGGCATTCATCGTGACACCGCCAACGGCGCGTTCGCGTTCACCTACGGCCTCTCGCGGCCCGCCACGCCCGCCTTCACGGGCGGCGAGACGCTGCTCGCGCGCCCCGAGCTGCTCGCCTACTGGCGGCACGGGGCGCACCGCGCCGAGCGCGGGCACGATCCGCTGTTCGACGAGATCGCGAACCGCTACGACCGCCTGCTCGCCTTCGACAGCCGGCTGCCGCACGCGGTGCGGCGGGTCGAGGGGCCGCGCGACCCTCGGCGGGCGCGCGTGGCGGTGCAGGGCTGGCTGAGCGCGGCCGGGTGCGTGTGCCCGGACGGGCTCGAGGCGGCCGAGCTCGGCGCACTCGTCAACGACGCGCTCGCGTCCGCGTCGGGGCGGGGGCCGGGGCCCGCGGGGCTCGAGGGGCTCGTCACCTTGCGCGTCGAGCTCTCGCCCCGGGGCGAGCCCAGGGCCGTCGACGAGGCGCTCAACACGCTGGTCGCGGTCGAGGCCCGGGCCGGCGAGCCCGCGCGGGTGGGCCGGGCCTTCGCCGACCTGCTCGCGTCGCTGCGCTGGCCGGCGCCGGGGCGGCGGGCGCGCGTCATCGTGCCGATCGAGGCGGCCGAAGGGCGGGCCCGGGTGCCGCCGCCGGACGGGGCGGCTAGCCCGGCGGGCGGGGCGGCCGCGGGCGCGGGCGCGGCGCGGGCGCCCGTCGGGCGTGCCGAGCGGGGCGCGCCGGTGTAGCCTACCCATTGTCATGCGCCACTTCGCTTTGATTGCCCTGCTCGCGGGCCTGCTCAGCGGTTGCTCGACCAAGCCCGAAGAGGGCCCGGCGAAGGTCGCTTCGCGCGCCGAGATGCGCAAGGTCGGGGGGGCCGAGATCGAGATCGTGCCGCGCGAGGGGCAATACCCCTATTGCCTGGTCTTCACGGTATCGGCGACGGGCCTCGTGCGCCTCTTAACGCAGACCGAGGCGCTCGAGTCGATACCCTGCGAGGCGGGCAAGCCGGTCGGCGGCGTGAAGTACCACGTGCCGAACGCCGAGGGGCGGGCGCGGGTGCTCGTCTTCTTCACCGACCGCGTCGTCAAGGCCGGCCCCATCGCGACCCGCATCTCCGAGATCGGCAACGCCGAGCAGCGGCTGAACGCGTTCGACTTCCGCGTGCCGGGGCAGATGTCGATCGAAGAGTTTCTGTTCGTGCCCGACACGATCGGCCCGATCCGCTGAGCCGGGGGCCGCCCGCGGCCCGGCGGGCGTGGGGTGCCCGGCCGGGGCCTCGACGGGGCGCTCGGGCCGCCCGCGGGCCCGGGCCGGTGGTCGATGCGCCCGGGCCGCCCGCGGGCCCGGGCCGGCGGTCGATGCGCTCGGGCCGCCCGCGGGCCCGGGTCGGCGGTCGATG
>DASTPP010000024.1:0-51020 GCA_035762175.1 Polyangiaceae bacterium | reverse complement strand
AGGGCGGGGCGGCGGGGGCCGCGGGCGGGGCGGGGGCCGCGGGCGCGGGGGGGGCGGGCGGCGAAGCGGGCGCCGGGGGTGCGGCGGGTGCGGCCGGGGCGGGCGGGGTGGCCGGGGCGGGCGGGGTGGCCGGGGGCGGCGGCGGCGGTTGAGGGCGGGGGCGGGGCCGGGCCGAAGGGCCCCGTCGTGGGCCCGCGTCGGGCGGCACCTTTCGGCGTTCGCCGGCTCGCTCGGCGCGTCGCTCGCCTCGCTGTGGGCGTTGGCGACGGGGGTCTTCTTGGTGCTGCGGCTCGCGCCGGGCGACCCGGCGGCGCTCGTGCTGGGCGATCTGGCCGACGAGGGGTCGCGGCGCGCGCTGCGCGCGGCGCTGCACCTCGACGAGCCGCTCGGGGCGCAGTACCTGCGCTTTCTGCGCGGGCTCGTGACGGCCGACCTCGGGCCCTCGCTGCACCGGCCCGGCGTGGGCGCGCTCGCGCGCGTCGGGCGCGTGCTGCCGGCGACCGCCGAGCTCGCCGCGCTCGGGGCCGCGTTCGGGGCGCTCGCGGGGGTCGCGCTCGGGGTCTTGCTGGCGGGGCCCTGGCTGGGGGCGCGCCGGGCCTGGGCGCTGCGGGCGCTCGTGGGCCTCTCGGCGGTGCCGCTGCTCGCCTTCGCGCCGCTCGCGACGTACGCGCTCGCGGTGCGCGCCCGCGTCGTGCCGCTGCCGGGCGACCCGGCGGCGGGCGCGGGGGGCCTCGCCTTCGCCTCGTTCTTGCTCGGGCTGCCGCTCTCGGTGCACGTCGCGCGCGTCACGCGGGCGGTGCTGCGCGAGGCGGCCCGCTCGCCCTTCCTGACGGCGGTGCGGGCGAAGGGCGGGGGCGAGGCGCGGGTCTGGTGGGTGCACGCCTTCCCGGCCTCGTGCGCGCCGGTCGTGGGCGTCGTGGCGACGCAGCTCGGGGCGCTGCTCGGCGGGGCCGTCGTGCTCGAGCGGCTCTTCGAGCGGCCGGGCCTCGGCACGCTGATGCTCGAGTCGTACGCGACGCGCGACCTGCCGGTGCTCGAGGCGAGCGTGGTGGTCGCCGGCGCGCTCTTCGTCGCGACGCAGGCGGCGGCCTCGGCGGCGCACGCGCTGCTCGATCCGCGGGCCCGGGGGGGAGGCTGAGTGTCGCCCGCGCGGCGGCGCGCGGCGGCGGGGCTCGTGCCCGCGCTCGCCTGGTTCGCGGCGACGGCGGCCGTCGCGGCGGGCTCGGCGCGCTCGCCGACGCGGCTCGAGCTCGAGCGGGCGTGGCAGCCGCCCTCGGCGGCGCTGCCCTTCGGGGCGGGCGAGGGGGGCGTCGACCTGCTCGCGGCGACGAGCCACGCGACCTCGCGCGCGCTCTTGCTCGCCGCCGGGGTGGCGCTGGTGGGCTTTCTGCTCGGCACCCCGCTCGGGGCGTGGGCGGGCTTTCGCGGCGCGTTCTGGGGGCGGGCGGTCGGGCGCGCCTGCGACCTCGTGCAGGCCTTCCCGTCCTTCCTGCTCGCGCTGACCTTGCTCGCCTCGGTGCGCGAGCCCACGCGCTGGCACCTCGGGATCGTCTTCTCGGCGGGGGCGTGGGCGCCCTTCGCGCGCATGGCGCTCTTGCAGGCGCGGGTGCTCGCGGGCTCGCCCTTCCTCGAGGCGGCGCGGGCGATGGGGGCGGGGCGGGCGCGGGTCGTCTTCCGGCACGTGCTGCCGAACCTCCTCGGCCCGGTGGCCATCCAGGCCGGGTCGGCGGCGGCCGCGGTCGTGCTGGGCGAGGCGTCGCTCTCGTTCGTCGGCCTCGGGCCCCGCGACGGGGCGAGCCTCGGGGCCCTGCTTGAGCAGGGGGTGCTGGTGATGCTGCGGGCGCCGCACGTGCTCGTCGTGGCGGCGGCGGCCGTGGTGCTGACGAGCGGCACCCTCCAGCTCGCGAGCGAGGCGCTGCGGGCGGCGTGGCTGGCCGATGAGTGAATTTGGCCTCAACTCTCGGGCAAAGCGCGCTAGGCTCGCGGCGCCATGTGGTCGGTGCCCTCCCTGCCCCGTACGCTCGAGGCCGCGCTGCGCGATCTCGGCGAGCGGCTGCCGCGCGTGCGCGCCTCGGCCGTCGTCGACCTCGCGCGCTACCGCGAGCCGGGCGACCGGCCGCAGGTGAGCGCGGCGCTCGCCTCGGCGCTCGCGGACGACGCGCCCGAGGTGCGGGCGAGGGCGGCGGCGGCGCTCGGCGAGCTCGGCGAGGCGTCGGCGCTCGCGCGCCTCTTGACGCTCGTCGACGACGGCGACGCGCTCGTGCGGCAGGCGGCCGTCGAGGCGCTCGGGGCGATCGGCGACGGGCGCGCGGCCGGGCGGCTGCGGCGGGCGCTGCGCGAGGGGCCGCCCGACGTGCGCTTCCAGGCGGCGGTCGCGCTGCCGCGCCTCGTCGACGCGGCCGAGGCCGAGGCGCTGCTCGTCGCCGCGACCGGCGACGGCGACCCGCACGTGCGCCACATCGCCCTGCGCGTGCTCGAAGAGCGGCTGGCGGGCCCGAGCGGCTCGCCGCCGGCGTCGCTGCCCGCGGCCGTGGCGGCGGCGGCGCGGGCGCGGCTCGACGACGAGTCGGCCGACGTGCGGGCGGCCGCGGCGCTCTTGCTCGCGCGGGCGGGCGACGCCGAGGGCGCCCCCACCTTGCTCGAGGTCGTGGGCGGGCGCCTCGGCCTGTCCGACCCCGACGACGAGGCGGCGGCGGTCGAGGCGGCCGGCGCGCTCGGGCTGCGCGAGGCGACCCCCGCGCTCGAGCAGCGGGCCTTCGGCGCCGGGCGCTTCTTCCGCGAGCGCTTCCCGCTCGTGGCCCGCACCAGCCTCGCCCTGCTCGGCCACGCGCGGGCGCGCGGCGAGATCGTGCGCGACCTCGGCTCGTGGTCGCGCGAGCGCCGCCACCGCGCCGTCGTCGCCGCCGGGCGGGCGCGGCTCGGCGAGGCGCGCGAGGCGCTTCAGGCGATGGCGGGGCGCCCCGAAGTCGCCGACCCCGAGGCGGTGGCCGAGGCGCTCGCGCGCATCGGGGGGGCCGAGGGCGCGTGACGCCGCGGGCCGACGGGGGCGCGCCGGGCGAGTGCGCGCGGGCGCTCGACGACGAGGGCGGGCTCGTCGAGGGGGCCGCGGCGCCCCCGGGCCCGCTCGCGCGGGCGATGTACCGCGAGATGAAGCGCGTGCGCCTGCTCGACGAGCGCATGCTCGTGCTGCAGCGGCAGGGGCGCGTCGGCTTCTACGGCTCGTGCACCGGCCAAGAGGCCCCGCCCGTCGCGACCGCGCTCGCCCTCGGGGCGGGCGACTGGGTCTTCCCCGCGCTGCGCGAGGGCGCCGTCATGCTCGCGCGGGGCTTCCCGCTCGAGCGCTACGTCGCGCAGGTGTTCGGCAACGCCCTCGACGTGCTCAAGGGCCGCCAGATGCCCTCGCACATGAGCGCGCGCGAGGTGCGCCAGGTGGCCTGGTCGAGCTGCATCGGCACCCAGCTGCCGCAGGCGGTGGGCGCGGCCTGGGCGGCCAAGCTGCGGCGCGACCCCGTCGCGGTCGTCGCCTTCCTCGGCGACGGGGCGACGAGCGCGGCCGACTTCCACCACGCGATGAACTTCGCCGCCGTCTTCCGGGCGCCCGTCGTCTTCGTCTGCCAGAACAACCACTGGTCGATCAGCGTGCCGGTCTCCCGCCAGACTGCGAGCGAGACCCTCGCCGTCAAGGCGCGCGCCTACGGCATGCGGGGCGAGCGCGTCGACGGCAACGACGCGTTCGCCGTGCACGCCGCCGTCGCCGGGGCGCTCGCCCGGGCGCGCGGGGGCCTCGGGCCCTCCTTCGTCGAGTGCGTCACCTACCGGCTCGGCCCCCACTCGAGCAGCGACGACCCGACCCGCTACCGCAGCGACGCCGAGGTCGAGGCCTGGCGGCGGCGCGACCCGCTGCCCCGGCTGCGCCGCTACCTCGAGCGGGCCGGGCTCTTCACCGAGGCCGACGAGCGGGCCCTCGTCGCCGAGCTCGACGCCGCGATCGCCCGCGCCATCGAGGTCGCCGAGGCCGCCCCGCCCCCCGCGCGCGAGACGCTCTTCGACGACGTCTACGCCGCGCCGCCCTGGCACCTGCGCGAGCAGCGCGACGAGCTCCTGCGCCTGCCGCCCGCGCCCCGCCACGGGCCCAAGTTAGCCGCCCCCCCGGCCCCCGGCGCGGCCCGGGGGGGGCCGCCGCGCCCCCCTTTTCCGCCGGCCGGGCCGGCCCCACACTCCCGGCCGGGCGGCCCCGTCGGCCGCGCCCCTTCCGTCGAGGGCCGAGCTGCGGCATAAGCCCGGCCCCAAGGGTGAAATGATGGCAAAGACCTACGATGCGATCGTGCTGGGCGGCGGCCCCGGCGGGTACCCCGCGGCGATTCGGCTCGGGCAGCTCAAACAAAAAGTCGTCTGCGTCGAGATGGACGAAGTCGGCGGCGTCTGCTTGAACTGGGGCTGCATCCCCTCGAAGGCCATCATCTCGGCCTCGCACCAGTACGAGCACGCGCGCCACGGGGCCAACATCGGCATCAAGATGACGGGGCTCGAGGTCGACCCGAACGCCCTTCAAACCTGGAAGGAGGGCATCGTCAAGAAGCTCACCGGCGGCGTGCGCATGCTCCTGCGCGCCAACGGCGCCGAGCTGCTCGCCGGACGCGGCACCCTCGTCGGGCCCCACCAGGTCGAGGTCGAGACGAAAGAGGGCAAGAAAGAGCTGCTCGAGGCCAAGTCGATCGTCGTGGCCACCGGCTCGTCGACGATTCAGCTCCCCGCCTTCCCCTTCGACGGCAAGCAGATCATCGGCGCCAAAGAGGCGGTGAGCCTGCGGCACATCCCCAAGCGGCTGCTCGTCATCGGCGGCGGCATCATCGGGCTCGAGCTCGGCACCGCCTACCAGAAGCTCGGCAGCGAGCTGACGGTGCTCGAGGCCCTGCCGAACCTCTTGAACGGCCTCGACCCCGAGGCCGCCACCGTCGTCGAGCGGAGGCTCGTCAAGACCGGCGCCAAGATCTTCAAGAACGCCAAGGCCCTCGGCGCCGAGCGCCAGTCCGACGGCAGCCTCGCCGTGCGCGCCGACGTCGGCGGCAAGACCGAGACCTTCGTCTGCGACGTGCTGCTCGTCGCCGTCGGCATGAAGCCCAACTCGCGCGACATCGGCCTCGAGAAGGTCGGCGTCAAGGTCGACCAGCGCGGGTTCATCCCCACCGACGCGCAGTGCCGCACCAACGTGCCCTCGATCTACGCCGTCGGCGACGTCTCGGGCGCCCCGCTGCTCGCGCACAAGGCGACCAAAGAGGGCGAGGTCGCCGCCGAGGTCATCGCCGGCCACAAGGCGGCCAAAGACTGGGTCTCGATCACCTCGGCCGTCTTCACCGACCCCGAGATCGGCGCCGTCGGCCTGACCGAGGCCGAGGCCCGCGAGAAGGGCTACGAGCCGCTCGTCGGCAAGATGCCCTTCTCGGCCAGCGGCCGCGCCATGGCCGTGCGCGAGACCGACGGCTTCGTCAAGGTCGTCGCCGACAAGAAGACCCACCAGATTCTCGGCTGGCACATCGTCGGCCCCTCGGCGACCGACATGATCAGCGAGGGCGCGCTCAGCATCGAGATGGCCGCCGTGCTCGAAGACGTCGCCCTCACCGTGCACCCGCACCCGACCCTCGGCGAGGCCGTCATGGTCGCCGCCCAGCACGCGCTCGGGCAGGCCATCGACATCTTGAACAAGTGAGGCGCCCGGCGGGCGGCGCCCCGGGGCGCGCGGCCAGGCGGGTTCAGGGCGCCCGGCGGCGTACGCAACCCGACCGGGCAGCGCCCTAAGCCCTCGGCGTCGCCCGCCGCGAGCCGGGCCTCTTCGAGCGTGAAGTCGCCCTCGTAAAGGGCCCGCCCCACCACCGCGCCCGCCACGCCCGGGCACGCGGCGAGCTCGCGCAGGTGCTCGAGCGCGCCCACCCCGCCGCTCGCCAAGACCGGCACGCCGCCCTCGCGCGCGAGCCGCGCCGTCTCGGCCACGTTCGGCCCGACCCGCGTGCCGTCGCGCTCGACGTCGGTGTAGAGCACCGCCGCGAGCGCCGAGCCCTCGAACTCGCGCACCAGATCGAGCGCCCGCCGCGACGAGACCTTCTGCCAGCCCTCGGTCGCGACGAAGCCCCCCTTGGCGTCGACCGCGAGCACCACGCGCCCGGGGCGCTCGCGGCAGAGCGCGCGCACGAGCTCGGGCGACGCGAGCGCGGCCGAGCCCAGCACGACGCGCGCCGCGCCCGCCTCGAAGTAGAGCGCCGCCGCCTCCGCGTCGCGCACGCCCCCGCCCACCTGCAGCCCCGGACCGAAGGCCCGCGCGATCGCCCGCACCGCCTCGGCCTGCGCCGGCCGCCCCGCGCGCGCCCCCTCGAGATCGACCACGTGCAGCCGCGGCGTGCGCCCCCGCCAGCGCGCCGCGATGGCCGGCGGGTCGGCATCGTACACCGTCACGCGGTCGAAGCGCCCGCGCTCGAGGCGCACCGCCGAGCCGTTCAAAAGGTCGATCGCCGGCCAGAGCTGCATGGGGCGCGTTCTCGCACGCCCGCCCGCCGCCGGCCAGGGCCGACCGCTCGCCGGCGCCCCGCGGGGGTGGGCCGCGCTCAGCGCTGGCAGACGTAGTTGACGACGCGCACGCGATCGTTGACGGCGAGCTCGTCGCGGTCGAAGTGCGCGAGCGCGTCGGCCGCGCGCTTCGCGTCGGCCTGCGACCACGCCTCGGCCGCCTCGTGCCCGTGGCGCGAGAGCCGCTCGAGCGTCGCCCGGAACTCGCCGACCGCCCCTTTGAGCTCGCCGTCGCGCAAGGGCAGGCGCCCGAGCGCCCCCGCCAGCTCGCCGTACACCTCGGCCGTGCGGTGCAGGGCCGCCGGCGCCTCGCCTTCGGCCCCGAGCGCGTGGCGCACCATCGCCTCGATGCGTTCGCGGCCCGAGCTGACCGTGTCGACCACCATGTTGCACTCGTCTACCTTGGCGCCAGGTTCACACCCGAAGCACAAGAGCAACGAGGGCAGAAGGAGGGCGACGCGGCGCAGCATCATGCACGAACCTCGGGGCAAAAGGTCGAACGCGACCTCTACTTTTACCCCCCCCCACCCCGGCGCGGCTAGCCTTTTCGGCCGCTCGAAAGGCGCTTCGATCGGCGCCCCCGAGCTCAAGCCCCCGCGAGGAAGGCGCCGAGCAGCGCGAGCCCCGCGCCCTGGCTCTTCTCGGGGTGAAATTGCGTCGCGAGCACGTTGCCCCGCGCGAGCGCCGCGTTCACCGGGCCCGCGCCCCCGTGCGTCACGCGCGCGACGACGAGCGAGGGGTCGCTCGGCGCGGCGTGGAACGAGTGCGTGAAGTAAAACCAGGGCGACGCCGACGCCGCCTCGGCGAGCGCGGCGGGCGCCGAGGCGCCGAGCTCGAGCGCGTTCCAGCCCATGTGCGGCACCTTGGCCCGCTCGCCGCCCTCGGCCGAGGGCTGAAGGCGCACGACGCGCCCCCCGAAGACGCCGAGCCCCGGCTCGCCCGGCGCCTCGTCGCTGCCCTCGAGCAGCACCTGCAGCCCGAGGCAGATGCCGAGGTAGGGCACGCCCCGCGCGAGCGCCTCGCGCAGCGCCTCGCCCAGCCCGCCCGCGAGCGCCCGGCTCGCGTCGCGGAAGGCGCCCTGCCCCGGCACCACGACGCGCCCCGCGCGCGCGACCTCGGACGGCTCGGCGCTCACCCGCACCCGCGCCGCGAGCCCCCGGCGCTCGGCCGCGAGCCCGAGCGAGCGCTCGACCGAGCGCAGGTTGCCGACGCCCAGATCGACGACCACGACCGAGAGCGGCGCGCTCACGGGCCCTCGAGCATGCCCTTCGACGAGGGCACGTCGGCGACGCGCGGGTCGAGCCGCGTCGCCGCCCCGAGCGCGCGGGCGAAGGCCTTGAAGCAGATCTCGATGATGTGGTGCAGGTTCTCGCCCTCGTGCAGCCGCAGGTGCAGGTTCGCCCCCGCCGCGCGGGCGAAGGCCTCGAAGAAGACCGGCGTCAGCTCGACCTCGAACGAGCCGAGCGTCGCCTTGGGCAGCGGCACCCGCCAGACGAAGAAGGGGCGGCCCGAGAGGTCGAGCGCGCAGGTGACGAGCGCCTCGTCCATCGGCAGGGTGGCGCTGCCGTAGCGCGCGATGCCCTTGCGGTCGCCGAGCGCGCGCGCCACGGCCTGCCCGAGCACGACGCCGACGTCTTCGGTCGTGTGGTGCCCGTCGATCTCGACGTCGCCCTCGGCCTCGATCTCGAGGTCGAAGAGGCCGTGGCGGGCGATCTGGTGCAGCATGTGGGTCAAGAAGGGCAGCGGCGTCTTGATCTGGGCCCGCCCCCGGCCCTCGAGATCGACGCTCACCCGCACGCGCGTCTCGCTCGTCGTTCGCTCGATGGTGGCACGGCGTTCGTTCGGCACGGGGCCCTCCGCGGCGCGGCAGCCTAGCACGAGCCGGCGGCCCCCGGCGCCCCCGCCGCACGCCCCGGGGGGTCGATCGCCTCGCGGGCGCCCCGCGGGCGCGCCTCAGTTGAACGTCTCGATCTTCCAGACGCCGTGCTCGCGGACGAGCTGCAGCGTACCTTGCGCCCCGTAGGGCATCGACGCATGGTCGGACGTCTCTTCGATGGGCGCGGCGGCGGCGAGCGCGGCCTTCAGGCCCTGGGCGATGCGCTGCATGTCATCTTTCTGCGGCCCCTCCCACGACTCGCGCAGCCGCTTCTCGTCGAGCGGCGGCAGCGACGCGTCGCCCACCTTCTTCGCGTCGGGCACGAAGCGCAGCAAGATGTCGTAGCGGCGCCGCTCGAGCGCCCGGACGAAGCCGCGCACGGCCTGGCGCGGGGTCGCCTGGCCGTAGAGGTCGACGCTGCTCGCGTCGAGCTTCCAGCGGCCGTCCTCGAAGACGAGCACGATCTCGTCGCCCTGGGGCGTCGTCACGGTGGCGGTGACGATGGGGTCGCTCGAGGGGCGGGCGAGCGCGCGCGCCAGCTCTTTCGCCTCGGCGGGGTTGTCGCGCACCATGCGCCGGAACGCGTCGAGCGACAGGCTGCGCTTCGCCTCGGTCGAGAGCAGGGCGTAGGCCTCTTCGGCGTCGCCGTCTTCGACCTCGTTCGCGTAGGCGCGCAGGGTATCGTGGGGGTTCTGCAGCGACGAGCCGCAGCCCGAGAGCAGGCTCAGGCAGGCGAGGGCGAGCGGGGCGGCCTTGACCACGGCGGGGGTTTATACCGGCCGCGGCCCCGGGGCCAACCCCCGCCCCGGGGGCCGCCGGGGGGGCGGGGCGAGGGGCCCGGGGCGGGCGGGGGGCCGATGTCGGGCCCTCTGCGGCGCGAAACGCGGGGCGGGGGGGGCGAAAGCTCTGTCGACCGGGCGAAAGTTTCGACTACCTTTCCGGGCATGGCCGGCCCTCCGTCCCAGCCCTCCGCGCACGTCGACAACGTGCCCATCCTGGCGTTGCGCAACTCGGTGCTCTTTCCCATGTCGGTCGTGCCCATCAACGTGGGCCGCCAGCGCAGCGTGCGGCTGGTCGAAGACCTGCTCGGCAAAGAGCGCGCGCTCGTCGGCGTGCTCGCCCAGCGCTCGCCCGACGTCGAAGAGCCGACCTTCCGCGACCTCTACGAGGTCGGCACGCTCGCGCGCGTGGTCAAGGTCATCCGCCTGGGGCCCTCGAACTACAGCGTCGTGCTCAACGGCCTCGGGCGCTTCCGGCTCGACCGCCCCGTCGGGCTCGAGCCCTACCTGCGGGCCAACGTCACGCGCGTCGCCGAGGCCCTCGCCCGCGACGTCGAGCTCGACGCGCTCGCCACGGCCCTGCGCGAGCAGACCCGCCAGGTGCTCGACCTCATGCCCAACCTGCCCCGCGAGACCGCGGGCATTCTCGACAACGTGCGCGAGCCCGGCGCGCTCGCCGACCTCATCGCTTCCAACATACCCCAAGAGCACGCCTCGGTCGCCGACAAGCAGCAGATCTTGCAGGCGTTCGAGGTAAAACCCAGGGTGCGCCTCGTCTTGGCCATCATCGGCCGCCAGCTCGAAGTGCTCAAGGTCAAGAAGGAGATTTCTTCGATGACCCAAGAGCAGATGAGCAAGAGCGAGCGCGAGTACATCTTGGGCCAGCAGATGAAGGCCATCCGCGCCGAGCTCGGCGAGTCGGGCGACGACGAGGTCGAAGAGCTGCGCGAGCGCCTGCGCCAGGCGCAGCTGCCGCCCGACGTCGAGAAGGTGGCGAAGAAGCAGCTCAGCCGCCTCATGTTCATGCAGCAGCAGTCGGCCGAGTTCAACGTCACGCGCACCTACCTCGAGTGGCTCGCCGACCTGCCGTGGAACAAGTCGACCCCCGACCGCGTCGACGTGAGCGAGGTGCGCCGCTGCCTCGACGAAGACCACTTCGGCCTCGAGCGCGTCAAGAAGCGCATTCTCGAGTACGTCGCGGTGCGGCAGCTGCGGGCCGACAAGAAGGGGCCCATCATGCTCTTTCTCGGCCCCCCGGGCGTCGGCAAGACCTCGCTCGGCCGCTCGATCGCGCGGGCGATGGGCCGCCGCTACGGCCGCATCGCCCTCGGCGGCGTGCGCGACGAGGCCGAGATTCGCGGCCACCGGCGCACCTACGTCGGCGCGCTGCCCGGGCGCATCGTGCAGGCGCTCAAGCGCGTCGGCACCAAGAACCCGGTGCTCGTGCTCGACGAGGTCGACAAGCTCGGCGTCGACATGCGCGGCGACCCGGCCGCCGCCCTGCTCGAGGCGCTCGACCCCGAGCAGAACGTCGCCTTCCAAGACCACTACCTCGACGTGCCCTTCGACATCTCGCAGATCATCTTCCTCGCGACGGCGAACGACCGCGCCACCATCCCCCCCGCGCTGTACGATCGCATGGAGGTCATCGACGTCGCCGGCTACACCCGCACCGAGAAGATCGCCATCGCCCGCGACTTCCTCGTGCCCAAGCAGCTCGAGCAGCACGGCCTGACCGACGAGCGGCTCGACTTCGACGAGGCCGGCATCGCCGACGTGGTCGACCACTACACCCGCGAGGCCGGCGTGCGCGGGCTCGAGCGCCAGATCGCCGCCGTCTGCCGCAACGCCTCGGTGCGCCTCGCCGAGGGCGAGGACGTGCGCGACCGGGTCGACCTGCCCTTCCTCGAGCGCGTGCTCGGCCCGCACCTGCACCGCCCCGAGATGGCCGAGCGCGTCGCCCTGCCCGGCGTCGCCACCGGCCTCGCCTGGAACCCCGCCGGCGGCGACATTCTCTTCATCGAGTGCACCAAGATGCCCGGCAAGGGCGAGGTGATTCTCACCGGCAACGTGCGCAACGTGATGCAAGAGTCGGCGCAGACCGCCGTCAGCTTCGTGCGCTCGCGCTCCGACCGGCTGCGGCTCGACCCCGAGTGGCTCCGGCACATCGACCTGCACCTGCACATCCCCAAGGGCGCCGTCCCGAAGGACGGCCCCTCGGCCGGCGTCACGCTCTTCACCGTCGTCGCGTCGCTCCTGCTCAACGCGCCCGTGCGCACCGACGTCGCCATGACGGGCGAGATCTCGCTGCGCGGGCGCGTCTTGCCCGTCGGCGGCATCAAAGAAAAGATGCTCGCCGCCCACCGCGCCGGCATCAAGACCGTCATCATACCGAAGCGCAACGAGCGCGACCTCGAAGAGGTGCCGAAAGAGGTGCGCGAGGCCATGCAGTTTCACCTCATCTCGACGATAGACGAGATCCTGCCGATCGCCCTCTTGCCGCCCTTGCCCCCCGCCGACGAGGGCGGCAAGAAGCGCGGCGGCGGCGGCCCCGACGGCGTCGACGAGGGCGACGACGAAGACGCCGAGGGCGGCGGCGAGCAAGAGCCCGAGGCGGCGGCGGGGGGCTAAATTCGGCCTCCCCCGACGGAAGTCGGGGCAGCGAACACCCGTTGAAACGGCCGCCCAAGCCCTGCCGGAGGCAGGGCTCCCGCGTCGCGAGCCGCTTCGCGCGCTCGCCCGCGTCGCGCGGCCGGTCGCCGCGGTCGCCGCTCGCCCGGGAGGCGGAGCCCGATGGAGCCCAGCCCCAACGAGGGCTGGGCTTTGCTCTCCGAATCGGCCCGATGCCGCGCGGCACGAGGGGGCGAACGCTGCCCCGTACTTCAGTGCGGGGCAGCCGCGCCGGCCCGCTCACTCGAGCTCTCGGCCCCCCCGGCGCGGCCGCGCCTAACGCGTAGAGCTTCTCGATCTTCGGCCCCCACTTTTGCAGCACGTTGCGCCGCTTGAGCTTGAGCGAGGGCGTGAGCATCTCGTTCTCGACGGTGAAGTCTTCGCCGATGAGGGCGAACTTCTTGACCTTGTCGAACGCGCGGAACTCGGCGCCCAGCCGGTCGAGCTCTTCTTTCACCTTGGCGCGCACGCGCTCGTGCTCGAGCAGCTCTTCGTACGAGCCCGTGAGCCCCTCGGCGGCGGCGAACTTGGTGACGGCCTCTTTCTCGGGCACGACGAGCGCGACGTTGTAGGGCTTGTTCTGCCCGTGAATCATCACGTTGGCGATGAAGGGGCTCAGCTTCAGGTGCTCTTCGAGGGGGGCGGGCGCGACGTACTTGCCGTTCTCGAGCTTGTATTGCTCTTTGATGCGGCCGGTGATGAAGAGAAAGCCGTCGTCGTCGACGTAGCCGAGGTCGCCGGTGCGAAAGCCCCCGTCGTCCATCAAGACGGCGCGGTTCTCGTCGTCGCGGTTGTGGTAGCCCTGCATGATGTTGGGCCCGTAGATGAGCACCTCGCCCTGGCGGTCGTCGCCGGTGCCCGCGGCGGCCTTCTTGTCGATGACGATCGTGACCCCGGGGATCGCCTTGCCGACGCTGCCGATGCGCCGGGCGCCGGGGCGGTTGGCCGTGGCGATGGGGCTCGTCTCGGTCAGGCCGTAGCCCTCGAAGACGACGATGCCGAGGTTGTCGATGAACTCGGCGACGTCGCGCGAGAGCGCCGCGCCGCCCGAGAAGGCGTACTTGAGCCGGCCGCCGAACCGATCGCGGATCTTCGAGAAGATGACCTTGTCGGCGACCGCGAGCTCGAGCCGCTCGACCGGCGAGAGCTTCTGGCCCTTGTTCTTCTTCGTCGCCGCCGCCATCGCGTCGCGGAACACCCGCCGGATGATGGGCGGGCGCTCTTCCATCTGGGCGTTCACCCGGTCGTAGATGCGGTTGAAGATGCGCGGCACGCTGACGAGCACGGTCGGCTTGACCTCGGACAGCTCGTCGATGAGCTTGTCGACCGCGGTGTTCAGGCCCATCGACGCGCCCATGCTGAGCAGGCAGTGCAGCTCGGCGGTGTGGCCGAAGCTGTGCGCCCAGGGCAAGAACGACAGGCTGCGGTCGTCGGGCGAAAAGGGGATGATCTCGTGCACCGCCGAGACGTTCGTGGCGATGTTGCCGTGGCTCAGAATCACGCCCTTCGGCTTGCCCGTCGTGCCCGAGGTGTAGATGAAGTTGCAGGTGTCTTTGGGCGCGGGGGCGGCCGGGTCGACGGGCTTCCCGGCCCCGACCTTGAGCAGGTGCGCGTACGAGCTCGGGTCGGCCTCGTCGCCCTCGAGGCAGAGCACGTGCTCGAGCGCCTTGAGTTCGCCCTTCAGCCCCTTGGTCTTCTCGTAGATGGCCCGCGTCGCCGCCACGAGCACCTTCGCCCCGCAGTCGTCGGTGATGAAGCGCCACTCGTCGAGGTGCTGCGCCTCGTACATCGGCACGAAGGCGGCCCCGAGCGTGTAGGTCGCGTAGGCGAGCACGGCCCACTCGACGCGGTTGTTCGACACGATGGCCACCCGGTCGCCCCGCCCGACGCCGAGCGCGGCCAGGCCGCCGCGCGCCCGGTCGACCATGGACTTGACCTCGCGGTAGGTCAGCCACTGCCACGCGCCCCCTTTCTTGACGCCGAACAGGTCGCGCGAGCTAAAGGCCTTGCAGCTCTTTTCGAAGAGGTCGACGACGTTCTCGAAGCGTTGCGCGCTGGGCATGGGTCGTACCTTCCGTCGGTTCGCGGGGCGCGGCCGGCCGCCTTGCCGCCGCGCGCCCGGGCCGCCGCGGGGCCCGCGGGGCCAACCCGCTTTCTGCCCCGAAATCGCCCCCGGCGCCACGCCTTCGGCACCCGGCCCCGCGCTTTCGCCCCCGCGCGCCCGGCCGCGCTCCCCGCCGCCCGCCCCGTCGCGCGCCCCGCTGCCCGCCCCGCCGCGCGCCCGGCCGCCCGCCTCGCCTCGCGCCCGCCCGCCCCGCTGCCCGCCCGAAACTGGCCCCCGCCCGCCGCCCTCTGCTACCGACGGGCCATGCGCTCGAGCCCCTCGCCAGCCCGCGCCCTCGGCGCCGCCCTGGTCGTGGCGGCCGCGTGCGGCCCGCTCCCGCTCGGCGCCGCCGCGGCCGCGCGCGGCCCGCTGCCGCTCGCCGCCGCGGCGCCCGCGCGACACCGCCTCGCCGCCCCGCCCGCGCCGGGCGCGCGCGGCGGCGGCCACGACCCCTGCACGAGACCCCCTTTTCTCACCCCCTTCGAAGGCCGCCTCGTGCTGCGCGCCGCCTACCGCGGCGCCGCCTCGTCCGAGTTCCGCTTCTGCCCGCGCTACAGCGGCTTCGGCCCCGTGCGCGCCGGGCGCTTTCACGGCGGCGTCGACCTCGCCGCCCCCACCGGCACGCCCCTGCGCGCCGCCGTCGACGGCACCCTCTCGTACGCCCGCGACCCCGACGGCTACGGCCTCTACGCCCGCCTCGCCTTCGCCGAGCCGCGGCGCAAGGCGAGCGGCCAGTGCGAAGGGTTCGACGAGCTCGAACTCGTCTACGGCCACCTCGTCGACGACGACCCCGGCCTCGACCTCTCGCCCCGCCCCGTGCGCGCCGGCGAGTTCCTCGGCCGCGTCGGTTGCTCGGGCAACGCCCGCGGCATGTGCTCGCCCTCGCCCGAGTCGCACGTCCACGTCACCCTCAAGCGCGCCGGCCGCACCCGCCTCGAGCCCCTCAGCGTGCTCGGCTGGTCCGTCATCACCCCCTCCGACGAAGACCGCCCCGCCGGCTGGGCCGGCTGCGCCCACGCGGGGCTGTAGCCCGGCCGCGGCGCGCGCCCGCAGGGTGCCCCGCACTGAAGTACGGGGCACGGCGTCACCAAGTCGTGCCGCGCGGCTTCGACACCGTGTCGGCGCGCCAAGCCCGCCCCCTCGCCGGGGGCCGGGCTCCCGCGGGCCCCGATGTCGGGCGAGCCTGCGAACGCCGCGAGCGGGCGCGACGCCGGGGCGAGCCTGCGCAGCAGCTCGCATCGCGGGAGCCCCGCCTCCTGGCGGGGCTTTGACCGCCGATTCAGGGGGTTAGCCGGTGCCCCGTACTTTAGTGCGGGGCACCCCCGCCGAACTCGACGCGCTCGCCGTCGTGCGCGACGCGCACCGGCAGATCGGGCGCGGCCGCGCGCGCGTCGGCGACGAGCGCCTCGTCGGGGTCGGCGCCGCTGTAGTGCGTCAGCACGACGAGCCGCGCGCCGGCGCCCCGCGCGACCGACGCCGCCTGCCGCGGGTTCAGGTGGCCGTAGGCCCGGGCCATCGACTCGTCGCCGACGCGCGCCGAGGCCTCGCAGAGAAAGAGGTCGGCGCCCCGGGCCGCCCGCTCGAGCCCCGCGCAGAGCCCGCTGTCGCCCGAGTACGCGAACACGCCCCCCGGCGCCTCGACCCGGAAGGCGAGCGCCGGGTTCTTGCCGTGGCCATGGTGCACCGCGAAGGCGCGCAGGGTGACGCCCGGCCAGAGCTCGGCCGAGCTCGCGTCGTCGCAGGGCACGATTTGGAGCGGAAAGCGCCCCGTCGCGCGCCCCCCGTCTTCGGGCTGGTGCCAGGCCCAGAGCGAGGGCAACGCCTCGGCCGAGGCGCGCGGCAGGTAGAGCCGCAAGGGGCGCGCCGACGACGGGTCGGCGATGGCCTCGCAGGCGCGCGCCTGCACGAAGGGGGGCAGGGCCGCGTGGTCGGCGTGCGGGTGGCTGAGCGCCAGGTGCTCGACCGCCCCCGGCGCGACGCCCGCCGCCGCGAGGCGCCAGCGCGCCCCCTCGCTGCAGTCGAAGACCACCCAGCGCTCGGGCGCGCCGCGGGGCGCCGCGTTCAGCGCGAAGAGCGGCGGGTACCGGAAGGGCGCGCCGGGGGCCGGCGGAAAGCAGGTGCCCGAGCCGAGGATGACGAGCTCCATCGCGGCCCAGAGTGTAGCGCCCCGCGCCCGCGGCGCCCCTCGGGTGACGGGCGCCCCGCGCCCGCGCCGCGCCCGGATGACGGGCGCCCCGCGCCCGCGGCGCCCCCGGGTGACGGGCGGCCCCCGCCGGCGTAGGCTCTCTCGCATGGCCGGGCCCCCCGACGAACGCCCCAAGCACTCCTTCCGCGACACCTCGCTCGCCGGCGCCCGCTTCGAGGGCGTCGACCTCTCGGGCGCCCGCCTCGACGACGTCACCCTGCGCGGCGCGCGCCTGCGCGACGTCGACCTCGGCGGCGCCTCCTTCGACGACGTCGACCTCGGCGGCGCCACCCTCGCCAACGTCGGCGCCGAGGGCGCGCGCCTCGACGACGTCGACCTCAAGGGCGCGGTCGTCAAGAACGCCACGCTCGCCGGCGCCCGCCTCGACGACGTCAGCCTCGAGGGCGCCCGCGTCACCAACGCCGGCGCCCAGAAGTCGACCTGGCACGACGTCGACCTCTCGGGCGCGCGCCTGACCAACGTCGACCTGTCGAACGTCGTCATCGACGACGCCAACGTCGAGGGCCTCGTCATCAACGGCGTGCGCGTCGGCGATCTGCTCGCCAAGAAAGGCTAGCCCACCCCGCGGCGGAAGAGACGCGGCGCGAGGCCCGACGGACGCCGCCGAGCCGCCCAGGCTTCAGCCGGGGCGCGCTTTGGGGCGCGCTTTGGGGCGCGCTTTGGGGCGCGCTTCTGGGCGTGCTTCTCAGCCGCTCTTCGCGACCCCGCCCTCGTCCGGCGACTCGGCCGCGGTCGGATCGAGCGGCGCGATCGCCTTCTTCAGCGCCCGCGCGTCGACGAAGCGGTCGCGCGGCTCGCGCGCGAGCGCGCCCCGCAGCACCGACTGCCACACCGGCTCGTGCGGGTGGCCCGCCATCGCCGCCCGCAGCTTCGCCGGCCAGTAGTCGCCCGCGCCCGCCGGCATCGCCCGCTGGATGCCCGACGCCGGCGTGAACGTCCGGACGGGGGCGCCCTCGGGCTCCTCGGGCAGCTTCGGCGTCTCGCCCGTCAGGCACTCGTGCAAGACCGCCCCGAGCGCGTAGATGTCCGTCCGGGCGTCGACGCTGCCCTCGCGGCCCCCCTCCTGCTCGGGCGACATGTAGCCCGGCGTGCCCACCGGCGCGCCCGCCATCGTGATGCGCGTCTCGGCCCATTCGACCCGCGCGATGCCGAAGTCGAGCACCTTGACCGCCGTCGGCTTATCTTGCCCCTTGTCGACCAGGAAGATGTTCGAGGGCTTCAGATCGCGGTGAATCACGCCCGCCGCGTGCACCGCCCCGAGCGCGTCGCAGAGCGAGAGCGCGATCGGCAAGAGCTCTTCGCTCGTCAGCTTGCCCTGCCGCTGCAGCCGGCTCGCCAGCGACTCGCCCCGCAAGAGCTCCATCACGAGGTAGGCCGTGCCGTCGGGCAGCATGCCGTGGTCGTAGAGCTCGACCACGTTCGGGTGCCAGGCGAGCCCCATCGCCTCGGCCTCGCGCCGCAGCCGGTCGCTCGCCACCGCGTCGTGCGCCACCGCGAGCCGCAAGAGCTTGATCGCCACCGGCGTCTGGTCGCTCAGCCGCACCGCCGCGTGAATCACGCCGTTCGCCCCCGAGCCGAGCTGCGCGCCGAGCCGGTAGGCGCCCGCGACCACGCTGCCCTCCTCGTAGCGCACCGTGCCCTTGTTCTGCGGCACCTCGCGCAGCTGCGTGCCGCGCTCGAGCGCCGCGAGCCGCACGCGCTGCCCCTCCTGCGCCAGCGCCTCCAGCTTCGCCTTGCGCGCCCGCTCGACCCCGAAGGCCCCCGCCGCCGCGCCCCCGAGCGCGCCGAGCAGCCCGAGCGCCGGCGTGATGAGCCCCGCCGTCGCCCCGACCGTCGCCGCCCCGAGCGCCACCCAGATGCGCTCGCGGCCGCGCACGGGCTCGGCCTGCCAGTCGACCACATACTCTTGGAACGCCGAATTCGTGCGCGACGCGAAGGTGTGCCGCTCGTTGGTCAAGAGCTTCACGTTGCCCGGGCCCAGCCCGAAGAGCGCCGGCACCCCCTTCAGCTCGGCCGCCCGCGCCAGCGAGAGCAGCCCCTCGCGCTCGAAGCGCGGGTCGTGCGTCAGGTACACCCGGCCGCGCCAGTGGCCCGTGCTGCAGTCCATCGTCTCCCAGCGGCCCGTGCGCACCTCCTCGGAGCCGAGGCCGTCGAGCTGCCGGAACGCCCCCTCGGGCGAGGTGACGCCGCGCAGCACGCGCATCCACACGCCGAGGTTGTCCGGGTGAATGACCCCGCGCCAGGTCTCCGCCAGCGCCTCCTTGCCGTACTTGCCGGCGAACGCCTCGAGCGCCGCCAGCCAGAGCGCCATCGACACCGGCCGCGTCTCGTTCGCCAGATCGCTCGACGACAGCTCGAGCCGCGCCAAGAGGTCGTCGGCCTCCCCCGCGCCGTGCGCGTCGCGCACGTAGAGGTACAGCGACTTGAGCCTCGAGACGGTGGTTTCCGTGCCGGCGAAACTGGGCCGATGCAGCATCGTACGCGGGGGGACCTGCGGCCCTCCGAGGCTACACCTCCTTCGACACCCTGGGCAGCCCCCCTCCGCGCTTTTGCCGCCCGCCCCCCGGCCCGGGCCCCAGACCCCGCCAAATGGGCTACGAACCAGCGTTTCGCCCCTCCCACCATGGCAGAGCTCGACGTCCCCGCCGCCCTCCGAGGCGCCTTCCTCGAGCGCCTCGATCGCCCCGCGCCCGGCCTTTACGCCCTCTCGCTCGCCTCTGATGCGCTGCGTTGCGCCTTGCTCCTGGCCGCCGGCCCGCCCCGAAGCCGCCCCGCCTGGGCCCTCGCGCGCGCCCGCCCCCGCGGCGACGCCGCCGACGCCCACGTCCGCGGCCTGCGCGAAAAGCTCGAGGGCGCCCACATCACCGCCTTCGCCGAGTCGCGCGAGGGCTGGGCCCTCGTCGCCGAACGCGGCGCGCTGCGCTGGCGCCTCGTCGGGCGCCGCGACGGCGTCGCCTGCGTCCCCGTCAGCGCAGAAGAAGCCGGCGCCGCGCCCGACCCTACGGCCGCCACCGGCGCCGAGCCCGACCCCACGGCCGCCACCGGCGCCGCGCCCGATCCCACGGCCGCCACCGGCGTCGCGCCCGGCGCGCGCGCCGAAGCCCCGCCCGATGCCGCCCCGGCGCCGCCCCGGCCCCCCGACCCGGGCGCCCTCGCCGAGGCCTTTCGCCGGGGCGAGGCCTTCGTCGACGAGTACCGCCGGCAGGAGAACGAGTGGGCCCGCCGCGAGGCCCTCCGCTCGCTCCGCCGCGCCCGATCGCGCCTCGAGCGCCGGCTCGCCGCGGTCGAGGCCGACCTCGCGGCCATCGACCGGGCCCAGGCCCGGGCGCACGAGATCACCCCCTTCGTCGCCAGCGCGGCGCGCGCCCCGCGAGGCGCCGATCGGCTCGAGGCCGTCGACTGGGCGTCGGGCGAGGCGAAGGCCGTCACCCTCGCCATCGACCCCGCGCTCCCCGCGCGCGAGCAGCTCGAGGCGATCTTCGCCCGCGCGAGGCGCCTGCGCGCCGGCGCCCCCCTCGCCGAGCGCCGCCGCGACGAGGCGACCATCGCCCTCTGGCGCCTCGACGAGGCCCTCCCCGCGATCGAAGCGGCCGAGAGCGCCGCCGCCGTCGCCTCGCTCGTCGAGGCCCTCGCGCGCGAGCTGCCCCGCGATCTGCCCCTCGGCGCCCCGAAGCGCCCCGAAGCGCGCGAGCGCCCCCGCACCCCGCCCGATCGCGAGCCCTTCCGGCGCTACGAGGGCGAGGGCGGCGTCGCCATCTTGGTCGGGCGCGACGCGGCCTCGAACGACGAGCTCACCGTGCGCGTGGCGAGGCCCGGCGATCTGTGGCTCCACGCGCGGGACGGCGCCGGCTCGCACGTCGTCGTGCCCGGCGGCTACAAGCAGGGCTCGCCCGACGCCCGCGCGCTCGTCGACGCGGCCACGCTCGCCGCGCACTTCTCGTCGTTCCGGGGCGAGGGCGTCATTGACGTGCTCTACGCCGACCGCCGCCACGTGCGAAAGCGCAAGGGCAGCGCGCGGGGCGAGGTCGAGGTGCTGCGCTCGAAGACCCTCGCCCTGCGCACCGAGCCCGAGCGCCTCGCCCGCCTGCTCGCCACCTACCGGCCGCCGCCGACGTAGCAAGCGGCCCGGGGGCGCCTCACAACGCGCGGCCCGGACTTCGAGAGGGTGTTGCGAAACGAGGCCGGCGGGCCCCCGAGGGAACTCGGGGGCAGCGAACGCCCTTGAAAACGGCTCGCAAAGCCCCGCCGGAGGCAGGGCTCCCGCGGAGCGAGCCGCTTCGCCCGCTCGCCCGGAAGACGGAGCCCGCGGGAGCCCGGCCCCCGCCAAGGGGGCGGGCTTGAAAGGCCGAATCGGGCCGCTTCCGCGCGGCACGAGCGGGCGTCCGCTGCCCCCGAGTTCCCTCGGGGGCCCCGCCGGCCTCGTTTCGCAACACCCTCTTCCAGTCCGGGGCGCGTCGGGCCGCCTCCAATGCGGCCGGTAGGGGTCGCCTCGGCCTGCCCGAGAATCTAACGCTCATGACATGCATGTCGCCCCGACCTGCCCGAGAATCTAACGCTCATGACATGCATGTCGCCCCGACCGGTCCCGGGACGGGTCGAAGCGACCCGCATGTCGCCTCGGGGCGTGCCGGGACGGGTCGAAGCGACCCGCATGTCGCCTCGGGCCGTCGCGGGACGGGTCGAAACGACCCGCGGGTCGCCTCGAGGCGTCCCGGGACGCAAAGAAACGACCCGCGGGTCGCCTCGGGCGGTCCCGGGACCGGGGGGTACCGACACGCGGGTCGCTTTTTGGGTCCCCGTTAAGGCCGAGGGCGACCCGCGGGTCGTTTTTTGGGTCCCTTTTTGGGCCGAGGGCGACCCGCGGGTCGTTTCTTTGCGTCCCGGGACGCAAAGCTGCCGGCTGGCATACTGGTGCGGACCACCCAGCGGCCGTGACGCCCGGGCGAGCGAGCGAAGCGGCTCGCTCCGCGGGAGCCCTGCCTCCTGGCAGGGCTTTGCACGCCGTTTCCGCGGGCGTTCGCTGCCCCCGAGTTCACTCGGGGGCTTCGGGCTGCGCGGTGGTCGGGGGCCGTGGTAGCCCTGCACGACGATGGCCTCGACGGCTTCGACGCTTGGGCAAGAGCTGCGGGCGTGGTTCGGGCGCGCGGTGGTCGTGGCGCGCGGGGCAGACGACGTGCGCGACGGGGCCGAGCGGGCGCTCGCGGCGGGCGACCCCACGGCGGCGCTGGGGCTGGCGCGCGAGCTGCTCGAGCGGGTGCCGGGCTCGCCGGTGGGGCTGCTCCTGGCGGCCGACGCGGCGGAGGCGGCGTGGCTCGACGAGTTCGCGGCGCGCTACCTCGCCGAGCTCGCCGAGCGGGTGCCCTGGCAGCCCGAGGTGTGGCTGCGGCTGGGGCTGGCGAGGCTGCGGGTGCAGGGCGACGCGCCCGAGGCGCGCGAGGCGCTCGGGCGGGCGGCGGCGGCCGACGACACGCCGCTCGTGCGGGGCTGGGCGGTGGCGGCGCTGGCCGATCTCGATCTGGCGCAGGGCGATCCGGCGCGGGCGGCGGCGTGGCTGGCGCGCGTGCCGCCCGAGCAGACGACGCCCGAGCTCGAGGCGCGGCGGGCGCTCGCGGCGCTCGAGCTCGGCGACGTCGAGGGCGCGCGCGAGGCGGCGAAGGCGCTGCCGCCGGCGGCGACGCTCGACGGGGCGGGGGCGCTCCTGGCCGGGCGGCTGCTCTCGGCCGCGGGGGGCGACGCGACCGAGGCGCTCTTGCGGGCGTACATTCTCGAGGCGCCCGGGGCGGCGCGGGCGCTGGCGCTCTCGGCCTCGTCGCTGCCTCCGGCGGGCCGGGCGAGGGTCGCGCGGGTCTTGCGCGCGAGCGACGACGAGACGGCGCTCGTGCGGGCGGCGCTGGCGATCGCCGACGGCGATCGGGGGGCGGCGCGGGCGGCGCTCGCGGCGGCGGCGGGGCAGGGCGACGTCGACGCGGCGCGCACGCTCTTGACGCTCGCGACCCAAGACGGCGACGGGGCGGGCCTGCGGCGCGCGGTCGAGGCGCTCGAGGGGCCGGGGGCGCCGGCGGCCGAGCGACGGGGGCCGGGGGCGCCTGCGGCCGAGCGATCGGGGCAGGGGGCGCCGGCGGCCGAGCGGGCGATCGCGCGGGCGCTCGAGGCGCTCGAGGGGGGCGCGCCGGGCGAGGCGCTCGACGCGCTCGACGGGGCGGCCGAGCACCCCTGGGCGGTCGAGCTGCGGCGGCAGATCGTGGGGCGCTGGGCGCCGCCGGACGCGCCGCTCGCGCTGCCCGAGGTGCTGGGCGAGCTCCGGCGCGCGGCGCGCGCGCTCGAGGACACGGCGGCGCTCGTCGCGGCCGAGGCGCTGGCGGTCGAGGGCGAGCGGCCGCTGCGGGTGGCGATCGTGGGCGAGTTCAACGCGGGCAAGAGCACGTTCTTGAACGCGCTGCTCGGCGCCGAGCTCGCGCCGATGGGGGTCGTGCCGGTGACGGCGTGCCCGCACCACGTCGTCTACTCGCCCGACCCCTTCGCGCGGGTGGTCACCTCGACGGGGCACGATCGGGTCGTCGCGCCCGAGCGGCTGAAGGCGACGCTCGACGAGGTGCGCCGGGCGGGGGCGCGGGCGCTGCGGGTGACGGTGGGCCAGCCGCTCGAGCGGCTGCGGCACTTCGAGCTGCTCGACACGCCGGGCTTCAACGCGCCCGACGCCGAGCACGCCGCGGCGGCGCGCTCGGTGCTGGCCGAGGCGCACGTCGCGCTCTGGCTGCTCGACGCGACGCAGCCCCTGAAAGAGAGCGAGCGGCGGGTGCTCGGCGAGCTCGCCAAGGGCAAGCTGCCGGTGCAGGCGCTCGTCAACAAGATCGACCGGCTCGAGCCCGGGGCGCTGCCGCGGGTCGAGGCCTACGTCGCCTCGGCGCTCGCCGAGGTGGGGCTCGCGTCGCTCGTGCCGCCGGTGGCGTTCTCGGCGCGGCGCGCGCTCGACGCGCGTGTCGGGCGGGGCGACGAGCTCGCGGGCTCGCGCTGGGCGGAGGTCGAGGCGCTGGTCGAGCGCCTCTTGGTGGGCGCGGCGCCCGGGCTCAAAGATCGGGCGCTCGGGCGCCGCGCGGCCTCGATGCTCGAGCCCTTGCTCGCGCTGGCCGAGTCGCTGGCGACGGTCGAGCTGAGGGCGCTGCGGGCGGAGGCGGCGGCGGGGGCGGCGTGGCACGAGGCGGCGCTCGCGCTCGAGCGGCGGGCGGGGGCGGCGCCGAAGCCCTTCGAGCGGGCGCTCGACGAGCCGCGGCGGCGGCTGCGCGACGATCTCGCGCCGCTGGTCGAGGGGGCGGGGGCGGGGGCGGTGCGCGCCTACGCGGTGGGGCGGGTGGTGCAGCGGCTCGCCGCGCCGCTCGCCGAGGGGCTCGTCGCCTCGCTGCCCTCGCTCGCGCCCCTGCAGCGCGACGCGCTCGCGGCGCTCGGGCCGGCGGTCAGCGCGGCGTTGCACGGGCTGGTGCAGGGGCTCGCCCAGCCCTCGGCCGTGCTCGAGGTGCCGCTTTCGCTCTTGTACGACACGGTGCGCACCCCGGCGGCTCGGGCGCTGCGGGCGGGGCCGCCGGGCAAGGCGGGCAAGCCGGTGGGGGCGCCGCTGGTCTCGCGCCTCAAGCCGCTTTACGAGGCGCTCGGGGCGCGGGCGCCGCGGCTCTCGGCCGGGGGGCTTGCCCCGGGCGAGGGTGAATCGTTACGCTAGGCCGGGTGCGACGCGTTCTCGAAGGCCTTCGGGCGGCCGGCGGCGGCCGGCGGTGGGGGCGGGGCGCGCTCTCGCTGGGCGCGCTCATCGCGCTGATGACGGGCGGGGCGTTCGAGGCGCGATCGGCGCCGGGGCCGGGGCCCGGGTCCGAGGGCGACCCCGACGTGCTCGACGTGCGGGCCGACAAGCTCGAGGTCGACTGGGGGGCGGCGCGCGCGGTGCTCGACGGGCACGTGCAGCTGCGGCGGGGCGACATCTTGGTGACCTGCCCGCGGGTCGAGGGGCGGTTCGACGGGTCGGCGCGGCTGCTCTCGGCGCGGGGGCTGGGCCCGGTGACGGCCGACTTTCGGGGCACGCACGCCGAGGCCGACGACGTCGAGGTCGACATGAGCCAGAAGGTCATTCGGCTCAAGGGCCACGTGAAGGTGACCCGGGGCGGCGCGCGCATGACGGCCGAGCGGGGCACGATCGAGTTCGCCTCGGCGCACCTGACGCTCGAAGAGGTGCACGGCGTGCTGCCCGGGCCGCTCGCCCCGGGGCCGGGCGGCATCCCCTCGCTGCGCCCGCCGTGAGCGAGGCCTTCGCGCTCTCGGTCGAGGCGGTCTCGGTCGAGCGGGGGGGGCGCGCCATCGTGCGCGAGGTCAGCCTACAGGTGCGCCCGGGCACGGTGGTGGCGTTGCTCGGGCCCTCGGGGGCGGGCAAGAGCACGCTGCTCGGGGCGGTGGCGGGCGAGTGGCCGCTGCTCGGGGGGCGGGTGATCCTGGGTGGGCGCGACGTGGGGGGGCTGCCCTCGTGGGCGCGCTCGCGGCTCGGGCTTGGCTATTTGCCGCAGGGGCCGAGCGTCTTGTTCGACCTGAGCGTGCGCGATAATTTGCGCTCGTTCCGCAAGCTGGCCCGGTCCGACCTCGACGAGCTCGGGCTGGCGCGCGCCTACGGCCTCGAGCCCCGGCTCGAGGTGAAGGCGGCGCACCTGTCGGGGGGCGAGCGGCGGCGGCTCGAGCTGGTGCGGGCGCTTTTGGGGCGGCCCAAGGTGTTGCTCTGCGACGAGCCCTTCGCGGGGGTTGACCCCGCGGGGGTGAGTGCCCTGGCCGAGCAGCTGCGGCAGCAGGCCAACGAGGGGCGCGCGTTGGTGGTGAGCGACCACCACGCGGCCGAGGCCTTGCGCATCGCGGACGAGGCTCACCTTCTGGCCGACGGGCGGGTGGTGGTCAGCGAGGCGCCGGCGCGATTTCTCGAGCACCCGGACGTGACGCAGCGTTACGTGACGCGCTGAGGGGGGGTGGCAAAAGTTCGGGCACGGAGATTGTAATCAGTGTAGACTCGGCCGAGGCCTTCGGGTCTCGCCCGACACTGCGGTCGGGCGCGGCTGTGGGGCCTGCCTCTGAGCGTCGTACCTCCCAATGTCGTGGGCCCCCTACCGCTTTAAGCTCTCTCGGCCGCGCGGGCCGGGCGCCATGCTCTGGCCCTGCTGAGGGGCCTCGGCGCTGACCGCGGGCCCTACCCAGCGAAGCGATGGAGATCAAGCTCAGTCAGAAGCTGACAACGAACCTGGTGATGACGCCCCAGTTGCAGCAGGCCATTCGGCTGCTGCAACTCTCCCGGATGGAGCTCATCGACGAGGTCGGCCGTGAACTCGAGGCGAACCCGGTCTTGGCCGACGACGACGTCGACCCGAGCCCGCGGGGCGAGCGCGAGCCGCTCTTGCCGCACGCCTCGGCGGGGGGCGAGGGCGAGGCGGGGGTCGACGCGACGGGCGACCGCTTCGACCGCACGCGCGACCTCGGCACGCGCGACCAAGAGAAGAAGGCCCAGGAGGTCGACTGGGAGCAGTTCCTGGAGAACCGCACCCTGCAGCAGCCGACGTACGCGACGAAGGGCGGCTACGAAGAGCTGCCGCCGATCGAGCAGACGCTCACGCGCGCGACGAGCCTGCACGACCACCTGATGTGGCAGATTCAGATGAGCGACTTCACGGAGGCCGAGCGGCGCTTCGCGGAGTTCATCATCGGCAACCTCGACGAGCGGGGCTACCTCGACCTGTCGGGCATGATCCAGGAGGACGGCTCGAAGGAGGCGGACCTGACGGTCGAGGACATCGCGAAGGCGGCCGAGCTCGACCCGGAGGACGCGCTCGAGGTGCTGCGGATGATCCAGCACTTTGACCCGAACGGGGTCGGCTCGCGCGACCTGCGCGAGTGTCTGCGGGTGCAGGCCGAGATCCAGGGCTTCGACGAGCTCGAGCTCTCGATCATCGACCGGCACATGCACAACCTCGAGAAGCACAACTTCCAGGCGATCGCGAAAGACCTGAAGGTGCCGCTCGAGGACGTGTACGAGGCGGCGAAGGCGATCCAGACGCTCGAGAGCCGGCCGGCGCGCAACTTCAGCGACGCCGACGACCGGATGATCGCGATCACGCCGGACGTCTACGTCGTGAAGGACGGCGACAAGTTCGTCGTGCTGGACAACGACCGGGGCGTGCAGCGGCTGTACATCAACGAGGCGCTGACCAAGCGCCTCTTGCAAGACCCGAACGCGAAAGACTTCGTCAACGAGAAGCTCAGGAACGCGCACTGGCTGATCCGGGCGATCGAGCAGCGGCGCAAGACGATCATCCGGGTGACCGAGGCGATCGTCGAGCGGCAGCGCGAGTTCTTCGAGAAGGGCGTGGCCTACCTCAAGCCGATGATCTTGCGGGACATCGCGGAGGCGGTGAACATGCACGAGAGCACGATCTCGCGCGTGACGACCTCGAAGTACGTGCACACGCCGCAGGGCCTGTTCGAGCTCAAGTACTTCTTCAACTCGTCCATCCGCCGCAAGGAAGAGGAGGACATCGCCTCCGAGAGCGTCAAGCAGGCGATCAAGAAGATCATCGACGAGGAGGACAAGCAGAACCCGCTCTCGGACCAGGCGATCGTCGAGCTGCTCGAGAAGCGGGAGGGCATCCAGATCGCGCGGCGCACGGTGGCCAAGTACCGCGAGATGCTCGGCATTTTGGCCTCCAGCAAGCGGAAGAAACTCTTTTAGGTAGCGGTTCCTTAGAGTCGGCACCTTCAGGGGCGCCGGGTCGGGGGCCCGCCGGCCCATCGCGCGCGCGGACGGCAGCGGTCCGCGGGCGCGGGGGGCGCGGGGGGCGAGGCCCGGCCGGCGCTGGCGACGGCGGTAGAGACGCCCCCGGCGAGCGACCCGGCGGCGGCTCGTAGAAAAAGGAGCGGACGATGAACATTGCGATCACGTTTCGTCACCTCGAGGCCAGCGACGCCATCAAGGCCTACGCGACCGAGAAGATCGCCAAGCTCCAGAAGTTCTTGCGCGCGCCGATGCGGGCGCGCGTGACGCTGTCGCTCGAAGACAAGAGCCACGGCTGCGAGGTCGAGGTCAACGCGGGCTCGGGCCACTTCGTGGCGAGCGAGTGGGGCGAAGACATGTACGCGAGCATCGACAAGGTGCTCGCGAAGCTCGAGCGGCAGATCACCGGGGCGCACAGCAGCAACGTGACGCGGCGCAAGGGCGCCGACAGCGCGCGCGACTTCGCGGTGGCGATGGCCGAGACGGCGCCGCCGTCGCGGCCGGTGGGCGAGCTCATCGCGGCGCTCGACGCGGCGCCCCCGCCGGCCGCGTCCGGCGTGATGGCGACGGGCGCGGGCGAAGCGGCGCCGGCGACGATGCTGGCGGCCGCGTCGGGCGACGAGGGCTGAGGGGTCGCGCGGCGGCCCGGGGGCGCCGAGGTCGGGGCCCGGTTCGGGGCGCCGCGCGGCGGCGCGGTCGTGCGCGCGCGGGCCCGGTTCGGGTCGCCGCACGCCGGCGCGGGGGCGGGCGCGGGCTCGAGTTCTGGGCCTCGCCCGCCGCGCGGTCGTGGGCGCGGGGCCCGGTTCGGGGCCTCGCACGCCGGGAAGATCGCGCGCGCGTCGGTTCGGGGCGCGACGGCCATGACGTTCGGGGCATCGCACGATCCTGCTTTCGCCCGCCACGTCGTGCTAAGGTCCCCTGCGAAGTCTTGCTAACCTCTACGAGAAGCTTGCGCGTGCCGTGAAGCTCGATCATCTCGTCACCCCCGACCGCGTCGGCGTCTTCAACGCGCCCAGCGTGCTCGACAAGCACGAGAGCTTGTCGCGCCTGGCGGGGCTGTTGGCCAAGGGCCTGCCGGTGCCGGCCGACCGGGTGGTCGCGATCCTCGAAGAGCGCGAGGCGGTGCAGTCGACCGGCATCGGCGACGGGGTGGCGGTGCCGCACGGCACGCTCGAGGGGGCGCCGGGGCAGGTGGGGGCGGTATTGCTGTGCCCGGGGGGCGTCAATTTCGAGTCGATCGACGACCGGCCGGCGCGAATCTTGTTCGGGGTGGTGGGGCCGCGGCAGGCGGTCGAGCACCTGAAGGTGCTCGCCCGAATTTCGCGACTTTTGCGCTCGGCGTCGTTTCGCGACAAACTGCTGGCCGAGAACGACCCGGCCGCCGCGTTCGCGCTTTTGCAGCGAGAAGACAGCTCGATCGGCTAGCGCGGCCCGGGCCCCGGAGGCAGATGTCGTCCGCCGAGCCGCCCGAGAAAGCCCTGCCGCCGCCCAGCCTGACGGCGGCGGCGATCCTGGAAGATACGACGCTGGCGGTGCGGCTGACGC
The DNA here is from genome assembly GCA_035762175.1 of Polyangiaceae bacterium. Taxonomy (GTDB): domain Bacteria; phylum Myxococcota_A; class Polyangia; order Polyangiales; family Polyangiaceae; genus DASTPP01. The sequence continues at coordinate 22,499 of DASTPP010000024.1, read as the reverse complement.
TCGCGGGGGGCTCGTCGGGGCTCGGCCGGCGGGTCGACCACGCGCGCATTCAGAAGTCGGGCCTGGCGCTGGCGGGGCACTACCACGGGGTGGTGCCGACGCGGGTGCAGATCTTGGGCGCGACCGAGCTCACCTTTCTCGCGTCGCTCGGGCCGGGGGCGAGGGCCTCGGCGCTCGCGGGCTTCTTCGGGCTCGGGCTCTCGCTGGTCGTGGTGACGGCGGCGGGGCCGGCGGGCGCGGCGACGCCGGCGCGGGCCGAGCTGGCCGAGGCGGCCGACCGGGCGGGGGCGCCGCTGGCGTTCGCCGCGTCGCGCTCGAGCCACGCGATCGCGGCGCTGCACCTCTTGCTCGACGAGCGGCTGGCGCCGCGGGCGACGGTGCACGGGGTGCTCATCGACGTCTTCGGCCTCGGCATGCTGCTCATCGGCAAGAGCGGCATCGGCAAGAGCGAGTGCGCGCTCGAGATGGTGATGCGGGGCCACCGGCTGGTGGCCGACGACGTGGTGCGCTGCGACTGGCGGCCGCCGGGGCTGGTGTTCGGGGGGCCGGCCGAGCTGTTGCGGCACCACATCGAGGTGCGGGGGCTCGGGGTGCTCAACATCAAAGACCTCTTGGGCGTGACGGCGACGCGCGAGCGAAAGCGCATCGACCTGGTGGTGCGGCTGCTCGAGTGGTCGGACGAGGCGGGGGGGGTCGAGCGCATGGGGGTCGACGACCGGTACCACGAGGTGCTGGGGGTGAAGATTCGCGAGCTGCGGGTGCCGATCCGGCCGGGGCGGAGCATGGCGAGCATTCTCGAGGTGGCGGCGCGCAACGAGCTGGTGCGGGCGGCGGGGGTGCACTCGGCGCGCGACTTCTTCGCGCGGCTGAACCGCACGCTGGTCGGCTCGAGCGCGGACACCGAGAGCGAGCTGCTCTACCCGCCGTCGTCGAGCCGCGAGGGCCCGGCGGGCGGGCAGGGGGGGGCGTCGTGAGCGGGGCCGGGGCGAAGCCGACCACGGTGGTGGTCATCACGGGCATGAGCGGGGCGGGCAAGTCGACGGCGCTGCACGCGCTCGAAGACCTGAGCTTTTACTGCGTCGACAACCTGCCGACGCCGCTCATCGCGTCGACGCTCGAGGTCTGCGAGCGGGGGGGGCTCGGGCGGGTGGCGCTCGGGGTGGACGTGCGGGTGGGCGCGTTCCTGGCGGAGGCGGCGCGGGCGATCGACGCGCTGTCGGGGCCGGGGCGGGACCTGCACGTGCTCTTCTTCGACGCGTCCGACCAGGCGCTCTTGCGGCGCTACAGCGAGACGCGGCGGCCGCACCCGCTGGCGGCGAACGACGGCGGCGAGGGGGGGCCGGCGCTCGCGGTGCTCGACGGGGTGCGCATCGAGCGCGAGCGGCTCGCGCCGCTGCGGGCGCGGGCGACGCACGTCTTCGACACGACGTCGCTGTCGGTGCACGATCTGCGGCGCCAGGTGCTCGGGCTGCTCGGCCCGGCGAGCGGGCAGACGCCGCGGATGCTGACGCGGGTCGTGTCGTTCGGCTTCAAGTACGGCATGCCGGTCGACGCGGACGTGGTGCTCGACGTGCGCTTCTTGCCGAACCCCTTCTTCGTGCCCGAGCTGCGCGACCTGCCGGGCACGCACCCGGCGGTGGCCGAGTACGTGCTTTCGCAGCCCGACGCGCTCGCGCTGGTCGGCCACGCGCGGCAGCTGCTCGCCTTCTCGCTGCCGCGCTACGAGCACGAGGGCAAGGCGTACCTGACGGTGGCGGTGGGGTGCACGGGGGGGCGGCACCGGTCGGTGGTGGTGGCCGAGCGGCTCTCGGCCGAGCTCAAGCCGCTGACGGGGCTGCCGATCCGGGTGGTGCACCGCGACGTGGGCCGGTCGAACCCGGCGCCGGACCCGCCCGACGTCATCGGCGACGGGGGCGTGCGGGGCAGGGGGGCGCCGTGAGCGACCGGGCCGAGGGCACCTTTCAGATCGTCAACGCGCGCGGGCTGCACGCGCGCGCCGCCATCAAGCTCGTGCAGACCGCGCAGCGCTTCCCCTGCGAGGTGACGTTGGGGCGCGAAGACCAGAGCGCCAACGGCAAGAGCGTGATGGGCGTCATCTTGCTGTGCAGCCCGAAGGGCGCCTGGCTCAAGGTCTCGGCCGAGGGCGAGCGCGCGGCCGAGGCGGTCGAGGCGATCGGCGCGGTGATCGCCGACCGCTTCGGGGAGGGCGAGTGAGCGGGGGAGGGGGGCGCGGCGGCCCGCCCCGGCCGCCGCCCTCGCCGCCGCCTTCGCGCTCGCCGGTCGCGCCGCTGCCGCCCGAGTCGGGCCCGCGGATCACGCCGCTGCCGCCGGCGCCGCGCTCGTCGGTGCCGCCGCCGCCCTCGACGCTGCGGGGCCTGGGCGGCTCGCCCGGGGTGGCGGTGGGGCCGGCGCTGGTGGTGGCGCCGCGGCGGCTGCAGTTCGCGCGGCGGCTGGTGCGCAGCTACGAGGTCGACGGCGAGCTCGAGCGGGTGCGCGCGGCGGTCGGGCGGGCGCAGGGCGAGCTGCGGGAGATGAGCGAGCGGGCGGGCGGGCGGCTCTCGGGCGCCGAGCAGAACATCCTCGAGGCGTACGTGCTGATGCTGGGCGACGAGCTCCTGGCCGAGTCGGTCGAGCGCAACGTGCGGCTCAACCGCCAGTGCGCCGAGTGGGCCGTCGCGAGCGCGATCGAAGAGATGGCCGCGTCGCTCGCGTCGGCGGCCGACGCGTACCTGCGCGAGCGGAGCCACGACATCGAGTTCGTCGGCGAGCGGCTGCTCATCGCGCTGACGGGCGACCGGCGGCCGGCGCTGCCCCGCTCGGACGAGCCGGCCGTCGTGGTCGCGCACGACCTGTCGCCGGCCGACCTGCTGGCCGCCTCCGAGCGCCCGCTCAAGGGGCTGGCGACCGAGGCGGGCACGCGCACGAGCCACACGGCGATCGTGGCGCGGGCGCTCGGCATCCCCGCGGTGGTGGGGGTCGAGGGGCTGATGGCGCAGGTGGCGTCGGGCGAGACGCTGGTGGTCGACGGGCTGCGGGGCACGGTGACCGTGCGGCCGACCGACGAGGTCTCGGCGCGCAGCCGCGCGCGGGGCGAGCGGCACCGGGCCTTCGCGCTGCGGCTGCTCGGCGACGCGGCGCGCCCGGCCGAGCTCGCGTGCGGCGAGCGGGTGCGGCTCTACGCGAACATCGAGCTGGCGAGCGAGGCGCCGTGCGCGGTCGAGCACGGGGCCGAGGGCGTCGGCCTCTACCGGACCGAATTCTTGTACCTCGACCGCGAGCGGCCCCCGTCCGAAGACGAGCAGTTCGAGCACTACCGGACGGCGCTCGAGGGCGCCGGCGGCCGCCCCGTCACCTTCCGGACCTTCGACATCGGGGCCGACAAGGTGCCCGCGCCCGCGTCGTCGCTCGCGCTCTTGCCCGAGCGAAACCCCGCGCTCGGCACGCGGGCGGTGCGGCTCGGCCTGCTGCGCCCCGAGCTCTTTCTGGCGCAGCTGCGGGCGCTCTGGCGGGCCTCGGCCCACGGCCCGCTGCGGGTGATGGTGCCGATGGTGTCGTCGCTGCGCGAGTGGGCCGAGGTCAAGGCGCTCTTCCGGCGCGCGGCCGAGGAGGTCGACCGGGCGGGGCAGGCGCGCGCGGCCGACGTGCCGCTCGGGGCGATGATCGAGGTGCCGGCGGCGGCGATCCTGGCCGACCTGTTCGCCGCCGAGTGCGCCTTCTTGAGCCTGGGCACCAACGATCTGGTGCAGTACACGCTGGCGGTCGACCGCCTGAGCCCGCTGCTCGCGCACCTCGCCTCGCACTTCGACCCGGCGGTGCTGCGGCTGGTGCGCGGCGTGGCGGCGGCGGCCGAGCGCTCGGGCCGGCCGCTGACGGCGTGCGGGACGATGGCGAGCGACCCGCTCGGCGCGCTCTTGCTGGTGGGGCTCGGGCTGCGCGGGCTGTCGATGGAGCCGGGGGCGATCCCCGAGATCAAGGAGGCGCTCGGGCGGGTGCGGCTCGAGGAGGCGCGCGCGGTGGCGCAGCGCGCGCTCGAGTGCGCCTCGGCGGGCGAGGTCGAGGAGGCGATGGCGGTGGCGCTCGGGCCGCGCCTCTACGATCTGATGAACGTCGAAGACACGGTGGCGTGAGCGCCGGGGCGGCGCGGGTTCGGGTGCGGGCGGTGTGAGGTTAAGGGGCGCGCGCGGGCGCGGCCTCGTTTCGCCCCGGCGTCGCGCCCCCGGGCGGCCCGCGCGGGCGGCGGGCGCGGCGACGTAAGGGGCGCGAGGCGGGGCGCGGGCGCGGCGACGTCAGGGGCGCGAGGCGGGGCGCGGCGACGTAAGGGGCGCGAGGCGGGGCGCGGGGGGCGCGCCCGAACGACGCGTCATGACGAAGAGGCTTGAAGCGCTGCGAGGTCTTTGCGTAGTGTGCGCGACGGTGGCGAGCGCCATGGGCCCGACGTGCGGGCCGTGCAGCGGCCGCGCCTCGGGTCGTTGATGAGGTTTCGACACGTTCTGGCGGGGGGGCTCATGCTCGCGGGCCTCGCCCTGGGGGGCTGCCCCGAGCCGGCCCGTACGGTCGAGCTGGCGGGGCAGGTGCGGCTGACGTTGCTGCACACGTCCGACTTGCACTCGCGGCTCTTCCCGTACGACTTGCAGATCAACCAGGCCGACGCGAAGCTGGGCCTCGGGCCGGTCGACCGGGTGGTGCGGGTCGGGGGCGCCGCGCGCATCGCGCACATCATCGGGCGCGAGCGGGCGCGGGCCGACCGGGCGCTGCACATCGACGGGGGCGACAGCTTTCAGGGCGCGCCCATCTTCAACTTCTTCTCGGGCGCGGCCGAGCTGCGCGCGCTCAGCGAGATGGGGGCCGACGCGGCCGTGGTCGCCAACCACGAGTTCGACGTCGGGGGGCTGAACTTCAGCAACCAGGTTTCGCGCTGGGCGACCTTCCCCATCGTGGCGGCCAACTACCGGCTCGACGACCCGGCGGTGCCGGGCAGCTCGCAGCTCGCCCGGGTGCTCAGCCCTTGGACGGCGTTCAACGTCGACGGGCTGAAGGTGGCCGTCATCGGCATGGGCAACCTGTCGAGCATCACGAGCCTGTACGAGCAGCCGAACCGGCTGGGCATCACGCCGCTGGCGACGGTGGACACGGCGCAGTTCTACGTCGACCTGGTGCGGCCGCTGGTCGACGTGGTGGTGTTCGTGACGCACCTCGGGCTCGAGTACGACGAGTTCATGATCCGCAACACGACGGGCATCGACGTCGTGCTCGGCGGGCACAACCACATCGTCTTGCAGCCGCCGCAGCACGTGACCGACTGCGACCGGGTCGACCCGGCGACGGGCGAGCACTACATCGAGGTGCCCTCGCCCGAGCCGCAAGCGCCGGGCGAGCGCATCGAGTACGTGCGCCGGCCCTGCCGGCCGCGCGACGTGGTGCTGGCGCACTCGGGCGCCTTCGCCAAGTACGTCGGGCGGCTCGACCTCGCGCTCTCGAACGACCCGTCCGAGGTCGGCGCGGGCTACGACCCGATCAACGGGTTCGAGGTGGTGGCCGACCAGTACACCATCTTCCCGGTCACCGAAGACACGCCCGAAGACCCGCACCTCGTCAACACGCTCGAGCCCTACCGGCAGAGCCTCGACGCGCTCATCGACCTCGAGCTCTTGGTCGGCTACGCGCCGGCGGGCGTCAGCCGCGTCGCGCCGGCCGGGGGCGACTCGCCGCTCGGCAACATGGTGGCGACGGCGATGTGGCTGCGCCAGGGCATCCAGACCGACTTCGCGCTGACGAACACGCAGGGCATCCGGGCCGACATCCCGACCGGGCCGGTGACGCTCGAGCAGCTCTACAACACCTTCCCCTTCGACAACTCGATCACGAAGATGCAGCTCTCGGGCGTCGAGGTCCAAGAGCTCTTCAACTTCAACGCCCGCCGCTCGGCCTCGCGCGGCTGCTCCTCGCAGGCGCAGATCGCCGGCGCGCGCGTGGTCAACGACTGCCTCGGCTGCGCGACGGCCTTCACGGGCCAGCCCTGCGCGACCGACGACGACTGCGGCGGCAGCGACCGCTGCGACGACGACGGGCGGGTCTGCCAGGCGCGCGCGTGCGCGACCGACATCTACATCGGGGTCAACCCCGACCAGCCCTGCGCGGGCGACGACCAGTGCGGCGGGCGGCCCGGCTCGTGCGACCTCGGCTCGCCCGACGCGCAGGGGCAGGGCCGCTGCGGGGTGCCGATCGACCCCATCGGCAACTACGAGCTCGCGACCAGCAACTACCTCGCGCTCGGCGGCTCGGGCTTCATCGTGCTCAAGAAGAACACGACGCAGTTCGACACGCGGGTGCAGCAGCGCGACGCGCTCATCGACTACATGCGCCAGGGCAAGCCCTGCGGCTACTCGGAGGCGAACGGCACCGACGACGGCCTGCGGGCTTGCAGCGAGGACGCCGAGTGCGAGGAGGGCTACGCCTGCGCCTGCACGGGGCGGGTCGCGCCGCGGGGCGACGGCACCTGCCAGAGCGCGGGCGCGTGCGAGGGCGCCTCGGGCCGCTGCGTGCTCGTGCGCTGCCGCGACGACGTGGCGGCCTTCCACCGCCGCACCTGCAACCAGGCGCGCTCGCAGGAGGCGTACACCTCGTGCGAGACGCAGCTCAACCCGTGCGAGATCGGGGGCGAGTCGTGCAAGTTTCTCGCCTGCGTCGACGAGCGGCTCGGCAACTTCGCCGACGGCCGGCAACGAATGGTGGGCCGGTGAGCGGCGGGCGACGCGCCCTCGCGCGCGGGCTCGGCTTCGCGGCCGCGGCGCTGCTCGCCGGCTCGTGCGTGACGCGCAACGGCATCGAGACCGACACCTTTCGGCTGCGCGTGTCGGTCGCGCGCGCCGACGGCAGCGCGCTGCCGGGGCCCGAAGACGAGCCGCTCTGCCTCGATCTGCGGGGCTTTAACCCGGCGTGCACCGAGGGCGGCGCCTTTCTCGTCACGGTCGAGGCGATCGACCTTTTTAACGAGCGCGACCTCAACTTCAACGGCTACGCGCGGCTCAGCATCCGGCCGGGCACGCTGCTCGCGGTCGAGGGCGACCGGGCCGAGGGGCGCAACGTCCGGCTCGAGGCGGGCGTGGCCGAGGCGCAGCTCATCCGCGTGACGGGCGCCTTCGGCGACACGACGGTGTGGGCCGACGATCTCGGCTACACCCCGGTCGACCCGGCCGTGCTCACGCCGGCCTGCTCCGACAGCGTGGACAACGACGGCGACGGGTTCGTCGACTTCCCCTTCGACCCCGACTGCGCCTTCGCCAACGACGACAGCGAGACCGGCGGCACGTACGCCTCGGGCGTCTCGGCGCCCCTGCGCTTCCGGCTGCCGACGGTGCCCGAGGCCCAGGGCCTCGGCGCCGCCAGCCCCTACGACCAGGAGGGCGTGCGGCTCGAGGCGACCGAGTCGCGCCTGATGGTCTCGCGCATCGCCAGCGACGGCTTTTACGTCTCCGACGTCGAGCCGGTCGACCCGGCCAACCCCGGCGGCGAGCTGCGGCAGAAGCCCTACGGCGGGCTCTTCGTCTTCAGCTTCAACCTGCCCCCCGGCATCGCCGTCTGCGACCGGGTCGGCGAGCTGTCGGGCACGATGACCGAGTTCTTCGGCTTCACCGAGCTCACCTTCCCGGGCTTCAAGGTCTCCGAGCCCTGGTTCTCGCTCCGCGACAGCGGCCCCTGCCGGCTGCCCACGCCCGCGCTCGTCGAGCCGGGCGTCCTGTCCTCCGAAGACACCGCCTCCGCCTTCCTCGAGCAGTACGAGGGGGGGCTCGTGCGCGTCGGCGGCGTCGTCACCGACCCGGTCGGCCAGCCCGGCAAGATCGACACCGTCGGCGTGCGCGTCGCGTCCATCTTCGGGCCCGAGCTGCCCGAGGTGCTGCGCCAGCAGGCGCCGGCCGGCGACCAGTGCCAGTTCGTCTACGCCGTCACCTTCCGCCCGGCGGCGTCCAACTGCGACCTCGACGGCGACGGGCGCGTCGACTTCACGCCCTGCTCGCCCGAGAACACCTGCTCGCAGCGCTGCTTTGACAACCCCGCCTGCAGCGAGTGGTCGTCGTTCCGGCGCGTCGGCAACTTCCGCGCGCAGCTCGGGCCGAGCCCGCTGCAGACCATCCTGCTGAACACCGGCACCGTCGGCGGCTTCGACCCGACGCGCTACCGCGGGGCCCTCTTGCCCTGGGTGACCGGCACGCTCGCCAACTTCTCCGGCGGCCCGCTCAACTGGACGATCGAGACCCGCTGCAGCGAAGACCTCGTGCTCTGCAACGAGGGCGAAGACGAGGCCGCGTGCCTGGCGCGCTTCCCGACGCCGCCCGAGCTCGGCACGACCTGCACCCGCGAACGCACCGCCACCGACAACGATTCCGAGTCGCAATGAACCGCCTCCCGCCGCCGGACGGGGGAGCGCCCATCCTCTCGCGCCGCGGACGCCCCCCGCCCATGATCCTCCGAACGTCGACCCCCGTCCGCGCGGCCGCGATGCTCGCCGCCCTCTGCTTCGCACCCCGGGCCTCGGCCCAAGAGCAGCCGCGCCCGGGCGAGCCCCAGCCCCCGACGGGCGCCGCGCCCGCCGCGCCGCCGAACGGGGCCCTGCCGCCCGCCGCGCCGCCGAACGGGGCCCTGGCGCCGCCGAACGGAGCCCTGGCGCCGCCGCCGAACGGCGCCCCGCCGCCGAACGGCGCCCCGCCGCCGAACGGCGCGCTGCCGCCGAACGGGGCCCTGGCGCCGCCGAACAACGGCGCGCCGCCGCAGCCGGCCACGGGCAGCGCGCCGGCGGTGCTGCCGGGGCAGGGGGCCGCGCCCGGCGCCATCACGACGCCCGGCACGCCCGGGGCGCCGCCCACCGTGCAGGCGAAGGACGCGACGACCCCGCCGCAGGGGCCGCAGGCGGGCGACGTGATTCGCCGCAGCGACTTCATGGACACGCGCCTCACCTGGACCTTCGGCGACGACGACGTCACCAAGGCGACCGGCGTCGTGACCCCCATCTCGCCGAACGCGAGCGTCGGCGACCGGCCGCAGTACCGCCTCTTCTTCGACAACCTGAACTCGCGCTTCGCCGGCCGCGAGAACCTCGCGCACCTCGTGCTCTACCGCAAGATGCCGGGGTTCATTCCGAACCTCGACACCGAGGCGGCGATCGTGTTGCGCTTCGACCTCGCCGAGATCTCGGCGCGCAACAACAACCTCAACAGCGCCCTCTACGACTCGGGCTCGTACCTGCGGCTCTTTTACAAGACGAAGAAGGGCGAGAACGGCGCGCGCGACCAGGGCTTCGACCTGGTGCTCTTCCCCCTCGACACCGACCGCTTCCGGCTCGGCTACCTCTACGACATCAGCTGGGGCGGCACCGCGCAGTCGATCAACGAGTCGATCTTCCCCCGTTTGACGGGCGCGGCGCCCGGCGCGAAGCTGCAGTACTGGGGCGAGAAGTTCTACGCCTTCGCCGGCTTCAAGACGGCGCAGATCGTCGAGTACCAGCAGGCGGTCGAGTCGCAGGACATCGACTCGAGCCGCATCCAGCAGACCAATTACGGCTTTCTCACCGGCGGCGGCGTCGACGCCACCGAGAGCCTGCGCTTCGACGTCGGCGCCGGCTACTTCCAGCAGGGCCGCTTCGAAGAGCAGGGCGTGCTCGGCGTGAACGTCTACACCTTCGGCGGCTCGGGCCGCGTCGTCGTGCACGACAAGATGCCCGTGCCCGCCTCGGTCGACTTCGCCCTCTACCGCAACGACCCCACGAGCCCGATGGTCATCTTCCGGCCCGAGCAGTACACGCCGGGGCAGCTGTCGTGGGCGGTCTCGGCCGAGGGCAGCCACCTGCAGCAGAACCTGAAAGACTTCAACGCCGCGAACGCGACGAGCCTGCAGGGCGCGACGGCCGCGGCGCTGCAGGGCACGGTCAAGTACGGCTACACGCGCGTGCAGCTCACCGGCCTCTACCGCGACCTGTCGTTCGTCGTGAAGAACCAGCCGGGCTTCATCCCCTTTAATACGATGCCGAACGACGCGAAGCTCGAGCCCGAGTTCTTCTTCGCGGCGGCCGTCGACCACCACTTCGCCGGGCCGCGGTTGACGCCGTCGCTCGGCGCGGGCCTGCAGCTGCCCGCCACCTTCAGCAGCACCTCGGTCGACGACTTCGGCATCGATCTGACGCGCACCGTGGTCGTGCGGCGGCAGGGCAACATCAGCCAGCTGCCCATCGGCGAGGAGCGCGTGCCCATCGTGCAGGCCCGCGCCAGCCTGCGCTGGGACTTGAGCCCCATGATGAACGCGCTCTTCTGGGCGCAGCTCGTGCGCGACAACAACGGCACGCTGCTCGGCCGCACCGAGTCGGGCGAGTTCCTCGGGCGCACCTTCGTCAGCCCCAACTTCATCGGCTTCGGCACCGCGGTCCAGGCGCGCTTCTAATACCACCCGCCCGAGCCTACCCGGCCCCGTGCCCTCGCCCAAGCCTGGCGAGGCTGCGGCGTGGGGGCCATTGCTGGCCGCAGCAGCCAGGGGTGGTATGAGGCGCGCGGCCGGGGTGCCGTGCGCGCCCGGCGGGCCGCCCTGACCTCGACCTCGGGGTGGCGCGAGGCCTGGAGCCACTCGGACTGGTGCCCCGCGCGCCCGGCGGGCCGCCCTGACCTCGCCTCCGGCCCCGAGCGCGGGGCACCCGGGGCTCGCCCGGCGGCTTCGAGCGGAGGGGCGCTCAGAAGTAAAAGGTGCCGTTCAGGTCGACGAAGAGAATCTGCTGGTTGTACGTGCCGTTGCCGCTCGGCGAGTTCGAGGGGCGGACGTAGCCCGAATAGAGGGCGCTCGAATTGGTCGAGCGCTGGAAGAAATAGGCGTGGTTGTAGCTGCCGCCGAGGGCGAAGCTCTTGGTGAAGAAGTGGCGGGCGCCGAGGGTGCCGACGAGCTTGAACGAGTCGATGAAGGTGGCATCGAGGGTGGAGGCCGGCGGGGCGTAGGTGTCGCCGGTGACGCTGCCGAAGAGCTCGGTCTCTTCGGTGAGGTGGTAGCCGACGCCGACGCGCAGCGAGCCCGCGTCGTGCCAGTTGCGGGGGACGACCTGGATGATGTCGAGGCGGCCCGAGCCGTCGTCGTAGGTCGAGGCGCCGTTGTCGTAGAGCCGACAGCCGGCGTTGTAGCCCGGCTCGCGGTTCAGGATGCACTGGCGCCGGAAGGCCGACCAGCGGACGTACTCGAGGTCGGCGCGCAGCTCGACGTCTTCGCTGACCTCGTAGCCGACGCCGAAGCGGATGACGTCGGGGTACGTCTGCGTCAGGGCGATGTCGTATTCGGTCGAGAGGCCGGGGGTGCGGACGGTGAGCTTGCCGTCGAGCTCCATCTGGCCGAAGCCGGGGCGGGTCGTGTACGAGAGGCCGAGGCGCAGGTCGTCGTTCGGCTCCCACATCACGCCGAGGCCCAGGCTGGCGTTGACGCCGCTCGCCTCGACGAGCGAGCGGCCCTCGAGCAGGCCGCCCGACTCGGTGACGACGTCGTCGGAGCCGTTGAGGTTTCTCGCCCGGATGGTCTCGATGCGGTGGTAGATGACGCTGGCGTTGACGCCGAAGCTCAGGCCGTAATCGGGCAGGCGGTAGGCGATGGCGACGGTGTTGTAGAGCGCGATGATCGAGCCGCTGATCGAGTGCCAGCGCACCTGCCCGTCGTAGGCGCCGGGCGCCTGCAGCCCGCCCGGGCTGCCGGGGCTGAAGTTGTCGTTCTTGCCCCAGCTCGCGACGCCGCCGAAGGGCACGTACGAGGCGAAGCCGACGGTGAGGTTGGGGGCGAGGTCGCTCGTGGTGACGCCGATGAAGGGCAGCGCGAGGAAGTTGCCGATGGTGGCCTTGCCCGTGTTGGCGCGGCGGTAGACGTCGTTGTCGGGGTTCTGCGAGGGCGAAGGCGAGAGGGCGCTCGGGGGCCGGTCGTAGCTGGCGATGCGGTAGACGAAACTGTTGTCGAGCACCAGCTGGGTGCCCTGGGCCCGGGTGATGGCGGCGGGGTTGAAGTAGATCGAGAAGGGGTTCGCGCCGACGGGGTTGCCGTGGTCGGCGCCGAAGCGCGCGTTCAAGAAGCCGCTGGCCTCGGCGTCGTTGACGCCGAGCGTCAAGGCCAGGGCCCCGAGGGCTGCCAAGGTGCGACGGGCCAGCTGATTTTTGGGCGTCACGAGTGCTTGCCTCCGGCGAAACTTTCGGTTGTCGAACAAGGCCGTGCCGCCTATGTACTTAACAGACATGATGCGTGCGAAGAACCCGCGACGAACGCTCCCGGCGCTTTTTCCCCTCGCCCTCGGGGGTGCCCTTTACGGCGGCGCCCTGGTCTACGGTTGCGCCGACCCGCACGGCGACCTCGACGACTTCGTCGAGCGCAACGACGCGGCCGAGAACTCGAGCACGGGCGGGACCGGCGGCGGCGCCGGGGCGGGCGGCGCGGGCGGCGCGGGTGGCGGCTCGCCCACACGGCTCGCCGACATCAGCGGCACCTTCGTGTTCGCATGCACCAACTTCATCTTCGGCGACATCGAGTCTGCGATCCGATTTCGGGCCACCAACACGATGTCGCTGACGGGCGCGGGCGGCGCCGGCGGCGCGACCGGCGGCACGCTCGACATCAAGATTCAGGCCCTCGCCACCACGGCCAAGGGCGCCGAAGAGGTGCTGGGCAACGAGACGGGCATCGACGCGCCCGCGGAGGTCAACGAAGCGGGCGAGTTCGTCTTCCGCATCGCCGAGGCCGAAGTCCCCGGCACGGCGAACCCCTCGGGCAACCCGCTCGTGCTCGCCGACCTCGCCTGGCGCGCGGCCATCGTCAGCGAAGACAACTTCTGCGCGCGCTTCAGCGGCCGCATCGCGCAGCCCGAGGGGCTCGGCAACATCGAATACAGCAATATCAAGAATAGCTGCGTTGGCGTCCGCGCCGCCGGCGGCGTGCTGCCCACGCTCACCCAGCCCCAGCTCGAGGCCTGCAAGACCCTGCTGGCGAACGCGCCGGCCCCCTGACCCCGCCCGGCCGCGCCCCGGCCTCGCGCCGCGGCGAGAGCCGCCCTCGCGAACGCCGGGCCGCCGGCCGCCCTCGCCCCGCCGCGGGGCCGGGGCGCGCGCTCGGCCCTCGGCGCGCGACCGCTCAGCTCGCGACCGCGTCGGGCGCCGGCAGCGGCTCGATGCAGCGCGGGTCGTCGTGCAGCGGCCGGTCGACGTGGCGCGAGACCGGATACGCGACGAGCGGCGGCTCGGGCGCGAGCAGCGGCGTCAGCGCCGAGGGCGGCCGCTCGCGCGGGTCGAGCCACGCGGCGTACGCGTCGCGCCGCACGATGGCGGGCCCGCGCCGGCCGCTCGCGAGCGGGCGCGTCAAGACCGCGCAGAGCGTGCGGAGCGTGCCGCCGCCCGGCGCGCTCGGATCGTGCCAGCGCTGCCAGACGCCGGCGACCGCGAAGGGGCGGCCGTCGGGCAGCCGGACGAAGTGCGGCGTGCGCCCCTCGTCGCCCGGGCGCCACTCGAAGTAGCCGTCGGCGATCACCAGGCAGCGCCGGTGCCGCAGCGCCTCGCGCAAGAGCGGCCGGCGCGGCAGGTGCTCGACCCGCGCGGCCGCCAGGCAGGGGCCCGCCGCCCGATCGCGCGCCCACGGCGCGACGAGCCCCCAGGAGGCGAAGCTCAGCGCCGGGGGCGCCTCGTTCAGCACGACCGCGACGCTCTGGCCGGGAGCGATGTTGTAGCGAGGGCGCAGCGCCTCGGCCGAGGCGCCGAGCCAGGGAAAGGCGTCGGCCACCCGGCGGGCGCGTTCGGTCAGCGCGAGGCGGCGGCACATGACCTTACGATAGGCATTCTTCGGCCCCCGCGCCCGGCGCGGGCCCGCTTCGAGGGACGAAAAATGTCCGGCTCGAGCGGCGCCGAGCCTCGAGCTCGGCGCTTTCGCCGCCCGGGGGCCCGCCCCTTTCGGGCCGCCCGGCCGGGCCGCCTTCGGTACGCACGAGCTCGGCGATCGGCAAGGGGCTCACGGATGGGCCTGGTCGCGCGGCCCCGGGGCCACTACAGGCGTACGCCGAAGTGGAAACGCGAAACCAGGTTCGGGTCGACTCCCCGCTCGCGTGGGCGGCGTTGAAGGCGCTGCGGGGGCCGGCGACGGACGCGCTGCGGGCCGCCTTCGCTCGCTTCGCGTGGTGCACGCTGGCGCTGACCGTGGGCGTCATCGCGTGGGGCGCGTACGTGCGGGCGACCGGGTCGGGGGCGGGCTGCGGCAGCCACTGGCCCACGTGCAACGGCGAGGTGGTGCCGCGCTCGCCGGCCGCCGCGACGGTCATCGAGTACGCGCACCGGGCGAGCTCGGGGCTCGCCCTCGTGCTGGTGCTGGCGCTCGCCGTCGCGGCCCTCGCGGTCTTCGAGCGGGGGGCGCCGGCGCGGCGGGCGGCGCTCGCCTCGCTCGGGTTCATGGTGACCGAGGCCGGCATCGGGGCCGCCGTGGTGCTGCTGAAGTACGTCGATCAAGACCGCTCGGTGGCCCGCGCGGTGTGGGTCGCGGTGCACCTCGGCAACACCTTCTTGCTGGTCGCCGCGCTGGCGCTGACGGCGTGGTGGGGCCGGGGCGGCGGCGGGCTGCGCCTGCGGGGGCGGGGGGCGCTCGCCTGGCCGCTGGGCGTCTCGCTCGGCGCGCTCCTGCTCGTCGGGGCCGCCGGGGCCGTCACGGCGCTCGGCGACACGCTCTTTCCGGCCGCGTCGCTCGCCGAGGGGGTGCGCGGCGATCTCTCGCCCTCGGCGCACTTTCTGGTGCGGCTGCGGGTCTGGCACCCGCTCTTGGCGCTCGGGGCCGCCGGGCTCGTCCTGTGGGCCGCGCTGCGCGTCGCCGAGCGCTGCCCGCGGGGCCCGGTGCTGGCGCTGCGGGCGGCGCTGCTCTGGTTGCTCGGGGTGCAGCTCGGGGGGGGCCTGCTGAACCTGGTTTTGCTGGCCCCCACCTGGATGCAACTGGTGCACTTGCTGCTCGCCGACGCGCTCTGGGTGGCGCTCGTGCTCTTCGCGGCGGCCGCCCTGGCGCCCGAGGCGGGCGGCCCGGCGCCCGGGCCCGGCGCCGCCGGCGGCCGGGGCGCGGCCCGACCGACCTGAGGCGGGGGCCCTCCCAACGGACGCGGGGGGCATTCCGATGGGAGGGCGCCGCCGCGCGGGTGGTGCGTCGGGGCCTCCTGGCGTACGATGGACGTCCCCCGGGGCGGGCGCCCCGCCGGCGGCGACCCGACCCCCCCGATGAACTCCCGCGTGGAGCCCTTTCCCTTCAGCGACGACTCGACGGCGCCGGCCGTGCGCATCTGCGCCCGCTGCGGCGCGCCCGAAGACGAAGCGAAGGGCGGCTATTGCGGCCGCTGCGGCGCCTGGCTCGCCGCGCAGCCCGACACCGTCTCGGCCTTCGCGCCCGGCATGAGCGTCGGGCCCTACCGCGTCGTCACGCCCTTCATGCAAGACGGCGCCTTCGCGCTGACGTCGGCCGGGGCGCCCGTCGTGCTCTTCGCCGGCACCAAGGGCGATCTCGACGCCGAGGCGCAGGCGCTCGGGCGGCTGAAGGTGCCCTGGTTCGGGCGGGTCATCGAGCAGGGGCGCGACGCGCGCATCGGGCCCTTCCTGGCGCTGCAGCCCGCGCGCGCGGTCGCCCGCTCGCTCGCCGAGGTCGGCCCCGCGATGGGGCCGGCCGAGGTGGTGGCGACGCTGACGGCCATCCTCGAGATGGCCGAGAAGGTCGCGGCCGCGGGCTCGAGCTGGTACCCGCAGCCGGGCGACCTCTGGTTCGCGCCCGAGGGCGGCCTCGTGCCGCTGCGCCTGCGGCGCGGCACCAAGCTCGGCCGCGCGCCGTTCGACGCCAAGTCGCTCGTCGAAGAGCTCTCGCCCGCGTGGGTGCCGCTGCCGGCGGTGGTCGCGCCCTCCGACCTGGTGCGGCTGCTGGTCGGCCACGGCAGCCAGGCCGACGCCAAGACGCGCACGCTCGGCGCGGTGGGCGACGCGCTGCGAAGGGCGAAGCAGGCGCTCGGCCGACCCGACCCGACCGACCCGCTCGGGGGCATCTGCGACCCCGGGCTCTGGCGCCCCTACAACCAAGACGCGACCGCCTACGCGAGCGGCGAGCGCGACGGGCGCAAGTGGGCGGTGCTCGTCGTCTGCGACGGCGTCTCGTCGTCGCCCAGGTCGGACGAGTGCGCGGCGCTCGCGGCGGCGGCCGTGCGCGACATGCTGGCGCGGCACCTGTACACCGGCGACGTGACCAACGGCGTCGACGGCGCGACGGTGTCGGCGGCCATCCAGGCGGGCCACGATCTGACGTGCCGCCAGCTCGCCGGCGCCCGCGGCGAGCCGCCCGGGGCCACCATCGCCGTCGCCCTGCTCTTTCACAACAAGCTCATCGTCGGCTGGGTCGGCGACAGCCGCGTCTACTGGGTGGGCCCCGGCGGGGGCGAGCTCTTGACGCGCGACCACTCGGTCGTCAACGAGGTCGTCGCCCGCGGCGAGATGACCGAGAGCGAGGCGATGGGCTCGCCCTTCGCCCACACCATCACCCGCTGCATCGGCCCGCTCGAGGGCGACCGGGTCGAGCCCGACGTCGCCTCGCGCGAGCTCACGGGCCCCGGCTGGGTCATCGTGTGCAGCGACGGCCTGTGGAACTACACCCCCACGGTGCAGCAGCTCGTCTCGGTCGTGCACGCCATCTCGTCGAGCGAGAACGCGACCGCGCTCGCCCGCGCCCTCGCCAACTACGGGCTCATCCAGGGCGGCCAAGACAACATCTCGGTCGTCGTCTACCGCTACGGCTAGGGGCGCGGTGCCCCGCACGGAAGTACGGGGCGCGGGGTAGCCCGCTCGTACGGCGCGCCAAGCCCCCCCCTCGCCGGGGGCGGGCTCTATCGCCGCGAGCCGCTTCGCAGGCTCGCCCGGCAAGCCGCAGCCCATGAGAGCCCGGCCCCAAAGGCGGCCGGGCTTTGCCTTCCGTACGAGCGGGGTAACCCGTGCCCCGTGCTTCCGTGCGGGGCGCGCCCGACGCTCTGCGCGTACTCGCGCATGGTCTCGCGCAGCGCCTGCTCGACCGGGCGCAGCCGGACGCCGAGCTCGGCGAGGCGGGGGCTCGCGAGCACGCAGTTCGAGCGCGCCTTGGCGGCGAGGCCGCGCCCGACCAGGTCGTCTTCGCCGATGAGCTCGTACTCGTGCGCGGGGTCGACCATCTCGCGGTAGAGCGCGAGCAGGTCGCGGTGGCGCATCGTGCCGGGGTTGGTCACGTGAAAGACGCCCTCGGCGCGCCGCTCGACGATGGCGGCGACGGCGCGCACGAGGTCGTCGACGAAGGAGACCGAGTTCTCGACGTCGACCACCTGCCGGTAGCCGGCGAGCTTGGTGATGAGGTTGCGGGGGCCCGGCTCGCCGTCGATCGGCATGCGCAGGCGCGCGACGGCGACGCCGGGCAGGCGCGAGAGCACGAGGTCGGCGGCGTACTTGGTGCGCGAGTAGAACGAGGTCGGGTTGGCGAAGTCGTCTTCGCGCCAGCCGCCGGGCTGGGGCGAGGGGCCGTAGAAGACGCAGCCCGAGCCGAGGTGCAGGAGGTGCGCGCCGCGGGCGGCGCACGCCTCGGCGAGCACGAGGGGGCCGGCGACGTTGGCGCGGTAGGTCTCGGCCTGGTGGGTCTCGCACCAGTCGACGTTCGGGCGGCCGGTCTTGCCCGCGGCGTTGACGACGGCGTCGGGGCGGTGTTCGTCGAGCGCGCGCGCGACGGCGGCCGGGTCGGCGACGTCGGCGTGCGAGAGCGAGGCCGAGGGCAGCGCGCGGGCGAGGCGCCGGCCGAGGAAGCCCGCGCCGAAGATGAGCGTGCGCATCGCGGAGGTGGGTCTCTCTTTCGGGGGTAAGGGTTTCGGCAGCTCGACGCGGCAGTCGTCGCCGACGAGCAGCGAGAGGGCGCCCCGGTGCGGGGGGCCGGGGTGCACGACGACGCGGCGGCCGATGAGCGAGTCCTCGAGGCGGGCGATGTCCTCGACGCGGCTGCCCTCCATCAGGACCGAGTGGTCGACGCGCGAGCGGACGATGGCGACGCCCTCGCCGACGCTCGTGAAGGGCCCGACGTGCGCGTCGACGACGCGCGCGCCGCGCCCGATGACGGTCGGGCCGCGCACGACCGAGCGCTCGACGACGGCGCCCTCTTCGACGGTGACGCGCCCGAGCAGGCGGCTCTCCTCGTCGACCTGGCCGCGCACCTCGTGCTTGAGCCAGGCGTCGAGCACCGTCGCGTTCGCGAGCAGAAGATCGTCCTTCTTGCCCGTGTCGAGCCACCACGAGGTGACGCGCTCGAACTGCACCTCGCCCTCGAGCTCGATGAGCTTGGCGATGGCGTCGGTGATCTCGAGCTCGCCCCGCGCCGAGGGGCGGATGCGCTCGATGGCGTCGAAGATGGCGGGCCGGAAGAGGTAGACGCCGACCAGGGCGAGGTTGCTCTTCGGCTCGGCCGGCTTCTCGACCAGGCGCACGACCCGCCCCCGCTCGTCGACCTCGGCGACGCCGAAGGCCGAGGGGTTCGGCACCTCTTTCAGCATCACCGACGCGGCGAGCGAGGGCCGCGCGAGGAAGGTCTCGACCGCGCCGCGCACCTTGGTGCCGATGAGGTTGTCGCCGAGGTACATGCAGAAGGGCTCGTCGCGCCCGAGGAAGCCCGCGGCCGTCTGCACGGCGTGCGCGAGGCCGGCGGGCGACGCCTGCTCGATGTACGTGACGCGCGCGCCCCAGCGCGACCCGTCGCCCACCGCCGCGCGCACCTCGCGGCCCGTCTCGGGCGAGATGATGATGCCGACGTCGGTGATGCCCGCGTCGACCAGGTTGTCGATGACGTAGAAGAGAATCGGCCGGTTGGCCACCGGCACCAGCTGCTTGGCGCCCGTGTACGTGAGCGGCCGAAGGCGCGTGCCCGAGCCGCCAGCGAGGACAAGTCCCTTCATCGGGCCTGAGCCTTTCATCGGACCACGGCGCTGTCCATACCCTTCGGCCCCCCCGCGCCCGGCCCCGGGGCCGCCCCCCGGCGCGCGGGCCCGAGCGGGGCGAGGGGGGGGCGCCCGCCCGGCCGCCGCCGCAGCCGCCGCCGCGGCCGCCGAGCGTGCGGGTCAAGAAATGTCCGCTTGGGTGCATTTCTTGGTCGAGCGGGGTCCGCGTTTCGACCAGAATTCGGGCGGGCCGCCCGGCGCGCCCCCCGCCCCGGCCCCGCCCCCATGAACGTCATCACCGCCCTCGGCCCCGCCCCCCGGCGCCCCACCCTGTGCTCGGTCGCCGTCGGCGAGGGCCAGTTTCTGATCACCCCCGAGGCCGCCGTGCGGCTCGGCCTGCGCGTCGGGCGGGCGCTCGGCGACGACGAGCTCGCGGCGCTGCGCCACGAGGCCGAGGTGCAGCGCGTCGTCGACCGCGCGCTGCGCATGCTCGCGTTCCGGGCGCGCTCGTCGGCCGAGCTCAAGCGCCGGCTCGCGCAGAAGGGCGAGCGCGGCCCCGAGGTCGACACGGCGCTCGCGCGCCTGCTGCGCGCCGGCGTGCTCGACGACGAGGCCTTCGCGCGCCAGTTCGCCCGGGGGCGCCTCGGCGGCGGCGCCGTCGGCCGCTCGCGCGTCGTGCGCGAGCTGGTCGGGCGGGGGGTCGACCGCTCGAGCGCCGAGGGGGCCGTGCGCGAGGCCGCCGACGACGAGGGGGTCAACGAGGCCGAGGCGGTCGAGAAGGCGGCGCGCAAGAAGCTGCGCTCGCTCGAGGGGCTCGAGCCGGCCGTGCGCCGCCGCCGCCTCTACGGCTTTCTGGCCCGCCGGGGCTTCGATCACGACGAGATCGCGCGCGTCCTGCGCGCGCTCGAGCGCTGACCCCGCCCCCCGCCCCCGGGCCTTGCCCCTTGTCGGGCGGCGGCCCTTGGTCGAAAAGGGGGCGAGCGCCATGCCCACCCCCGCCCCCCGCCGCGTCGTCTACGTCACCTACGACGGGCTCGGCGACCAGCTCGGACAGAGCCAGGTGCTGCCCTACGTCCGCGGGCTCGCCGCGCGCGGGCACCGCTTCGACCTCGTCAGCTTCGAGAAGCCCGGCGCCCCGCTCGCCTTCGACCGCGCGATCGCCCCCGGCGTCCGCTGGACGGCGCTGCGCTACCACAAGCGGCCGACGCTGCCGGCCACCCTCTTCGACATGGCGCAGGGGCTCGCCGCCGCCGGGCTCGCCGCGCTCGTCCGGCGCGCCGACCTCGTGCACGTCCGCTCGTACGTGCCGGCCGCCCTCGCCGCGCCGCTCGCGGCGGCCGCGCGCGTGCCGCTGCTCTTCGACATGCGCGGGCTCTGGGCCGACGAGAAGGTCGACGCCGGCGCCTGGCCCCCGGGCGGCGGCCTCTACCGCGCCACGAAGCGCGTCGAGCGGCGGCTGCTCGGGCTCGCCGACGGCGTCACCGTGCTCACCAACGCCGGCCGGCGCTACCTGCGCGAGCGCTACGAATATCGAGGCGAAGTGCGCGCGCCGATCGCCGTCATCCCGACCTGCGCCGACCTCGGCCGCTTCTCGCCCGACGCCCGGCCCGACCCCGCCCTCGCGGCGCGGCTCGCGGGCGCGCGCACGCTCGCCTACGTCGGCTCGTTCGGCACCTGGTACCTGGCCCGCGAGATGGCGCACTTCTACCTGGCCTGGCGCCGCGCCGTCGCCCCCCGCCCCGCGCGCCTGCTCGTCGTGACGCGCGACGACCCGGGCGAGGCGGCCGCGGTGCTGCGGGCCGCGGGCGCCGAGGGCGAGCTGGTCGTGCGCGCCGCCCGCAACGACGAGGTGCCCTCGCTCGCGCGCGCCGCCGACGCCGCGGTCTGCTTCATCCGGCCGCTCTTCTCGAAGCTCGCCTCGGCGCCGACCAAGCTCGGCGAGCTGCTCGGCTGCGGCCTGCCCGTCGCGGCCAACGTCGTCGGCGACATGGCCGAGGTGCTCGGGGGCTCGCCCGCCGGCGTCGTCGTCGGCGGCCTCGAGCCGCCCGCGCTCGAGGCGCCGGCGCGCGCCCTCGCCGCCGCGTCCGAGCGCCCCGAGACGGCCGCCGCCGCCCGCGCGCTCGCCGAGCGCTGGTTCTCGCTCGCCCGCGCGGTCGACGCCTACGACGCCTTCTACGCCCGCCTGCCCCGCCGCCACGGCGCCGCGGCCGACCCCGGCGACCGCGGCTGGCCCTGACGCGCGATCGGGCGAACTGAGGCGAGGGCCGGCCGGCGCCGGGCACGTCCGGAGGGCGGGGGCCCCACTGTTTGAGCCCGAAGGGCGAGTTTGGGGTGCCCGGAGGACGTGCCCGGCGCCGGCCGGCCCTCGCTCAGTTCCCCGGCCCCAGCCGCGGCCCGAGCTCGCGCAGCTTCGCCTCGAGCGCGGCGACCCGGCCGTCGCCCTCGGGCAAGAGGCGGCGCGCGCGGGCGAAGTCGTCGGCGGCCATCGCGAGGGCGCCGGCGTGCTCGGCGAGCGCGCCCCGCTCGAGCAGCGCGAGCGGATCGTCGGGCGAGAGCTCGACGACGCGCGACTGCGCGAGCATCGCCTGCGGCAGCTCGCGGCGCGAGACGTAGATGCGCTTGATGTTGTGCAGCATGCGCGCGAACACCTGCCGGGGCGTCGCCGGCCGCAGGTGCTCGGGCTCGAGCCGGGCCTCGGGCCCGAGCGCCGCCCGCGCCAGCGCCTCGAGCCCCGCCCGGTCGACCAGCGCGCCCCGGAAGGGGTCGACGAAGAGCGGCCGGCCCTCGCCCGCGCCCTCGACGCGCACCAAAAAGTGCCCGGGGAAGGAGACCCCCCGCGCCTCGAGCCCGGCGCGGCTCGCCACCTCGATGAAGAGCACCGCCAGCGAGATGGGGATGCCCGTGCGCCGGTCGAGCACGTCGTTCAAGAAGCTGTTGCGCAGGTCGTAGTAGTCGCCCTCGTTGCCGCGGAAGCCCTGCGCCTCGTAGAGGTACGCCGTCAGCGCCTCGAGCGCCCGGTTCGGCGCCGCCGGGGCCGGGGGCGCGCCCGCGGCGAGCGCGTCGACGCGCGCGAGCTCGACCCCGAGGTCGAGCGAGGGGTAGGCGTCTTTGGCGATGAGCAGCGCCCCGGTCGCCAGGCGCATCGACCCCTCGGGCAGGCGCGCAAAGCTGGAAAAGTTCATCGTGCCTCGACGCGGGGGCGGCCGCCCGCCAAGGCCGCCGCGCCCCTGCCAAGGGTCTAGCGCAACGCCATCAGCGAGACGAGGCCCCAGCCGCCCGGCTTCACGTCGATCTGCTTGCGCACGCTCACGCCGCGGGCGCGCAGGTCGAACGAGTGCCGGCCCGCCGGCAGGCGCACGCGCTCGAGCACGACGCGCGCGGGCAGCGCCTCCCAGGAGCGCGTGTCGGGCGTGTCGGCGGCGCTCAGCCCCGCCTGCAGCCCGAGCGAGACCAAGAGGCCCACGATGCTGTCGCGCCCGGCCGCCGTCTCGACGCCCTGGCCGACCGCGACCCGGGCGATGGCGCGCGTGATGGCGCTCGCGACGATCTTGCCCTCGATCTCGCGCCACTC
>DASTPP010000023.1:0-24449 GCA_035762175.1 Polyangiaceae bacterium | reverse complement strand
AAGGTCAACCCGGTGAAGGACGCCAAGTTCCCCGGCGTGGTCATCTTGCAGGTCGACCGCGAGGTGCCGGCGCTGGTCGTCAAGAGCGTGTTCCAGACCGCCGCGTCGGCCGGCTACCCGAACGTCAGCTTCATGGTGGGTCAGCTGCCCAAGCGCCCGCTCTGACCCGAATTTCGCCCTCTTCAGGGCCCTGAGCCCCCCGAATCACCCCCGCGCCCCCTGCCGCGCCTCGCCCCCCCGGGCGGCGCGCCGGGGGGCGCCCGCATCATGTCCGATAGCACCCCGCCGCCCTCCGAGCCGCCGCCGCCCGGCCTGCCCGCCTTCAACCGCGCGCGCCGCCGGGCGCGCGAGCGGGGCCGGGGGGGCACGTTCGGCAGCCGGGCCTTCTGGCTGTGGAGCGTCACCTTCGTCGCCGCGCTCGCCATCGTCTACTGGAAGCGCCAGCAGTCCGAGGTCGAGGCGCACCGGGCGCGGCTGCTCGCGCGCCAGCGCGCGCTCGAGGCCGACCTCGGGCCGCTCTTCTACCCGCTGCGCGAGCGCTTCGAGCGCTGGACGACCGAGACCGCGCGCGCCGACTGGGCCGACGAGGCGCCCGCCGGCGGGGCCGAGGCCGTGCGGGCGCTGCTCGAGAAGCCGGGCGTCTACCTGCGCCTGCCGGCGCCCGACGCGCGCACGAACGACGCCATCCGGCAGGCGGCGCCGAGCTCGCTCAAAGATCTCTTCGTCGCGGGCCTCTTGCGCGCGCCGGCCGCCGACCCGCGGCGGGGCAAGGCCTGCGCCTCGACGCGCGAGTGCGCGGCCGGCGAGGTGTGCAACGAGGCCGGCTACTGCGCGGTGCCCGAGCAGCCCTACAACCTGCGCGTCGCCTACCGGGGGGCGCGCGCCCTCTCCGAGACGTGGGTGCACGAGGTCGAGGTGGCGCAAGAGCCCTTGCGCTTGCGCATGTACGAGAACGATCTCGACGCCGCGCTCGCGGCCGACCTGCCCGTGGCGGTCGACCTCTTGAAGCGGGCGCAGTACTTTTTGGTCGTCGTCGACGAGGTGCCGCCGGGCCTCGCGCGCGCCCCCGGGCAGGGCCTCGCCGAGGCGGTGCAGGCGGCGCCGCACGCGGCGCGCGTCGCGCTCTACGAGGTGCCGCGCGAGCGGCGGGTCTTCCGGTCGCGGCACGAGCTCGACGCCGATCTGCAGACGTCGGCGTCGCCCGAGGGGCGCGACGCGCAGCGACGTCAGGTGCTGAACGCCGAGCTCGCGCAGAAGGTGCGGGCGGCGCTCGGCCTCTGAGCGGCGCCGGCGCGGCGGCCCGGCTCGCGATCGGCGGGCGGCGCGGGCCGGCGCGGCGACCGCCCGCGGGCCGGGGCGCGCGCGGGCTCAGCGCTCGCGCTCGTCGCGCAGGTCGACGAGGTGCGTGCCGACGGTCAGGCGCCAGCCCAGGGTGAGCAGGCCGAGGAAGCGCGGCGGCGAGCCCGCGGCGGACTCGGCGGCGAGGGCGTCGTGCGAGACGAGGGCCGAGCCCGAGAGGCCGACGAAGGGGCCGTCGTAGCGGCCGGCGAGCGGCAGCTCGGCGCCGAGGCCGACCTCGAGCGAGGGCGGCGCGCCCTCGGCGTCGCGGCGGGCGCCGAGGCGCAGCGAGAGCGAGTCGAGCGCGAGATCGAGGAAGGCGGGGCCGCGCTCGTAGGCGCGGAAGAAGCGGGGCACGAAGAGCGGCCGCAGCTCGACGCCGGCGCCGAAGGTGAAGGGCGCGGCGGGGCCCGTGCGGCCCGAGGCCGTCAGGTAGAGCCCGGCGGTGTCGAGGTAGAGGGCGCCGAGGCGGGCGGCGGGCGCGGCCTGGTCGCCGAGGGCGGCGCCGGCCTCGAGCGAGAGGGCGAGGTCGCCGTCGAGGCGGCCGTAGGCGCCGTCTTGGGCCGAGGCCGGGCGCACGGCGAGCGCGGCGAGCGCGGCGAGCGCGGCGGCGAGGCGACGGGGCGGGCGGCGGACCCTCGCCCCCTGGCCCCCGTCTTGGGGAAGGGGGCAAGCCCCGCCCCCCCCCCTGGGCAAGGAGGAAGAGCGGGCGGCGGGGCGCCCGGCGGGGCCGGCGCGCTCGGAGCCGAGGGGCGGGGCGGGGCGGGTGCTCACGGCGAGAGGGCGGCGGCTCACGGCGAGAGGGCGGCGACGATGTCGTCGCGCAGCTCGGGGGCGAAGAGCAGGCGCACCTTCTCGACGCGCTCGCCGGCGAGGCGCCGGAGCAGGAAGGAGACGTCGGTGAGGGCGCGGGGGGGGCCCTTCGAGAAGGCGACGAGGGGGGGCTGGTCGGCCTCGTCGAAGGGCGCGTCGTCGGCGACGTCGAGGCCGACGTAGATCTCGGGGGCGAGGCCGCGGGCGCGGGCGATGTCGCGGGCGACGGCGAGGGCGCGCTCGCGGGCCTCGGGCGCGCGCTGCGGGCCGAAGAGCTCGAGCGTCTTAAAGAGGGAGCGGGCGCGCACGCGGCGGCAGAGGTCGGCGAGCTCGGGGCGGGGGTTCGCCTCCCAGGTGCGCAGGGCCTGCCAGAGCACCAGATCGTCGAGCTCGAGGTAGTCGCCGAGGCTCGGGGCCTCGCCGCGGGCGGCGGCGGCGAGCGCGGGGGGCAGCCCCTCGGGGGGGCGGCCGTCTTGGGCTTCGCGGGCGGCGAGGGCGAGGGCGGTTCGGATCATCCACTCGGCGGCGCGCGTCGCCTTGTGAAAGTACACCTGCTGGAACATGAAGAGGCGCGCGAGCACGAACTCTTCGACCGCGACCAGGCCCTTGGCGCCGTCGACCGCGAGCGGCGGCGCGTCGTCGGGCGAGGCGGGGGGGCCGAAGCGCAGGCTGCGCAGGAGCCAGTCGAGGTCGAAGTGCCCGTGGCGGACGCCCGTGGCGTGGGCGTCGCGCAGGAGGTAGTCGCAGCGGTCGACGTCGAAGATGCCGCTGACCGAGCGGGCGAGGTAGGGCAGCTCGTGCTCGCCGCGGATCAGCCGGGCGACGCGGGCGGGGCGGCCGGGGTCGCCGGCGGCGAGGGCGCGGTGCACGGCGGTGTCCGGGTCGAGCAAGAGCCGGTCGGTCCACGCCTCGTGGTGCGGCATGCAGGGCAGGACCGACTCGAACAGGTGCGAGAGGGGCCCGTGGCCGATGTCGTGCAGCAGCGCGGCGGCCAGGGCGTCTTGGGCGCGGTCGCTCGAGACGCGCTGCCAAAAGGGGAGGGCGGCGTCGGCGTCGCGGAAGCGTCGCAAGAGGCACTGCATGACCCCGGCGGCGCCGAGGGCGTGGGCGAAGCGGGTGTGCTCGGCGCCCGGGAAGGCGAGGTTCGTAACGCCGAGCTGCCGGACGCGCCGCAGCCGCTGCACCTCGGGCGTCTCGAGCAGCCGCGGCACGATGAGGGCCTCGTCGCTCTCGAAGGCGAGCAGGCCGTGGACGGGGTCGCGCAGGATCAAGGGCGCCCATTCATAGCGCGCCTCCCGCGCGGTTTCCCCCCGAATCGGCCGCGGCGGCGGCCGCGGCGGGGCCCGGGGCGGCCCCGGCGCGAGCGCGGGTCGGGGCGGGGGCGAGGGCGGGCCCCGGCGCGACCGCCGGCCGCGGCGTGGCGCCGCCACTCGGGACGAGCGCGGGGGGGCGGTATGGTCAATTGGCCGGGTCTGGCGCGGGGCGGGCCCGGGGCGCGGCGGCGGGCGTCCGGGGGCGCTCGGTTCGCCCCGCGACGAAACGACCGGGGTGACTTTTCTTGGGGTGGCGCGGGTCGAGAGAGAGGCGGGCGCAAGACAGGGGGCCGCGCTTGTGGCTACAATGCACGACGTGTCGATCCCGCCCCCGAACCCGGCCGCGTCGCCCCGGCGCCTGGTCGACGTGCTCCGCGCCGTCCCGCCCGCGGAGCTGCAGTCGCTCGTCGCGCGCCTCGGCGTCCCGCTCGACCCGCAGAAGCGGCTCGACGTGCCGGCCCAGGTGGCCCGAAAGCTCGTCTCGCTGCCCGAGCTGCGCGACCCCTCGCTGCTGCCGCACCTGAGCGTCGAGCTCTTGCACCGGGTGGCCGAGGCGCGCGGCTCGCTCGTCACGACGGCACTGCCGCCCGCGATCGAGCCGCTGGCCGCGCGCGGCATCGTCTTCGCGCGCAAGCTCGACGCGCAGTCGATCGAGCTACTCTTGCCGATCGCCTACCTGCTCCAGCTCCGCCCCTGGGAGGGCGAAGACCCGCGCGGGGTGCGGGCGCTCTTGGCGGTCGCCTCGTTCGAGACCTGCTCGGCCGTCGCCTCGCACTACCTCGGCCGGCCGGCGACCCCGCCCTTGGCGCTGGCCCTCGAGGCCGCCTGGGAGGCGCTGAGCGACCCGGCCCGCCTCGCCGAAGAGCTCGGGCGGCTCGCGCCGGCCGAGCGCCGGCTGCTCGAGGCGATCGAGCGCGAGGGGGGCGAGGTCGAGACCGAAGAGCTGCTCGACCTCGAGCGCGAGCCGATGCGGCTGCGCGGGGCGATGGGGGCGACGCCCTCGCGGCGCGGGGCGGGCTTCGCGCTCGAGCGGCGCGGCTTCCTCGTGCCGGTGCACCCGAACCGGCACGTCATCCCGACCGAGGTGGCGGCGCTGGTCGGGGCGGCGCACAACACCGAGCGCGCCGAGCGGCGCGAGCAGGTGCGCGCGAGCCTCTTCAACGACGACTACCACCCGCGGCGGGCGCGCTTCGCCGAAGACCCGGCGCCCTTGGCGCTCGCGCTGGCGGTGCAGATGCGCGAGATCCCCGGCGAGGTGCGCCCGGGCATCGGCACGCCGCGCTCGCTCGTCATGCGCCTCGGCCAGCGCTTCGGCCGCGACGCCGAGCGGGTCAACCTGCTGAGCGCGCTCTCGCGCGCGGCGGGCCTCTGGGACGCGTCGGCGCTCTCGGTGGGCTCGCCGCCGGGCTCGTGGGCCGTCGGGGCGCTGACCGAGTCGTTCTTCAAGCTCTGGCGCCGGGGCGGCGTCTGGGACGAGGCGCGGCAAGACCCCGAGCTCTTCCGGGTGCAGGTCGAGGCGCGCGATCTGAGCCCGACGGGCGCGCTGCGCGAGATGGTGCTCGACGCGCTCTGCGACCTTGGCGAGGGCCGCTGGGTGCCCTGGCGCGCGCTCGCCGACTACGTGCGCGACGACGGCCGCACCGCCGGCGTCGCCCGCCTGCTGCGGCGCTGGGCCGAGCGCTCGGGCGCCCAGGCGCCGACGCCGCTCGACGTGGTGCGGCGCATCGTCTTCGAGACGCTGCCCTCGCTCGGCGTGCTCGACCTCGGCGACCCCGACGCGCCGGGGGGCGAGGCCGAGGGCGAGGCGGGCCCGGCGCTGCGGCTGACCTCGCGGGGCCGCGCGCTCGTGGCGGGCAAGGCGCCGCCGGCCGACCCGCGCCCGAGCGAGTTCGTCGACGACCAACTGCTCGCCGTCGGCGCCTCGGCGCAGGTGGCCTCGGTGCTCTCGCTCGCGCCCTTCGTCGAGGTGGGCGAGGTGAGCGACCGGATGCACCTGCACGTCACGGCGCAGACGCTCTCGCGCGCCGTGGCCGCGGGGCTCGACGTCGAGCTGGTGCGGGGGCGGCTCGCGGGGCTGGCGCCGCTGCCGGCCTCGCTCGACGCCCTGCTCTCGCAGGCGGGCGCGGTGCTCGCGCGCGTCGCGTACGTCCCGACGGGGGGCTTTCTGTGGGTCGACGACCCGAACGTGCGCGAGCTCTTGCGCACGCGCCGGGGCACGGTCGACCTCTTCCTCGACCCCTCGCCGCCGGGCGGGCTCTTGCTCGCGCCCGGGGTCGAGCTCGACCGCGTCGTCCGGCGCTGCCGCGCGCTCGGCGTCGAGCTGACGCAGCAGGGGCAGGTCATCAAGGCGCGGGCGAACACGCCGGCCCCGGGGCCGGTCGGCTTCGAGCGGCGCGGCCGCAGCTCGGCCTCGCTCAAGCGGGGCGGCGACGGCTGAGGGCGGCCCGCGGGGGGCGGCTCGCGCGCGGCGGGCGCGGCTCGCTGCGCG
Organism: Polyangiaceae bacterium; assembly: GCA_035762175.1. Taxonomy (GTDB): domain Bacteria; phylum Myxococcota_A; class Polyangia; order Polyangiales; family Polyangiaceae; genus DASTPP01. The sequence continues at coordinate 18,497 of DASTPP010000023.1, read as the reverse complement.
TCGACCCCCCCAGCCTAGATTGGCCGCGCCGCGCTAGAGCTTCGCGCGCTCTTCGGCCCAGGCCTCGGCGTCGAGGGCCCGGCGGACCGAGCGCACCCGGCCGCCCTCGAGAAAGACCTCGGAGGGCAGGCCGTGGCCGTTGTAGAGGCTCGCCATCGTGTAGCCGTAGGCGCCGGCGTCGCGCACGACGAGGGCCTCGGGCGGCGGGTCGGGCAGGCGGTAGGTGCCGAACTCGTCGCTGCTCTCGCAGACCGGGCCGGCCAGGCGCCAGGCGGCCTCGGGGCCCCGGCCCGGCGGGGCGCCGAGGGCCTCGATGCGGTGGCGGGCGCCGTAGAGGGCGGGGCGCAGCAGGGTGTGCATGCCGGCGTCGGTGAAGAGCCAGCCGGCGGTCTCGGGGTGGCGCCAGCGCTTGACCTGGACGACGCGCGTGACGAGCGCGCCCTCGGGGGCGACGAGGGCGCGGCCGGGCTCGCAGTGGGCGCGCAGGCGGCCGAGCCCCGCGCGGTCGAGGGCGCCGAGGGCGGCGCGGGCGAAGTCGGCGGGCTCGGCCTCGCAGCCCCCGCCGTAGTCGACGCCGTAGCCGCCGCCGAAGTCGAGAAAGTCGAGCCCGAAGCCCCGGTCGAGCCAGCGCCGGGCGGCCTCGCAGAGCCTTTCGGCGGCCCGCTCGTAGGGGGCGATCGAGGTCATCTGCGAGCCGATGTGGGTCGCGAGGCCGCCGAGGCGCAGCGCGGGGCGGCGGGCGACCTCGTCGAGGGCGGCGTCGAGATCGCGGAAGGGGATGCCGAACTTGGCCTCGTCGTGGCCGGTGGCGATGTGGGCGTGGGCGCCGGCCTCGACGTCGGGGTTGAGCCGGAGCGAGACCCGGGCGGTGCGGCCGAGGGCGCGGGCCCGGGCCTCGACGCGCCCGAGCTCTTCGACGCTCTCGGCCTGCAGCGCGCCGATGCCCTCGGGGCCGGCGCCGAGGGCGAGGTCGAGCTCGGCGTCGGACTTGCCGACGCCGCTGAAAATGATGCGCTCGGGCAGAAAGCCCAGGCGCAAGCAGAGGCGTAGCTCGCCGCCCGAGACGACATCGACGCCGAGGCCCTCGTCGCGCAGGCGCGCGAGCAGGGGCCCGGCGGAGTTGGCCTTGATGGCGTAAAAGATGCGGTGGTCGCGGGCGCCGAAGCCCTCGGCCAGGCGGCGGGCGCGCCCGGCCACGCCGTCGAGGTCGTAGGCGTAAAAGGGGGTGGGGGCCCGCCCGAGCAGGGGCTCGAGCGGAACGCCCCCCAGCAGCGCCCGGCCACCGGGGTCTCGAGAAAAGCCCATGTCGGGGCGGACCCTAGCAGGGTCTCCGGGGCGAGGGCCAGGGTCGAATTGGCCCGGGGCCGGGCCCGAGCGCCGCCGCCCGGCCGCCCCGGCCGCCGGCGGCGCGTGGGGCGGGGTGACGCTTGGGCCGTCCCCTTGGGCCCACGGCTTGGTATCCTCGGGGCCCATGGCAAGCCGCCGCGCGAAAATCGTCTGCACCATCGGGCCGGCGAGCGACTCCGAAGATACGCTCGTCCAACTTATCACCGCGGGCATGGACGTCGCGCGCCTCAACTTCAGCCACGGCTCGCACGACGAGCACGCCAAGCGCTTCCGGGCCATCCGCAACGCGAGCGCGCGCTGCGGGCGGCCGGTGGCCATCTTGCAAGACCTCTGCGGGCCGAAGATTCGAGCGGGCAAGGTGCCGGGCGGGCCGCGCCCGGTGGCCGCCGGCGACGAGCTGCCGCTGGTCGAGGGGCTGACGACCGACGTCCCGGGGGCGCTGCCCATCCAGTACGAGGGCCTCGCCGAGGACGTGCGGCCGGACGACGAGCTCTTGCTCGACGACGGGCGCGTGGTCTTGCGCGTGCTGCGGGTCGAGGGGGGGCGGGTCGTGACGCGGGTCGAGCAGGGCGGGGGGCTGCGCGACAAGGTGGGGGTGCACATCCCCGCGCGGCGGGTGCGCCTGTCGGCGGTGACCGAGAAAGACAAGGCCGACCTCTCGTTCGGCCTCTCGATCGGAGTCGACTACGTGGCGCTCTCGTTCGTGCGGCACTCGGACGACATGCGCCTGGTGCGCGACATCTGCGAGGCGTGGGGGCGGCCGGTGCCGCTCGTGGCGAAGGTCGAGACGCCCCAGGCGGTCGACGACATCGACGGCATCACGGCGGCGAGCGACGCGGTGATGGTGGCGCGCGGCGACCTCGGCGTCGAGCTCTCGCCCGAGCGGGTGCCGGTGGTGCAGAAGCGCATCCTCGAGGCGGCGCGCAAGCACCAGCGGCCGGTCATCGTGGCGACCGAGATGCTGCAGTCGATGGTGTCCTCGACGCGGCCGACGCGGGCGGAGGCGACGGACGTGGCCAACGCCGTCTTCGAGGGCACCGACTGCGTGATGCTCTCGGGCGAGACGGCCTCGGGCGACCACCCGGTGCTCGCGTGCTCGATGATGGCGCGCATCGTGCGCGAGGCCGAGACGAGCCCCTACTACCGCCCGCACGCGAGCGAGCCGCACCCGGCGACGAGCATGGCCGAGGCGGTGGCGCGCAACGCGGCCGACATCGCCAACGAGCTCGGGGCGCGGCTCATCGTGACCTTCACCGAGAGCGGCGACAGCGCGCGGCTCGTGTCGAAGGCGCGGCCGCGCGTGCCGATCGTCGCGTTCACGACGAACGAGCGCACGCGCTGCCTGCTCTCGCTCTACTGGGGGGTCATCCCGAGCCTCATCGAGCCCTCGCAGGACGTCGACGCGCTGGTCGACCGGGCCACCGGGCACCTGCTCGCGCGGGGCCTCGCCTCGCCCGGCGACCGCTTCGTCGTGGTCTTCGGCGCGCCGCTCGGGGTGCGGGGCTCGACCAACAGCATCCGGGTGCAGGTCGTCGGATGACCTCGGCCCCGTCGGTGCCCCCGAGCTCCGAGGCGCCCTCGCGGCGCCTCGGCAAGTACGACCTGCTCGAAGAGATCGGGCACGGGGGCATGGCGACGGTGTACCGGGGCTACGACCCGAGGCTCTGCCGCCACGTGGCGGTCAAGGTCATTCACCCGCACTTGCGCGAGAACGCCGAGGTGGCCAAGCGCTTCGTGACCGAGGCGCGCGCGGTGGCGATGCTGCGGCACCCGAACATCGTCGAGATCTACGACGTCTCCGACGAGGGCGAGCGCGAGCGCTTTCTGGTGGCCGAGCTGGTCGGCGGGGGCAACCTGCGCAAGCTCTTGCAAGAGCGCGGCGCGCTGCCGGCCGAGGTGGCGGCCGCGATCGGCGTCGAGCTCGCCGCCGCGCTCGAGCACGCCCACGGCAAGGGGGTGGTGCACCGCGACGTCAAGGCCGAGAACGTGCTCTTCGGCCGGGGCGAGCGGGGCCCGGGCGGGGGCCCGGGGCGGGCGTGCATCAAGCTGACCGACTTCGGCATCGCCAAGATGCTCGACCAGCAGGGCATGACGGCGACGGGCCAGGTGCTCGGCTCGCCCGCGTACATGGCGCCCGAGCAGATCGAGGGCGGCTCGGTCGACGAGCGCTCGGACGTCTTCGCGCTGGGCGTTCTGCTCTACGAGGCGATGACGGGCAAGCTGCCCTTCCAGGGCAAGAACCCGGCGCAGGTCCTGCGGCGCGTGCTCGACGGCTCGTTCACGCCGGCCGACGTCGAGCGCCCGACGGTGGGGGCGAGCTTCGCGCAGATCGTCGGCCGCGCGCTCGCGCACGAGCCCGGGGGGCGCTTCGCGTCGATGGCCGAGCTGCGGGCGGCGCTCGGGGGCGAGCTCGCGGCGCTCGGCCTGAGCGCGCCCGACGGCGAGATCACGGCCTACCTGGCCGACCCCGAGGGCTACGAGGGGGCGCTGGCGGCGCGGCTCGTGCCGCGGCTGCTCGCGCGGGGCAAGGCGGCGCACCGGGCGGGCGACGTGGTGGCGACGGCGGGGCACTTCAACCGCGCGCTCGCCTTCCGGCCCCACGACCCGGCCCTGCTCGCGCTCGTGACCGGGTTCGCGCGGCGGCAGGCGCGGCGGCAGCTCGCCCGCCGCGCCGCGCTCGTCGCGCTCGCGCTCGCCACGGTGGGCGGGGCCGCGGGCGTGACGGCGAAGATGGTGAGCCAGGCGCGCGGCGGGCAGGCGCCGGTCGCGTCGGCCGAGGCGCCGCCCTCGGGGTCGGCGCCGGCGACTTCGGCCGGGGCGGGGCCCTCGGCCGGGCCGCCCGACGCGCCCCCGTCGGCGTCCGCGCCCGAGCCGCACCGCACCGCCCCGCCCCCCGTCTCGCCCGCGCGCCCCGCGCCCGCCCCGCCGCCCGCGCCCACGATGCGCCCGGTCGAGCTGAACATCGACCCGCAGACGGCCCTCGTCTCGATCGACCGGGGGGCGCCGGTCGAGGGCTTCATCTTGATGAAAGAGGGCGCGCGCATGATGAGCGTCGGCGCGCACACCATCAGCATCGTGCCGAAGAAGGGCAGCCAGGGCGGCCAGTGTTGCGACGAGCTCTCGGTGCCCTTCGAGGTGCCGCCGGGCGGGCCCGACGAGGTGGTCAAGCGCTCGTTCCCGCTGCGCCGGCGCCCCGCGACGCTGGTGAGCGAGGGCCCCTCGACCGCGCAGATCGTGTGCATGGGCACGTCGGTGAAGGGCTCGGCGGCGGCGAGCTACACGGTCAAGATGCACAAGAACGAAGACAGCCTCGACTGCACGCTCTTCCAGGACGGCGCGCTCGTCGCCAAGAAGACCGTGGTCGTGCGGGCGGGCGAGTCGGTCACGGTCGCCTGGGGCACGCCCCGCTGAGCACGGTCGCCTCACGCCCCGCTGAGGGCGCGGCGTGGTTGGCATCGGCGCCGTCTTGTGCGAGCGTACGGCGCCGATGACGGCCCCCGCCGCCCCGAGGCGCTGCCCCCCGGCCCCGGGGCGGGCGCGCCGCGCGCCGGCGGTCGGGCCCCGGCGCGCCGCGCCGCTCGCGCTCGCGCTCGCGCTCGTCTCCGGCCGGGCGCGCGCCGACGACGAGGCGAACCTGCGCAGCGGCGTCAACTCGTTCGAGGGCGGCCGCTACCAAGAGTGCATCGAGCGCTTCGAGGCGATGTTCACCGAGGGCTCGCCGACCTTCCTGCGCGAGCAGGGCGCCAAGAGCCGCGCGCGCATGTACTACGCCTCCTGCCTGACGGCGCGCGGCCGCTCGGGCAGCGCCGAAGAGCAGCTCACGACGCTCGCGCTCGAAGACCCGCGCTACGCGCCCGACAGCGGCACCTTCCCCGGGCCGGTGATCGACAAGTTTTACGAGATCCGCGAGAAGAAGAAGGACGTGATCCGCCAGCGCGAGCTCGAGATCATCGCCCGCGAGCAGTCCGAGGCGAAGGCGCGCGACGAGGCGCGCCGGGCCGAGATCGAGCGGCGCCAGAAGCTCATCGAGGCGGCGAGCGAGTACTACGTGGTGCGGCAGAACTCGCGCGTCATCGCGTCGCTGCCCTTCGGGGCGGGGCAGTTCCAGAACGGGCAGACGGCGCTCGGCTGGGTGCTGCTCGGCGTCGAGGGCGCGCTCGCGGTCGGCAGCCTGGCGACGTACCTCGTCGCCACCAACTACGAGCGGCAGGTGCTGACCCGGCCCGAGGACATCGACATCGACGCGACGGGCGACAGCCACGAGCGCGTGGCGCTCGCCAACCGGCTGCTCTTCGCGGGGTTCGTGGCGACGGCGTTCGGGGGCATCCTGCACGCGCAGGCGACGTACGTGCCCGAGCTGCGCGAGCGGCGGCGCCGCGCGCTGCCGCCGAACCTGCTGGTCGTGCCGCAGCTCTCGCTCGCGCCGGGCGGCGGCGGGGCGGGGCTCGGGCTGGGCGGCAGGTTTTGACCCCGCGCGCGGCCGTGGTAGGGCAGCGGCTCCGGCGGGCGGCGGCCGCGGCCCGCCGCCCGAGACCGACGACGACCCCATGCGCCCCGCCCCGCTCTGGCTGACGCTCGCGCTCGCCGCCCCGCTCGCCGCCTGCTCGGCGCGCGCGTCCGACCCGGCCGGGGGCTCGGCCGGCGCCGCGGCCGCCGAGCCCCGGCCCGCCGCGCCGGCCTCGGCGCCCTCGGCCGCCGCCGCTGCCGTCGCGCCCCGGGCCAAGCCCTGGGCGAAGGTGCGCAACGTGCTGCTCTTGACGGTCGACTCGCTGCGCGCCGACCAGCCCTGGTCGGGCTACGGGTTCGGCAGCACGCCGGTGCTCTCGGCGCTCGCCGAGAAGAGCGCCTACTTCACGCGGATGTACAGCGTCGCCAACCACACGATGCCGAGCCTGACGGCGGTGCTCTCGGGCCGGTACCCGAGCGAGCTGCCGCGCGACCGCTGCCCGCTCACGTTCTTCCAGTTCGGCGGCGGCGTCGCCTCGTACCTCGCGCAAGATGGGGTCTACACCTTCGCCTCGCAGGGGCACGCGGTCTTCCTGGGGGCGATCAAGCCCGACGTCGGCTTCGACGAGTGGCACGTGCTGCCGCACGTCGCCAACCTCAAGGCGACCGAGGGCGCGGTCACGGGCGAGCCCATCGCCGCGGCGATGAACGCGTTCTTGCGCAAGCAGTCGCCGGGCGGCCGGCGCTTCTTCGCCTGGTCGCACCTCGTCGACCCGCACGACGCCTACGTGCGCCACGCCGACTTCCCGCCGAGCAACCACCCGCTGCGCAACGTCTACGACGGCGAGGTGGCGTACGAAGACAAGGTCATCGGCACCATTCTCGGGGCGCTGAAAGAGCGGGGGCTCGACGGCGAGACGGCCGTCGTCTTGACGGCCGACCACGGCGAGGGCTTCGGCGAGCACGGCTACAACCGCCACGGCTACACCGTGTACGAAGAAGAGGTGCACGTGCCCTTCTTCCTTTATGTGCCGGGCCTCGAGCCGCGCAAGATCGACGCGCCGCGCAGCCTCATCGACCTCGGGCCCACCCTCGTCGAGCTCCTCGGCGTCGCCCCGCCGCCCTCGTGGCGGGGCACGTCGCTGCTCGCCGACCTCGGGCCCGAGGCGCCGAAGGCGCGCGACGTCATCGTCGACGCGCCCGAGCTCGACACGCGCCCGGCGCTGCGGGCGGTGGTGCGCGGCGACACCAAGGTCATGTTCATCGGCCAGCAGGCCCCGAAGGTCTTCGACCTCAAGGCCGACCCCGAAGAGAAGCGCGCCCTGCCGGCCGCCGACGCCGCCCCGCACGTCGAGGCGGCGCGCGCGGCGCTCGACGAGCTCGAGATCATTCGGTCGAAGCCCTGCACCCTGACCAAAGAGAAGAAAAAGTGAGGCGCCGGGGCCCCCGGGCCCGGCCCGGCAGGTAGCGGGCCCGGTCGCGGGGGGCGGGGCCGCCGGGCGCCCGATTCTCGGGCCTCGGGCGGCCGGCGCGCTAGCCGGGGGGGGCGCGCCGTTGTAGAGATCGTGCCATGTTGGTCCTCCGTGCGCCCTTCGCCCGGGGCCTCTTGCTTGGCGCGCTGGCGGCCGGCTCGGCCCTGCTTTCTTGTGACGGCGAGGTCGCCGAAGGCCCCTCGCCCCCCCCGCCCGAGGCGGCCTTCGACGTCGAGGCCTACGAGCTCGCGGGCGAGTACGACTGGGCGCGCGGGCGCCTCGTCGCCTCGCTCACGCTGCGGCTGGCGATGGCGGGGGGGCCCGAGCGCCTCGTCGCGCTCGACAGCGAGGTCACCGAGGTGAAGGCGGTGCGCACGGCCGAGGGGCTCGCGCTGCCCTTCCGGGCCGACCGGGCCCAGAAGCGGCTCGAGGTCGACCTGCCCGGGGCCCCCGCGGCCGGGCCCCTCGCGCTCGTCATCGACTACGAGGCCGCCCCCGCCTACGACCTCTACGACAGCCCGGCGCTCCTCGAGGTGCCGGCCCGCGCCGGCGACCCGATCGCGACGCGCGTCGTCTACACGTTCTCCGAGCCCCAGGGCGCCCGCCAGTGGCTGCCCGGCCGCGACGACCCCGCCGACCGGGCCCTCTTCTCGGTCGACCTGCGCGTCGCCGACGGCGAGTCGCTCATCGCCAACGGCGATCTCGTCGCCGACGAGCCCGCGGCCGGCGGCGGGCACCGGGTGCGTTACGCGACGCGCTACTCGCTGCCGACCTACCTGATGGCCTTCGCCGCCGGCCCCTTCGAGGTCGCGAGCGGGCCCCTGACCCAGGGGGGCGCCCCCCTCTCGGTCTGGCACCGCCCGGGCCTGCCGGGCGACTACGACGCGCTGCTCGCCGAGCTCGCGCGCCTCACCGCCCGCTTCGAGGCGCTGACCGGCACGCCCTACCCCTTCGAGAAGTACGCCCTCGTGCTCCTGCCCAACTTCCCCGCCGGGGGCGAAGAGCACGCGGGCATCACCTTCCAGGGCGAGACCATCTCGTCGCGCCCCGCGCTCGCCTCCGACCGCTCGCTGACGGCGCACGAGCTGGCGCACCAGTGGTTCGGCGACCTGGTGACGGTCAAAACCTGGGACGATTTGTGGCTCAAGGAGGGCATGGCCTCGCTGCTCGAGTGCGAGGGCACGCGCGTCTCGACCCTCGCCGAGGGGGCGGGCCCCTACGGCGGCGACTGCCAGGGCGTGCGCGACGGCGACGCGGCGCGCGACCGGTCGCTCGCGCCGGGCGACAAGTACACCTCCGGGCCCTACGGGCGCGCCGCCTGGGTGCTCTCGCAGCTGCGCGCGCTCGCGGGCGAAGAGGGCTTCTGGGGCACCTGGCGCTCGCTGCTCGAGGCGCACCGCTTCGGCAACCTCGCGACCGAAGAGTTCCTCGACGCCTTCCGGCCCCGGCTCGCGCCCGGGGTCGCCGACGCGCTCGCGAGCGCGGTCGACGCCAAGGCGCTGCCGCGGCTCTACGTCGAAGACCTCGGGGGCGTCGTGCGCCTCTCGATCGACGACCCCGAGGGCGCCCTCGTCGCCCCGCTGAGCGTCGCGCGCGTGGGGGCCGACGGCGCCGCCGAGGCCTTCGAGCTCGCGGCCGGCGCCCCGGTCGACCTGCCGCCCGCGCCCGCCACCTTCCTCGTCCCCGACCTCGGCGATCTGCACCCCGACTTCGGCTTCTTCTTCGCCGACGACGCGAGCGCCTCGGCTTGGTCGACCTCGGTCGCCGGCGCGCGCCTGCCGCGGGCGGCCCCGCTCGTCGAGCGCCTCGCCGCCCTGCCCGAAGAGCACCAGACCTCGCTGCTCGCCGGGGGCGAGCTGCCCCCCACGGTCGCGCCCGAGGCCTTCGCCGCCTTCGTCGCGTCGCTCGACTCGGACGCCGCGCGCGTCTCGGCCCTGCGCGCCGGCTGCAACCGCGCCCTCGAGGCGGGCCAGCCGGCCGAGGCCTGGGCCGCCGCCATCGGGCCGCTGCTGCAGGGCGAGCCCTACCTCGGCGGCCTCGGCGCCGTCGGTCGCTACGAATCTTGTAGCAAGCTGACGCCGCCGCTCGCCCTCTTCGCGGCCGAGTGGGCGGCGCTGCGCGCGGGGGCGCCCGCCCTGCCCGAGCCCCGGGCCGCGTTCCTGGCCAAGTTCCTCCTGCCCTCGGCCGACGCGCTCGCGGTCTGGTCCAACGTCGCCCGCGCCGGCCAGTCGACCCGGCTGCGCGTGCTCGGCGCCCAGCAGCTCGCCTTCTACGCCGGCCGCGAAGACCTCCTGCCCGCCGCCGAGCGGCCCGGCTGGCAGGCCTTCGCCGCCGGCGCCCTTCCGGAGACCGAGGTGCACAACGTGCTCGCCCAGCTCCTGACGCTGCTCGTGCGCACCGCGGGCGCCACGCCGGCCGAGAACGCCGCCGGGCTCGACGCCCTCGCCCGCCTGCTCTCCTCGCGGCGCACCCACCTCGTCCACGCCCGCGCCGTCTGCAGCGCGCGCGTGCTGACCCGCGAAGACGCGGCCGCCTGGGCCGACTTCGGCCGGCGCGTCGGCGCCTCGCCGCTCACGCCGCGGGCGCGCGCGCTGCTCGCCGACCCGAGCGGCTGCTGAGGCCGGCCCCGCGCCCCCGGCTCAGGGCCGGCGCTCGAGCGGCACGAAGGCGAAGATCGTCGTCGGGTGCTCGTCGCTGACGATCAGAAAGCCCCGGTCGTCGAGGCGCGCGATGCCCTCCCAGTTGCGGATCTTGCCGTCCGGGCGCAAGGCGAGCGAGACGGGCGGGGCCTCGGTGCGCACGACGCCGGCCGCGGGGTCGACGCGCAGCTCGACCAGGCGCTCGACGCCCTCGGAGCGCGCGTGCGTCGGGCCCTTGCCGAAGCGGCGCGCGATGGGGTCGTCGCCGTCGCGCAGCCAGGGCTCGCCCGGCCAGAAGACGTTGGTCACCCAGAAGCGCCCCGCGGCGTCGGCGGGCGTCGCGCCCGTGATGCGGTACGGCAGCGGGAAGAGCGTGAGCGCCGTCTTCGAGTGCGCGGGCACGTCGACGCGGAAGGCGCAGGGCCGGCTGACGATCGAGGGGCCGTTGGCCTCGTAGAACGCGATGAGCTCGCCCCGGAAGGCCGTGAGCGCCTCGTAGCCGATGTTGTCGTGGGCCGACGGGCACTCGAGCTCGATCAGCGTCTCGGCGTCGACGCGCAGCTTGGCGCGCGCGCGGTCGAACGAGGCGCGCACGACGTAGCCGCGCATCCGCCCGTCGCGCCCCTTGCCTTCGAGGCTCAGGTAGGCCGTGTCGCCGGCGACGAGCAGCTCTTCGTAGCCCTGGTAGCCCTCGATCTTGTCGGCGACCCCCGGCGCCTCGAAGGCGAGGGTCGAGGCCTCGAGCGGGGCCGAGCGATCGCCGCCCAGCCAGCGCTCGATGGCCGCCTTGGACAGGGTGAAGAGCGCGCCGCCGTGGAAGTGCTCGGGGTACTGCGAGAGCAAGAGCAGGGTGTCGCCGTCCCAGGCGAGGCCCGACAGCTCGGCGCGCTTCGCGTCGAGCGGCGGCGCGAGCGCGATGGGCACGATGGGCACCTCGGGCGCCGGGCCCGGCGCCGCCGCGGGCGGGGGCGGGTCGGGGGCGGGGGGGGGCGCTTGGGGGGCCCGCGAGGCGCACGCGGCGAGCGCCGCGAGGGCGAGGGCGAGGGCGCCGCCCTGGGGGCGGGGGGCGACAGGGGCGCGCGTGAGCCCGCCTAGGCCTTGCCCGGCTTGCCCTCGCGCGGCGTCGGGCCGGCGCGCCTCGGGGCGACCGCGCCGCTCGTGACGAGCCGCGCGTCGCGACCACGGCCGTACGCCGTGCGAGGGCAAACCGCTCTAACGCCTTCGAGGTCGGGTTGACGGCGACGCCCTTGTAGTAGCCGCACGAGGGGCAGACCCGGTGCGGCACCATGAACTCGCTGCAGTTGGGGCAGGGGCTGAGGTTGGGGGCGACGACCTTGTCGTGCTGGGCGCGCCGCATCTTGCTCTTCGAGCGCGTCGTTTTTCGCTTCGGAACGGCCACGGGCGGACTCTCCTCGAGGGAACGCTAATGAAGGGTCTTGGCGCTTGCGCAGCGCCAGCAGGGGCGCGAGTCGGGGGTCGATGGCCTCGACCCCCGGCCCGGCGCCTTCGGCAGGCGGGGGCGGCGCTATACCCGGGCACGAGTCGGAGCACAAGGGGGAGGGGGGCACCTCGAGCAGGATGGCCTCGCGCACGTAGGGGTCGAGCACGATGCGCTCGCCGTCGAAGACCTCGAGATCGGCCTCGTCGGCGGTGAACTCGACCTCGTCGCCGCTGGCGGAGGCGCGCCGCAGCGCGGCGGCCTTGGCCCCGGAGGCGGGGACGAACAGCAACGAGAGCTCGGCGTCGATCGCGAGCTCGGCCGGCTCGAGGCAGCGCGCGCAGGGGGCCGCGACGCGGGCCTTGACGCGGCCCTTGACCACGACATCGTCGCCCGAGCGCGAGAAGCGCAGCGCGAGCGAGCCCTCGGGGCCGCCGGGGGCCGGGCCCATGTCGCAGTCGCGCAGCTGGCGGGCGAGCCAGTCGGGGGGGATGGCGCTCGAGAACGCCTTGCCGGAGGCGTCGAGGTCGTGAACGTTCAGAACGAAGGCGTCGGTCATCGCGGGGGGCCCGCGCTCGGCGGGGCCTTGCAACGTAACACCGACCGCACCGTCCTCAAGGCCGCGCGCCGCCTTCGGGCCCGGCCCGGGGGCCCACCGGGGCGGTCGGCAGAGCCTCAGGCCCGGCGCCCGCCCCCGGCCGTGGGGCCGGGCCCGAAGCCGGCGCGGCGGCCGGGGGCGGCGCGGCCGGGCGCGACGAGGTGCGGCCGGACAGGGTCTCGCCCGGGCCCGCCGTCGGCTCGCCCGTGCCGCTCGCCCAGCGGTACCGGATGCCGATCTGGGCGAAGTCGGCGCCCGCCAGGCCGAGCCGGTCGGGGCTGAAGATGACGGGCACGAAGGTGGCGAAGACGTCGATGAAGTCGCTGAAGGTGGCGCTCGCGACGATGCCGCCGCGCCCGATGAGCGCGTCGCGGCCGGGGACGCCAATGACCTCGCCGACGGGCGCGATGCGGAAGAGCCGGTCGTTGGTCAAGGGGATGGCGTAGCCGAGCCGCAGGCGCCAGACCCAGGGCGGCTCGGCCACCACCCGCAGGGTCTCGTCGAAGACGTGGTAGCCCTCGTTGACCTCGAGCAGGTGGTGCACCGTGCCGAGCAGCACGACGTCGCCGAGGCCGACGCGAATGTTGCTCGCCGCCTCGGCCTCGAGCGACCAGTAGCGCGACTTGGCCCCGATGCGCGACTCGGCGTCGAGCTGGGTGTAGCTCTCTTGCGGGAAGAGGAACGACCGGCGAAAGGGCAGAAAGTAGCGCGCGCCCGTGCGCAGCTCGAGCCGCGGCAGCGCGGCGCGCAGGCCCGAGTAGCCGGCGAAGCCGATGCCCGAGACGATGGGCGAGGCCTCGACGCCGAACCAGCGCCAGTAGGGGCGCCCGTAGCCGGCGGCGAGCAGGGGCCGGAAGTAGACGTAGCCGAGGTCGACGCGCGCGGCGACGAAGGGGCGCGTCTTGGTGTCTTGCCAGAAGGTCTGGTGCCGGTGCGACAGCTCGAGGCCCGTCGTCGGCATCGCGGGCGTCGGCGGCAGGGCCGGCGCGTTCGGGTCTTGCGCGCGCGCGGCCCGCGGCCCGAGCGCGAGCGCGGCGAGCGCGGCGAGCGCGGCCGCGCGGCGGGGGGCCTGCGCCGGGCGCCTCACCGGAACGAGCCCCCCAGCCCGAGCGTGGTCGGCGTCGCGATCGGGTAGAGGCGCAGCGACGCCCGGGCCTTCTCGTCGGCCGGCGGCGAGGCGCCGCCGCGGTAGTGCAAGAGGTAGGGCACCAGCAGGCCCGTCGCGGTGCCGAGCGCCGCGCCGCTCAGCACGTCGGTCGCGTAGTGCCGGTCGCCCATGATGCGGAAGAAGCCCGTCAGGCCCGCGAGCACCAGGCCGCTCGCGCACACGACCGCGTCGGGCGTGCCGCCGCCGTAGAGCGGCAGGTAGGCGTGGTGCATGCAGGTGAGCGCCGCCCCGGTGAAGGCCGTCGAGGTGTGGCCGCTCAGGTAGCTGCGGTAGCGGTTGCTGGCGGTGCAGTCGACCGAGAGCGCGTCGAGATCGCCGCCGCAGGTGCGCCCGTAGGGCCGCTCGCGGCTGCCGATCACGGTCGTCAGGCCGTGCAGCCCCGTCGAGATGGCGATGGTCTCGGCGTTGATGAGCGCCATCTGCGCCGCCACCTTGTCGCTGCCGCGGTACCACCAGGCCACCCCGAGCGCGTCGATGACGAAGGGGTACGAGATGACCAGCGAGACGAGCACGTCGCTCGCGTCTTCGGCGGTCTGCCGCCCGTAGTAGGCGCCGGGCCGCACCGCGTCGCGCACCGCCTCGTCGAACAGGATGCCGCCGCGCCAGTGCGCGGCGCGGGGCCGGGCGACCTGCGCGGCCACCGAGAGCGCGACGCCGGCGCCGGCGAGGTAGTACTCGAAGGTCTGGAAGGTGGGCCAGCGCGGGTCCCACGCGATGGGGGGGCCCTTGCCGCGGCTCATGGCCGCCGTCGAGAGCCGGGCCGTGTTCGGCACCCGGCCGAAGGAGCCGGTGGGGTTCGGCTCGGGGCGCGTCGCGGTGGCCGGCGGCGCGTGCTCGGCCGGCGCGCCGGGGGCCGGCGAGGGCGGCGCGGGCGGGCGCGGGGCGCTGGTCGACGCGGGCGTCGCCTGGTCGGGCGGGGGCGTCGGCGCCCCTTGCGCGCGCGCGGCCCCCGGGGCGCCGAACAGCAGCGAGCAGAGCCCGAGCGCGGCCGTCGTCGCCCGGGGGCGTCGGCCCGCGCCGACACCCGGGGCGGGCCCGATGCCCGGCCCGCCCCGTGCGCCTCGCTTCGCGCGAGGCGCAGGGCTAGGGCGCTGCCGATACTTCGACCGACAAGAGGCGCTCGCGCTCATCGATGAGGGCCGTCAGGGCGGACCGGACCATATCAAAATGGTCCTCCATTAGGTCGAAATAATCTTCGCGCTCGAAGCTGACGAGCACGCTCGGCTCGACCGCGCGCGCCTCGAGCCGCTCTTCGTGCCCGCCGAGGGCGCCGAGGCCGCCGACGATCGTGCCCGGGCCGAAGTCGGCCTCGAAGGGCGGGGCCCCCGGCCGCCGCGTGCGGACGAGCCCCCGGGCGACGACGAAGAGGTGGCGCTGGCGCCCCCCGCCGAAGACGAGCGCGCCCGGCGCCACGCTCAGGTCGGAGGCGAGGCGGGCGAGGTCCATCAGGGCTTGCACGCTCGCCCGGCTCAGCGCCGGCACCGCGCGCAGGGCGAGGGCGCGCTCGACGTCGTCGAGCGCCGCGCCGGGCCGCAGCGTGCCCGCGCCGCCGCCGGCGGGGGGGGGGGGCGCGGGCGGGGGCGCGCCCGCCGCGCCCGCCGCGAGCATCAGCTCGTGGGCGAAGCGCGCCGCGGCGACGATGGTGTCGCGGGCGTAGGTGAAGTTGTCTTCGAGCAGCTCGAGCCAGTCGTCGACCCGCATCCGGATGAGGTGCGCGTCGGCCTCGGCGAGCGCGCGGCCGACCCGGGGCTGGCGCCGCATGGCCTCGAGCATGCCGAAGGGCTCGCCCGGGCCGAGGGCGAAGCGCCGCCCCTCGGCCTCGAGCCGCACCCGGCCCTCGGCGACGACGAAGGCGTGCTCCGACGTGTCGCCCGGGCCGTAGATCGCCTCGCCGGCGCGCGCCCAGAGCTCGTCGACGGCGTCGGCGAGGCGCGCGGCCAGCCGCGGGTCGTCGCTCTTGGCCGGCAGGCGCGCCATCAGCAGCGAGCGCAGGACGAGCTCGCGGGCGATGCGCGCGGGGGCCCCGGCGAAGCCGTCCACCGGGCGCGCCTTAGGTGCGGAGCGCCGCCGGCGTCAAGGGCGCCGGCCGCGCGGGGGCCGGCGCGCCCGGCGGGGGGGCCGCGCCGATCTCGGCGGCGTGGTAGAGCGCGAGCGAGGCGATCGCCTCGTGCCGGTCGCGGGCGAGCAGCGCGAGCGCCGCGTCGTAGCCCGCCGGCGCGGGCTCGGGCAAGAGGGGCGCGGCGCGCGCCGCGCGCTCGTCGCGGGGCAGGTCCTCGACGACGATCAGCAGCATGTCGCGGTTGCGCGTCGCGAGCGGCCCCCGCTCGCCCAGCGTCAGGAGCGACAAGAACTCGCGCGCGTTCGCCCGCACGCGCCGGTCGGCGCTCGCCAGCGCGCGCCCGAGCCGGTTCATGTCCTCGCCCGGGTGCGCCACGTGCAGAAGGTGCAGCGCCACGTTGCGCGCGTGCTCGGCGTGGTCTTCGAGCAGGTTCGCGAGCAGCCGCCCGCCGGGCCGGGCGCGCCGCGGCTCGTCGCGCTGCCCCCGCTCGAGCGCCGCGAGCAGCCCGAGCGAGCGCAGGTGCTCGACGAGCGCCCGCGACAGCTCGGCCGCGACGGCCGCGGCGCTGACGCTCACCTCGCGCGAGCGCGCCAGCCGCTCGAGCCCGAGCACCGTCTTGTAGTGGAAGGGCGTGAACCCCTCGAGCGGCAGGAGCCCGGCCAGGAAGTCGGCCGCGCGCTGCGTGCCGAAGCGCGCGATGGTGCGCGGGATGTGCAGCCGCACCCGCGGCGGCGTCGCCGGGTCGTGCACCGCGCGCTCGAGCGCCTCGAGCGCCGGCCGCCCGAGCTGCGCGAGCGCGTCGCGCACCGCGTCGCGCCCGTCGCGCACCGCCAGCCGCGGCAGGAGGTCGGCGACGAAGCGCGCGTCGCCCACCCGCGCCATCGCCCGCGCCGCCTGCGCCACCACCCGCCCGTCCTCGTCGCGCAGCAGCGTCGAGAGCACCCCCGACCAGCGCGCGTCGCCCGAGAGCGCGATGGCGTCGAGCAGCGCGAGCCGCCCCACCAGCCCCGCCTCGCCCCCGAGCGAGAGCAGCTCGCCCAGCCCCTCGGGCCCGCCCCCCTCGCCGCGCGAGCTGAGCAAGAGGGCCGCGTGCGCCCGCACCGCCGCGCTCGCGTCCGAGAGCGCCGGGCGCAGCGCCTCGAGCTCGCCCGAGGCGAAGAGCGCGTGCGCGGCCGCCACCCGCACCGGCTCGCTGCCGCGGGCGAGCAGCCTCCGCGCGAGCGGCTGCCAGTCGCGCCGGCCCGAGCCGGCGAAGACCTCGAGCGCCCGCCGCAACACCGCATCTTCGTCGTGGTAGAGCACGAGCGCGGGGATCAGCCGCCCCCGCCCCCGCTCTTCGAGCACGTCGATCGCCGCGAGCGCCCGCGCCGGCTCGGCGCTCGCCAGCGCCTCGACCAGCACCTCGGCCGAGCTCAGATCGAGCTCGGCCGGGCCCGCCGACAGCGCCCCCCCGCCCCCCTCGAGCGCCCGCCGGAACATGCCGAGGTAGGGCCCGCGCAGCCCCGCCGCCGCCAGGAGCCACGCCCCCGCCAGCACCGCCAGCGCCGCCGACAGCGCCCGCTGCGAGCCGAAGCCGTACGCCGCCGCGGCGAAGAGCGCCCCCGCCGTCAGCGCCTGCACCGCGCGCACGACGAAGGTGTCGACGAGCGACTTGGCCGCGTCGCGCACCGGGCCGGGCAGGGGCATCCACAGCAGCTCGGTCGCCACCCGGTGCAGCGAGTGGCGCAAGACGCCGTCGACGCCGCGGTTGGCGAGCGCCGCCCGGAACGAGCCCGTCAGCGCCCCCCAGAGCGAGCCGGCCAGCAAGAGCCCCGGCAGCACCCCGAGCGCGGCGACGACGCCGAGCCGCCGCACCGCGCGCCCCGCGGCCGCGATCTGCACGACGAAGGCCGCCGCGTTCAGGACGGCGTAGTACCGGGCGAAGAAGGGCCCGAGCGCCTCGCCCGGCGCCGCCCGCGCCGCCGTCGCCTTGAGCAGGTAGTCGGCCACCAGCGCCGCCGCCGTCGCCGCCGCCACCAGCGCCGTGACCCGGTAGAGGTACGGGTACTGCCGGAAGAGCCCCGGGAAGGCCGGCCCCGCCGCCGGCCGCCGCCGCAGGCTCGGGGGCCCCGGCCCCGGCCCCGGGCCGCCCGCCTCGGCCGCCTCGGCCGGCACGTACGTGACGGCCGCCGCGGTCGCCAGAAAGCAGAACGCCGCCGCCGGCAAGAGCCCCGTCACCGGCACCCGCCGCAAGAGCAGCACCGCCCCGCCCGCGCCCGCCACCGCCCCGAGCAGCCCCCCCGCCGCGATCGGCCCGAAGAGGCGCGAGCCCTGCGCCACCGTGAACACCTGGTCGGTCAGCAGCCAGAACTGCGCCGCCAGCACCGTGCCGAGCAGCCCGCTCCAGAGGTAGACCCCGAAGACCACCGCCGGCCCCATGGCCCGCTGCGACAGCACGATCGTGCCGTACGCCGCCCCGAGCAAGAGCACCACGAGCGCGCTCTTGCGCCCGAAGCGCCGCGCGAAGCGGTCGCCCGCCACCGCCACCGGCAGCGAGGCGAGCGCCAGCGCCGCGTACACGAGCCCGAGCGAGCGGGGCGGCAGCCGGCTCAGAAAGAGCGCGTCGCGCGCGGTCTCGAGCAGCGTGTGCCCCGCGATGAGCAGAAAGTACGTGCCCGCGGCCGCGACGAGCTGAAAGCCCTCGCCCGCCCGCACGTCGACCAGCCCCCGCAGGGCCGCCGCCCGCCCCCCGCCCGGCCCCCCCCCGGCAGGGGCGGGCGCACCGGCCCCGGACGCGCTAGAATGGGGGCCATGGCGGTGCCCTACCAAGCCAGCAACCTCGACGAAGTGGTGCAGAGCCGCATGTTGCGCTTCGGCGTGGCCATGTCGCTCGTGGCCCTGGGCCTGTCGACCATTCTACTCGAGACTGGGGCTAGCACGTTTCCGCGCGCGCTCCTCTTCGTGCCCTTCTGGCTCGCCGCCTACGGCGTGCTCTCGAGCCTCTTTCGCACCTGCGCCTTCGCCGCCCTCGGCGCCTCCCGCCTCGCCTCCTGCGGCCGCCAGCCCATCGCCTGCCGCGAGGGCGTCACCGCCGTCCGCCGCCGCGGCTTCGGCGTCTTCCTCGCCAGCGTCGCCGTCGCGGCGCTCATGACCGGCCTGCTGCTCGCCTCGCCCGCCGGCGCCTGAGCGCGCCGCCGCGGCGGCCCGATCGCGCCCCGGGCGCGTGAGCGCGACGCCCGCCGCCCGGTCGCGCCCGCGCCCGCTCACGCCCGCGCCCGCTCAAGCCCGCCCGCTGCGTCCCGGGCGCGGCCCCGCGCCCGCACCTGCGCGGCCCGGCCGCGGCGCCGCGGC
>DASTPP010000022.1:0-40149 GCA_035762175.1 Polyangiaceae bacterium | reverse complement strand
GTCGGCGAAGTCGACCACGACGGCATCACCATCCTCGGCGTCGGGAACGTGCCTTGCAGGGGGCTGCGCAAGGGCGTCGTGTCGAACATCGACTGGACGGTGCGCAGCATCCAGGAGGCGGTCGAGGCGGCGCAGACGATGGCGGGCGTCGAGATCCGCACGGTGTTCGCGGGCGTCGCCGGCAGCCACATCCGTTGCCAGCCGAGCGACGGCGTCGCGGCGGTGGCGGGCGGCGAGGTGCAGCGCGGCGACGTCGAGCGGGTGCTCGAGGGGGCGCGCGCGATTCCGGTCGACGCCGACCGACAGATCTTGCACGTCTTGCCGCGCGAGTTCATCGTCGACAACCAGGACGGCATCCGCGACCCGGTGGGCATGAGCGGTGTTCGCCTGCAGGTGAAGGTGAACCTCATCACGGCCGCGACGAGCTGCGTGCAGAACGTCATCCGCTGCGCCGAGCGCTGCGGGCTGACGGTGGCCGACGTCGTGCTCGAGCCCTTGGCGAGCGCCGAGGCGGTGCTGAGCGAGGACGAGAAAGAGATCGGGGTCGCGGTCATCGACATGGGCGGGGGCACGACCGACCTGTTGCTCTGCGTCGACGGGGGCGTGGCGCACACGAGCGTCATCCCGGCCGGCGGCAACAACGTGACGAGCGACATCGCGGCGGGGCTGCGCACGCCGATGGGCGAGGCCGAGCGGCTGAAGCGCAACTACGGCTGCGCGCTCGGGCGCATGGTGGCCGACGAGGACGAGATCGAGGTCCCGGGCGTCGGCGGCCACCCGCCGCGGCGCGTGGCGCGCCGCGTCCTTTCGGACATCATCGAGCCGCGGGTCGAAGAGATCTTCGCGGTGGCCCGCAAGCGCATCGAGGACACCGGCCTGCTCGAGCAGCTCTCGGCGGGGGTGGTCCTGACGGGCGGCTCCGTCCTGATGGAGGGGATGCCCGAGTTCGCCGAAGAGATCTTGGGCATGCCGGTGCGGGTGGGCTTCCCGGTGGGGGTGAGCGGCATCACGCAGCTGGTGAAGGGCCCGCAGTACGCGACGGGGGTGGGGCTGGTGCGCTACGGGGCCGAGGCGCTGAAGAGCGCGCGGCGCGCGGCCGAGCAGGGCGCGCGCGAGCGGCCGGTGCGCCGGGTGACGCAGCAGGCCGAGGCGCCGCCCCCCCCGCCGATCGCGGCGAAAAGTCAAGGCCGCTTTTGGGACTGGCTCCGGGCCGCCTTTTTATCCGCGAGGTTCGTAACCGCCGCATGCTTCGCCGAGCTTTTCCTCTTGCGCGCGCGCGCGTGAACGACAAAGAGCTTCGACTCTTCTTTCGCCCCGACGATGCCCCCCCGCCGGGCGGCGCGGCGCCCGCGCCCGCCCCGCCGCCCGGCGCCCCGTTGCGCCAAGGCCGCCGCACCCTGGGAGAACGACGATGAGCTTCTCGATCGAGTTTGCTGACGAAGCGCTCGAGCACCACGCCCGCATCAAGGTCATCGGCTGCGGCGGCTCGGGCGGAAACGCCGTCAACACGATGATCAACTTCGGCCTCGAGGGGGTCGAGTTCATCGCCGTCAACACGGACGTGCAGGCGCTGAACGCCAACGCGGCCGCCATCAAGATGCCGATCGGCAACGGCGTGACGCGGGGCCTCGGCGCCGGCGCCGACCCCGAGAAGGGGCGCAAGGCGGCGCTCGAGGACGCGACGCGCATCAAGGAGCTCATCGGCGGCGCCGACATGATCTTCGTGACCGCGGGCATGGGCGGCGGCACGGGCACGGGCGCGGCGCCGGTCATCGCGCAGCTCGCCCGCGAGGAGGGCGCGCTCACCGTCGGCGTGGTGACCAAGCCCTTCACGTTCGAGGGCAAGCAGCGCATCCGCCGGGCCGACCAGGGGCTGGCGATGCTGAGCGAGCACGTCGACACGCTCATCACCATCCCGAACGACAAGCTCCTGACGATCGCGGACGAAGACCTGTCGTTCGTCGAGGCGTTCCGCAAGGCGGACGAGGTGCTCTTCCAGGCGGTCAAGGGCATCAGCGACCTCATCACGCAGAGCGGCCTGGTCAACGTCGACTTCGCCGACGTGCGGGCGGTGATGAGCAACATGGGCCGCGCGCTGATGGGCACCGGCTGCGCCAAGGGCCAGGGGCGGGCGCGGCTGGCGGCCGAGATGGCCGTCTCGTCGCCGCTGCTCGACAACATCTCGGTCACGGGCGCGATGGGCGTGCTCATCAACATCGTCGGCGGCCCCGACCTCAAGATGAAGGAGGTCAACGAGGCCGCGAGCCTGGTGCACGAGCAGGCGCACGAGGAGGCGAACATCATCTTCGGCGCGAGCATCGACGAGACGCTCGGCGACATGGTGAAGGTGACGGTCATCGCGACGGGCTTCGAGCTCGACGTCGAGCACGCGCTGCAGCCGCCGGCGCGCGCGGCGCAGCCCGTGGCGACGGCGCCCCAGCGCACCGCGTTCTCGGGCCCGGCGTCGCGCCCCGCGGCGGCGGCGGCCCCCCCCGCCCGCGAGGCGGGCGAGCCCTCGGGCCCCGGGCCGGCCTACGTCCGACGTCCCGCAGTACCGGCGCCCGCCCGCGAGGCGGCCCGCGAGGCCGGCCGGACGCACATTCCGCCGGTTTTCGACGCCGACTGGGACGTCCCCGCCTTCCAGCGTCGCGGCAATCAGTAGCCCCCGCTGAATTTTTTCGGGCCGCGGCCCCGGCCGAGCTCGACCGGCGGGCGCGCGGCCTTTTTTCTGCACAAGACGAGGCGCCGCGGGGGCCCTTCGGTGCTACCTTGGCTCCGTGAAGAGCGGAGCGGGCGACGGCGACGTCCTCACGGTAAACCTCGAGCCACCTAGCTCGTCCCCGGTCTTCACGCTGCGGGCGCTCGGCCCCTCGTTCGTGTTTTCGATCTCGCTGCCGCCCTCGGGCGCGATTACGCTGGGCCGCTCGCCCGAGGCCGACGTCAAGCTCGACGACCCGTCGGTGTCGCGCATGCACGCGCGGCTGCGGGTCGTGGCCACGGGCGTGTCGATCGAAGACCTGGGCAGCGCCAACGGCACGCGCGTCGGCTCGCGCCTGCTCGGCCGCAACGAGGCGGCGGTGTTCGAGCCGGGGCACGCGGCCAACCTCGGCGCGGTCACGCTGGTGCTCTCGGTCGGGCACGAGCCGGCGCCGCGCTCGGTGGTGGTGGCGAACGACGAGTTCGCCTCGCGGCTGGCGCGCGCCTCGCTGCGCGCCGGCCGGGGCGAGCCGGGCTCGGCGCTCGCGCGCTTCTACGTCGGCGGCCGCCTGCCGGCGCGCGAGATCGAGCAGACGCTCGAAGAGTCGAGCCCGGGCGAGCTGCTCGCGGCGCTCGTCGCGGCCGGCGACTACGCCCTGCTCTTCGACGGGCTGGCGGCGCCCGAGGCGCGCGCGCGGCTCGAGCGGGCGGCCGCGCGGCTGCGGGCGCAGGGCGCGAGCGTCAGCTTCGAGGTCGAGAGCGTCGACGGCGACGTCGGGCGCCCGACGGCCCTCTTGTCGAAGCCGACGCCGCCGCCGCCCGCCGCGCCCGCCGGCCAGCCCACCGCGATGGACCGGGCGCGCCAGCTCGTCGCGCTCGTCGCCGACAGCACCATCACGGTGCTCTTGGTGGGCGAGACGGGCGTCGGCAAAGAAGTCACGGCCGAGGAGATTCACCGGCGCTCGTCGCGCGCGCACGGCCCCTTCTTGCGGCTGAACTGCGGCGCCTTCAGCGAGTCGTTGCTCGAGAGCGAGCTGTACGGCCACGAGAAGGGCGCCTTCACGGGCGCGGTGCAGGCCAAGCCCGGCCTGCTCGAGGCGGCGCGGGGCGGCACCGTCTTCCTCGACGAGGTGGGCGAGCTGCCGCTGCGGCTGCAGGTCAAGCTCTTGCGCGTGCTCGAAGACCACCAGGTCTTGCGCGTCGGCGGCCTGTCGCCGCGCCCGATCGACGTGCGCTTCGTCGCCGCCACCAACCGCGATCTCGAGCGCGAGGTGGCCGAGGGCAACTTCCGGCGCGACCTGTTCTTCCGGCTCAACGGCATCATCATCCAGCTGCCGCCGCTGCGCGAGCGGCCCGAAGAGATCTTGCAGCTCGCCGAGACCTTCCTCGGGCGCGCGTCCGACCGCGCGGGGCGGCCGCTGCCGGTGCTGCCGCCCGAGACGCGCGAGACGCTGATGCGCCACCCCTGGCCGGGCAACGTGCGCGAGCTGCGCAACGTGATGGAGCGCGCCGTGCTCTTGTGCCGCGGCGGCGTCATCCGCGACGACGACCTCCACCTCGAGCGGGCCGAGGCGGCGCCCGCGTCGAACGTGGTGGCCGACTCCGAGACGTCGACCTCGGCGGATGACGACGAAGAGCGGCGGCGCGTGCTCGACGCCCTCGCGCGCTGCGCGGGCAACCAGACCCAGGCGGCGAAGCTCTTGGGCATCTCGCGGGGCACGTTGCTCGCGCGCCTCGATGCGTATAACCTACCGAGGCCCCGCAAGGGCAGAAGGTCAGGGTAGGCGTTTCGGCGCGTTCGAGGGGCCGCGCCGACCGCGCACGGGCGACGATGACGATGCTGCTGGGGGCCGTACGGGCCGGTGACGTCCTGGCTCGAAAATACCGCGTCGAGCGCATCCTCGGGGCGGGCGGCATGGGCGTGGTCGTCGCCGCCCGGCACGAGCTCTTGCGCGAGCGGGTGGCCGTCAAGCTGCTCTCGCCCGAGCGCACGCTCGACAAGACCTTCGTGCGGCGCTTCCTGAGCGAGGCGCGCTCGACCGCCAAGCTGAAGAGCGAGCACGTGGCCCGCGTGATGGACGTCGGCACGCTCGACGAGGGCACGCCCTACCTCGTGATGGAGCTGCTCGAGGGCCGCGACCTCTCGCAGATCCTCAACGAGCACGGGCCGGTGCCGGCCGCGCGCGCGGTCGACTACGTGCTGCAGGCCTGCGCCGGGCTCGCCGAGGCGCACCGGCACGGCATCGTGCACCGCGATCTGAAGCCGGCGAACCTCTTTCTGACGGCGCGGCCCGACGGCTCGCCCCTCGTCAAGGTGCTCGACTTCGGGCTCGCCAAGCGCTTCGACGACTCGATCGAGGCGACCAAGACCGGGCAGATCGTCGGCTCGCCCAATTACATGGCGCCCGAGCAGGTCTCGGCCCCCTCGAGCGTCGACACGCGCGTCGACGTCTGGGCGCTCGGCGTCATTCTCTACGAGCTCGTCTCGGGCAGCCGGCCCTTCGCCGGCAACACCGTGTCCGAGATCTTCGCGCTGATCTTGCACGGGGCCCCGCCGCCCTTGCGCGAGCGCGTGCCCTCGCTCTCGCCCGACCTCGAGGCGGTCGTCGCCTGTTGCCTCGAGCGCGATCGCGATCGGCGCTTCGACAACGTCGAGTCGCTCGCGGCCGCCCTCGCCCGCTATGCCACGGGCGCCGCGCCGGTCTACGCCCCCGCGTACAACGGGCCGCACCGGTCCGAGTCGACCCTGCTGCTCGCGCTCTCCCCGACGACGGGCGCCACCTCGCTCGCGGGCGGGGCCTCGCTCACGGGCACGGCCATCGTGGCCGCGCCCGCCCCCTCGACCGCGCCCGGTCGCACGCTCACGCCGGCGCCGCCCCCCTCGACCGCGCGGGCGTTCACGCCGGTGCCGCCCCCCTCGCCGCCGCGCGCGCTCACGCCGGTGCCGCCCCCCTCACCGCCGCGCGCGCTCACGCCCGCGCCCTCGCCCGCGCGCGCGCTCACGCCGGTGCCGCCGCCCGCGCGAATGGCGGTGCACGAGCCGACCGGGGCCTACCCGGTGTCGCAACACCTGGCCGCGATGCCCCGCTCGGCCGACCCGCCCGAGCCTTGGGCGAATGGCTCGCAGGTCAGCCGCTCGCAGGCCTGGGTCTGGCCGCTGCGCGTCGCGCTCGCCATGGCGCTGCTCGCCGGCTCTACCCTCGTCGCCATGCGCTCGCGCCACCTCATCGCCGCGCCGCGGCGCGAAGGGCCTTCGGCCGCGACGCCGGGCGTGCCGAACGCGCCCCTCGCGTCGGGCCCCGAGGGCGCCGCCAAGGCGGGCGCGTCGAAGCCCGCCACCCCGCTCTCGACCGCCGCCCCCCTGAAGCCGACCCCGAAGCCCACCGCCGCTCCGGCCGCCGCGCCCGCCGCGGCGGCCGCCCTCCCGGCCCTCTCTTCGACCGTTCCGGCCCCGCCTGCCGCTTTGCCCGCTCCGGCCCCGCCCGCCCCTTCGCCCACGCCGGTACCCGCCCGGCCCGCCAGCGCGGTCGCGGCCACCGGCCCCGCCGCCCGCCCGGCGCCGACCGCTCGCCCGGCGCCGCGGCCGATCGTGCCCGCGCGTCGCACCACCGACCCGGCCGCGCTCCGGTCGCGAGACGAGAAGGCCGAGCTCTTCGACGAACGAACGTGGTGAAGCGAGGTCGCGACGGAGCGCCCCGGCCGAAGCGCGGGGCTTCGGTCGTCCGCCGGGCGCGCCCCCGCGGCGCCGCCCCGGCCCTCGCGGCGGCGATCGCGGCCGCCCTGCTTGCCGCGCCCGCGGCCCACGCCCAGCCGGCCGACCGGCGCGCCGCCGCCCACGCGCTCTTCGAACAGGGGCGCGCGCTGATGAACGCGGGCCGCCACGTCGAGGCGTGCGCGAAGCTCGAAGAGAGCCACCAGGTCGAGCCCGCGCCGGGCACGCTGCTCAACCTGGCCGACTGCTACGAGCGCATCGGCCGCACCGCCTCCGCCTGGGAGCTCTTCCTCGACGTCGCCGCCCTCGCCCAGAGCGCCGGCCGCGCGCAGCACGAGACGCTGGCGCGCGCGCGGGCGGGCGCGCTCGAGCCCAAGCTCTCGCGGCTGCGCGTGACGGTGAGCGCCCCCTCGAAGGGCCTCTCGGTGCACCGCGACGGCATCGTCTTGCAGCCCTCCGAGTGGGGCACGGCCTTCCCCGTCGACCCGGGCCAGCACGTCATCGAGGCGAGCGCCCCCGACAAATGGGACTTTCGCGTCATGCGCTACGTGCCGCCCGGCGCGGCCGTGGTCACGGTCAACGTGCCCGCCCTCGTCGACCGATCGCGGCCGGCACCGCAGGCGCCCCCGCCGCCGAAGGCGCCCCCGCCGGCGGCGACGCCCCCCGCGCGGCCCGAGCCCGACGCGCCCCCGGGCGGCTCGTGGCGCCAGCCCCTCGCCTACGCGACCGTGGGCCTCGGGCTCGCGGCGTTCGGGGCGGGCACCTTCTTCTTCGCCGACTACACCTTTCGCGAGAGCGATCGGAACGGCAACTACGAGTGGGAGAAGCCGGCGGCGTTTTACGCCTTCGCCAGCGCGGGGGTGCTGGTCGGGGCGGGGCTCTATTTTCTGCTGAGCGCGCCGTCCGCGAAGAAGCCCCCCGCGGCGGCGGCCACGGGTGCGCTGCTGGTGTGGTGAGGCACGCCCCCCGCAGGCGGCGGGGCGGATGAGAGCACTTTCGCGCGGGGGGGCGGCCCGGCGGGGGCGTCCGGCGGGCCGCCCGCGCTCGCCGCCAGCGCGGCTCAACCAGCGGGGTTTCGCCTTCGGGACGCCCCTGCCGGGCCGCCCCCCCGCGCTGCGCTAAAGGGCAACGCCCGGCGTGTGGTGCCGGGACGGAAAGGCGCGCGGGTGCGTCGGGGGCCCTTCGGCCCGGCGCCGTTCGGGGCGGGCCCGGGGCGCGGGCGCTCGCGACAAGAGGGTCAGCGAGAGGGCCCAAAGAGTGAAATCGAGGAGGAAGAGCAAAGAGAAGAGAGCGTCGAGAAGGGTAAGTAAGGTCGAGCGACAAGCGAAGCCGGGTCTCGAGAAGAAGCGAAGCGGTACGAGAAGAAGGTTGGCAAGCGAAGGGAAGTGGCAAGCGAAGGGAAGTGGCAAGCGAAGCGTCGGGTTGTGTCAAGCGAAGCGTCACGAGAAGCGAAGCGTTACGAGAAGCGAAGCGACAAGCGAAGCGACAAGCGAAAGCGTCAGATCAAGCGAAGCGGTAAGCGAGGCGGCAAGCGAAGCCGTAAGCGAGGCAGCAAGCAAAGCGAAGCGGTAAGCGAAGCGAGCCAAAGACAAGCGAAGCGAAGCCAAGCGATCGGGTCTGCACGGCGAGGTCACGCGCGGCCCGGGGCGCGAGGGGGCGCCGGGGGCCGTTATTCTCGTGTTGGTGGGCCCCGGCCCGAGGCGGGCGGGGGCGGTCGAACGGAGGGTAAGCGCCGCCCCGGCGCGGGGCGACCGCGCGAGGGGGGAGAAGAAAAAAAGCGCAGGGACAAATGAGCTAAGCGATTCGTCGACATTAAGAAACGAACTGCCTGAAACCTCTGCCCCCCTATCACCTTCGGAAGGCCCCCCGAGCCCGCACCCCGTTGCCCTCGTGGTGGTGCCGCTCATTGCTTCCGCCAGACCCCTAATACAAGCTTCGGGCCAACCCCCGGCCCGGCCCAGATCGCGCTGTTTTTCGCGTCTGGCGACCGACCACCCCCGCGCCCCCTTGAGCAACTCGCCCGACCTTGCACAAGTTGTTCAACCGTGACGTTCGACACCTTGTACAGCGGGAACTCGTCGGGCCCCCCGAACCAGCCCCCGCGGCGGCCTGGGCTCGGGGTTTCGCCTCCCTGGCGTCTGCGCTGCCCTGGTTGAGGCGGCGGGCCCCCTGAGGGCCCGCTGCCCCGGGCAAGGTTGAGCATCGGTAAGAGCGAAGGCTTCTGCTCACACTGTAAGAGGCACGCCCAAGAGAGCTGGCCCCTTGAGGTACAACGCCGCGCTGTGGCGCGTCTGACGCCAACAAAAGGTGGGCAATTTGCGCGGGAAGTGCCGCGTTCGACCAGGGGTCGGCCCGGGGCTCGGCGATGTCGGGCGGGGGGAGTTGGAGCGGCGAGCGGGGGTGAGGGGATGGGGGGAGCGGAGGCGGCCCGAGGGTTCTCGAAGGGCGGGCGGGGGGATTCGCGGCTGGTCGGGGGGCGCTTGAAATTGGAGAGGCGCCTCGATCGACAGGGGGGACGAGAATGGCGCTTGCCACCATGCGCGTCCCCCCCCCCCCGATGGCGTCGCCTGAAGACGCCCCGGCCCAGCTGGCGTTGCAGGCGGCGGCGTTGCGGCCGCTTCTGCGGGCGGTGGTCGCGGCGCTCTTGGGCGAGGGGCGCGACCACCCGGACGTCGAGGACTGCACGCACGAAGCGCTGCGTCGGGCCCTCGAGGGCTACGGGCGGCTGCGCGACGGCGAGGCGCTGCGGCCCTGGCTGGTGGGCATCGCGCGGCACGTGGCGCTCGACAAGATGCGCGAGCGCAAGCGGGTGCGGCGGCGGGCGGCGCCCGAGGCCCCGGAGGGCGAGCGCGAGGCCGTGGTCGAGCGCTTCGGCGATCCGGGGCCGGGCCCCGACGAGCAGGCCTTGCACGCCGAGCGGCGCCGGCTCGTGCAGCAGGCGCTCGAGGGGCTCGGCGAGTCCCAGCGAAGCGCCCTGCTGCTCGTCCATCTGGAGGGACTAAGCTACCAGGAGGTGGCGGCGCGGCTGGGCGTGCCTCTCGGCACCGTCGCCACCTGGATCGCCCGCGGCCGCCGCTCGGTGGCCGACCACCTTCGCGAGCACGAGGCCTTGCCATGACTCAACGCGCTGAGCTCCTTCCTGAATCCTTGCTTTGGGGCGAGGGCGGGCACCTGAGCGACGAGGCGCTTTGCGCCTACGCCGACGGCCAGACCTCGATCTTGCCGGTGCCGGCGCTCGAGCACGCCGAGCGCTGCGAGGCGTGCTCGGTCCGGCTCGGCTCGCTGGCGCTCGCCTCGTGGGCGCTCGACGGGGCGCTGCGCGAGGCGGCGGCGCCGGCGGCCGCGCCCGCGGCGGCGCCGGCGGCCTCGCCCTCGACGCCGCCCGCGTCGGCGCCGGCGTTCCGGCCGCCGCCCTGGTG
Source organism: Polyangiaceae bacterium (assembly GCA_035762175.1). Lineage (GTDB taxonomy): Bacteria > Myxococcota_A > Polyangia > Polyangiales > Polyangiaceae > DASTPP01. The sequence goes on along the minus strand of DASTPP010000022.1, from coordinate 30,321 downwards.
GGTGGTGGCGGCGGCGCTGGCGCTCGCGGCGCTCACGTCGCTGCCCTCGGCCGGGGCGGTGCTGCAGTGGGCGCGCACGGCCTGGGCGGTCTGGCCGCGGCTGGTGCCGCAGCTGCCCGCGCTCGGCGACACGCTGCGGGCGCTCTTGATGAGCGCGCTCGGGCCGCTCGGCCGGGCGCTGCCGCTGCTCGTCTCGCTCGTCTTGGTCCTGTCCGGCTGGGCGGTCGCCAGCGCCGCCCTGAAGGTTCGTTCGCAGAAAGGCACGATTTGATGAGCCCCGCACCCTTCCACCGTTTGTCCCGCCTCGGCCTCGCCGCCGCCCTCCTCGCCACGGCCGCTCCGGCGCTCGCCGCCCTGCGGCGCGAGGGCGAGTGGCCGAAGAGCGAGAAGGCCGTCACGCTCGATCTGAGCCGGACGCCGCGGGCGGACGCGCTGCGCAAGCTGGCCGAGGCGGCGGGCTGGGGCCTGCTGACGCGCGGGGTCGACGAGGGCCTGGTCGACCTGCACGTCAAGAACCAGCCGGCCGACAAGGTGCTCGAGCTCTTGCTGTCCGAGGGCGACTACGTGGCGCAACGCTCGGGCACGCTGCTCTCGATCCGCGGCGAAGGGGCGCCGGGCCCGGGGGGCGCGCCGCCTTCGCCGCCCTCGCCGCCCGACGCGCCGGTGCCGCCGGCGCCGCCGGCGCCGCCGGTGCCGGCCGCGCCGCCGGTGCCGCCGGTGCCCACGGTGCGGGGCGAAGACCGGTCGGTGCGGGGCGGCAACGTGAAGGTCGCCGCGGACGAGGTCGTGCACGACATCACGGTGTACGGCGGCTCGGTGCAGATCTGGGGCACGGTGACGGGCAACGTGTCGGTGTTCGGGGGCTCGGTGCACCTGCACCCGAAGTCGCACGTGTACGGCAGCGCGACGGTGCTGGGCGGCTCGATGCGGCTCGAAGACGAGTCGCGGGTCGACGGCGACGTGGGGGTGATGGGCGGCAACCTGAAGCGGTCGCAGAAGGCGATCATCGGGGGCAAGGTCAACACGGCGGGCGGCCACGACGACGGTGATGACGGTGACGACGGTGACGATGACGACGACGACGACAAGCCGCACGTCCGGGTGACGATCAGCGGCGACGACGACGGGCCCAAGGCCGAGTCGAAGGGGTCGAAGGCGGCGAAGGCGGGCGACGGCCGATCGCTGGCGGCGCGGGCGTACGACCAGGTGTCCGACGCGGTGCAGGGCGCGACGGTGCTCTTTCTCTTCGGCGTGGTGTTCATCGCGCTCGCCGGCAGCCGCTTCGAGAAGCTGCAAGAGGCCGTGGCGGCGCGGCCGATGAAGGCGCTCGCGATGGGCTTCCTCGGCGTGCTCGCCTCCGGGGTGCTCTTGCTGGCGCTCGCGGTCAGCGTCGTCGGCATCCCCTTCGCGATCGTGGCGGCGCTGCTCGCGCCGCTCGGCGGGGCGGCCGGCGTGTGCGCGGCGCTCTCGACGCTCGGGCGGGGGCTCTCGGGCCACCGCACGACGAACCCCTACGTGCACCTCGCCGTCGGCTGCGCGCTGCTCGCGGCGGCGGTGTCGATTCCGTTCGCCGAAGACGTCGTGACGCTCGCCCTCATCTTCATGGGGTTCGGGGCCTTCGTGGTGACGCGCGCGGCGGGCTTCGTGCCGCCCTCGAAGCGCAACGGGCCCTACCGCACGAGCGCGACGGGCTGAGCGGCCGCTCGAGGCTCCGGGCGCGGCGAGGCGCCCGCGCCGCCCGACCCGGGCTCCGGCCCCGGTCGGGCGCTTTCGTTCGGGGCGGCGCTCGCCCGGGTCGGGGCGAGGTGCGGCCCCCGCGATTCACCGGCTTCACACTTCTTCATGGGTTCGCGGCCTCGGCCTTTACATTCGCTCGCCACCTTGAGTCTCGACGAGGGGCGCCGCGCCGGCGCCCCGAGGAGAGACGACCATGTTCGGCTATGTGATTGGCACGCTATGCCTCCTCGGCTTGATCTGGACGCTACGCGGCGGGGGCGGCAGACATTGCGGCGGCCGCCGAAGGTGGCGCGGGCGCGGCGGCTGCGGCGGCGGCGGTTGGCACCGGCACGGGGGCGACTGGCACCGGCACGGGGGCGAGGGGGACGGGCCCGGCGAGGGGGGCGGCGACTGGGGGTATCGTGACGCGCCGCCCTGGGCGCGCGGGGGCGGCGAGGGCGGCGGCGGGCCGTGGGCGCGCCGCGGCTGGGGCTGGGGCTTCCGGGGCGTCGAGGGGGCGGTCTTCCGCCGCCTGAACGCGACGCCCGAGCAGGAGCGCGCGCTCGGCGAGACCTTCGACGCGCTGCGATCGGCGCTGCGAGCGGCGCGCGAGGCGGCGGGCCGGGCGCGGGGCGATCTGGCGACGGCGCTGCGGCAGGAGCAGGTCGACGCCGCGAAGCTCGGCGACTTCATCGCGCGCTTCGACGCCTCGACGGCGGGCGTGCGCGAGGCGCTCACTTCGGCGCTCTTCAAGGCGCACGAGGTGCTCGACGAGCGACAGCGGCGCGAGCTGGCCGACCTGCTCGAGGGCGGCTTCTTCCGGCGCGGCGGGGGGGGCCCCGGGCCTTGGGGCGGGCGCGGCGAGGGGGGTGGCGGGCCGTGGGGCGGGCGCGGCGGGGGTGGCGAGCCGTGGGGCGGGCGCGGCGGCGAGGGCCGCGGGCCGTGGGGCGGGCGCGGCGGCGAGGGCCGCGGGCCCTGGGGCGGGCGCGGCGGCGCGGGCGAGGGGCGGGGCCCCGAGGGCACGGGCGGCGGCCAGGGCCCCGAGGGCGCGGCCGAAGGGGGTGCGTCGTGAGGCGGCGCGCGCTCATCGTGCTCTTGGCGCTCGGCACCGTGGGCGGCTTCGGCTCGGGGCTGATGCACACGCGCCGCTGCCGCGCCGAGGCCTGGCGGGCGCACCACGAGCGGGGAGACGACCGGCCGGAGCGCTTCGGGCGGGGCGAGGCGCGGCGGGAGCGCTTCGATCGGCAGGTGGCCGACGTCTGCGCGAGGGCGGCGCGCGAGGCGGCGGCCGAGGGCGCGGGCCGGTAGAAGGGCCGAAGGCCGCCGGGGCCCGGTCGCGGGCCCGGCGGCGCGGCGCTATGGTGGCGAGATGGCGGCGAGCAACGGTCAGGTGCTCCTCATCGACGACGACGTGCGGCTGCACGAGCTCTTGGCCGCGTACCTGTCGCAGAACGGCTACGCGGTGACGGTGGCGCCCGACGGGCCGCGGGGCCTGTCGCTGCTCGAGCGGGGGCACTTCGACGCGGTGCTGCTCGACGTGATGATGCCGGGCATGGACGGTCTCGAGGTCTGCCAGCGCATCCGCAAGTCGAGCCGGGTGCCGGTGTTGATGCTGACGGCGCGGGGCGACGAGACCGACCGGGTGGTCGGCCTCGAGCTCGGGGCCGACGACTACATCGCCAAGCCCTTCAGCCCGCGCGAGCTCTTGGCGCGGCTGCGGGCGGTCTTGCGGCGGGCGCGGCCCGAGGGGCCGGGCGAGCGCCTCGCGGTCGGCGACATCGTGATCGACGTGCCCTCGCGCGAGGTGCGGGTCGGGGGCGAGGCGGTCGACCTGACGGGGCTCGAGTTCGACATCTTGCTGGCGCTGGCGCGGCGGCCGGGGCGCGTCGTGCCGCGCGAGGCGCTGCTCGCGCAGGCGGGGCGGGCCGACGTGAACGTCGGCGAGCGCACGGTCGACGTGCACATCTCGCACCTGCGCCAGAAGCTGCGCGACGACCCGAAGCTGCCGAAGCTCATCAAGACCGTGCGCGGCGTCGGCTACGTGCTGGCGAAGGACGGCGGGTGACGCCCGTCTGGTACGTGCGGTGGCGGCTGCAGCGCCGGCTCTTCTGGAGCTTCGGGGCCGTCATCGCGGTGACGCTCCTGGTCGCCGGGGCGGTCACCTCGCTGGTCGGGGGCCCGGCCTTCCGGCAGGAGGCGGCGCGGCTGCAGCGCTTCGCCACGCGGCGCTTCGCGCACCTCTGGGACGCGCCGGCCGAGCGCGACGCCTTCGCCCAGGCGCTCGCCGAGGACCTCGACGCCGAGGTGCTCCTGCTCGACCGCGGGCGCCGGCCGCTCGCGCGCTTCGGCGAGCCCTGCGCGGGCAAGCGCGTCGAGACGCCGGTGGCGCGGCGGGGCGAGGCGCTCGGCTTCGTCAGCGTGTGCGGGCGGCGGGGGCGGGCGCCGGGCGAGGGGCCGGGGCCCTTGCGCATCGTGCTGCCGCTCTTGGCGGCGGGGGCGACGCTCTGGGCGGCCTCGGGCGTGGTGGCGCGGCACCTCTCGCGGCCGCTCGCCGAGCTCGCCCGGGCCGCGCGCGACCTGGGCGCGGGGCGCTTCTCGAGCCGGGTGCGGGTGCGGGCGGGCGACGGCGACGAGGCGGGCGCGCTCGGGCGGGTGTTCAACGACATGGCCGCGCGCATCGAGCGGCAGCTCGAAGACCAGCGGGCGCTGCTCGCGGCGGTCTCGCACGAGATCCGCACGCCGCTCGCGCGCATCCGCATCTTGACCGAGATGGCGCGCGACGGCGGCGCGGCGCCGCTCGACTCGATCGACCGCGAGGTGATCGAGATCGACGAGCTGGTGGGCGAGCTCCTGGCGAGCTCGCGCCTCGACTTCGGGGCGATCGAGCCGGTGCGCCTCGACGCGCTCGACGTGGCGAAGAAGGCCATCGAGCGGGCGGGCGCCCCGCCCGAGGCGCTCTCGGCCGAGGGGGAAGGGCCCTTCGTCTTCTCGGGCGACGCGACGCTCGCGCTGCGGGCCGTGCTGAACCTGCTCGTCAACGCGCGCGCGCACGCCGGCGGCGTCGAGTCGCTGCGCGTGTCGCGGCGGGGCGGGCACGTGGTCTTCGAGGCGGAAGACCGGGGCCCCGGCTTCGCGCCGGGCGACGAGGCGCGCGCGTTCGAGCCCTTCTACAAGGGCCCCTCGGGGCAGCAGGCGGGCGCCCGCTCGGTGGGCCTGGGCCTGGCGCTCGTCAAGCGCATCGCCGAGGCGCACGGCGGCCACGCGTCGGCCGAGAACCGGCCGGGCGGCGGCGCCCGCGTCACGCTCGCCTTCGCCGTCGCGCCGAAGCGCGCGGCCGACGAGGCCCCGCCGGGCCCGCCCGCCGGGCCGCGCTGCGACCGGCCGTGGCGCGCGGGCCGGCCCGGGCCCTTGCGGCCCGGGCGGTCTGCAGGCGGAGGCGATTGACACTCGAGCCCGCGGCATGCGGCAATGCCGGCGCCATGCACCGACCTTCGCGCGCCGCCCTTGCCTTGGCCCTGGCCTTCTTGCCCGCCTGCTCGTCCTCGAGCGACGCCGGCACGCCCACCCGCATCGAGCCCAGGGACGGCAGCGGGGGCGGGGGCGGGGCGCCCGCCGGCCCCCTCGACCGGGTGCCGCTCGAAAACACGCTCACGGGGCGCGGCCTGTCGGCCCCGGTCGAACTGGTGCGCGATGAGCTGGGCGTGCCCCACATCTACGCCGAGACCGTCGCCGACGCCGCCTACGCTCAGGGCTACATCACGGCACACGACCGCTTCGTCCAGATGGATTTCTTCCGCCGCAACGCGTCAGGCACGCTCTCCGAGCTGCTGGGCGCGAGCGCCCTGCCCAGCGACATCGAGCCGCGCCTGCACCACCTGCGCGCGAACGCCGAGGCGGCTTGGGCGACGCTGCAGGCCTCGTCCGAGCCGCTCGACCGCGAGGCGGTCGCCGCGCTCAAGGCTTACGCGGCGGGCGTCAACCAGTGGATCGACGAGCTCAAGGCGGGCGAGCACGCGCTGCCCTCGACCCTCGTGGCGCTCAACTACCGACCCGAGTTCGTCTCCGCTTGGAGCGAGGTCGACTCGCTGGCGGTCGGCGAGCTTCAGTCGTTCGCGCTCTCGTTCGACGTCGACTTCGACCTCTTGCGCACCACCGCCGTCGAGCGCGAGAAGGCCGTCTTCGCCGGCGCGAGCGACCCGGCTTACGCCAAGCGCGAGGGGTTCGTGGCGGACGTGAGCGACCTGCGCCCGATCGTGCCGGTCTTCACGGTCGACGGCTGGGGCGAGTTCGACGGCGCGGCGCGGTCGCCGGCGCTGGTGCAGCCGCCCTTGCGCGCGCCCGAGCCCGACCTCGAGCTCGCGCGCCTCGCCGCCCGGGCCCGGTCGAGCCGCGGGGGCCTGCCCGCCTTCGGGCCGGCCGAGCGCGGCTCGAACAACTGGGTGGTCTCGGGCGCGGTGAGCCGCAGCGGCCACCCGATGGTGGCCAACGACACCCACCTCAGCCTGACCAACCCCTCGCTCTTTTACATGCTGCACCTGAGCGCCGGCGACTTCGACGTGATGGGGGTGCAGTTCCCCGGGGTGCCGCTCGTCACCGTGGGCTTCAACCGCCGCATCGCCTGGGGCGTGACCGTCAGCCAGCTCGACGTCAGCGACGTCTACGACGAGGCCGTCGCGCCCTGCGCGGGCGGCGCCGGGCAGTGCGTCAGCTTCCGGAACGGGCAGGTGCCGCTCGTGCCGCGCGAAGAGACCTTCCGCATCTCGTTCGGCGGCGACGTCTCCAAAGCGGAGGCGGTCACCCTGACCTTCTACGACGTGCCCCACCACGGCCCCATCTTGCCGCGGGTCAAGGCGGGCAACACCCTCGAGCCGCTCGGCGCGCGCGAGCTGTCGGTGCGGTATACCGGGCACGAGCCCTACCCCATCTTCCGCGCGATCCTGGCGGTCGACCGGGCGCGGAGCGTCGACGAGGCGCGGCGCGCGATCGAGGCGCACTTCGCCTACGGGCGGCAGAACTGGGTCCTGGCCGACGTCGAGGGCAACATCGGCTGGACGCAGGCGACGCGCCTGCCCAAGCGGCCCGCGGGCATCAAGCCCTGGCTGGTGCTGCCGGGCGACGGCACCGCCGAATGGGGCAACGGCGACGACAAGTGGGACGCCGACGACTACGTCGACCCGACGAAGATGCCCCGCGCCTTCGACCCCGCGAAGGGCTACCTCGTCACGGCCAACGCCGACCCCATCGGGGTGACGGCCGACAACGATCCGGCCAACGACGCGAGCGGCGACTTGCCCAACTATATCGGCGCCGACTACGACCCGGGCGCGCGCGTCGGGCGCATCACCGATCGCATCACGGAGGCGCTCGCGGGCGGCGGCAAGCTCGACCCCGACGCGATGGCGTCCATCCAGGCCGACGCGGTGAGCCTGCTCGGGGCCAAGCTGCGGCCGCACTTCCTCGCAGCCGCCGCCGAGCTCGCCGCTTACGTCGCCGCCCCCGCCCGCGACGCGGCCTCCCCCCTCAAGCCCGTCGTCGACGCCGCCCCGGCCCCGGTGCGCGCCTTCTACGCGGAGGCGCGCGCCCTCGTCGAGGGCTGGTCGCTCAACACGCCCTCGGGCTACGAGGCGGGCCTCGACACCGCCGGCATCGACGACTCGCGCGCCGCGCTGCTCGTCGCCGCCTTCTCGACCCGGCTCGCCCGGCTCACCTTCGCCGACGAGCTCGCCGCGCTCGGCGACGAGGCGTCGGGCTTCCGGATGCCCTCGCGCGCGGCCGAGCGGGCGCTCTACCGGCTGCTCGACGCGCCCGGCACGCTCGCCTCGGGCTCGACCGGCGAGCCGGGCGAGCGGGGCGAGATCTTGTTCGACGACCTCGGCACGCCCGACGTCGTCGAGACGCGGCAGGTCGTGCTCGCGCGCGCCGTGAGCGAGGCGATCGCGTGGGCGTTCGCCGAGCCCAAGCTCGGCGCCGACCCGAGGGCCTGGCGCTGGGGCGCGGTCCACACCGCCCAGCCCGCCTTCTTCGTGCCCCTCGGGCTCGACCAGGACGCCTACCCGCGCCACGGCGGCATCGGCACCGTCGACGTCGCCGACCACGGCTACGACGACGACAACTATTCGTTCCGCGGGGGGGCGGCCATTCGCTTTGTCTGCGAGCTCGACCCGGACAAGGGGCCCGTCGCGCGCAACGTCGTGCCGGGCGGGCAGATCTTCGACTCTGCCTCGCCGCACTACAAAGACCAGCTCGAGCTCTGGTCGCGCAACGAGGCGCCGGCCTTGCCGTTCCGGCTCGACGAGGTGGTGCCGAGCGCCGAGCGCGAGCAGGCGAAGAACGGGCTCGGGCGGCTGCGCTTCACGCCCGCGCCCTGAGCGCCGGCGCCCCCGGGCGCGCGGGGCGCGCGGGCCCCCGACGGGGCCCTTAAGCGCTCAGCGCGCGGGGCGCCCGGCGAGCTCCGCGAGCGCGGCGGCGAAGGCCTCGGGCGTGCGCTCGGCGAGCCGCAGCGGGGCGCCTGAGGCCGCCCAGCGCGCCGTGTCGCCGACCTCGGCCGCGACGACCGGCACGCCGAGCGCCATCGCCTCGCGCACCGCCGTCGGCGCCGCGTCGCAGGCCGAGGGGTGCGCGAGCGCGGCGGCGCCCGCGAGCCAGGAGAGCGCCTCGTCGCGCCCGAGCCGCCCGTGGAAGTGCACCCGGCCGGGCGCCGCGGCGAGAGCGACCCGCTCGAGCCGCGCCCGGTCGGGGCCCTCGCCGATGACGCGCAGCTCGAGCGGGGGCGGGCAGAGCGCGAGCGCGCGCACGGCCACGTCGAAGCGCTTCGTCGCGACGAGCCGGCCGACGCACGCGACGTAGGGCCGCGCCGCCCGCGCCGCGCGCACGCCGCCGAGGGCCTCGAGCGCGGGCGCCTCGACGCGAGAGCGGGGCGCGAGGGCGCGCGCGAGGCCCGCGGGCAGCGCGCCGAAGAGCGCCTCGCGCAGCGACTCGGCCGCGAAGCGCAGGCGCGCCCCCCGCGCCTCGAGGCGCCCGAGCGCGAGCGCGCGCGCCGACGCCGGCGCCCGCACGAGGAGCCTGACGTCGGCGCCGTGGCAGACGGCCTCGAGGGGCGCCGACGCGGGCGCCGCGAGCGCGATCGGGAAGGCCGAGGGCACGAGCCAGTGCGCGACGACCGCGTCGGGCGCGAGGGCCCGGAGCGCCCGGGCCGCCCGCAGCGCGAAGGGGCCGAGCGCGAGCGCGAGGTGCGGGGCCCGCCGCGCCCGAGAGGCCGCCCCGGGCCACGCGAAGAGCGCGCCGCCGCCGGCCGGGTGCGCCCGCACGCCCGGATCGCCCCCGAAGGGCTCGGGCGCGATCACGTGCACCTCGTCGCCGCCGCGCGCCCGGGCGAGCGCCTCGGCCCGGACGAAGTGGCCGGCCGCGTCGTCGGGCGCGCGCGGGTACGAGGTGGCCACGATCGCGACGCGCACGCCCGGCCCTTTGCCGCCGCGCCCGCCCGCGCGCAAGGGGGCGCCCGGCCCCGGGCCCGCGCCGCGACGGCGCCTTGGGCGCCCCGCCGGCCGCCCCGAGGTCGCCCGAGCCCGCCCCGCGCGCTAGGGTAGGCTCCGCCCTGCGCGCGCTGCCCCCGGGCGCCCGCCGCGCGGCCCCGCCCGCCATGACGACGCCCGCCCCCCTCGACCTCGACCCCACGCTCGTCGGCCAGAGCGCCGCGGGCATCACCGACGTATGCGACGCGAGCCTCGCCCGCGCGGCGCGGCTCGTCGACGAGATCCGCGGCGCGGGCGCCGGGCCCGACGAGGCCCTCACCTGGGCGCGCACCTTCGGCGCCTTCGACGATGTCGCGCTCGCGCTCTCGACCGCGGGCTCGTTCGCGGGGCTGCTCTCGGTCGCCCACCCCGACGAGGCGGTGCGCGAGGCGGCGCGGGCCTGCGAGCCCAAGGTCGACGCCTTCGCGACGGCGCTCTTCCTCGACGCCGAGGTGGCCGCGGTGCTGCGCCGCTACGCGGCCCGGGGCGAGGCGCTCTCGCCGGCGCGGGCGCGCTTCGTCGAGCACACGCTGCGCGACTTCCGTTGCAACGGCCTCGAGCTCGACGCGGGGGGCCAGGCGCGCCTGCGTGAGCTCAACGAGGCCATCACCGAGGTCTCGCTCGCCTTCGAGACGAACCTCGCCTCGGCGACGCTCTCGCTGCGGCTGCCGCCTGAGCGGCTCGAGGGGCTGCCGGCCTCGTACCTCGAGGCCCACCCGCCGGGGCCCGACGGGCGGGTCACCGTCACGACAGACTACCCCGACTACTTCCCCTTTTTGCAGTACGCGCGCGACCGCGCCGCCGCCTTCGAGCTCTACAAGCTCTTCGACAACCGCGCCGCGGCCGAGAACCTGCCGCTGCTCGACCGGCTGCTCGCGCTGCGCCACGAGAAGGCGCGGCTGCTCGGCTACCCGACCTGGGCGCACTACGTGCTCGAGACCCGCATGGCCAAAGAGCCGGGCGCGGTCGGGCGCTTTCTCGAGGGTCTGCGGGCCCACGTGGCCGAGCGCGCGGGGCGCGAGCTCGCCGAGTTCCGCGCGCTCTACGAGCGGCTCGGCGGGGGGCCGGGGCCGATCCCCCCGTCCGACCGGCTTTACCTCGAAGACCGGCTGCGCCAAGAGAAGTTCGGCCTCGACTCGCGCGAGGTGAGCGAATACTTCGAGGTCGGGCGGGTCGAAGCGGGGCTGCTCGCGATCACCGCGCGGCTCTACGGCGTGCGCTACCGCGAGGCCGGCGTGCCGGTCTGGCACCCCGACGTGCGCGCCCTCGAGGTGCTCGGCGCCGGGGGCGCGCCGCTCGGGCGCGTCTACCTCGATCTGCACCCGCGCCCGGGCAAGTTCAAGCACGCCGCCGTCTTCGGCCTGCGCGCCTCGAAGGCGACCGACGCCGGGCGCCTGGCGCCCGTCGCGGCGCTCGTCTGCAACTTCCCCAAGCCCGGCGGCGACGCCCCCGCCCTGCTCAACCACGGCGACGTGGTGACCTTCTTCCACGAGTTCGGCCACGTGCTGCACCAGCTGCTCACGGCGAGCGAGCTCGCCAGCTTCTCCGGCACCCGCGTCGCGCGCGACTTCGTCGAGGCGCCCTCGCAGATGTTCGAAGAGTGGGCCTGGTCGCGCGAGACGCTCGACCTGTTCGCCCGCCACCACCGCACCGGCGCCCCGATGCCCGACCGCCTCTTCGCCGCGCTCGTGCGCTCGCGCGCCTTCGGCCGCGCCCTGGCCACGCAGCGCCAGCTCATGCTCGCCGCGCTCGACCAAGCCTACCACACGCGCCCGCCCGGCTTCGACACGACGCGGGTGCTCGCCGAGATTCAGAACGCTTATACCGCCTTCCCCTACGTCGAGGGCACGCACTTTCAGGCCACCTTCGGGCACCTGGTCGGCTACGACGCGGGCTACTACGGCTACCAGTGGGCCCTCTCGCTCGCCCGCGACCTCTACACGCGCTTCGAGCGCGAGGGCCTGCTCAACGCCGAGACCGCCGCCGCCTACCGCGAGGCCGTGCTCGCCCCCGGGGGCTCGGGCGACGAGGCCGAGCTCGTCGCCCGCTTCCTCGGCCGCCCGCCGAGCGACGCCGCCTACCGCGCCTACCTCGACGCGCCGGCGTAGCGCCCGCCGGCCGCCCGCGTGGGCGGCGCCGAGAGAGCGCGCGAGCGCGCCGCCCGGCTCGAGGCCGAGGACGAACTCGAGCGCCTGCGGGCGCCCTTGCGGCGGCAGAAGCGGTAGGCGGGCCGGCCCCGCCCCACGGCGCACTCGCGGGGTGCGCTCGCCCGCCCGAAGCCCTACCCTTGCCCCCGCCATGCTCTGCCTGACGCGACCGACCCCCGCCGCCTGGGTCGATTCGGCCCTCAAGAACCTCGACGCCGTGCTCGTCGACCACGCCCACTGCGAGCTGAAAGCGGCGCAGAACGCCCTCTCGCTCGTGCCCCGGGCGCTCTCGCGCGCCATGGCCGACGAGCTGCTCGCGCTCGCCGACGAAGAGATGCGCCACGTCCGCCGGGTGCTCGACGAGCTCGACCGGCGCGGGCTGCGCCTGGGCACGCCGCCGCCCGACCCCTACGCCGCCGAGCTGCGCACGCTCGCCAACCGCTCGCGGCCGGGCGGGCGCGACGCGCGGCAGGCCCTGCTCGACCGGCTGCTGGTGGCCGCGCTCATCGAGGCCCGCTCGTGCGAGCGCTTCCGCCTGCTCGCCGACGGCCTCGCGGGCGCGGGGCAGGCGGCGCTCGCCGCCTTCTACGAAGAGCTCTTCGAGGCCGAGGCGCGGCACTACCGGGTGTTCACCGAGCTCGCGGCCGAGGCGGCCGGCGATCGGGCGCTCGCCCGGCAGCGGCTCGGCCAGCTCTCGCTCGCCGAGGGCGAGGTCTGCGCCAAGCTCGGGGCGGCCGCGGCCATCCACGGGTAGGCCTTGCCGCCCGCCGCCCCCGCGCGCGCCGCGCCCTCGCTCGCCCGCACCTCGCTCCTGCTCTTGCTCGCCGCCGCCTGCTTCTCGACGGCGAGCCCCTTCGCCCGCGCCGCGGCGCCCACCCACCCGCTGGTCATCGCGGCCGCGCGCACGGGCCTCGCCGCCCTCCTTCTGATCGCGCTCGGGCCCCGGGCGGCGCTCGCCTCCTTCGCGGCGCTGCCCGCCCGCCGGCGGCTCGCGGTCGTGCTGACCGGGGCCGTCCTGGCGGCGCACTTCGGCTGCTACCTGGGCGGGCTCGCGCTCACGTCGATCCCCGCGGCGGTCACGCTCGTGTCGCTCGAGCCGGTGGCGGTGGTCGTCGTCGCGGCCGTCGCCTTCCGGCTGCGGCCGCGCGCGGGCGAGGTGGCGGGCATCGCGCTGGCGACCGGCGGCGCCCTCCTGGTCGCCGCGGCCTCGGGCCGGGGCTCGCACCGCCTCGCGGGCGATCTGCTCGTGCTCGTCGCCGCCCTGCTCTTCGGCTTCTACCTCGCCGCCGCCCGCGGCCTCGCCGCGCACCTGCCCGCGCGCGCCTACGTGACGCTGGTCTACGCGTCGGCGTCGCTCTGCTTGACCCTCGCTTGCCTCGCGGCCGGCGTGCCCCTGCGCGTCGGGCCGGGGGCCCTGCCCTACGTCGTCGCCCTCGCCATCGTGCCCACGCTGGGCGGCCACTCGCTCGTGCAGTGGGCCTCGCGCCACGCGCCCCCCGCGCTCGTGGCGCTCGTGTCGTCGGGCGAGACGCTCGGCTCGCTCGCCCTCGGGGCGCTCTGGCTGGGCGAGCTGCCCTCGCCCCTCGAGGGCCTCGGCGCCTTCGTCGTGCTCGCCGGCGTGCTCGCGACGCTCGCCTCGCAGCGCGGACGCCCGACCTCCTGACCGAGGGGGCGGGGGCGGGCCCTCGGGGGGCTCGAGGGGCTCGAGGGGCTCGGGGGGCTCGGCGCCCGGCCCCGCAGGGGAGCCCCCCGTGGGGAAATGCGCCCCCCACAGGGGCCTTTTGACCGCGGGCCGCGTTCGGTTACCCTCCTGCACATGGCTTACACGTCGAGGCTCCCGGCGGTTCTCGCGGCGCTCGGTGCCTTCGCGGCCTCGCCCGCCGCGGCGGCCGACCCGGTCTTGGTCTTCGTGCTCGCCGGGCAGTCGAACATGGTCGGCTTCGGCGACGGCAAGGCGCTGCCGCCCGAGCTCGCCTCGCAGCCCGACGTTCTCTACGAACATCACAACCCGGACACGCGCAACCCCGAGGCCACCAGCGACCAGTACGTCGGCACCACCTCGACCGACTGGGGGCCCCTCGAGCCGAAGGGCACGCCGAAGCGCTACGGCCCCGAGCTCACCTTCGGCAAGGCCATGACGGCGGCGCTGCCGGGCCGAACGATCGCCATCGTCAAGATGGCCCAGGGCGGCACGAACCTGCGCGAGCACTGGCTGCGAACCCCCTTGGGCGAGGCGACGCTCGGCCTGCCGCCCGACCCCGAAGTCCGCCACAAGTCGCAGCTCTACCACGCCCTGATGGGCCAGCTCGACTCGGCCACGTACGGCGAGGCGACGGGCAACGCGCTCGCCTACCCCGCCGAGCCGACGCGCCTCGACCGCGCGCTCGAGCGCCTCGATCAGCAGGGCCTCGCCCACGAGCTCGGCGCCGTCTTGTGGATGCAGGGCGAGAACGAAGCGAACAGCTCGCTCGCGAACGCCCAGAGGTACGGCGAGTGGCTCTCGTCCTTCATCGCCGCCTTTCGCCAAGACCTCAACGCCCCCTCGCTGCGCTTCGTCATCGGGCGCGTGAGCGACAACCTTTACGCGAAGAACGGGGGGCCCGTCCTGGAAGAGCGCAGCAGCTCGGTCGACGCCGTGCGCGCGGCGCAGCAGGCCATTGCCGACGCCGACCCGGCCGTCGCCCTCATCGACACCGACGATTTCAACCCCCGCCCGAACGAGGCGCCGGGCGAGAATTTTCATTTCGACTCGGCCGCCTACCAGCTCATGGGCCAGCGCTTCGCCAGCGCCTTTCTCACGCTGCCAGCGCCGGCCGGCGCGGGCGGCGCGGGCGGCGCCGGTGGCGCACCGGCGGGCGGAGCGGCCGGCTCGGGCACGGGCGGCGGCCCCGGCGCGGGGGGCGCGGGGCCCCTCGGCCCCTCCGGCGCGGGCGGCGCGATCGCCGGCCCCGCCCCCGCCTCGGGCGGCGGCGACGACGACGGCTGCGCCAGCGGCGTGCGCGGCTCGAAGCCGCTCTCGGCGGCGCTGCTCGCCGCCCTCGTCGCCGGCCTCGCCGTTCTCTACCGCCGGCGCGCGGCTCGCTAGCGAGGCCGGCCGGCCTCGCGCTCCGCCCCCGGCCGCCCTCAGTCGCCGATCAGCGCCCCGAAGAGCGAGAGCCCCCCGGCGAAGAAGACGAAGTCGAACACCCCCATGATGACGAAGTAGCCCCCGAGCTCGTCGATCGTCGAGCCGGCGATGATCTCGCGCGTCGCGCCGACCGCGGCCAAGATGGTGGGCGAGAGCAGCGGCAAGAGCACGCTCGCCAGCACGAGATCGCGCGCCCGCGTGCGCACGGTCATGGCGCCGAAGAGCGTGCCGCTCGCGGCGATGCCCGGGGTCGCGAAGAGCGCGACGACGGCGAGGCCGGGGCCGAGCGCGAGCAGATCGAGGTTGAAGAAGAGCGCCGAGGCCGGCACCACCACCGCCTCGATGGCGAAGAGAAAGGCGGCGACGCCGAGCGCCTTGCCGGCGAAGAGCGCGCTGCGCGCGAGCGGCGAGACGAGCAGCCCCGTCAGCGCCGACTCTTCGCGCTCGCGCTGCCAGGTGCGGCTGAGCGAGAGCACGGCCGCGAAGCTCACGCTCACCCAGATGACCGCGGGCGCGACCGGCGCCTTCGTGTTGCCGAAGGTGAAGGCGACCGAGGCGATGACCGCGATGAGCAGCGCGAAGAAGCCGGCGGTGACCACGATCTCGCGCGTCTTCGCCTCGATGCGCAGGTCTTTGGCCAGCACGAGCCAGGTCTGACGGGGCCAGGGGGGGGTGCGCATGGTCGGCGGGGGGTTCGGTCGGGTCGGGCGGCGGCGCCTTTTTTGGCCCCGCCCGCCCGCGCACGCTACAGCCCGGGCCCATGAGCGACGGACGGAATCGGGGCCGGCGGGGCGGGCGACGTGCGTGCCCGCGTAGCATAGCTCGGGGCCTCCGGCAGTAGCGTCGTCGGGCGATGAAGCGTTGGGTAGGCCTCGCCCTGGCGGGCGCGCTGCTTTGCGTCGCCCCGATCGTCTGGCACCGCCCCGCGGGCCCCACGGCCCTCGGGGCCCCCGACGAGGGCGCCGAAGAGCTCGCGAAGCTGCACCCCTCCGACGGCAGCTTCGCCCGGAACGTCTCGCCCCCGCCCCTCGCCGGCGTCGATCTGCGGCGCATCCGGCTCGAGGGCGACTCGGCCACGAGCCCCGCCCACGGCGGCCGCGTCGCCCACCTGACCCTCGACCCCTCGCTGCAGCGGCACGCCGAGCGCCTGCTGCGCGGCTACGAGGTGCCCGAGGTCGCCGTCGTCATGGCCGACATGAAGGGCAGGGTGCTCGTCTGGGCGAGCCGCCGCGAGCGCGGGCAGGGCGGCGATCTCTGCGCCGACGCGTCCGCCCCGGCCGCGAGCATCTTCAAGATCGCGACCGCCGCCGCGCTCGTCGAGCAGGCCGGCCTCGGCCCCGACACGCGCCAGTGCTACTGGGGCGGCGACCACCGCATCGAGCCCGCGCACCTCGTCGACGATCCGCGCAAAGACCGGTCGTGCACCACGCTCGCCGGCGCCATGGGCAAGAGCGCCAACGTCGTCTTCGCCCGCCTCGCCTCGCGCCACCTCTCGCCCTCGTCGCTCGAGTCGGCCGCCCGCTCGCTCGGCTTCGGCGAGGCGCCCGCCTTCGACGTGCCCGTCGAGCCGAACGGCCTGCACGTGCCCGACGAGCCGCTCGGCTTCGCCCGCACCAGCGCCGGCTTCTGGAACACCACGCTCTCGCCCCTCGGCGCCGTCTCGCTCGCCCTCACCGTCGCGAGCCGCGGCCAGAGCGTGCGCCCCTACGTCGTCGAGCGCGTCACCGAGGGCGAGCAACTGCTCTTCCGGGCCCCGCCGCGCTACCCCGCGCGGCGCGCCATCAAGCCCGAGACCGCCGACGCGCTGACGCGCATGCTCGAGACCGCCGTCACCGAGGGCACCTGCTACCGCGCCTTTCACGACGCCCGCGGCCGCGCCTTCTTGCCGAACCTCGCCGTCGCCGGCAAGACCGGCACCCTCACGCGCGGCGAGACCGACCAGTTTTACACCTGGTTCGTCGGCTTCGCCCCCGCGCGCGCCCCCGAGGTCGCCCTCGCCGTGCTCGCCGTCAATGGCAGCACCTGGCGCGTGAAGGCCAACGTCATCGCGCGCGACATGCTGCGCACCTACTTCGCCTCGCGCGGCGCCCCCGGCGTCACCATGCCGCGCTTACGCCCGCCGCCGGCCGCGCCCCCGGCGTCACCGTGCCGCGCTTACGCCCGCCGCCGGCCGCGCCCCTAGCGTCACCGTGCCGCGCTTACGCCCGCCGGCCGCGCTCACGGCCGGGCCCGGCGCTCGGCCCCGCCGGACATTTTCCGTGCGGGCAGACAAGGTAACGACGCGGTGAGCCGGCGCTTTCAAGAAAGGCCGACGACACGCCGCGTCAGGTCGTATTTATGGGCCGGGCTCGCGATCAAAGCCGGTATCCTACCTCTCGGGCCAATGTCGCGTCACAGCCGCCGTTCCTTCGCCGCCGCCCTCGGTCTGGTCACGCTCGCGGGCTCGGCCCTGCCCTCGTGTGCCGACGACTTCTCGACCGAGCGCCCCACGTCGGAGGCCGGCGCGACGCTCGGCGAAGACATCTATTCGGGCCTCTGCGACCGGGTGGGCGCCACCTCGCTCGCCGAAGATCTGACGGGCGTCTCGTACCGCAGCATCTGCCACAAGGGCCCCTCGGGCTGGGGCGACAAGGTCGACGAGTCGAAGCTGCCCGCGCTCTTGCCCACCGACGAGCGAGGCCTGCGCGCGCGCCGCCTTTCGCTCGCCAAGCTCGAGACGATGGCGAAGCGGCGCGCCGACACCATCGCGGCGCTCGACGCGCTCTTCCCGGACGTCGAGATCGACGACCCCTTCGAGGCCGGCAAGAAGGTGCGCCTGTACGACGCGCTCGACCTTCTGACCAAGCGCATGACGCCGCTCTACGACGGCGACCCCTACGCGCCGGGCGCCCCGCCGGTCTTGCCCGCCTCGACGCGCTCGCTCGGCAGCATGCTCGGCGCCCTCGCCGAGAGCCGCCCGGCCGCCGAGGCGCTCGCCCGCATCGGCGAGCGGCGGGGCTACCGGCCGGCCGCGCAGTCGCTCGGCATGATGCGGCCGCTCTTGACCTCGCCGCACCTGCGCCGCTCGGTCAAAGAGCTGGTGCGCCTGGTCAGCGCGGGCGGGCCGGCCGAGCGGCCCTTCCAGGCGTTTCTGGCGGCGGCCGAGCAAGAGCTGCGCACGATGCAGGCCGACCCCGACGGCGGCCCGCTCTCGGTCGACGAGGGGCGGCTGCAGCCGAGCCGCCCGCGGGTGACGAGCGAGCTTTTGGCGTCGGCGCTGCTGATGCAGGCCGACGAGTTCCGGGTGGGCGACGCGCCGCGCTACCTGGCGCGGCGCGACCGGCGCGGCTTCGCCCTGCCGGCCGGGGCCCTGCCCGACGGCCGCGCGCCGGTGCCCGCGCCCTTCGCGGACCTCGACGGCGACGGCTTCGCCGACCTCGACGCCTTCGGCCGCTTCGTCGACGCGCAAGGCGCGCCCCTCGACGCGCCGCCGCCCTTCCGGGTGCTGCTCGCCTCGACCGACCGCGACTTCACCTTCGACGAGGCGACCGGGCGGTCGCTCTCGGGCGACCGGCTCATTTATTCGTACCTCGACGCCTCCGGCACCTTCGCCGCCAGCGCGCTGCGCGATCTGCGCCCGCTCGTCGCCGCGCGCCCCGGCGGGGCCGAGGGCGGCGCCTCGACGCTCTTCAAGGCCCTGCGCGGCGCCCGCCCCATCTTCGGCGAGCGCAAGCCGTCGACGCGGGCCTATGCCGACAAGGGCGGGCGCGATCTCGCGTACGAGGGGTTCGACCCCGCCACCTCGGCCCTGCCCGAGCTCGCCCACGCCCTCGGCCAGCTGCTCGCGGCGCCCGAGAGCGACGACTACCTCGGCTTCGTGCTCGATCTGCACGAGCAGCGGCCCGACCTGACGGCGCGCGTCGTCGGCCTCGTCGAAGCCATTCTCGACGAGAGCCGGAGCCCCAAGTACGCGGGCGCCCGCCTCGACGACGCCTCGACGCTCTTCGACGAGATCGCCGCCTGGCTCGCCAAGGTCGCGCGCGTCGGGCCCGACCTCTACACCGGCGGGCAGCCGGGCGCCCGGCCGAAGGGCCTGCTCTACGAGGCGCTCGCCTCGCTCTCCGACCCCGCGACGGTCGAGCTCGTGCGCCAGAACTTCGCCCCGATGTTCGCGCACAAAGATCGCATCAGCTACGACCCGAACAACCTGAACGGCCCGCCCGTCAACCTCGACACGGGCAAGCCCTTCACCGACAAGCTCGCCTTCCAGACGCCGGTCGACCGGTCGACCCCGGCCGAGGGCGCCAACGCGAGCGCCTTCAAGCGCTTCGTCGACGTCGTCTACTACGCCGACCACGTCAAGACGTGCAACCGCGCAGGAGCGAAGGTCAAGGCGCGGGTCGACCTTTGCATCACCGAGTTCGAGCTCACCTACCCGCTCGTCGGCTCGATCGATGAGTGCGGGCTGTTCGAGGTCGATGAGCTGTCGGTCTTCTTCCTCGACTCGATGCTCGACTACAACCACCCGCGGCGGGCTAAGTTCGACATCAAAGACGAGACCTTGGTCGGCCTCTCGGACCTAATGCCCTGCTCACCGGCCGGCTTCGAATCGAAGCTCGACGCCGCCTTCCAGATCGCGAGCGGCATCGAGGGCTTCACCACCAAGCCGACGCCCCAGGCGCTGACGCGCTTCGTCTTCTTCGGCGCGCCCTCGGGCGCCTTCCCCTCGCCGCCCGACCTCGATCCGCTCATCGGCGGCCCGAACGCGAATCTCGGCACGTTCGCGCAGTTGACCACCGAGCTCATCGGCAGCGCCGTCTGCCCGAAGAACGCGCGCGGGGTCAACACCTGCGACTCGTTCGACCAGACGCTGCGGGGCATCATCCCCCATACGCTCTTCATGACCGAGTTCGGCTGGCGGCCGCGCAAGCCCGACGGCTGCGTCGGCTTCGACTGCGACCAGCCGACCAGCGACTTCATCGAGGGCCTGCGCCCGCTCATTACGGCCTTCGCCAACTACCGCTACGTGCCCGACGAGGGCGAGGCGTGCGTGCGCGACCAGTTCGGCACCTGCCCGGCCGAGCAGCTCTTCACGGGGCTGATGGGCATCCTGTTCAAGCACTGGCCGAGCGACGGCTCGGGCCTCTGGCGCTACGAAGAGCTCATCGACTGGGTCATCAACCGGAGCGACGCCTTCGGCACGCTCGCCGAGCTGACCCCGGCGCTGCGCGACCAGGCCTACGTCTCGCCGCGCGTCAGGCCCGGCCAGGCGCGCCCCGGGCTCGAGATCGCCGCCGCGATGGTGCCGGTCGTCTTCGACCCGGCCGTGGCCCGGTCGCTCGGCGTCACCGACCGCCAGGGCTCGTCGAAGGCCCTGGCCAACGACGGGCGCGAGAAAGACTTGGCCCTCTTCGACCTCTTCGCGGGGGCGCTACGCCGCTCGGACGCGAGCTTCGCCGCGCTCGGGGCCGAGGGCGAGGGCCGCCGGGCGGCCTGGCGCGAGGCCCGCAGCGAGCTCGTCGACCAGTTTTTGCTCGCGCGGGGCGGGGCGTGGCAAAACGCGGCCGTCGCCCGCGCCCTCGGGCCGATCGGCCGCCTCATGCGCGAACAGCTCAACGCCCGCTGCCCCGACCGGGAGGCCCCCGGCGCGGCGCCCTGCGCCTGGGCGAAAGACGAGCTCGGGGCCGACGTCGCCGACCTGCTCTCGGGCCCGCTCTTTTCGGCGCTCGCCGACCTCGGCGACGCGCTCGCCGCCGACCCGGCCGCGCGCGAGGCGCTCGAGGTGCTCGTCGGCTACCTGCTCGAGCAGGCGCAAGACGCCGACGTGCTCGCCGACATCATGGTCTCGGCCGCCGACCTCGTGCAGCTCTTGCAAGACGAGAAGAACCTCGTGCCGGTCCTGAACGCCATGTCGGTCGCCGCCGCCCCCTCGGGCGGCCGCGCGACGCCCGGCCTGGCCGACACCTCGCTCAAGCTCTTGCGGGCGCTGCTCGACGACCGCACCGACCTCGAGCCGAAGGCGGCGCGCGAGGCCGTGATCGACCGCTACCACGTCGTCGACGCCGTCCTGAAGAACGCCGTCGCGCCCGTCGGCCCCGGCGGCCGCTCGCCCTTCGAGGTGCTCGCCGAGGTCGTCGCCGACGTCCACCGCATCGACTCGGCGTCGGCCGCGCCCCTCGACGACGCCGACTACCGCGCCATGGGCGAGAGCCTGAAGGGCTTTCTGACCGACCCCTACCGCGGCCTCGAGCAGTTCTACACCATCATCCGCGACCGGAATGGGAACTGAGCCCGCGCGGCGCGTCGCCGTCGCGCTCGCGTGCCTGCTCGCCTCGCCGGGCGCGGGGGCGGCGGGCCTGTTCAGCTCGCAGCGCGGCGTGCGCCCGATGGGCCGCGGCGGGGCCTTCGTCGCCGGCGCCGACGACCTCGGCGCCATCGTCTACAACCCCGCCGGCATCGCCGAGGCGGGCACGCAGGTGCTCGTCGACGCGTCGATCTTTCAGTTCTCGACCTCGTTCTCGCGCGTCGCGCCCCTGCAGATCGTCGACCCGAACACGGGCCAGGCGGTCAGCACCTTCGAGCAGCGCTTCGCCACGGTCAAGAACGCCGCCCCCCTCTTGCCCCTGCCGACGATCGCGGGCTCGTACCGCCTCAACGACCGCTGGACGCTCGCCGCCGGCGTCCACGCCCCCTACTCGAGCCTGCTCGACTACCCCGAGCGGGCCGGCGGCGGGCCCGCGCCCCAGCGCTACTCGCTGTTGACGCTCGAGGGCTCGCTGCTCAGCATCGCGGGCCTGTACGCCGCCTTCCGGCCCGCGCCCTGGGTCGAGCTCGGCGCGGGGCTTACCGCCCTCGTCGGCACGCTGCAGACGACGACGTACACCAACAACTGCGTCCCCGACCGCTTTCTCTGCGCCCCCGAGAGCCCCGACTACGACGCGAAGGCGCGCGTGCGCGGCGCCATGGTCTCGCCGAGCGGCGCCCTCGGCGCCATCTTCTCGCCCCACCCCAAGGTGCGCCTCGGCGTCTCGCTCTACCTGCCCCACTGGGTGAGCGCCTCGGGCACGCTCAAGTCGCAGCTCCCGAGCGCGTCGGTGTTCCAGAACGCGCGCATCGAGGGCGAGACGATCAACCTCAGCTTCCGGGTGCCCTGGGTGGCGCGGGCGGGGGTCGAGCTGCGCCCGACCGCGTCGACGCGCGTCGAGGCGGCCTTCGGCTACGAGGCGTGGTCGATGCACGACCGCATTCAGGTCGACTCCGCAGACGTCGTCATCCGCGACATCGCGCTCTTCCCGCCCGAGTATCGGGTCACCGACCTCACCATCCCGCGCAACTTCCGCGACACCTTCACGGCGGGCCTCGGCGGCGAGCAGGCGCTCGAGCTCGGCACGCTCGGGCTCGATCTGCGCGCCGGCGTCTTCTACCAGCGCAGCGCCGTGCCCAAGGCCTACCTCTCGGTCTTCTCGCCCGATTACAACATGCTCCACCTCTCGGGCGGGGCGGGCCTGCACGTCACGCCCAAGCTGCGCGTCGACGTCGGCGCCTCGTTCGCCCTGCCGACCACCGTCGACGTCGCGACCGACGAGGCCCGCCTGCCCAAGATCTCGGCCCTGCGCGTGTCGGTGCCCGACGACGAGACGCCCATCAACGCCGGCCGCTACAAGATGGGCGTCCTGATGGCCGGGCTCGGGGCGCGCTATCAGTTTCCGTGAGGGCTCGGGGCGCGCCATTCGTTTCCGTGAGGGGGCGGGGCCCGCCATCCGTTTCCGCGAGGGGGGCGGGGCGCACTATCCGTTTCCGTGAGGGCTCGGGGCGCCCTATCCGTTTTTGTGAGGGCGCGGCGCGCCCCCCGAACGTGCGACGTCCGTGCGGGCGGTGCTAGGCGTACATTGGCACCGTAATGTTTTTAAGCTTTGGGGGGTCGGGGCTCGAACTGAGGTACGATGTGAAGTCTACCCACGCCGTGGCCGCCCCCCTTCGAGGCCGCCCCCCCCCGCGATGACCGTTGACGCCACACTCGTGCCAAAGGCCCTCGAGGGCGACCGCCAGGCGTTGCGACGGTTGGTCGACACGCTGACGCCGGTCATCCAGGTGCGCGTCGCCCAAGTGCTCTTGCGCAACCCCCAGACCGCCCGCCGCGCCATTGAGCACGAGGTGGCCGATCTGACGCAAGAGGTGTTCATGGCCCTCTTTGCCGACGGGGGCCGGGCCCTCAAAGCGTGGGACGCCTCGCGGGGCCTGTCCTTCCCGAATTTCGTGGGCCTCTTGGCCGGCCGCCTGGCCATCACGGTGCTGCGCAGCGGCCGGCGTAACCCCTTTCTGCAGGCCCCGACCGAGCCGAGCGACCTCGAGGCCTCGGCCGAGCCCTCGCCGGGCCCCGAACCGAGGGCGGTCTCACGAGAGGTGCTGGGGGTGTTGCTCGATCGGCTCGAAACGTCTCTCTCCCCGAAGGGTTTCGAGCTATTCTGTCGCCTTTTTGTCGAGCAAGAGCCGGTCGAGGCGGTCTGCGCGGCCACCGGGCTGAGCGCCGACGCCGTTTATGCCTGGCGGAGCCGCCTCGGTAAGCTCGTGAGGGGCATCGCCTCCGAGCTCGAAATGGAGCACGCCGTATCAGAAACCGCCGGCAGGGCGCGAATGACATCTCGCGGTGGCTCCCCGTGAACGACGAAGACCTCCTCCGAGCCCTGGGCGAGCTGGCCCGCGAGCGCGAACGCGACGCGGCGCGCCGGCCCGACGTTTGGTCGCGCCTCGCCCACGGCGAGCTCTCGGCCCCCGAGCTCGACGAGCTCGAGGCGCGCGCGGCCGCCGACCCGACCCTCGATCGGCCCTTGCGGGCGTACCGCCCGCTCTCGGGCGACGCGCGCGATCGCATCTTCGAGGCGCTCAGCGCGGCGCTGCCCGCGCGCGCCGCGGCGACGCCGGCCGAGGCGCCGGCCGCCGCGGCGACGCCGGCCAAGGCGCCGACCGCCGCGGCGACGCCGGCCGAGGCGCCGGCCGCCGCGAAGGCGCCCGCCACCGCGCCCCCGGCGGCCGCCCCGGGGCCGGCCCCGGCCGGCGAGGCCTCGCCGCCGGCGCCCGCCGCCGAGATCGTCTCGCTCGACGCGCGGCGCCGCCTGCGGCGCATCGTCTCGCCACTGACGGGCGTGCTGCTGGCGGCCGCGGCGCTCTGGGTGCTGGTGCTGCGCCCGCCCGAGCGGCCTGACGTCGCGCCCCTGCCCTCGTACGAGATCGTCGCCCGGGGCGGGTTGAAGCAAACGCGCGGGGCGAACGACGCGCCGAGCCCCCCGGGCGCGATGCGCCTGTCGCCGAGCTCCGAGCTCGATCTGGCGCTGCGCCCCGCGACCAAGGTCGAGGGGCCGCTCGCGCTGCGCGCCTTTGTGGCCCAAGGCGACAAGGTTCGCCCCTTGTCGGTGCCGGTCGAGATCGCGCCGACGGGGGCGCTGCGGGTGCATGGGGCTGCGGGCGAGCTCTTGGCGGGCGTCAAAGGGCCGGCCGAGCTGCGCTTGGTCGTCGGGCGCGAGGGGGCGCTCGGCGAGGGCGACGAGCTGCGCAAGAAGGCGCTCTCGGCCGAGGGCTCGGGGCCCGGGTGGCGCACGCTACGCTACGAGGTCGAGCTGGTCGATACGCCTTGACGACTCGGGGGCCCTCGCTCGCGAGCGGCAGAGAAAAGGCTTGCAAAGGGCACTTCTAACGAGTTTAACATTAAGTTTGGCCCCGTGTTCTCGGGTCCTTAGGGGGGGCTCGTCGAACCATCAGCTTGTGCCGGGTGTCTCCCGGCCAGCCCGGCCCGCGCAGGCGGCCGCCGGGCCCCGACAGGGGGGGTTGGCGTTCGGCGGGCACGGAAGCCTTGCCATCACGGAGTTGAGCGTTGCGAAGAGCGGTCAGCCGACCAAGCGCGAGAGCCCTCGCGAAGCCCTTTGGGGCGCTCGCGGGCCTCGCCGCTTGCGCGGCGTTGGGGGGGTTGGCCTGCGACCGGAGGGCGGCGGTCTCGCGCGACGAGGCGCCGGGGGGCTCTGCCTCGCTCGAGGTCGAGGTCTCGGGCTGCCAGACTTTGCGGCGGGGCCCGGTCTGCGAGCTCGGCGAGAGGCGCGCGTTGCGCCTCTGGGTCGCCGGCGAGGGCGCGGCGCTCGAGGCGCAGAGCGATCGGGGGCCGCTCGCGCTCTCGGCGCCGGTGGCGGCCGGCGGGGGCCGCCGCTTCGAGGTGACGCTGCCCGAGGGGGCGCGGCGCCTCGCGCTCGCGGCGAAGGGCGGCGGGCGCTGGTCGATCGAGGTCGAGGCGAAGGCGGCCGAGCCGCGGCTCGCGCAGGCGGCCGAGCTCCGGCGCCAGGGCAAGGCGGCCGAGGCCGAGGGGCTCTTGCGCGGCGCGCTCGACTCGCTCGGGCCCGACGACCGGGTGCGCGCGGGGGGCCTGCTCGCGCGCCTCTCGCTCGATCGGGGCGGCGCGGTCGAGGCGGCCGAGGCGCTCGCGAAGAACGCCGAGGCGGCGCGCGCGCTCGGCCTCGTGTCGATCGCGGTCGACGACGCGGTGACGGCGGCCTTCTTGTTCAACGTCTACGGCCAGCGCTACCTCGAGGCGCGCGATCTGCTCGCGCGGGCCGAGGGCGACGCGCGCGAGTACCCCGACGGGCGGGCGCGGCTGCCCTTCCACGAGGGCGTGCTCGCGCACGAGACCGGCGACGAGCGGCAGGCGCTCCGAGCGCTCGCGCGCGCCCGCGCCGAGGCCGAGCGGCTCGGGCTCGAGGCCCTGACCTTCTTCGTCGACCAGCACGCCGGCCTCGCGCTCGCCTCGCTCGGGCGCTACCGCGACGCCGCGGCGCGCATGGGCGAGCCCGGCGAGGCTACGCTCAAGGGGCGCGCGCCCTGCGAGCGCGCGACGGTGCTGCTCAACGCCGCGTGGGTCGCGCTGCTCGCGCGCGAGCGCGGCGAGGCGGCGGGCCCGGCGGCCCCGGGGCCGATGCTCGAGCGGGCGCTCGCCGAGTTCTCGGGCGGCTGCGCGTCCCGCTACAACCACAAGAACGTGCTCTTGAACCTCGCGCTCGCCGCGCTGCAGGCGGGCGACGTGGCCTCGGCCCGGCGCCACCTCGAGGGCGCGCGCGCGGTCGACGCGCCGAGCCCGCTGCTCGGCTTCTGGCAGACCGACCTCGAGGCGCGCCTCGCCGCCGCGGCGCGCGACCACGCCGGCGCGCTCGCCACCTACCGGCGCCAAGAGCGGCTCGCCGCCGCGGGCCCCTGGCCCGCCGCCCGCTGGCGCGCGCTGACCGGCCAGGCCCAGGCGCTCGAGGCGCTCGGCCGGCTGCGCGAGGCGCTCGCCGCCTACGAGGCGGCCGAAGACGTGCTCGACGACGAGCTGCTCGCGGTGCCCTTCGGCGAGGGGCGCACCTGCCTCGTCGGCGACCGCGAAAAGAGCGCGCGCGGCCTCGTCTCGGTGCTCGCCCGCCTCGGCCGCGCGCGCGACGCGATGGACGCCGCGCGCCGCGCCCGCGCCCGCCTCCTGCGCCTGAGCGCCAACGCGCCCCGCCTCGCCGCGCTGCCGCCCGACCAACGAAAGCGCTGGGAGCAGGCCCTCGACGCCTACGCCCGCGAGCGCAAGCGCGTCGAGGCCGAGCTCGAGGCCTCCTGGCAGCACCCCGTCGATCGCGGCGGCAACGCCGAGGCCGCCCCCCTGAGGCAGAGCTCGCTCCGGGCCCTGCTCGACGACGCCATGCGCGTGCTCGGCGCCCCGCCCGCGCGCGGCTCGCTGGCGGCGCTGCCCGCGCCGGCCCCCGGCGAGGCCTTCGTCGCCTACTTCCCCGGCCCCGGCGGCGCCTGGCTCGGCTTCGCCGCCGACGCCGAGGGCGCCCAGGCGCGCGAGCTCGGCGCGATCGATCCGCGCGCGCCCGAGGCCGAGCTCGCCGAGCGCCTCTTCGGCCCCTTCGAGGCCCTGCTCGCCCGGGCCAAGCGCGTCCGCCTCTTGCCGAGCGGCGCGCTGCGCTCGGTCGATCTGCACGCGCTGCCCTTCCGCGGCGCGCCCCTCGTCGCCCACGCCCCCGTCGCCTACGGCCTCGATCTGCCGCCCGAGGCGGCCGCCGCCCCCGCCCCCGACGTCGCCCCCGAGGGCCCGACGGTCGTCGCCGACCCGACGGGCGATCTCGCCGCCGCGCGCCGCGAGGGACGCCACGTCTTCGCGGCGCTCGCCGCGCGCCCCGGCCCGCGCGCCCGCCTGCTCGAGGGGCGCGAGGCGACGCGCGAGCGGCTGCTCGAGAGCTTCCTGCGCGCCTCGCTGGTGCACTACGCCGGCCACGGCGTCTTCGAGGGCACCGACGGCACCGAGAGCGCCATGCTGCTCGCGGGCGGCGAGCGCCTGACGCCGGGCGACCTGCTCACCCAGCCGCGCGCGCCCGCCCGCGTCGTGCTCTCGGGCTGCGAGACCGCGCGCTCGCCCGAGGGCGTCGGCGAGGGCCTCGGGCTCGCGCAGGCCTTCCTCTTGCGCGGCGCGCAGGCCGTCGTCGCGCCGACGCGCCCCGTCGGCGACGAGTCGTCGTCCAAGCTCTTCGAGGCCTTCTACCGCCACTTCCCCGACGCCGACGCGACCGCGGCGCTCGCCCTCGCCCAGAACGCCCTGCGCCAGGCCTCGCCCGAAGCCGACTGGCGGAGCTTCCGCGCGCTCGTCCCCTGACCGCCCCTCTTCACCCCGCGCCGATCATGACCCTACGCCCCTTCGTTGCCCCCAGCCTGTTCGCCCTCGCCGCCCTCGCCGCCTGCGCCACCGAAGAGGGCGCGCCCGGCGGCGCGCCGCCCGACGCGAGCCAGTCGAGCGGCTTCTCGTTCGAGTGCCCCACCCGCACGGCCGCCTGGCAGAACCCGAGCCCCGGCAAGCCCTGCCGCCGCGCCCCCGACGCCAACGCCGACGGCGGCGCCTGGGTCGAAGAGCCCGCCTTCGACGCGGGCGACCCGACCGCGACGCTCTACTGCAAATACACCTGGAACAAGCCCGATCAGAAGCCCGACTTCGACGAGCTGCGCAAGGGCCTGAACCCCGACAACGTGCCCGCCCTCGAGCCCGAGCGCGATTGCCCCGCGGTCGGCGTGCACGGGCCCGTCGTCGACGCGCCCTCCGACCTGCCCGAGGTCTGGAAGCCCCTGAACGAGCACGCCCTCCGGCACGCCGGCCGCTCGCCGGCGCCCCTGCCCGCCCCGAAGAGCCAGGTGCGCGTCGCGGTCATCGACACGAGCAAGCTCGCCTACGAGGCGCCCGCCCCCGCCCTCTACGACGCCGCCGACGAGCACGGACGCCTCGTCGGGCGCGTCATCGGCGACCTCGCCTGCCCCGGCGCCTTCTCGCCCGGCGCGGGCTGCGCCGCCCAGATCAAGAACTACCCCGCCCTCACGCGCAAAGACGAAAACAGCGCCCCCACCTGGCAGAGCGGCCCGCCCGACGGCGGCTACTACGGCTCGCTGCTCGAGCTCGCCGAGGCCGTCGAGCGCGCCCTCGCCGACTGGAACACCGCCCGCGCCAAGGGCGGCCCGCCCCGCCTCGTCATCAACCTGAGCGTCGGCTGGTCGCCCCTCTTCGGCGGCCAGCTCATCACCAAGCCCGGCCAGCCCGTCGACCTGACAAAGCTGCCGAAGCCCGCCCGCCCCGTCTACGCCGCGCTCGCCCGCGCCTCGTGCGCCGGCGCCCTCGTCGTCGCCGCCGCCGGCAACCGCGACCTCGCCTCGGGCACCGGCATGGTCTACCCCGCCGCCTGGGAGGCCCTGCCCGCCCCCGGCCCCGAGGCCTGCCGCTCTTACCCCCTGCCCTCGGCCAGCACGGCCCCGCAGCTGCCCGTCTTCCCGCCCACCGGCACCGTCGCCTACCGGCCCCTCGTGCACGCCGTCGGCGCCCTCGACGCGCTCGACCAGCCCGCCGGCATCACCCGCCAGGGCGGCCGCCCCCGCCTCGCCGCTTACGGCGTCGGCGTCGTCGCCTACGAGCCGCGCACCGGCGGCCCGACCCGCATCAAGACCGGCACTTCGCTCTCGGCCGCCGTCGCCTCGGGCGCCGCCGCGCTCGCCTGGGCCTACGACCCGAGCCTGCGCGCCGACGAGATCGTGAACGTGCTCTTCAAGACCGGCCAGCCGGTCGCCTCCTCGGTCGAGCTCAAGCCCGATCTCTGCGCGGGGCAAGACTGCACGAGCTCCATCCGCCGCGTCTCGGCCTGCAACGCCGCCGCCAAGATCGTTTGCGGCAACTCGAGCTGCGGCGCGGCCTTCCCGTGCAAGACCGTGCCCGCCTTCGGCGGCGAGCTCCCTTCGCCCCTCGTCGACTGGTCGGCTGGCGGCTTCCCCACCCTCGAGCTGACGGCCCCGGCGGGCCCCTGCACCAGCGCCGCCGACCCCGGCTGCGGCTGGGTCTGGGGCGGCGACACCAGCCAGGCCGAGCCCTGGGTCGGCCCCCAGCCCGGCGGCGGCGGCTGCGACACCTGCGTCTACAGCGGCACCGAGAGCAAGATCGTCATGGGTCTTGACGAGTACGCCCGCAAGTGCGCCTACGCCATGAGCACCACGGTCGCGCTGACCGACGGTAGCACCCAGATTTACACGGTCTCCGAGCCCGTGAGCGCCCTCGCGGCCGCGCCCGGCGCCCTCTCGACCCTGACGGCGGCGACCCCGCCTCCCTTCGAGAAGGGCCTCTTCGCCATGCGGCTGCCGGTCGACCCGAACCTGGTCCGTTCGGTCACGGTCTGGTTCCACACCGAAGACGGCCAGCACCCGGGCGGCGCCTACACGCGCGCCGAGGGCATCCCCCTCGTCCGCTGACTGGCCGCACGCGCCCCCGGCCGGTCGGTTCTCGCGCCGCCCATCCTGTCCCTGCCGGTCGGTTCTCGCGCCGCCCGTCCTGCCCCCGCCGGTCGGTTCTCGCGCCGCCCGCCCCTGCCCCTGGCTGGCGCTTTACGCGGCCCGCCCGCGTTCTGGCGAGGGGCGGGGAAACCGCGCTCCGGGGGCCGCCCTGCGCCGGGTGGAACAGACCGTGCTTGACAGGCGCCGTTGAAAAAGGTACCCCTCCGCTCCCCTTCTGCCCCCCAACTCGTCCTTGGCATGCCAAGGCCCTCGTGGTAGCCCTCGCGCGCGGTGTGGCCCACCGGGCCGAGGCTCGCGGGGGGCGCGGCGCTTTGCTGGCGTAGCTCAACCGGTAGAGCACCTGCCTTGTAAGCAGGGGGTTAGGGGTTCAAGTCCCCTCGTCAGCTCGAAGTCTTCACCTCCCTAACATCGCCCGCTTCGTTCCTTCGCCTCGCCCGCGTCGTCTCGTTCTTTGTCAGCCTCGTCTTCACCGTCCCTTGGAGGGTTGCCCGAGCGGCCAAAGGGAGCAGACTGTAAATCTGCCGGCTATGCCTACGATGGTTCGAATCCATCACCCTCCACCGAGCCTTCTCTTACGACCGCCCCCCGCGCGCGGGAGTAGCTCAGTCGGTAGAGCGTCAGCCTTCCAAGCTGAACGTCGCCGGTTCGACCCCGGTCTCCCGCTCCGCCCCCGCCTTATTCTTCCCTTCGCCGAAAGGTCCGCTTCGCCCCCGCCCCCGCCGCCCCTTCCCTTCCCCCTTCGCCCACCTAGCTCAGTTGGTAGAGCACGTCCTTGGTAAGGACGAGGTCGTCGGTTCAATCCCGATGGTGGGCTCCCTGTCCGGCGCCGGGCCGCCGTTGCTCGGGCGAGGCGCGCCGGCTCGTGTCCCCGGAGAAATTAGTTAGGGAGATTCTCTCGATGGCCAAAGAAAAATTCGTTCGGACCAAACCGCACGTGAACGTGGGCACGATCGGTCACATCGACCACGGCAAGACGACCCTGACGGCCGCGATCGTGAAGGTCCAGTCGAAGAAGGGCCTG
>DASTPP010000021.1:0-101375 GCA_035762175.1 Polyangiaceae bacterium | reverse complement strand
GAGGGCGAGGGGGGCGGGCTCGCGGCGGCGCCGGCGGGCAGCGGCGACAAGGGGGCGTCGCTGCGGGCGCGGCTCGCGGCGCTGGGGCTCTCGCGGCAGGGGCAAGGGCAGGGGGGGCCGGGGCCGGGCGGCGGGCACGTCGAGCCGCCCAAGACCGAGGGGCGCAAGGGGCTCGAGCCGAGCGGCACGGTGCACGCGCGCTCGGCGGTCGGCGAGGGCGAGCGGGCGGTCAAGGCGCTCGCGGGGCTCGGGCGGGGGGCGAAGAACGCGCCGGCGTACAAAGAGGTGTTCCCCTCGTATGACGCGGCGGCCGAAGAGGGACTCGCCGACGAGCGCATTCCGGCGGCGCGAAGGGCGGCGGTGCGGCGCTACTTCGAGGCGATCAGGCCGGGCGACGAGGGCGAGAAGGGCGACGCCGAAAAGGGCGATGGCGAAGGGTCGGCCCCCGGGGCCGAGGGCAGCGAGAAAAAGTGAGGACGCGATGAGCGACGTTCGGACGCACAACGGGGCGGCCTACGGGCCGCACAGGGGTCAGGCGCAGCCGGGGCACGGGC
Organism: Polyangiaceae bacterium; assembly: GCA_035762175.1. GTDB lineage: Bacteria > Myxococcota_A > Polyangia > Polyangiales > Polyangiaceae > DASTPP01. Next base: position 100,821 of record DASTPP010000021.1, on the reverse strand, counting down.
AGGCGTACCCGCCGCACGGGCAGGCGCAGCCGGGGTACGGGCAGGCGCAGCCGCCGCACGGGCAGGCGCACCCGCAGCCCTCGCACCACCACCCGCAGGCCGCGCCGCACGCGCCGGCGGGGCGGGGGCCGGGGGAGGCGGCGGTGCTGGCGCACGCGTACGGCGTGGTGCGGTCGATGGGCGACGCGCTGATGGGGGCGCTCGGGCAGGTGATTCTGGGGCAAGACGAGGTGTTGCGCTGCGTGGTCATCGCGCTGCTGGCCGACGGGCACGTGCTGCTCGAGGGCGCGCCCGGGGTGGGCAAGACGCAGATCGCGCGCACGGTGGCGACGCTGGTGGGCGGGCGCTTCGCGCGGGTGCAGTGCACGCCCGACCTGATGCCGAGCGACGTGGTGGGCACGAGCCTGGTGGTCGACGGGGCCGGGGGCGGCAAAGAGCTGTCGTACCGGCCGGGGCCGATCTTCGCGAACTTCGTCTTGGCCGACGAGATCAACCGCGCGACGCCGAAGACGCAGTCGGCGATGCTCGAGGCGATGGCCGAGCGGACGGTGACGGTCGAGGGGCAGCCGCGGCCCCTGCCCTCGCCCTTCTTCGTGATGGCGACCGAGAACCCGATCGAGTCCGAGGGCGTCTTTCCGTTGCCCGAGGCGCAGCTCGACCGCTTCTTGATGAAGCTGCTCGTGCCGATGCCCGACCTCGAGACGCTGGCGCGCATCGGGGCGCGGGGCGAGGCGCCCGCGGCCTCGCCGATCGCGACGCCCGAAGACCTCCTGCGGGCGCAGGCGGTGGCGCGCACGGTGCCGGCGGCGCCGCACGTCGAGCGCTACGCGGCGCGGCTGGTGGTCGAGACGCACAAGGCGCCGGGGGCGCGCTACGGGGCGGGGCCGCGCGCGGTGCAGGCGCTGATGGCGGCCTCGCGGGTGCGGGCGCTCCTGGCGGGGCGGGCGGCGGTGGCGGCCGACGACGTGCGGGCGCTCGCGCCGCACGTCTTGCGCCACCGCATCGGGCTGCGCTTCGAGGCCGAGGCGCAGGGCCTCGACGCCGAGGGGCTGGTGCGCAAGCTGCTCGAGACGGTGCCGGTCGAGTCATGAGCGCGGCGGCCGAAGCGACGGCGGCGCCCGGGCCCGAGGGGGCCGCCGGGGGCGGGGGCGAGCCCTTCTGGACGCCCGACGACATGGCGGCGCTCGGGCGCCTGTCGGTGCTGGCGCGCAAGCTCGCCCCCTCGCTCTGGCGGGGGCGGCGGCGGGCGCGCCGCGTCGGCGGCGGCTCGGAGCTCGTCGACACGCGCCCCTACGCCCTCGGCGACGACCCGCGGCAGATCGCCTGGCACGTCTACGCGCGGCTCGAGAAGCTGGTGGTGCGGGTGCGCGCCGACGAGATGCCCCTGCGCGTGGCGCTGGTCGTCGACGCGAGCGCCTCGATGGGCTTCGGCCGCCCGAGCAAGCTGCGCCAGGCGGCGCGCGTGGCCGCGGGGCTCGCGGCGGTGGCGCTCGCGGCCGACGACCGCGTCGCCGCCGTGGTGGCCGGGCCCGAGGCGGGCGCGCTCGCCACGAGCGGGGGCCGGGCGGCGCTGCCCAAGCTGCTCGCGTGGCTCGGCGCCTTGCGCCCCGAGGGGCGCGCCGACCTCGCCCGCGCCGCCGCCGCGGCGTCGGCGGCAGCGCGGGGCCGCGCCCTCTGCGTCTTCGTCAGCGACTTTCTCTGCCCGGAGGGCGCTTTGCTCGGGCCCCGCGCTGCGCGCGCGCGCGGCCACGACGTCGCGCTCGTGCAGGTGCTCGACGCCTCGGAATTGGACCCCGACGACCCGGGCGACGTCGACCTCGAAGACGGAGAGACGGGCGAGCTCATCACGCTGCGCGCGGGCGCGGCCCTCGCGGCCTACCGCGCCGCGCTCGCCGAGCACCAGGCCGCGCTCGAGGCGGGCGCCGCCGAGCTCGGGGCGCCGCTGCTCGCCGTGCGCGCCGACGAGCCCTTCGAAGAGGTGGTCGGGCGGGCGATGCGCCGGGGCCTCTTGCGGGCCGGGGGGGCGCGATGAACCTCGCCGCCCCCGCCTTTCTCGCCGCGCTCGGGCTGCTCTTGCCCGTCGCCGCTGCCTTCCTCGTCAAGCAGCGGCGGCGCATCGTGCGGGTGCCCTCGACGCTGCTCTGGCGCCAGGCCGCGCTCGCCCGCTCGAAGAACCGGCGCCTGCGCGATCTGCACAAGCTGCTCGCCCTCGCCGCCTGCCTGCTCGGCGTCGCGGCGCTCGCGCTCGCCGCCGCGAGGCCCTCGTTCGGGCGCGCGCCGGCCTCGCTCGTCTTCGTCGTCGACGTCTCGGCGTCGATGGACGCGGGGGGCCGCACGTCGCCGCTCGCGCGCGCCCGCGCCGAGCTTTCGAAGTTCGTCGCCCGGCGGCCGGGCGGCCACCGCTATGCGGTCGTGGCCGCGGGCGCGGCGCCCCTGGCGCTCGCGGGCCTGACCGACTCGGACGACGCGCTCGCGGGGGCCGTCGCGGGCCTGCGCGCCGAGCGCGGCACGGCCGACCTCGGGGCGGCGGTGCGGCTCGCCTCGGCGCTCGTCGCGGGCGAGCCGGGCGGGCGCGTCGTGGTCTTCACCGACGGGGTCGAGCGGGCGGGCGACCTCGCGTCCGAGTCGACGGTGCCGCTGACCCAGCGCCACCTCGCCACCCCGGCGCTCGACAACGTCGGCCTCGTGTCGCTCTCGCTGCACACGCCGCGCGACTCGGCCGGCGCCGGCGAGCGCGACCTGCGCGCCTCGGTCGCGACCTCGTCGGCGCGCGAGCGGCGGGTGCGGGTCGTCGTCAGCTCGGGCGGCGCCGAGCTCGCCCGGCGCGTCCTGACCCTGCGTCCGCAGGGCGAGTCCGACCTCAGCCTGCGCGTCGAGGCCGCCGGCGCCGAGCTGCGCGCCCGGGTCGAGCCCGACGACGGGCTGCCCGACGTGCTCGCGGGCGACGACGAGGCCTCGGTGACCGACGAGGCCGTCGAGCTGCCCCGCGCCTGGCTCTTCCAGCACCCGCCGCCCGCGCCCGACGAGGGCGACAAGGCCGAGTCGCCCGACGCGTTCTTCGTGCGCAAGGCGCTCGAGGCCGCGGGCGTGCGCGACGTGCAGGCGCTCTCGTACCGCTCGGGCGCGCGCTGGGCCGAAATCAGGCCGAATGACCTCGTCGTCACCGTCGGCAACCTCGCCCCCTACCGCCGCTTCAGCGCGCCGACGCTCTTCGTCGGCGCGAGCGCCGGGCAGGTGCCGGTGCCGGGCCTCGCCTCGATCGACCGCGAGTCGGGCCGCACGCGCCTGCGCTCGGTCGAGTCGGGCGACCCGCTGCTCGAGGGCGTCTCGCTCGACGAGGTCACCGTCGAGCAGGCCTACGCCACCAAGACCGTGCCCGAGGGCGCCAAGGCGCTCGTCGAGTTCGAGGGCGGCGCGGCCGTGCTGCGCGGCGGGGTCGGCCCCGACGCCTGGGTCTACCTCGGCCTCGTGCCGACCAAGTCCGACGTGGTGCTGCGCGTCGCCTTCCCCGTGCTCGTCGCCAACGCCGTCTCGCTGCTCTCGGGCGTGCGCTCGCACGCCGTGGCCGAGACCTTGCCCCGCTCCGAGGTGCTCTTGCAGTCGGCCCCGCTCGCCGCCGTCCAGCCCGAGCCGCCGCCCGGCTGGGTGCCGGGCTTCCGGCCCTCGACGCTGCTCGCCATGGTCGCCGTCGCGCTGCTCGGCGCCGAGGGCCTCGCTCACCGCAAAGGGAGGGCTCAGGCATGAAGCCCCGCCGCCTCTCGTCGCTCGCCCGCGCCTTGAACCCCGGCAGCGCGCCCGTCGCGGTGCGCTACGCCGCCCTCTCGCTCGTCGCCCTCGCGCCCTTTTTGCCCGCGCGCACCAAGCCCGGCCAGGGCCGCGCCGTCGTCTACGCCGTCGACCGCTCGTCGAGCGTCGACGCGGGCGGGCGCGCGGCGGCCGAGGCCTTCGTCAAGGAGGCGCTCGAGAAGCGGGGCGACGCCCGCGTCGGCGTCGTCGCCTTCGACGCCCGGCCCGAGATCGTCGTGCCCCTCGGCTCGGGCAAGCCCCTGCCGCCGCTCGGCGAGGCCGCGGGGCGCGGCACCGACCTCGAGGCCGCCATCGACCTCGCCGCCGCGGCCCTGCCCCCGGCCGGCGAGCGGCGCGTGGTCGTCCTGAGCGACGGCCGGCCCACCCGCGGCGACGCCGAGGCGGCCGTGCGCCGCGCCGCCGCCCGCGGCATCGTCGTCGACGCCCTGCCCGTCGGCGAGGGCGGCTCGGCCGAGGCGCGCGTCGGGCGCGTCACCGCCTCGGCCGCGCGCGTCGCCGAGGGCGAGCCGATCAGCGTGCGCGCCGAGATCATCGGCCCCCCCGACCAGGGCGTCACCGTCCAGTGGAAGCGCGACGGCCAGCCGCTCACCCGCACCACCGTCGACACCAACTCGGACGGCCTCGCCCTCGCCCGCTTCACCGACCCCGAGCCCGGCGCCGGCGCCCACGTCTACGAGGCCGCCGTCGTCGAGGCGCCCGCCCACCCGACGCTGAGGGGCTACCACGGGCGCCACGGCGCGGCCCCCGACGCCGCCGCCCAGGCCGACCCCGCCAAGAGCGGCCGCACCGGCGTCATCGTGCACGGCAAGCCGCGCGCGCTCGTGCTCAGCGTCGACGGCGAGTGCCCGGCCGTCCTGAAGGACGCGCTCGAGCGCTCGCAGCTCGCGCACGAGACCCGCTCGCTCGTCGACGGCATGGACCCGGCCGCCGTCTCGGGCGCCGACCTCGTCGTGCTCGCCGACGTGCCCGTCGCCCGCACCGGCGAGGCCGAGGGCCTGAGCGGCCTGACCCCCGCCCAGCAAGAGACGCTCGTCGACTACGTGCGGCAGAAGGGCGGCGGCCTCGTCGTCACCGGCGGCACCTTCGGCTTCGCGCCCGAGTGGGCCGGCGCCCCGATCGCCAAGATGCTGCCCGTCGAGGTCGAGGACCGCGGCGAGGCCGAAGACCCCCGCGTCGCGCTCGCCATCGTGCTCGACCGCTCGGGCTCGATGAGCATGACCGTCGGCTCGCACACCAAGATCGAGCTCGCGGTCGAGGCCGGCCTCGCCGCCGCCGCCACCCTGCGGCCCGACGACCTGCTCGCCCTCGGCACCGTCGACACCGAGACCCACTGGGACGCCCCGCTCGGCCCCGTCGGCCTGCTCGCCGGCCGCCGCGCCGAGCTGCGCACGATCGACGCCGGCGGCGGCGGCATCTACGTTTTCACCGCCCTGCGCGACTCGTACGCCGAGCTCGCCAAGGCGCCCGCGCCCATTCGCCACGTGCTGCTCTTCAGCGACACCGCCGACAGCGAGGAGCAAGAGAAGGACGGCAAGCACTCGAACTCGATCGCCGAGGAGGCCCGCCGCGCCGGCATCACCACCAGCGTCGTCGGCATCGGCCGCGCCGAAGACAGCGACACCGTCTTCTTGCAGAAGCTCGCCCTCGCCGGCGGCGGGCGCTTCTACCTGAGCGGCACCGGCACCGACCTGCGCCGCATCTTCGTGTCCGAGACCCGCGTCGCCACGCGCTCGAACGTGCACGAGGGCCAGACCCGCGTGGTCGTGCGCGAGCCCTCGCACCCGGCCCTCACCGGCGTCGACCTCGCCCACGTGCCCGCCCTCGCCGGCTACACCGAGAGCCGCCCCCGCTCGACCGCCGACGTCGCCCTCGAGACCGAAGACAAGCGCCCCCTGCTCGCGTCCTGGCGGTATGGCCTCGGCCAGGTCGCCGCCCTCACCGCCGACCTGCGCGTCGACTGGAAGAACGGCTGGTCGGCCTGGGCCGGCGGCGGCCAGATCGTGCGCCAGCTCATGCGCATGACCTACCGGCGCCAGAGCGAGAACATGGCCGACCTGCGCGTCGGCGTCCGCGACAAGTCGTTCGATGTTACGCTCGATTTGCCCGCCCCCCAGCCCGGCGAGGCGCCCGCCCAGCCCAGCCTCATCGAGGCCTTCGCCATCAACGACAAGGGCGAGTCGCGGCCCGTCAAGGCCGAGATCGAGCGCGTGGCCGACCGGCGCTGGGCCCTGCGCGGCGCCCTCGAGGGCGAGCCCTTCGTCGTCGTGCGCGCCCGCGACGCGCGCGGCCAGCTGCTCGGCGAAGACATCGGACAGCTCGACACCGCCGCCGAGCACGTCGGCATCGGCCCCGACGGGCGCATGCTCGGCGAGCTCGCGCGCGCCGGCGGCGGCGTCGCCGGCCCCACCGTCGACGAGTCGCTGCGCCGCGGGGGCGACCCCGGCAACGAGCCCCGCCCCCTCTGGCCCTACGCCCTCGTCGCCGCCGCCGCCCTCGTCGCCATCGATCTCTGGGCGCGCCGCTTCGAGCTCTCGGCCCGGCGCCGCCGCCTCTGGCCCTTCGGCCGCCGGACGAAGCCCGCGCCCCTCGCCCCCACGCTCGCCCCCGCCCCGGCCCCGCCGGGCGCCCTCGCGCTCGCCCAGGCCCCCGACGCGCGGCTCCCGCTCGCGGCCCCGCCGCTCGTGCCCCCGCCGCCCCTCGGCCCGGGCCTGATCGCCCCCGGCCCGCAGCCCCCCGCGGGGGCGCTCGGGCAGCGCCCGGTCAGCCAGAACCTGCCCCTAGGGTAGGTAGTGGGCTCGGGGGACGCCCGCTTTCGGGCGAGACAATTAGCTTCGCTGTACAGTTTTGATGCTTTTGCTTCTGAAACCCCTAGTGCAGTAGGTGTAACTCTTTAGAGGTAGAAAAGCGGAGGGGTATGACATAAGGGCTGGAGGTTGGGCCCAACGCGTCCGGCGTTCGAAGTCGAGCGCGGCGCGTTCGTGGCCGATGCCCAACCCTCCACCCCCGAGACGACCGTGAACCCCGTCCCGCTGACCCAACGCGCCGCCTACCTGCTCGGTTGCCTCTTCGCCTTGCTCGAACGAATCGAAGCCGCCGCGCTCGGCGAGGCGCCGCGCGAGGCGAGCGATCGGCAGTTCGGCGAGGCGAGCCGCGCGCCGGCGGGGTGTTTCCCGGCGCTCCTGCGGGCCGCGCACCACTACGCGACGCGGTCGCACGAGGGGCCCTGGCTCGAGCGTAGCGCCGGCGAGGTGCTGGCGAAGCTGCCCGAGGGCGATCTGCCCGCCGAGCTCGATCGGGAGGGCCGGCGCTGGTTCGCGCTCGGCTACGCGCACGAGCGCGCGGCGTTCTTCGAGCACGCGCTGCAGCCTCCGCGGCCCTCGGCCCCGCCGCGGAACTCGCCCGACCCGCGCGACCTCTGAGCCCGGCTCTTGCGAGCGCCACGGCCGCGGCCGCGCCCGAGCGAGCCGCGCGCTTGACCTGCCTGCCGCCCGCCGGTAGCCCCTGGGCCCCGCATGAACCGCCCTCGCCCCTCCGGGTGCCGTGGTCGCGCGCCCCGCGCGGCCTTGCTCGTGACCTCTCTGTCGCTCGGGTGCGCGTCGAGCCGGGCGCCGCGCGAGCAGACGCCCGCCTCGCTGCGGGCGCAGTACTGGGCGATCTACGGCGGCCTCCAGGTCGGGGGGCGGCCGGCGGAGGCGGCGGGCTACGGCTACGGGCGCGCGCTCTTTCAGCAGGCGATGCCGAGGCGCGACGGGGCGCGCGTCGCGTGGTTCTTCCGGGCGATGGGCGACCGGTCGGCGCGGCCGCCGCGGGTCGAGCTCGCCGCGGGGCCCTGCGAGGGGGCGCCGGGGGTCGAGTGCCGCTACGTGCCGCTCCCGTTCCCCTCGGCGCAGGGCTCGCGCGCGGGCCTCGTCGAGGTGCGGGCGCGCGAGGGGGCGCCGGCGGGCTACGGGCCGGGCGACGACTGGCGGGTGAAGCTCTTCGCGCCGGGCGAGGCCGCGCCGACCGAGGTGGCGCTGCGGCGTCCGCCGGGGCCGGGCGAGGGGGCTTTCAGCTTCGTGGCCTACAGCTGCAACCGCCCCTACCACCGGGGCGAAGACGGCGACCGGGTCCGGGCGGCGAACGTCAACTCGCTGAACCTCTTTCGGGCGCTGGTCGAGTCCGAGCGGGGGCGGCCGGCCTTCTCGCTCGGGCTCGGCGACCAGATCTACGTCGACCCCGACCCCGAGGACGAGCGCGGCCTCTCGCCCTTCGCGGGCAAGTATTCGGACCGCATGCGCTTCGCGGTCAAGGACTCGGACGCGCTGCTGGAAGAGACGTACCGGGCGCACTTCGCCCTGCCGCCCTTCGACCGGGCGCTGCGGGCGGTGCCCTCGGCCATGATGTGGGACGATCACGAGATGCGCGACGGCGCGAGCCCGCTCGACGAGTGCGACGCGGCGGGGCGCTGCGCCGGCCCGATGGCCGAGTACTTCGCGCGGGCGCGCCTGGCGTTCGAGGCCTTCGAGGCGTCGCGAAACCCGCCCGCGAACCCGGCCCGCTCGGACCGCGACCTCGACGCCGAGTTCTCGTGGGGCCCGTCGGTCGACGTCTTCCTGCTCGACTTGCGTAGCAGCCGCTCGGCCAAGCACGACTCGGTGATGGCGGCGGCGCAGTTCGAGCGGCTGCGGGGCCTGCTCGGGCGGGCGGCGGCCGAGAAGGCGGGGCGCGAGCACCTCGTCGTGATCGCCTCGGCGACGCCGCTGGCCGAGGGGCTGTTGCGGGGCGACCGGCCGGTCAAGCCGGGCGAGAAAGACGGGGACGCGCTCGGCGACTCGTGGGGCTCGGTGCACTTCGACGCCACGCGCCGGCGCACCTTCGAGCTCTTGCAGGCGCACTTCGAGGCGAACCCGTCGCACCGGCTGCTCGTGCTGAGCGGAGACATTCACGAGTCGGGGCTCGTGTGGCTCGGCCTCGAGGGGCCGCAGGGCTACCGCGTCTTCGGCCACGAGATCGTCAGCTCGGGCGTCGCCAACACGCGCGAGAGCGGCGCCTCGAACATGCGCCTCGGCGAGATCGGCGCCGAGCTCGGCAAGCTCGGCAAGATCGCCGCCTGGGCGGGCGGCGTGGTCAAGAGCGCGCCGGCCTTCGCGCAGATCTTCGTCGAGCCGGGGCCGCCCCTGCGCGTCAGCTTCGCCATGCACGTGAGCGGCGCGCCCGCCGACGCGCCCGCGCTGAACCCCCTGGCGAAGCCCTACCACCTCGCCGAGCTCGCCGACTTCGCCCCCGACCTCGAGCGGGTCTTGGCCGGGCCCGCCTTCTCGCCGCGCTGGGCGGCCTACCGCCGCGAGGGGCGCGAGGGCGAGGGCCGGGGCGCGCCCGCGGGGGCGGGCCTGACGCGCGTGCCGCTACCCGTCGGGGCGCTGCCCTTGCCGGGCCAATGCCCGAAGATCAACGAGGCCGCCGACTGGCCGGCCGACCCGTGCGGGGCGCTGCCCTTCGACCTGCCGACCGCGGGCGGCGACGAAAAGAAGGGCCCCGGCCGCGCCGATCTGCACGGCCTCTCGGTCTGGGGCGTCGTGCGCCGCGGGGGCAAGGCCGTCAAGCAGGCCGAGTTCGCGACCGATTGGCTCGACGTCTTCGCGGGCGAGCGGCCGACCCTCGTGCCGCGCTGATAAGCGTGCGTGAAGGGGCCAGGAATCGGCCGGGCGGACGCCGCCCAGGTTGAAACCTGGGCTACGGCAAGCCCCCTTCGAACGGAAAGCAAAGCCCGGCACGTCGGCCGGGCTCTCCGAAACCCGTCGCTCCGCGCGTGACCCTCGAGGCCTCCGCTCGAGGGAGCCCGGCCAGGGAGCCGGGCTTGGCGCGCCGTTCGCGCGCTTCTGGCGTAGCCCAGGTTTCAGCCTGGGCGACCGGGCGGCGCCCCCGGGCTGCGTTCCTGGCCGCAGCAAGCAGGGGTGGTATGAGCCGGCGCGGCGGGCGATCGCCCTACGCTTGCGTCGCGCTGAGGGGGCGTCCGCAGAGCGCCTCGGCGCAGGGCGCGATCACCTCGCGCAGGGCCTGCCGACGCAGGGCGCCGAGCTCGGACGCCGAGAGCAGGCCCTGGCCCCGCGCCACCCGGTCGCGCGCGGGCGGGTCGCCCTGCGCCGCGGCGACGGCCTCGTCGAAGCAGGCGGACGCGAAGCAGAGGTCATCGTCGCTGGCCCCCTCGAGCAGCCAGGCGAGGGTGCGCCAGGCGAGCTCGGCGTGGCGCTGCTCGTCGGCGGCGATGCGCGCGTGAATGCGCCCGAGCGCGGGGTCGTCGGCCGCCGCGGCGAGCGCGTGGGCCTCGGCGACGCCGAGCGTCTCGCCGACGCAGGCCTCGTGCACGAGCGCGCGCAGCGCCTTGCGCCGGTCGACCGTCAGGCTGATGCCGCCGAGGTCGAGCGGACCCGGCCCGAGGCGCCGGCCCGCGTAGGCGCTGGCGAGCGAGTAGGCGATCTCGGCGTGCGCGATCTCGTCGAGGCCGGCGCGCTGGGCGTCGGCGACCAGGGCGGGGGGAGCGCCGAGGGCGAGCAGCTCGAGGGTGAAGCGGGCGAAGCTCGCCACCGAGGCGTGCTCGAGCGCGGCGATCTCGAGCCAGTGCCGGGCGAGCGCCTCGCGCAGCTCGGCGTCGAGCCCGTCGACGGCCGGGCCGGGCCCCCGCGCCGACCAGTCGCTTCGCTCGGCCGGGCGCGCGGTCTGGGCGCGGCCCTCGACCAGGAGCGGGCGCCCGATGGCGCAGCCGGTGCCCGAGCACTGCCAGTTGGTGGCATTGAAGGAGGGGAGCGCACAGGTCTCGAAGCCCGGCTGCGTGCACTCCGCGTTGCCGTGGCAGGTGTCGGCGGCGCTGCGGCAGGCGAGCTGGACTTCCATGCCGCAGCCGTTGTCGAACGCCGAGAGGCCGCACTCGCCGCTCGGGCAATCTTGCCCGGTCGCGCAGGCGGCGGGCGCGCAGAAGGCCCCCCGGCCGAGGGAGGGCTCGACCGCCGAGGCCACGCAGACCGAGCCCGCGCCGCATTCGGCGTCGGACGCGCAGGGGTAGACGCAGCCGCACGAGATCACCTCGCCGCCGAGGCCGACGCTGCGCAGCGACGCGCACTTGCCGTTGGGCTTCTCGACGCACTCGGCGTCGGTCTGGCAGGCGAGCGAGGTCTCGGTGCCGGCGCAAGCCTTGACGCCGAGCGCCGGGTCGGGCGCCACGACGGCCACGCGCCGGATCGCCCCGTCGGCACACGTCTCGAACCCCGTCGCCGCGCCGGTCTCGTTCACGATGGCCGTCGGGCTCTGGCACAGGGCGCCGCCCGCGCCCGCGCCCCCGCCCGTTCCCGTGCCCCCGCCCGCTCCCGTGCCCCCGCCCGTCCCCGCCGGGCCGCCCCCGCCGGCCCCGGAGCCGCTCGCCCCCGCGGTGCCGCCCGTGCCCGCCCCGGCCTGCAGGCCGCCGTCGTCGTCGTCATCGCCGCAGGCGGCGAAGGCGCCGAGGCCGGCGGCGGCCAAGAGCGACGCACGCAGCGAAAGAAGGAACGCGGTTCGATGCATGGTAAGCCACCTTTCAGAGTCATTCGACGCCCGGGAGACGTGAACGCCCAGGGCTTGGTTATTGGGAAGGAAGACGCGCGCTGGTTGCTGGCCGCCCGCGGCCCATCGGCCGAGGCGGCCCGGAGGTCAGGTACGAGCGTACCCCCGAACCGCCCCCCGTGGAAGCGACGGACTCGGCGCGCCCAGGTAACGCGGCGCGTGGGCAACGCGACCAGGCGCTCGACGCCGCGGTAACGAGCCGGGCGGCACCCCGGCTGCCGCCGATCGGGCGGCCGGGCCCGTCCGAGGCTACGTGAATGCCCCTCGAACGGGGGGCACGCTCGGCGCCCGTGCGGGCGCCCGGCGCGGCGCTACGTCGTCGAGGGCGGGCCCCTGTCTGCGCTGGGCTCGGCGCGGGGCTGACGCGCCGAGAGGGCGTGAGTCACCCCGGCCTGGAGGGTGGCCTTGATCGCCATGCGGTCGAAGCAGAGCGAGAGCCCGACGAGCGTCTGCGCCGCCTTCGGGGTGATGCCGGTGATGACCAGGCGGGTGCCGATCAGATCGAGGCTCTTCGCCGCCCTTTCGAGCATGTCCCCGACGGTCGCGTCGACCGCTTTGACGCCCGTGAGGTCGATGATGAGATACTCGGCGCGGCGCTCCTCCGCCCCGCGGAGGGCCGCCTCCACGGTCCGCGCGGCGCGCTCGCCGTCGATCGAGCCGATGAGCGGCATCACCAAGACCCCCTCGTTGATGGGGATGATGGGCGCGGACAGCTCGAGCAGCCGGTCTCGCTGGATGGCGATGATCTGCTCCTGGAGCGCGGCGCGCTCGGCCTCGGCGGCCTCCCGTTGGGCGAGCTCTCGCGAGATGCGCTCGTTCGCCTCGAGCAGCTCTTCCGTGCGGCGCTCGAGCCGGGCGTTCTTCTGTTCGAGCTCCAGCGTCGCGAGCCGGAGCGAGATCTGGGTGCGCACGCGCGCGACGAGCTCGGCCCGCTCGAAGGGCTTGGTCACGTAGTCGACGGCGCCGGCGCCGAAACCCTCGAGCCGGCTGCGCGTGTCGACGAGCGACGTCATGAACATCACGGGGACGTCCCTCGTCTTCGGGTCGGCCTTCAGGCGCCGGCAGGTCTCGAACCCGTCGAGGCCGGGCATGAGGGCGTCCAGCAAGATCAAGTCCGGGAGCTCGTAGCCGACGTGCTTGAGCGCCGTCTCGCCGTCGCGGGCGACGGCGACGTCCAGCCCCTCGGCCTCGAGCGCGGTGAAGAGCACTTCGAGGTTGAGCGGGTTATCATCGACGATGAGGACGAGCGCGGGGCGGCTGAGCGGTTGCATTTCACGATAACTCCGAAGAACGTCTCGGCGAGAGCTCGACGGCGGTCGGGCGGCGCCGGAGTTTGGCGGCGCGCCGGCGCGGCGTTCAGTTTACCAACGCGTGCGGGCGCCGGCCAACGGGCGGGCGAGCGAATCGCGCGGGCCGCCGACGTTGGAGCGGCGAATTTTCGACACTCGAGCGCGTGCTCGGACTTCCGCCGGGCGGGAGGAGATTGGCGAGCACTGCCTAGCAGCGCCGACCGGAACATGCCCAGCCTTGGGCATTTTCTGCTCGAGTGGGTCTAGGTTTGAAGCAATTTCTAGGGCGCCGACCGGCTTGGACGGTCGGCGCGCTAGGTCGGGGCCGATTGCAAGAGCTCGCAAAGCTCTTTCATTTGGAAGCCTCGCGCCAAGGCGCGCGCTCGCTCGACCCAGGGGCGGGCCTGCGGGTGCTCCGCTTCGATTCGCTCGAATTCTTTCAACAGGTTGCGGACGCGGCCCCGCTGGGCCAGGTCGACGAGCAGGGCGACGTCTGGCGCCGGTGGGGGCGGGAGCGGCGCGCTTGCCGCCCCGCCGGGGGGCGACGCGGCGGGCCCCTGGGGCGGGGCTTCGCGGTGGACCCACGAGAGGCCGAGGTGGCGTTGCAGGGCCTCGAGCAGCGCGCCCACCTGCACCGGCTTGGGCAGAAAGTCGTCGCACCCCGCGTCCAGGCTCTTGCGCTTGGTCTCGTCCGAGATGCTCGCCGACGAGGCGACGATCACGGTCTGGGCGCCCTCGGGGAGCCGCCGGAGGCGCCGCGTGACTTCATAGCCGTCGAGGCCGGGCATCGTCAGGTCCATCAGGATGAGCGCCGGCCGCTCCGACTCGGCGAGCGCGAGCGCCTCTCGCCCGCCCCCGGCCGCCACGACCGGGAAGCCGATCGATGCGAGCAGCTCGCGCCAGAGCGCGCGGTTGTGGGGGTTGTCGTCCACGACCATGATCGTCCGGCGCGCGCCCTCGTAGCCCGTGACCGTCTCCCACGTCAAGGGCGCGCTCGCCGCGGCGGCCCCCGCGGCCTTGGGCAGCCGCAGCGCCACCGTGAAGACGCTGCCCCGGCCGGGCTCGCTCTCGACCTCGATGCTGCCGCCCATCTGCTCGACGATCTTCTTCGTGATGGAGAGCCCGAGCCCCGTGCCCTCGCCGCGCGCCCTCGGGTCGCCGGCCTGCCCGAACGGCTCGAAGATGTGCGCGAGGTGCTCGGGGGCTATCCCGATGCCAGTATCTCGGATCTCGAAGCGCACCGCGTGCTCGTCGCCCCGGCCCCCGCCCGGCACGAGGGTGCGCAGCGTCACGCCGCCCCGCGCGGTGAACTTGATGGCGTTGCCGAGCAGGTTGAGCAGCACCTGCGTGAGCCGCTTCTCGTCGACGCGCACGGCGCCGAGCGCGGGGCCCACGTGCTCCGAGGTGAACGCGACCCCCTTCTGCTCGGCGCGCACCCGGCTGAGGCTGGCCACCATTTGAATGATCTCGGGGAAGGGGACGTCGCGGGGGACGAGCTCGAGCCGGCCCGCCTCGATCTTGGCCAGGTCGAGGACGTCGTTGATGAGCGTGAGCAGGTGCTCGCCGGACTTGTGAATGACGCCCACGCCCTCGCGCGCCTTCTCCGGCAGGTCGGGCAGGCGGGCGAGCAGCTGGGCGTAGCCGAGGATGCCGTTGAGCGGGGTGCGCAGCTCGTGGCTCATGCTGGCGAGGAACTCGCTCTTGGCCTGGCTCGCCGCGTCGGCCGCCTCCTTGGCGGCCTTGAGCTGGCGGGTGCGGTCCTGCACCTGCTGCTCCAGGCGCTCGTTCGCCGCCGCGAGCTCGGCGTGCAGCCGCTCGAGCTTTTGCGATTGCGCGACGCGCTCGGTGATGTCGAAGAGGTAGCCGAAGTAGTGGGTGATCTCGCCCCCGGGGCCGCGGCGAATGACGGTGTAGTCGGCGACCCAGATGGTCCGGCCGTCGCTGCGCTTGAGGCGGTAGGGCTCGTGCCAGAACCAGTTGCTCGCGGGCGTGTTGCTATACGTCTGGACCTCGCTCATCACCCGCGGCAGGTCGTCCGCGGGGATGTGCGCGGCGTAGACCCGCGCGCTGGAGAGGTATTCTTCCGCGGGATACCCCGTCAGGTCGACGACGTTCGGCGTGACGTATTCGACCGGCCAGCCCTCGGTGTTGCGCCAGCGGAAGACGACCACGGGGCCCACCGAGAAGAGCAGGCGCTCTTGGAGGCGGCTGTCGAGGGCGGCGATGGCGCGATTGATCTCTCGCTCGACGCCCCCGAGGGGGCCCTCGTCGATGTCCTCGATGAGGTCCGCCGCCTCCTCGTTCGCCAGGCGCCCGAGCGCCGCCGTGATTCGATGGATTCTTTCGGCCTGATCCATGGGTTACTCCGCCCGGCCGCCCGCGGCGAGCGCGGACGACGCTATCGATCGATACCACCTGGACGCGCGGGGGCGACCCCGCCCGGCCGCCCCCGCCACCGCGCCCCGGGCGGCGGCGCCGCGTCGGCCCGGGCGACGAGGCCGACGAGCTTGCTCGCGACGAAGGCGCAGAACGAGAAGAAGGTCTCGTCGCCGAAGCTCGCGCCGCTGGTGAGCAGGCCGGGGTCGACGACGGACTCTTTGCCGCGAGCCTCGTCGAGCGTGGGCCGACCGAAGCCGACAAACCCCGGGACGAGCGCGATCGCGTGCTGCGGCATGGCTCGACGTTACACCTCGGCCGGGCCCCCGTCGCGTCGAGGTGGTTCGGGCGCACGAGGCCGGGCGGCTCGCGCCGCCGGCCCGCCGAGGGGCCGAAGGCCCTACGCTCCGACTCGGTAGCCCGGCGGCGTGGCGAGCACGGTCTCGGTGCCGGGGTCGACCTCGGTGAGGCCGGCGTCGCGCACGACGACGCCGTCGGCGTCCGCGCGCAGGGGCGCCCAGGCGCCGGGCGGGGCGAAGCGGACGGGGTAGTCGGCGGCGCGCCACGCGGCGAAGGCGGGGGCGTAGCGCGGGTCGTCGGCCCAGGCGGAGCGGGCGCACATCAGGACGGCGTGCGAGATCTGCGCGACGGCCTTGCCGGTGCTCATGGCGACGGCGGGGTTGAAGGCGAAGGTCATGGCGGGGCCGGCGGGCCCGGGCGCCGCGGCGGGGGGCGGGGGCAGCGAGGCGGGGTCGGGGCTGTAGACCTGCAGGTTGCGCAGGAGCGCGCCGCACTGGCTGCGCAGCCGCGGCGGGAGCGCGCGCACGACGTCGCGCCCGCCCGCGCCGCCCCGGCCCGCGTCGTAGGCGTCGAGCTTCGCCCAGGCCGCGGCCTTGGCGCGCAGGCACACCTTGCGGAACGACCGCTCGGACCAGGCGGCGAAGGCCTCGGCCCAGGCCTCGCTCGGCCGGTACGCCTCGTCGCAGCGCATGGTCGCCTGCGCGGCCGCGGCGAAGAGCTCGTCGGCGCTCACGGGCGAATCTTGGCGCACGACGAGGTACATGATCCAGGGGTCTTGCTGGGCCGCCCGGGCGAGCACCCGGTCGGGCGCGTCGCGCTCGTTCGTCAAGATGGGCATGGGCGGCGGCAGGGTAGTGCGAGCGCGGGCGCCCGCGCGCCTTCAAAGCGAGGCGCGGACGTAGAGCCCGAGGGCGAAGACGCGCAGGTTGTAGAGCCCGTTGCCGAGATCGTAGTCCGAGTTGACGACCCGGCGCGGCAAGATGGCCTGCGCCTCGAAGTCGCCGAGCAGCGAGAGCTTGGGCCCGAGCGCGTAGCCCGCGCCGACGGCGCCGACGAGCCGGTGGCCGTCGGGCGAGGCGACGTCGATGGTCTCGTCGGGCGAGGCGGGCGAGTGGTAGCCGGCGACGCCCCAGAGGCGCCAAGGGCCGCCGAGGCCCCGGAAGAGGGCGAGCTCGGCGCCGAAGGTGTCGTTCCAGCGGCGGGGCAGGCTGAGGCGGTAGGTGTCGCCGAGGCCGAGCTCGGGCATGGCGAGGTCGGGCGAGCGCACGAGCACGTCGAACGAGCGGACGCGCGACCAGAAGGCGTAGGTGAGCGAGAGCGCGAGGGCGGTGTCGCCCCCGAGCTCGCGCCGCGCGCCCGCGCGCAGGATCGGCGGCAGCGGCACGGTGAGCGTCGCGTCGCCCTCGACGCGGGGCTTGAAGCGCAGCCCCTTCGAGGCGAGATCGTTCGTGAAGAACGAGTCGTTCATGTCGAGCTGAAAGCGCCCGTTATAGTTCATCGTCGCGCCGTGCTGGTACGAGAGGCCCGCGAGCGTGCGCGCGTCGGGGCGAAAGGCGAGCCCCGCGTTGAAGGTGAGGGCGTTGGCCCAGGCGCCCTGGAGCACGAAGCGGCGCGACATCACGTCGAGCTCGCGCACGCCGGGCGGCGCGTCGGGCCCGAAGTCGTTCGCCTGGTTGATGGGCGGCCCCCCGAGGGCGCGCCCGAGCTCCGGCACGGAGGCGAAGTCGTTGACGCGCGCGATCTCGGCGAGGCCGCGCACGTACGAGACGCCCGCGCCGACGCTGAGCGTCTCGTGGGCGCGGAAGGCGATCGAGGGGGTGACGTAGGTGGCCGTCACGAGGGCCTCTTCGACGGCCCAGCGCTGCGCCCCGCCCGGCTCGAACGAGGCGAGCGCGGCGTAGGGGGTGTACACGCCGAGCGCGGCGACGAGGCGGCCCGGCACGAGCGGCAGGGCCGCGAAGAGGCTGCCCAGCGGGGCGACGGGCGTCGCGCGGGCCTCGGGCGCGCGGCCCGTCTTCGCGGGGTCGGCCGACGAGGGGTCGAGCGGCAGGGCGAAGTCGAACGAGTCTTCGCGCTGGTAGAGCGCCCGCCGCTCGCGCCGGTAGCGAAGGTCGCCGACCACGAGCCCGAGGCCCCCGAGCATCGTCGGCTCGTCGAGGAAGCCGAGCAGGCCGGGGTTCCAGTGGACGGCCGCGGGGTCGAGCGTCGCGGGCCCCGAGGCCGAGGTGCCGACGTTCGGCGCCGTCAGCCCCTGCGCCCGCGCCCCGCCCCCGGAGAGGGCGAGCGCCAGGCCGGCGGCCGCGGCCGCCGCGCGCGTTCGGGAAGGCCGGCCCATCAGCGCACGCGCGTCACGTCGACGATGCGCCTCGCCAGGCTCGGCTTCGGGCCGACCTCGACCCGGTAGACCGCGCCGCCCTTGCCCGGCGCGTAGAGCGCCGAGAGCCCGTCGAGCTTGACCTTCTCGTGCTCGACGTCGCCGTCGACCTCGTCTTGGGTCGATATCTTTTGCGTGAGCCCCTCGTCGGCGTAAAACCCCGGCCGCTCGTAGTCGTAGGGCCTTTTTACGCCCCCCTCGCCCGCGGGCAGATCGCCCGGCGTGACGAAGAAGAGCCAGTCGCCCTGGCGCTCGGGCGGCCCCTCGGGGCGGGGGCGAACGTAGTAGAAGTCGGCCTCGCCCGCGCCGTTGTCGAGCACGTCGGCCGCGACGTCGGTCAGCGAGGCCGGGTCGGCGCGCAGGTTGTCGCGAATCGAAGCCTCGATGGTGCGCGCGTCGAGGCCGACGCCGACGCCCTCGAGGGTGAACTCGACCGCGCCCTCGCCCTCGGCGACGCCCCCGTCGTGCAGGCGCACCTGCCCGACCTCGAGCAGCACGTCCCAGAGGTACGAGGGCGGCGGGGGCGAGCCGAGGTTGCCGAGCGCCCTGGTCTCTTGCCAGCCGTCGACGACGGTAGCCGAAAAGAGCGGCTCGGGCTCGCCCTCGCGCCCGTACGAGACCGTGGCGTTCTGGCCGGCGAAGGCGAGGCGGCCCGACTCGAACATGACGCGCTCGAGCGCCCAGTCGGGCAGGCGCGCCGCGGGCGACGAGCCCACCCCGGCCGGCGCCGGCGAGAGGCCCCCGGGCACGAACTCGGCCGCCTCCGTCACGCGGAAGGTGAGCGAGAAGCTCGGCGCCTCCTCGCCCAGGCCCTCGACCCGCAGCCAGCCCGGGTCGTCGAAGTCGAAGAGGCGCGCGATCTGGCTCGCGACCGGGTTGACGCTCGCCGGGGCGCCGAGCCTCAGGTCGACGCCCTTGTAGGGCAGCGCGTTCAGGTTGATGCGAATGGTGATCTTGAAGTCGTCCGACAGGACGTTCGCGCTCACCTCGCCGGTCACGAAGCCCGGGTGGTAGAGCCCGCCCTGGTCGTAGGGCCCGAAGGTCGTCGCGAGCGTGGCGAAGTTCGCGGCCGCGTCGGCGAGCGTGATGGGCAGCGAGCCGGGGGTGACGGGGTAGAGCCCGTCGGGGCGCTCGGCGGTGACGGGGCCGGGGCGCAGGCGCGCGTTCGGGTGCGAGCCGATGACGTGGCGCAGCGTCGCCTCGGCCAGCACCTCGGTCGACAAGATCGGCTCGTCGCTGCGCACGCCCATCAGGTCGGAGAGCACCTGCGCCGGCGAGATGCCGACGAGCGGCGCGAGGTCGATGAGCTCGGCGAGCGAGGTGCCCTCGAGGTCGGCCGTCTCGGGCGTCATCGAGAGCAGGCGCTGCAGGTTGCGCGAGGGGGGCGAGAGCGTCGCCGGATCGAGCCCCTTGATGAGCGTGAAGGCGTTCTCGATCGAGCGGGGCGCCGAGGGGCCGCCCGAGAGCGGCAGGTCGAAGAGCCAGAGCTTGCGCCGCGTCGCCTCGGGCAGCTCGAGAATATCGGCCCGGGTCAGCACCTCCTCGTAGTTGCTGACGTCGAGGCGCAGGTAGCGCAGCTCGACCCGGCGCGTCTGCCCGACCTCGAGCGGCGTCGAGGGCGGGGGCTCGGCGGGGGGCAGATCGTCGATGCAGGCGGCGCTGGCGGCGAGCGCGAGGGGGAGGGCGGCGGCGAGCGCGGGTCGCGAGCCCCGGCAGAACGCCCTCCGGACCCCCCAAACTCGCCTTCGGCTCAAACCGTGGGGCCCCCGTCCTTCGGGCGTTCTGCCGGGGCTCGCGACCCGCGTTCGGTGCGCGCGGCTCATGGCTCTTTGCCTGTGGGGGTGATGCTGACGTCGACGCCGCCGCCCTCGGCGGGGCCGAGCACGCGCAGCGCGAAGACGCGCGCGCCCTCGTCGGCGAAGTAAAGGGTCTGCCCGGCGCTCGCCGGGACCTTCTCGTGCCGCCCGTCGGCGGTGCCAGCGAGGGGCGAGAGGGTCGAGATCTTCTCGGTCAGGGCGGGGTCGGCGTAGAAGCCGGGCGAGGCGTAGGGGTAGGGCGCGCCCGGGGCGTCTTCGGGGGCGCGGAAGAAGAGAAAGCCCCCGTCGCCCGCGTCGTCCGGCGCGAAGTAGAACTCGGCCCGCGGCGTGACGAGCCCCGAGGGGCCGGCGATGAGCTCGGAGAGCTCGGCCGCCTGCGCCTGCAGCGCGGGGCGCACCCGCTCGACGAGCGCGGCCGCGTCGAGCCCGATCGGCAGCCCCTCGAGCGGGATGGCGAGCTTGACCGCGCCCTCGCCGAGGCCGCCGTCGTGCAGGCGCACCTGCGAGACCTCGAGCAAAATGTCCCAGGCGAACTGGGGGTGCGGCGGGGCGCCGATGCCGGCGGCGGTCGTGATGGTGACCCAGCCCTTGTTCCAGTCGATGACGGCGGCGTCTTGGATCGAGCCCGCGTCGTAGCGCAGGGTCTGGCGGTAGCCGTTCGCCGCGAAGAGCGGGGCGTAGAGCTGGTAGCTGACCTCGGCGATGAGGTGCTCGATCTGCCAGGGGGGCAGGCCCCAGGCGGCGCCGTTGCCGCGGGCGAAGCCGGGCTTTTCGGGGTCGGGGTTGGCGGTTTGCGAGGTGCCGCCGGCGACGAAGGCGGGGTTCTCGGTGACCGCGACGGTGAGGTCGATGGCGGGCTCGTCGGCGAGCCCGACGACCTGCATCTCGTCGGACGTGAAGTCGAGCTCGAGCGCAGGTACGCCGTCGGGCAAGACGAAGAGGGCGCTCTTCGCCTCGGCCGAGGCGTCGATGCCCTCGTACTCGGTGAGGTTCGAGCGCACGGGCAGCGCGACGCGGAAGCCCGGCAGGAGCACGGCCGACTCGGTCGTGCCGCTCAGAAAGCCCGGGTGCGCGCCCGAGGGGCCGAAGCGCGCGGCGAGCGTGTGCAGATCTTGAAAGACGTCGTAGAGGCTGACGCCGATGGCGGGGGCGCCGCTCTCGTCGCGGGCGATGTCGGGGTGCGAGCCGATGAGGCGCTCGGCCATCACGTCGGCGGCGGCGTCGAGGCCGACGAAGGGCTCGGTGATGCCGATGGCGAAGAGCTCGGAGAGCAGGCGCGGGGGCGGCAGGCCGACGGCCGAGGCGAGCTCGAGCAGCTCTTCGACCGAGGTGCCGCGCACGTCGGCGACGTCGGGGCTCATCGTGAGCAGCCGCTGCAGGTTGCGCTCGTCGGGCCCCCACCCGCTCGTGTCGACGCCGAACTTCTCGGGGTCGCGGATGCGCTCGAGCGCGGCGCGCACGGCGGGCCGGAGCGGCACGTCGACCAGCGCGAGCGCCTTCTGCTCGTCTTCGCTCAGGAGCGACGACATCTGCGTGCGGTCGAGCAGGAGCGACGTGCCGCCGCGGTTCGCCGCGGGCGGCCGCAGCGTGATGACGCGGCTGCGCTCGGCGCCGAGCCCGAGGCGCCGCTCGTTGCCGGCCGCGTCGGCGGCGACGACGGCGAGCTCGTTCGGCCCGGGCGAGAGCGGCACCTCGGCCGAGAACGAGGGCCCGGGCCCGAGGTCGATGGCGCCGCCGCCGGGCGCCTCGACCCGCAGCGAGGCGACGCCGTTCGGGTCGGACGCGCGCCCCTCGACCCGCACCGAGGCCGCGTCGGTGCGCGGCGCCCCCGTCGGCTGCGTGAGCTCGATTTCGGGCGGCACGTCGTCGTGCACGACCTCAAACGAGGCGGCCCGGCGTGCGCCGGCCGCGTCGACGACGGCGGCCTCGACCGCCTGCGCCCGGTTCGGCGCGAGGGTAACCTCGGCCTCGAAGGCGCCATCGGCCCGCGGCAGCGCCCCCAGGCCCTTCGCCCCCTCGGCGCCGAGCTCGATCGCCGTCGCGGCCGCGCCCCGCGTGCTGACGCGGCCGCGGGCGCAGACGCGCGGCGCGCGGGTGAGCCCGAGCGGCAGCGGGCGCGACGAGGCGTCGCAGGGCGCGGCGGGCGCCTCGGCCGACTCGAGCCGGAAGGCGATCGCCGGGCCCTCGCCCTCGTAGCGCAGGGGCAGCTCGAGCGTGCGCGCCCGCCCGCCGGCCTCGTCGGCGATGGTCACCCGGGCCCGCGTCACGCCGTGCAAGACCGGCAGCGTCGCGGAGAAGCGCTGCCCCGGCCCCGGCTCGCCCTCGGCCCGCGCCGCGCGGTCGCCCGCCTCATTGCTGCCGACGCGCACGCGCAAGGGCGCGGGCTCGCCCTCGACGTAGGCCACGACGACGACCTCGGCCGAGGGCTCGGCGAGCCGATCGGTCGCGCCGGGCCGCACGACGTAGGCGGTGATGCCGTCGACCGTGGTCGGCCGCGACAGCTCGGTCGGATCGCCGTAGTCGCGCGGCGCGGGGCCCGAGCAGGCCGCGAGCCCGAACACGGCGAGGGCAACGAAGCGGGCGCGGCGGCTCATGGCGCGAGGCGGTGGGCGACGGCGACGCGGACTTGCGGGGCGGGCCCGGGGTCGGTCAGAAGGCGCAGGCGGTAGACTTGCCCCGCCTGGTCTTCGGCGTAGACCGTCGCCTCGCCGGGCGCGAGCGCGAGCTTCTCGTGGGCCGCGTCGCCCGAGCCGGGCACGTTGAGGCGGCTCAGCTTCGTCTCGGGCGCGAGCGAGGGCGCGGCGTAGAAGCCGGGCCGCTCGTAGCCGTAGGCGGGCGAAGGGCGGGGGTCGCCCGGGGCGACGAAGTAGAGGTAGGGCTTGCCGTCGTCGCCGAGGTCGTAAAAGAAGTCGACCGGCCCGTTGTTCTGCTCGTAGTTGCCGAGCACCCCGTCGGCGAGCGTCGCCGCCTGCGACTGCAGCGAGGGGCGAATGGCGTCGCGAATCTGCTGCGCGGTCAGGCCGACGGGCACGTCTTGCAGGGTGAAGGCGACGTTGGCCGTGCCCTCGGGCACGGTAATGCCCGAGTAGCGGTGCAGCGCGACCTGGGCGACCTCGTTGATGAGCTCCCAGAGATATTGGTCTTGGGGCGGGTCGCCGAGGTTGAAGATGATGTCGAACTCGGTCCACCCCAAGGGGTCGCCGTTCTGGCCCACGTCGATCTGGGCCTGGCAGCCCAAGAAGTTGATGAGGCACTTGGCGTAGCTGCGGCTCGCGTACTGGGTGCGGGCGGCGAAGCCGACGACGTGCTCGAGCTGCCAGGGCGGCGTCGCCCAGACCGAGCCGGCGCCGAAGGGCGAGCCGGGCAGGTTGCCCTTGCAGCCCTCTTGGTCGACGCACGAGTTCACGAAGGCCGGGTTCTCTTGCACCTTCACCCGCAAGTCGACCGTGGGCGCGGACGCGAGGCCCTCGATTTGAAAGGCGGTCGGGCTCGTGAAGTCGAAGTCGACCGGCGCCCCCTGCCCGTCGGGGTCGTCGACGATCGCCATGTACTCTTTGCCCGCGCCGAGCACGACGCCGTCTTTCCAGCGGAGGTTCGAGAGGGCCTTGAGCACGACCTTGAACGAGGACGTGAGCACGGTGCCCGAGGGCGGGCTCGCCGGGTCGAGCACGCCGGGGTGGCCGCCCGCGGGCCCGAGCTTCGGCCCGAGCGGCGCGAGGTTGTTCAGCGCGTCGAACATCGTGACGGGGATGCGGCCGCCCGTCGGCGAGAGCGCGGGGTGGCTCGCCATCCACTTCGACTTCATCGCGGCGACGACCGCGGGCGTGCCCACGATCTCGGTGGTGCGCGCGATGCCGAGGGTGTCGGCCAGCACCTGGTTGAAGCCCCCGCCGATCTCGATGCCCAAGATGGCCCCGTCGGCGATGTCTTGCAGGCCCTCGACCGAGGTGCCCTCGACCACGGCGTTCGCGGGCGTCATCGTCAGCACGCGCACGAGCGAGTACTCGGCGCTCGTCTGCCAGTTGCCGTCGGGCCCCTGAAAGGTCTGGCCGAGCGGGGTGAGCGCGCAGTTGTGCTGCGGGTTGGGCGAGTCGAGCTTCCAGGCGGTGCCGCAGGCGTTCTTGATCTGCCCGAGCGCGTTCGTCAGCAGGGGCGCCGGGTCGAGCTCGAGCAGCACGAGCGTCTTCTGCAGCTCGGCGTTGATGATGGTGTTGAGGCCCGCCTTGTCGAGCGCGACGTCGAGCTCTGCGCGCGGCTCGTCGCGCACGCGCAGGGGCGCCACGACCTCGTCGGACCACGCGGGCTTGAAGTCGTTCGTCAGCGCGCGCTCGGCCACGCTGGCGAGGCCGTTCACGTCGGCCGCGCGCGCCTGCACGACGGCCTGCCCCGGGGGCAGGGCGAGCTCGGCCGACCAGGTCGCGTAGCCGTCGGCCGTCGACGCCTTGACGTAGGGCCCCCACGCGATCGCGCCCGGCGCGCCCTGGGGCACGCCGACGCGCACCTTGACCTCGGCGACCCCGTCGTCGTCGAAGGCGGTGCCGGCGACCGCGACCGACTCGGCCGAGACCGGCTCGCCCGCGGCGGGGCTGGTCAGCGCGAGCGCCGGCGCGTCGGCGTCGGGCGTCGAGGGGCCGACGAGCCGGAGCTTGGCCTCGCCCCGGCGCCCGCCGGCGTCGAAGGCGGCGACGACGATCTCGCTCGACTGCCCCGGCACGAGCGGCACGAGCAGCGACCAGGTGCCGAAGAAGTCGTCGGTCTCGACCTCGCGCCCGGCGAGCGGCTCGCCGTCGCGCGACGCCTCCATGCGGACGACGGCCCGGTCGTCGGCGGCGCGCCCGCGCACGAGCGCGAGCGCCTGGGCGGGGGTCGAGCCGTCGGCCGGCGAGTCGATGAGCACGCTCGGCGCGGCGCCGTCGGGCGCGCCGCTCGGGCGGTCGAGCGAGAGGCGGGCGGGCCGCTCGGAGGGCCGGCCCCGCACGTCGTAGGCCGTGGCGCTCACCTCGAAGGCGCCGACCGGCACCGCGGCGTCGAGCGACCAGGTGCGGAAGCCGTCGGCGCTCGCGGCGGCGACGGCCACGTTCGGGCCGACCTTGACGAACACGCTCGCCACGGCCGGATCGCCCTGGGCGCTGCCCCGCAAGAGCACGCGGCTCTCGGCGAGCGTGCTGCCATCGGCGGGCGACGAGAAGGCGACGAGGGGCGCGCCCTCGTGCCGGCCGGCGTTGCCCGCCGTGCCGAGCGGCCCGCTCGGCCCGCCGCCCCCGCCCGCGGCGTCGACCCCCGGCGGGGGCGCGCTCACGTCGGCGGAGCAGGCGGCGAGCGCGAGGGCGCCGAGCGCGAGCCCGAAGCGGGCGCGCGAGGCACACCTTCGGGGCGGAACCGAGAGACCAACGAGCCACGCCATGGCTACCTCGATGCGGTGCAAGGCGCCCCCCGCCCGGCGCAAAGCGCCCCGGGCGCCGTGAGCGCGCCGCGCTGAAGGTTACCCTATCGATCTCAGGCTCGCCCCTTCCGTCTGCCCAAGCGCGGCCGTCGCAGGTCGAATTTTGACGCGCCGTGTCTCGCGTCAGCGCCGCCGAGGGGGTCGCGCGAGGAGGCGCCGAGAGCCAGCGCGGGGCTCAAGGGCAGGGCGGGGCGCGGGGGCGGCCCGGCGTGCGAGGGCGGCCCGGCGTGCGAGGTCGTGGCCGGGCGCAGAGGCGGGACGGGGCGCGGGGGCGGGGCCGGGCGCAGGGGCAGGGCAGGGCGCGGGGGCGGGGCGGGGCGCCCGGGGGCCGGGCGGTAGGTGCCGCCCTCCTGGTGCAGCGTGGGGGCCTCGGACTCGCCGTCGCCGCCGAGCGCGGGGGGGCGGTGGTCGTGCAAGCCGCCCTCGGCCTGGCGCAGGCGCTCGGCGAGCTCGATGAGGCGGCGCTCGACGCGGCCGAAGACGCTGTCGGCGGGCAGGCGCCCGTGCTCGTCGCGGCGCCCGGCGGGCAACCCCGAGAGGATTTCGATGCCCTCCCAGACGTCGCGCACGCCATAAAGGTGGAAGCGCCCCTCGGCGACGGCGAGCGCGACGTCGTCGCGCAGGACGAGGTGCCGGGCATTGGCGGCGGGCAGGAGCACGCCCTGCGCGCCGGTCAGGCCGCGGGCCGAGCAGAGGTCGTAGAAGGCCTCGACCTTGGCGCACACGCCGCCGATGGGCTGCATCTCGCCGAGCTGGTTGACCGAGCCGGAGACGGCGACACCCTGGTCGATGCCGAGGTCGGCGAGCGCGCTCAGGATGGCGAAGAGCTCGCTCGAGCTGGCGCTGTCGCCGTCGACCTCGCCGTAGCTCTGCTCGAAGGTGATCTGAGCGCGCAGGCTGAGCGGGCGCTCCTGGCCGAAGAGCAGCGAGAGCAGCCCCCGCAGGATGGCGACGCCCTTGGTGTGCACCGAGCCGCCGAGGTGCGCCTCGCGCTCGACGTCGATGACGCCCTCGTTGCCGAGCGCGACGACGGCGGTGATGCGCATGGGCTGGCCGTACGAGACGTCGCCGACGCCGACGACGGCGAGGCCGTTGACGACGCCGACGCGGCGGCCCTCCGTCTCGAGCAGGAGCTCGCCGCGCAAGATCTGCTCGCGCACGTTGCGCGCCGCGGCCGAGGCGCGGTCGTAGCGGTCGCGCCAGGCGGCGTCGACGTCGGCGGCCGAGACCGCGGCCCGGCCCGCCGCGCGCGCGGCCTCGGCGGCGAAGGCCGCGGCGTCTTCGAGCGGGGTGAGCAAGAGGCTCACCCGCTCGCGGTCGCCGGCGACGCGGGTCGCGAGGTCGAGCAGGCGCGCGCGCGCCTCGCGCTCGAAGGGCGGCCAGCCGCGCTCGCGGGCGAGGGCCATCAAGAGGCCGTCGAGGCCCCGCAGGGCCTCGGGGCCGCGGGGCAAGAGCGGGTCGACCTCGACCTTGACCCGGAAGAGCGGGGCGAAGTCGGGGTCGTCGTTGATGAGCGCCTCGTAATACTCGTCGGAGCCGAGCACGACGAGGCGCGGCGCGACCGGCGCGGGCAGGGGGTGCAGGCCCGCGCTGAAGGGCCCCTGCGGCCCCTCGTCGAAGGGCGCCTCGCCGAGGCGCAAGGCGCGCTTGAGCCGCTCCCAGGCGGCGCCGTCCGAGAGCAGGTCGCTCGCGCGCACGACCAGAAAGCCCCCCGAGGCGCGGGCGAGCGAGCCCGGGCGCAGCGAGCCGACGTCGGAGACGAGCGCGCCCTGCACGGCGCGCCGGTCGGCGTAGCCGAAGAGGCGCGCGGAGCTCGGGTCGGGCTCGTAGACGACCGGCGCGCCCGCCTCGTCGGCCTCGCGCCCGACGAGCACGTTGACCGCGGGCCGCGGCAGCCGCTCGCGCGCCTCGGGGTGCGCCTCGTCGTCGAACGAGCGCCAGTTCCGGAAGGCCTCGGCCGCGACGGCGTCGAGGTACGCGAGCACCTCGGGCAGGTCGGCGAAGGGCTCGCGCGCCCGGGCGGCCTCTTCGCGCGCGATCGCCTCGGCGGCCGCCTCGCGCGCCCGCTCGCGCGCCCCCTCGATCTCTTCGTTGAGCGCGCGCATCCGCTCGCCGGTCGCGTCGACCGCCGCCGACAGCTCGTCTTCGGCCTCGCCGAGCCGCTGCCGCGTGCGCTCGTCGAGCGCCTGGAACTGCTCGGGCGACACGGGCTTGCCGTGCAACATGGGGAAGGTCTGCACCACGCCCCCTTGCGCCGCGCGCACCCCGAAGCCCGCCTCGCGCGCGCGCTGCTCGAGCGCGCTCATCGCCTCGCGCGAGCGGCGGGCGAAGTCTTTGGCCAGGGCGCGCTCGCGCTCGCGCAGCCCCTCGTCGCGCCCGAGCCCGCCGAGCCGGCCCTTGAGCGCGTCGAAGAGCCCGTCGACCGCCTGGGCGAGCTCGCGGCCGCGGCCGGGAGGCAGAACCAGCGGGGCCGGATCTCGCCCCGGGCCCGGCGGCTGGACGTAAACGAGATCGTCAGGGGCGGGCAGGCCCTGGGCGACCCGCTCGACCACCCGCACGAGCTCGTGATCGAGGCCAAGTTCGGGGTCGGCGGCCACGTAGACGTGCACGGACGGCTCGGCCGTGTTCAGGCCCAGCGCGAGCGCCGCCCGCGCCCGCCCGTCGAGCAGCTCGAAGCGGTTGCCCACCTCGGCCGGCTCGTCGGGCAAGAGGGAGGGGTCGGTGTGAAGGGTTATGTCTTGGGGGGCGAGGGCGCGCTGGTCACGCATTGGTGCGAAAAAAAGCGGCCAGAGCCCTTGACCCTCCGGCGGCCCCGGGGAAAGCCGGGGGCGCGCCGAGGGACCGAGCTTGGCCTGGACCTTTCGTTGCAGATAGCATGGGCGGGCATCTGGCGTGGACGCGGATCCGCGACCGGTGGGACGTATGACCACATCGACTGCCCTGCCCGAGAACCCGCCTACGGTGGCACCTTTGACGAACCTCGCCTCGGAGGTGCTCGAGTCGCCCTCGACGCTCCACGACTATTTGCGGGCCGAGCTCGAGTCCGCCTCGGCGGCCGATCTGCAGGCGGTGCTGCTTTACGAGCTCGGCACCCTGCTCGAGCGGGGGGGCGACGACGCGGGGGCGGCGCGCGAGTACCTGGCCTCCTTTCACAAGCTGCCTGACTTCCGCGAGCCGCTCGAGGGGCTGGTGGCCCTCTTGCACCGGCGGCGCTCGCTCAAGAACCTGGGGCGGCTGCTCGAGACGCTGGTGAAGGCGGCGCGCTCGCCGCACGAGCTGTCGCGGGCGCTGGTCGAGCGGGCGGCGTACCTGCTCGAGCAGCAGGACGACGCGGGGGCGCGGGCGGCGCTGGAGCGGGCGGTCGAAGAGCAGCCCGACGACGTGTCGGCCTGGCTCGAGCTCGAGGTGCTGGCGGGGCGCACGGGCGACGCCGAGCTCAGGCGCCGGGCGCTGAGCGAGCGGGCGGCGCAGGCCGAGCCCTCGGCCTGGCGGGCGCTCTTGCTCATCGACATGGCCGAGCTCGAGGCGTCCGCGGGCGAGATCGAGCGGGCGGCGGCGACGCTGGCGAGCTCGGCGGGGCTCGAGGGCGGGGCGCGCTACCGGGCGCTGGTGGCGCTCGGCGAGCTGGCCCGGCGGCGGCGCGAGCCGGGGCAGCTCTCGGAGGCGCTGGCGGCGCAGGCCGAGCTCATCGAGCGGGCGCTCGAGGACGAGGCCGAGGGCCAGGCGGCGGGGGTGCCGCGCGCCATGCGCGCGGGGGCGCCGCTGGCCGACGTGCTGGTGCGGGCCGCGTCGGCGGCATGGGCGGCGGGCGACGCCGAGCGGTCGGCGCAGTTTCTCGACCGGGCGCTCGCGGCGGCGGGCGACGAGACGGCGCTCGGGGCGGCGCGGCTCTACGTGGCCGACCGGCTGGGCGACAGCGCCACGGCCTACCGGCTGGCGCGCGAGCTCATCGCCCGGGGCGTCTCGGGCCCCGAGGCGGCCTCGCTCTGGCTGCGGCTGAGCGAGGAGGCGGGCGAGCGGGGCGACCGGCAGGGGGCGGTGGTGGCGCTCGGCTCGGCGCTCGAGGCCGACGCGGGCAGCATCCCGGCGCGGGCGCTGCACCTCGACCTGCTGACCACGCTCGGCGGCCCCGAGGAGGCGGCGGCGCTCGCCTCGTCGCTCGAGGCGCTGACCGAGGCGTTCCGCACCGACCGGGCGAAGGGCAACGCGTACCTGCGCGCCGCGTGGGAGTGGGCGGTCGGCGCGGCCGACCCGACGGGGGCGCGCGCGGCGCTCTCGCAGGCGGCGGCCCTCGGCATCGACCCGGCGGCGCTCGCGCGCGTCGCGCGCACGCTCGCGGCCCTGCGGGCCGACGCGGGCTGGTACGAAGAGTCGACGCGGCGGCTGCTCTCGTCGGGCCCGGGCGCCGACGAGGCGGCGGGGCTCTGGTTCGAGCTCGGGCGGGTGCGCCTTTTGCGCGGCGACGTCGAGGGGGCGCACAAGGCCTGGGAGGGCCTCGCGGGCTCGGGGCACGGGCTCTGGCTGCCCTACGTGCTCTCGGCCTACGCGACCGACCTCGGGCGCGGCGAGGGCGTCCGGCGGCTGCCGGCGGGGCCGCTCGACGAGCTCGCGCGGGTCGAGCAAGACCCCGCGTTCGGCCGGGCCCTGGCGGTCGCGGCGGCGCGGCGCGCGCGGGGCGCGGGCGACCTCGAGGGCGCGCTCGAGCGGCTGCGCGCGCTCGTCGACAACGATCCGTCCGACGTGGTGGCGGCGACGTACCTGGCCGAGCTCTCGCGCCAGGGCGGGCGGCCGCGCGAGGCGGCCCGGGTGCTGCACCAGCTCGCCTCGTCGCTCGAGGACCGCGAGTTCGGCACGGCGCTGCACCTCGAGGCGGGCCTCTTGCTCTGGGCGGCGGGCGACAAGGCCGCGGCGCTCGAGCCCTTCGCCGCGGCGCGCGCGGGCTCGGCCGAGTCGGCGACGCCGCTCGTGCGCTGGGCGCTGCGCCTGTCCGACCCCGACTCGCCGGCCGGGCGGCGGCAGCTGCTCAAGCTCGCGGCCGAGGGGGGCGAGGACCCGACGCTCGCGGCGCTGCAGCGCTTCGCGCTCGAGAGCCTGCCCGGCGGCGACCAGGGCGAGGCGCTCGAGGCGCTCGCGCTCGTCGAGGAGCGGGGCACGAGCGACCTGGCGGCCGCCGCCGCGCTCGGGCGGCTCGCCTGGGCGCCGGCCTTCGTCGACCGCAACGCCGTCGCCGTGGCGCTCGGGGCGCTCGAGAAGATGGGGCGCGTCGGCGTCGCGCTCGCCAGCCAGGAGCGGGTGCGCATCGCGCGCGACCTCGACGGCGACGCCGACGAGTACCTGCGCTACGCGGGCGAGTGGGCCGCGGCCGACCCGAACCTGATGTCGGGCCTCGAGTGGCTGGCCGCCGCGGTGCGCGCCGGCGACCGGGCGACCGAGGCGCAGGCGCACCGGCTGCTCGCGTCCTGCCTCGAGGGGTCGCTGCGCGCGGCCGAAGAGTCGACCGCCTCGCTCCTCGCCTGGCTCGACGAGCCCGGGCGGCTGCCCGACCCGGTGCCCGTGGCCGAGCCGGTCGCCCAGCTCTTCAACCTCGAGGCGGCCCCGGCCGGCTGCGACCCGCGGCGCCGGGCGTCGGCGCTGCGCGGGCTCGGCGACGCGCTCGGCGACGCGGCGGCCTTCGACGCGCTCGCGCTCGCGGGCTGGTCGGACCTGGCGCGGGGCGACGCGCGCGAGGCGCTCGACGCCTTCCGCCGCCTGGTCGAGGCGCGCCCCGACGACCTGGCGAGCTGGGAGGGCCTGCGCTCGGCCGCGCGCGCCGCCGCCGACGCGCCGCTCGCCGCCCACGCCGCCGCGCGCCTCGGCGCGCTCTGCCTCGACGACGGGCGCGCCGCCGCCTTCTGGGAGCAAGCGGCCTTCGTCTTCCTCGACGTGGTCGGCAACGAAGCGGAGGGCGAGCGGGCGCTCGCCGAGGCCTTCGCGCGCGACCCGCGGCGCCCGGCCGCCTTCGACCGGCTCTTCCGGCGCGTGCGCGAGCGGGGCGAGGACGACGCGCTGCTCGAGCTCATCGCGCGCAGGCTCGAGGTGGCCGAGGACTCGGGCGAGATCGTCAAGCTCTACTGGGAGCGCGCCCGCGTCCTGCGCAAGAAGGGCGACCAGGCGGGCGCCATCGACGCGCTCACCAACGTCACGCTGCTCGAGCCCGACCACGTCGGCGCGCTGGCGCTCTCGGGCGAGATGCAGCTCAAGCGCGGCGAGTACGGCGAGGCGGCCGAGGCCTTCGCGCGCCTGGCGACGCTCGACGAGGCGCCGGCCAAGCAGCGGCTGATGAGCGCCGTCGCCGCCGCCGACCTCTTCGAGAAGCGGCTCGAGCGGCCCGACCGGGCGCTCGAGAGCCTGCTCGGCTTGCGCGACGCGGGGCTCGCGACGCTCGCCATCCGCGAGAAGCTCGCGGCGCTCGCGGCCAAGACGGGGGCGTGGCAAGAAGCGGCGACGATGTTCGAAGACCTGATGGAGCAGCGCGACGCGCCCCCGGGGCGCGTCGCCGCCGCGCGCTCGGCCCTCGCGCTCTGGCGCGACCGGGTCGGCTCGCCCTCGCGCGCCCTCAAGGCGGCCGAGTGCCTGCTGCGCGAGCTGCCCGGCGACGGCGAGGCGCTCGACCTCGTCGCCCGCCTCGACCTCGAACCCGGGCACCGGGCCCGCCTGCTCGACGAGGGCAAGCGGGCGCTGCTCGAGCTCGTCTCGCACACCGCGCTCGAGCGCGACCTGGTCGGCCTGCTGGCGCGCGTGGCGCGCGCGGGCGACGACCTGTCGCTCCTGCAGGCGTGCCTCGGCGCCCTCGTCGCGCTCGGCGAAGACGAGGCGCGCGTCGCGGGCGACCTCGCCGCGCTCGACCAGCGGGCGGCGCGCTCGCCGCAGATCCAGATCTCCGACGGCATGCTCGCCGCCATCAGCGACCCCTTCGACTCGGGGCCGCTCGTCAGCCTCTTTCAGCTGCTCGGCCCCGACATCGGCGCCGCCCTCGGCCCCTCGCGCGACGCGCTCGGGGTCGGCAAGAAAGAGCGCATCGACCCGCGGAGCGGCCTGCCCTTGCGCAACGAGATCGCGGCCTGGGCGGGCGCGCTCGGGCTCGTCGAGTTCGAGCTCTACATCGGCGGCCGTGACCCCTACGGGGTGCAGGGCGTCGCGGGCGAGGTCCCCGCGATCGTGGTCGGCCCGAGCGTGACCAGCCCGCTCGCGCCCTTCGCCCGCCAGGCCGTCGCCCGCGAGCTCTTCGCCCTGCGCCGCGGCACCACCATCGTGCGCACGCGCGACGACGTCACCGTCGCCGCCATCGCCGTCGCCGCCTGCCAGCTCGCCGACGTGCACGTCGAGGCGCCGCCCTTCGCCATCCTCGGCGACGTGCAGAAGCAGCTCGGGCGCGTGCTCTCGCGCAAGGCGAAGAAGCTCCTGCCCTTCGTCTGCACCGAGATCGCCCGCACCCGGCCCGACGTGCGCGTCTGGGCCGAGTCGGCCCAGCGCAGCCTCGACCGCATGGCCGCCGTCGCCTCGGGCGACGTGTCCGTCGTGCTCGCCGACGTCTTCCAGGCCCCGCGCGACCGCCTCGCCCAGGCCGCGCGACAGCCGCGCGCCGAGCGGCTCCTGCGCTTCGTCCTGTCCCCCGGCTACCTCCAGCTCCGCACGAGCCTCGGAATGGGTGTCCGCTAAGCCATGACCGACCCCAGAAACCTCCCGCCCGATCTCGCCCTCGCCGATTGGGACAGCCTGCTCGAGGGGGTCGAGGGCCCCGGGCCCGGCGTGCCCGCCGCGCCCACCCCGCCCGTGCCCCAGGCCTCGCCCCCGGGCCCCGGCGTCCCGACGCCGCCCGGCACGGCCAAGACGACGCCGCCGCCCCTGCCCAGCCTGCACCCGCCGCGGGGCCCGGTGCTCTTCGAGAGCTACGAAGACGAAGACGAGCGCACCGTGGTCGGCGAGGTGCCGCGCGAGCTGCTCAACTCGACCCGCGACGCGATGGCCGAGCCCTCGCGGCCGACGCAGCAGCCCTTCTTCCCGCCCGCCGACCCGGGCGCGTCGGCGAAGAGCGCCCGCTCGTCGGCCGACGACGACCGCTCGGTCGTCACCTCGGCGCGCGAGTTCTTGCCCCAGCGCCGGCCCCCGCTGCCGCCCCCCCGCCCGGCCGCCGGCCGCTCGGCCAACGATCCGGGCGCGACCCGGCCCCCGGCGCCGCGCGCGTTCGAGCCCTCGAGCCCCTTCGACGAGGCGCCCGAGCCCGCGCTGCCGCGGCCGCCGGCGGTGCCGACCCCGGTCAGCACGCGCCTGCCGCGGGCGCGCGGGGCCCAGCCCGGCGCCGCGCCCGGGGGCCCGCCGCGCCCGGGCGAAGATCGCCCCTACGGCCAGGGGCCCCAGCTCTACGCCCCCGCGCAGCGCGACTACTCGCCCGACGACGCGACCGACGTGCTCGATCTGCGCGAAGAGTCGGCGCTGCGCGCGAGCCTGAACGCCGTCTACAAAGCCCCCTTCGCCGACGCGCCCACGCGCTCGCGCGGCGACAGCGTCGAGCCGTCCTACGACGTCTCGGTGTCGCTGCCGCCCGAGAGCGCCGAGGGCGAGCGGCGGCCGACCACGCGGCCCGAGGCCTTGGCCCGCCCGATGGGCTCGGCGCCCCCCCGGCCCCCGCCCGGCGAGGCGTTCTGGCCCGACGAGCGGCCGGCGTCCGCGTTCCTCGACGAGTCGGGCGCGGCCGAGCTCTGGCGCGAGCGGGCCGCCTGGCTCGCCGACGAGGCGCGGCGGCGCGGCGACCGGGCCGCGCGCGCGGGGCTCTTGCTCACCGTGAGCGAGCTCTGGGCCATGGCCGGCAACGAAGACGAGGCCGACGCGGCCGCCGCCGAGGCCGTCGAGCTCGCCCCGCAGCTGCCCTTCGCGCACCGGCAGGCGCGCGCGGGGGCCGCGCGGCGCGGCGACACCGCCGCCATGCTCGCGGGGCTCGACGCCGAGACCCGCGTCGCCCCCTCGCCCCAGGCCCGCGCCCACGCGGCCTTCGTCGGCGCCGAGATCTGCCGCGCGCTCGGCGACCGCGACGGCGCGTCCAAGCGGCTCGAGCTGGCCGCCCGCGCGCACCCGCCCGACCCCCGCCCCCACATCGCCAAGGCCGCCCCCGCGCTCGGCGAGCCCGGCCCCGCCGCCTCGCGCCACCGCTGGGCCGAGTCGGTGGCCCTCGCGCCGCTCGTGCACGCCTCGGCCTCGCTCGCGGCCATGCGCGGCGCCTTCGAGCAGGCGCCGCGCTCGCCCTACGAGGCCCTGCCGCGCCTGCGCGCCGCCTGGGCCGAGGGGCAGGTCGGCGCCGCCGCCGACGCGCTCACCGCGCTGCAGCAGCTGCGCACCATCGGCGAGGGCGCGCTCTGGCTCGCCGCCGCCCTCGCCGCGTGCGAGCGCGAGGCGCGCCCGAAGGCGCTCGAGCCCCTCGAGACCCTGCAGAACGGCCCCCACCCCGTGCTCGCCTCGCGCGCGCTCGCCGACGCCAAGCTCGAGCTCGGCGACGTCGAGGGCGCGCGGGCCATCGTCACCGTCGGGCGCACCTTCAGCGACGCCGAACAGGTCGCCTTCGGGGCCCTCACCGCGGCGCCGGCCGACGCGCTGGTCGCCGCCCTGGCCGAGCTCTCGGCCGCGCCCGAGTGCGCCCCGCTCGCCGCCGCCGTCGAGTCGCTCGCCGCGGGCGTCCGCGCCCCGACCGCCGTCGGCGACCCGGCCACGCGCGCGCTCGCCGCCCTCGGCCGCGCCCTCACCCACGACGAGGCCGACCTCGAGTCGCGCATGCTGGACGTCGCCGCCGCCAACGCCGAGGGCGCCGTCGTGCGCGCCCTCGAGCTCGAGGCGCACGCCGAGGCGGGCGCGGCCGGCGACCTCGCCGCCGCGCTCGCCGCCTGGCCGCAGGGCCCCGACGCCTCGCTCGCCGACGAGCGCGACCGCGCCCTCGCCGCCGCGCTCGTCTACGAGCTCGGCGGCGCCCCCGAGCACGCCCTCGACGAGGCGCGCCGCGCGCTCGAGCTCGACCCGACGAGCGAGCCGGCCGCCCGCGTCTGCATCGCCCACGACGGCGAAGAGGCCCCCGCCGCGCTCGAGGCGCTCGCCGAGGGCGCCGGCGACTCGTCGCCGCTGCGCAGCGCGCTCTGGCTCATCGAGGCGGCGCTGCGGCGCGCCGAGCGGGGCGAGAACGTCCAAGAGCTGCTCGAGCGCGCGGGCGAGCTCGCCCCCGAGCTGCCCTTCGCCTCCGCGCTCGGCAGCCGCCTCGGCCGCGCCGCGGGCGACCTCGACGCCGTGCTGCGCTGGGTGCGAAGGCGCCGCGACGCCAGCGACGACCTCGTCGAGACCGCGCACGAGCTCGTGCGCGAGGCGCTGCTCGTCGCCGGCGAAGACGAGGCGCTCGCCGCCTCGCTGCTCGACCAGGCCTGCGTCGCCCGCCCCGAGGACGTCGCGCTGCGCGAGCTCTGCGACCGGCTCTCGCCCGAGCCCCGCGACGACCGGCCCGCCTGGCTCGCCGCGCGCGCCGACGCCGCCGAGGGGGCCGCCCGCGCCCGCTTCTCGCTTCTCGCCGCCTGGGCCTTCGAGCAGCAGGGCGAGGCCGACCGCGCCGCGCGCTACGCCGCCCGCGCCGTCGAGGCGGGCCCGACGCCCCTCGCCCGCGTCGCCAAGGAGCGCCTCGACGCCCTCGGCCCCGGCGCCGCGCGCGTGCGCGAAGAGCTCATGGAGGCCGCGCGCCGCGCCGAGGACCCCGCCGACGAGTGTGAGATCTACGAGAAGCTCGCCGCGCTCGACGCCGGCCCCCGCAAGGACCCCGCCGGCAGCCTGCTCTGGCATCGGTCCATCCTCGAGATCGCCCCCTCCTCGCTGCCCAGCCTGCGCCACCTCGAGCAGGCGCTCATCGCCGGCGGCCGCGAAGACGATCTCGAGCCGCTCTTCGCCGACGTCGCCAAGCACGCCGAGGGCGCCGAGGCGGCCGCGCACGCGCGCTCGGCCGCGCGGCTGCGCCTGCGCTCGCAGCCCTGGGAGGCCACCCACGCCCTGGTCGAGCGCGCCGCCGCGGCGAGCGAGTCGAACCTCTGGGCCCTGCGCCAGACGCTCGCCCACGCCCGCGCCCGCGGCGACCACGCCGCGCTCTTCCGCGCCTCGCGCGCGCTCGGCTACGAGACCGACCAGCCGGTCGAGCAGGCCGCCCTCTTCTTCCGCGCCGCCGAGGCCGCCGCCGCCACCGGCCGCCGCGACGAGGCGCTCGAGCTGGTCGCCGAGGTGCTCGACCGCGTGCCCGAGTACGCCCCCGCGCACCTCTTGCAGGTCGAGCTGCTCGGGCAGGCCGGCGCCTTCGACCGCGCCGCCTTGGCCCTCGAAGAAGCGGCCGCCTCGAGCCGCGTGCGCGCCCACCAGGCCCGCTTCTACCACCACGCCGCCTCGCTCTGGCTCGAGCACGTCGGCGACCGCGAGCGCGGCTCGGCCGCCCTCGAGTCGGCCGTCGAGTGCGACCCGAACCTCGAGGGCGCCCTCGCCCGCCTGCAGGCCCTCTACGTCGAGACCGGCGAGCGCTCGAAGCTCGCGCTCCTGCTCGAGCGGCGCCTGCAGGGCGTCACCGACCCGGCCGAGCGCGCCCGCCTCGAGGTCGAGCGCGGGCGCGCCCTCGCCGAGGTCGGCGACGTCACCGCCGCCAAGCTCGCCCTCTCGTCCGCCCTCGAACAGAACCCCGACCACGTCGACGCCCTGCGCGCCTTCGCCGACGTCTCGGCCCGTGAGGGCGACTGGGACGGCGTCGAGCGCGCGCTCCTGCAGCTCGTGCGCCTGACGCCCGAGCCCGACGCCCAGGTCGAGCTCTACCGCCGCCTCGGCCGCCTCTACGAAGACGAGCGCCCCGACCCCGAGCGCGCCGAGTCCGCCTACAACGAGGTCCTGCGCCGCGCCCCGAACGACGAGGGCGCGCGCGAGCGCCTCGTCGCCATCTTCTTCGCCGCCGGCGACCTCGCCCGCGCCCTGAACGAGCAGCAGGCCCTCGTCGCCGCCGCCGGCGACGACGCCGCCCTGCGCCGGCGCCGGGTCGTCGAGCTCGCCCGCCTCCACGAAGAGGGCGGCGACGCCCGCAAGGCCGAGACCACCCTCGATGCCCTGCGCAAAGAGGCGCCGCAAGACCCGCACGCCCTGCGCGCGCTCGCCGAGTTCCACCTGCGGCGCGGCGCCGCGCCCGCCGCCAACGTGCTGCTCGACCGCACCGCCGCCGACGCCCGGCGCGCCCTGACCACGGGCCGCTTCGACCTGCACTTCTTCGCCAACCTCACCACCGTCTTCGAGCTGCGCGGCCGCCCCGACGCCGCCCGCGTCGCCGCCGCCACCCTCGCCGCGCTCGAGGGCCGGCCCTCCGAGCTCGAGGGCCGCGACGGCGCCTTCTCCGCCGACCTCGACGACCTGCTCGCCCCCGAGCTCTTCACCCCCGCCTTCCGCAACCTGCTGCGCCAGGCGGGCGACGCGCTCGACGGCGCCACCGCCCTCGACCTGCGCGGCATGCGCGCCTCGCCCCTGCCCCCCGAGGCCGAGGCCTCGCCCAACGAGGTCTACGAGTACGCCGACGCCTTCGGCCTCGCCCCGCCCCACGTCTACGTCGCCCCGAGCCTCGGCGCCGTCTGCCTGCCCGCCGCGTCCAACCCCCCGACGCTCGTGCTCGGGCCCTCGCTGCTCGGCGAGCAGCACCAGAAGGCCCGCCCCTTCCTGCTCCTGCGCGCCCTCAAGATCTTGCAAGGGCACGTCGCCGCCTTCGCCCGCACCGCCCCCATCGAGCTCTGGCCCCTCGTCGCCGCGTTCTTGCAGACGCTCGCCCCGCACTGGCAGCCCCAGGGCGTCGACCCGAACAAGCTGCAAGACTACCGCGCGCGCATCCAGCGCTCGATGCCCGACGCCCTCAGCAACGACGCCTCCGTGCTCGCCCTCGAGGTCATCTCCTCGCTCGGCAACCGCGCGAGCACGCTGCAGACCGCGTCGAACGCCTGGGGCAACCGCTCCGCCCTGCTCGCCCTCGGCGACATCGGCCTCGCCCTCTCGGCCATCGCCGCCGCGGCCGGCCTCGCCGGCGGCCCGCCGCCCGGCGGCGCCGAGCGGCTCACCTGGGTCGGCCGCAACGCCGAGGCGCGCGACCTCGTCATCTACAGCGTCAGCGACGCCTACTTCGAGGCCCGCTCGCGCGCCTGACCCGCCCGCGCGCCCGGGCCCCCGGCCCCCCGCCGAAGGGCCCGGCCGCGCGGGGCCTCAGGGCGCGACGACGGTCTTGAAGATCGAGTCGTCGCGCACGAAGCGGTACATCGCCGCGAGCGCCTCGCGCTGCTCGGCCGGGTCTTCGACCTCGAACTCGTCCGCGACGCGCGCCTCGATCTCGGGCAGCGACAGGCCCTCGAGCGCGTACCGCAAGACCTCGGTGTACCCGCCCTCGCCGGGCAGGCCGAGGGCGTTCCGCGCGGGGTCGCCCCGCGAGGGCACGCCCGCGAGCTCGCCCACCCAGCGCAGCACGGTCTCGAGCGGCGGCGCCTCGGGGTGGCGGGCGGACACCAGCCCGAGCAGGTGCCCGCGGTCGGGCGCGTTCGCCAGCGCCGCGAGGAAGAAGCGGTGCTCGGGCGACCGGACGTGCCGGCGCCGCAGGGCGATGCCGGTCCGGCGCTGGTCTTCGTCGCGCGCGGCGACGAGCCGGTCGACGCGCCCGCCGAGGGCGGGGCGCGCCGCCTCGACGATCAGCCCGGTCTCCTCGGGCAGGCGGCGGAGCAGCTCGAAGAGCCCCGCGGGCTCCTGCCGCCGGGCCTCTTCGCGCAGCGCGGCCTCGAAGCCCTTGCGGTCGAAGTCGCGTAGCGCCCGCAGCGACTCGAGGCGCAGGGCCCGGCGCCAGTCCTGGTTGAAGCTCGTCAGCGAGAGGCCGGGCGGCAGGTACTGCTGCTGCAGCACGTCGGCGAGCGTGCACGTGCGCACGACCGCGCTCACCGAGGGGTGGTCCATGTGAAACAACGAATGGACGAACCCGGCGCCGCGCCGGATCGGGCGGGTGTCGCCGACGCCGAGGAGCTCGAGGCGCTTCGGCGCGAGCGAGCCGAACGACACGAGCTCGTTGACCCGCTCTTCGGCCGTGAAGGCCCACTCGCCGTGCACGCTCGAGCCACACACCACCTGGAACGCGCCGTCGAACGCGTGATCGTGGATGGCCGTCGTGCCGTCGCGCCAGAAGAGAAAGTCGATGACGAAGCGCCGGGTCGAGAAGGCCGTGACCGGCGGCTGGCCGAACTGCGCCGAGGCCGCGGGCCCGGGGGGGCTCAGCTGCGGGGGCATCTGCTCGTCGGACAGCACCCACGCGAGTACCTCGCGCGGGTCGGCGCGCAGGTGCAGCGGGCACTCGCCGAGGGCGACCTGGGCGATCTCGGCGAAGGCGAGATCGTCGTAGCGGCGCGCGCGCCACCGGCTCTCGATCATCTGCCCGAGCTCGCGCACCGCCGCCATCGTTCGCTTCATCGGTTCGGTCATGACGATGGGGGCGAGCCCAAGCAAGCGAGGTGCCACCGCGGAGGGCGCAGCGGGCGCCCGGGGGGGAGCCCGGCGACGCCGCAAATGCGCGCGCATGCCGGCGCCGCGCGGGCGTGCCTGCCCAAGTTGCGTCGGTTTCCACGTTGCGCAACCTGCCCGCTCTGCGCAACCTACGTGTTGAAAATGTGAAGAGCGCAGGCCCGGCCCCCTGCGTTTCCGCGCCCTTTCGCCGCCCCGGGCCCCGCGCCGCGCGGGGCACGGGACTTGCGATAGGGCGACCCCGAGGGGTTGAGCGGCCATGTCGGGCACGATGAAACTATTTCTCGAAGAGGCGCCGCACGGCGGCGCGCCCGGGGCGATCAACCTCATTCTCGAGCAAGAGCTGTCGAAGCTCGGCTGGCGGCTCGATCCGCACCACCATTACCGATTGCACGGGCGCGACCGGCTCCTGCCCTTCGCGAGCGCCGAACGGGTCTCGCGCCTCGAGGCCGCCCCGCCCGCCGACGCGGCGATCTACTGCGACATCGGCCTGGCCATCCGCCCGCCCCGGCGGTCGATCGCGGCCAAGAACCTGGTGCTCTTCCACGGCCTGGTGGGCGAGCCCGGCGTGTGGATAGCCAACCCGCTCATCGACCGCTACCTGGCGCTTTCCGACTACGTGCGCGATATCGCCCGAGCCATTTTGACGATGCCCGACTGGCGGCGGCGGCGCTGCCTCGACCCGCGCGCGTTCCACGCGGTCGACGCGGTGGTCGCGCCGCTGCCCTGCGTCGAGCGCCCCGACGGGGCCGACGAGGCGGGCGGCGAGGCGGTGCCCGAGGCGGCCTTGCGCGCGCTCGCGGCGGGCGACGTGGTGGGGCACGCGATCCAGCCGCGCAAGGCCGACTGGCGGGCGGTCTTCTCGATCTTGCTCGAGCTGAACCGGCTCGAGCGCGGCCGCGGCGGGGGCCGGCGCGTCCGGCTCGTCGTGTTCGAAGGCGACTACGCCGCGCTCGAGCAGTCGCTCGCGCACGGCTACCCGCTCGACGTCGGCGCCGCGCGCGCGGCGCTCGCCGAGCTCGGCTGCGGCCTCGGCGATCTCTTGATTCCGTCGCCCGCGCTGAGCCAGCAGGCGCTTTTCGACTTGTTTCGAAAGAGCGCGTTCGGCCTTGCGTACAATACGTTCCCCGAGTACTTTGGGTTTTACGTTCTCGAGTCGGTCTTCCACGGCTGCCCGGTCTACACCAACGGCATCGGCAACAACCGCCGCAGCCTGCCGGCCGGCCACGGCATCGACGCCGCCGAGAGCCCCGACATGGCCTTCGGCGGCCCGGGCGCCTACGCCCCCGTCGCGCGGCGCATCGTCGAGGGCCTCGCGCGCCCCGAGGGGCCGCGCGCCGCCTGCCGCCTGGGCCGCGCGTACATCGAGCGCACCTACACCCGCGCGGCCTTCGCCGCGAGCCTCGCCGACAGCCTCGGCCGCGCCCTCGCCGGCGACGCGCCCGAGCCGCCCGCCTTCGACGCCCTGCGCGTGGCGCTCAACCCCGCCGTGCGCGCCTTCGACCCCGAGGGCGGGCGCGTCGTCTCCGATTACGTGAGCCTGCGCCTCGACGGGCGCGATCTCGAGATCGTGCACGACGTCCTCGAGCGCCGCGCCGGCGAGGTTCACTTCGAGGGCGCGCGGCTCGACCGATTGCAATCCCTGTTCACCCGCGGCGTCCTCGCGCTCGAGGCCCCGGGCCCCGGCGCGGCGGCCGCCCGCGCCCGCCCGGCCGCCCCGAAGCGCCCCGGCCGCCGGCCCCGGCCCTGACCGGGCCCGCCCGCCGCGGCCCGCCGGGCGAGCCCCCCGCGGGGGCCATCGAGCAAGCCGCCCCGCGGTAGCGATCGACCAAGCTCC
The DNA here is from genome assembly GCA_035762175.1 of Polyangiaceae bacterium. GTDB lineage: Bacteria > Myxococcota_A > Polyangia > Polyangiales > Polyangiaceae > DASTPP01. Next base: position 59,447 of record DASTPP010000021.1, on the reverse strand, counting down.
CTCGCCGCGACCGCCCAACCAGCTACGCCGCGGCGACCGTCGACCAAGCTCTCTCGCAGCAACCATCGTGATTGCTGTTTTTCACCCAACCGCCCCTGAGGAGGGGACCACCATGAGCGAATCGAAGAGCCCGAAGAAGTTTTCCCTCAACCGCCAGACCATCAAGAAGCTCCAAGACGAGACCCTCGAGGAGATCGTCGGCGGCAGCGCCAACGTGGCGCAGCCGAAGAGCGTCATCGTCTTCGCCGTCGCCGGCGCGGCCGGGCGCTACAGCTGCTTCTACGTCTGCGCGACCGAGTTAGAGAACGCGCCCCGCGCGCGCCGGCCCGGGCCCGGGCGGCGCGCGCGGGGCTGGAAAACGCCCACGGGACGCGCCTCGGTGCGTCTCGTGGGCGTTTGTGAGACCATGCTCGTGGAGGCCTCGGAGGGGCGATGTTCGAAGCGACGTACCTCGGCTGGCAGGGCTGGCTGCTCGCCTCGCCGCAGACCCGGCTGCTGGTCGACCCGCTGCTGGTCGACGAGGTGGGCAACGGCCCCCGCAACCGGCGACTCGACTTTCACTTCTGGCCCCCGCGGGCGTTCGATTTTACGGCCCTGCCGCCCGTCGACGCCGTCTTCCTGACGCACGAGCACGAAGACCACTTCAGCGTCGCGTCGCTCGCGCGCGTCGACCGCTCGGTGCCCGTCTGGCTCTCGTCGCGCTCGTCGCGGGCGGCCCGCCGGCTGCTCGAAGAGATGGGCTTCGGCGTGCGCCTCGTCGCGCCCGACGCCGCGCTGCGCCTCGGCGATCTCGAGGTGCGGCTCTTCGGCCCCGACCACTCGGGGCCCTTCCCCACCAACGAGTGGGACACGCTCGCGTACGGCGTCCGCGACCTCCGCCAGGCTGGCGCGTTCTTCACCAACGTCGACATCGACGTCACCGACGCCGCGCGCCAGATCGTGTCAGGCTGGTCCGAGCGCGGGGGTGCCGAGGTGCTCCTCTTCGAAGGCATGGAGGTCGCGCTCGCCCCCGCCTCGCCGGTCGGGCGCCACCTCGAGGCGCGCGAGATGCACGCGGCCGGGCGCGACACGCCCTTCTTCGAGGGCCCGAGCCTCGCCGGCCTGAAGGGCGGCGCGCGCTTCAAGCCCCTCGCCGGGCAGTCGTTCCGTTTCGAGGCCGGGGCCCTCGTGGGCGCCGAGAGCGCCCCCTTCTTGCGCACGGCGCCGCGCGCGTCGTGGCCCCCGAAGCCCCGCTTCCGCCGCGCCCCCTCCGAGCCCCTCGAGCCCTACTGCGGCGACCCCGCCTTCGACGAGGCCGACTGGCCCGAGCTCGAGGCGGGGCTCGCGCGCATCGCCGAGCACCTCTACGGCCATTACCTCTTTCGCCGCCTCTACTCGCTCGACGAGCGGGCGCTCGAGGGGCGCAAGCCGACCTTCGTCTGGGTGTTGCGCCTCGACGCCGAGGGGGGCGCCTGCGCGCTCGAATACGACCCGACGGGCTGCTCGTTCGAGCCGGTCGACGCCGCCGCCGACCTCGGCGATCTGCGCTACGTCGGCGCGGCCACCTGCTGGGCCACCGACCTGCTCGCGCTCCTGCGCGGCGAGTTCGAGGCGCGCGCCATCGTGAAGGCCTTTCACGAGGCATGGCACCCGAGCTGCCCCCTCGTCAGCCTGCTCACCGACGTGCTCTGGGGCTACTTCCACCCCCTGCGGCACCCCGAGGCGACCCTGCGCCGCTACCGCGCGGCCGCCGCCGACGAGGCGGGCGCCCCCCTCTGCGTCCGCGCCCCCCGCGCCGAAGGGGGCCCGGCGTGAGCGGGGGGGCGGCACCCGCGCCGAAGCCCTGGCGTGCGCTCGCCACCGGCGCGCTCGCCGAGCGGGCGCGCTCGGCCGCGCTCGACATCGCCGAGGCGCTGCCCGACTTCGTGCCGCACGAGGGCGAGGGGGCCGAGCCGCCCTCGTGGCAGTACGCCCAGGTCGCGCTCGTGCACGCGCACGCGGCCAAGGCGCTCGGCGGGGGCGCCTACGCGGCGAGCGCCGAGCGCTACCTCGAGCTCGCGAGCGAGTCGCTCGCGCACGAAGGCGACCCCGGCGTCTCGCTCTACTGCGGCATCGCCGGGGTCGCGTTCTGCGCCGCCGACGCCGGGCGCGGCAGCGGCGTGCCCGTCGCCCTCGACGAGATCGACGAAGCGATCGAAGACTACCTCGCCGCCGAGCGCTGGGCGGGGCCCTACGATCTGGTGAGCGGGCTCGTCGGGCTCGGGGTGTATGCGCTCGAGCGGCTGCCGGCGTCGCGGCGCATGGCCGCCTCGGTGCTTCGTCACCTCGAGGCCCTGGCCGAGCGCACCGAGCTCGGCCTCCGCTGGGCGACGCCGCGAGGCGACGGCGCGGGCGTGCGCTACGATCTGGGCTTGGCGCACGGCGCGCCCGGGGTCGTCGCCCTCGCCGCGCGCTGCCTCGCGGCCGGCGTCGAGCCGCGGCAGAGCGAGCGCCTCGTGCGCGGCGCCCTGTGCGAGGCCCGCGCGCGACGATTGCCCGAGTCGGCCGCGAGCGCCTACCCCTATTTCGTGGGCGAGGGCATCGCGCCCGCGGCCACCAAGCCCGCGTGGTGCTACGGCGACCCGGGCGTCGCCGCGGCCTGGCTCGCGGCGGCGCGCGCGCTCGGCTCGGCGCCGCTCGAGCGCGAGGCGATCGAGCTCGCGCGGCGGGCCGGGGCGCGCGACCCCGAGGCGAGCAAGATCGTCGACGCCGGGCTCTGCCACGGCACCCTCGGCCTGGCCCACATGTTGAATCGCATGCACCAGGCGACCGGCGACGGCCCCCTCGGCGAGGCGGCGCTCGCCTGGCTCGAGCGAGGTCTAGCGATGCGACGAGAGGGCAGGGGGGTGGCCGGCTATGCGTTCTATTACGCCCCCGACGGCAAGACGACGCAGTGGGTCGACGACCCCACCTTCTTGAGCGGCGCGGCCGGGGTGGCGCTCGCGCTACTCGCGTTCGCGAGCGACTCCGAGCCTACCTGGGACGCCCTCCTTCTGCTCTCGGGCCCGCCATGAACCTTGCGCCTGCCAGCACCCTCGCCGCCGCGGGCCTTCGGGGGGCGCCGTGAGCGACGCCCACGCGCCCGCCGCCCGCCCCGGGGCCATCGAGTACCGCCCCGAGGCGCTCGCCCACCACCAGGGCCCGGCGCCCTTGCTCGGGGCCGTCGTGGCCGCCCCCCGCCCGACCAAGGGGGCCCTGCTCGAGGGGGCCCGCGAGCTGGCCTCGTCGCTCGGGCGCCGCACCATCCCCATCATTACGCAGCGGACGCCGACCGAGTGCGGCGCCGCCTGCCTGGCGATGACGCTGGGCTTCCACGGGCGGCACGTGCCGCTCGACGAGCTGTCCGGGGCGATGACGAGCGGGCGCAACGGCGCCTCGGCGCTGGCCATCGTCCGCGCGGCGCGGGCGCAAGGGCTCGCCGCGCGCGGCGTGCAGCTCGAGCTCGAAGAGCTCGGGTGCTTGCCGCCGGGCAGCATCCTCCACTGGGAGTTTACCCACTTCGTGGTCCTCGAGCGCGCGACGGGCTCGCACCTCGTCGTGGTCGACCCGGCGTACGGGCGGCGGCGCCTGACCTTCGCCGAGGCGGGCCGCTCGTTCACCGGCGTCGCCATCGAGCTCGAGCCCTCGGCCGATCTCGCGCCCCGCGCCGCCGAGCGCGCCCCCCTCGCCCCCATCGTGCGCCAGCTCCTGCGCGAGCGGGGGGGCTGGGCGCGCGTGCTGCTCGCGTCGCTCGCGCTGCAGGCGCTCGGCCTCGCGCTGCCGGCGCTCACGGGCGTGCTCGTCGACCGCGTCGTGCCGCGCGGCGACTTCGGCCTGCTCGCGGTGCTCGGCGCCGGGCTCGGCGGCGTCGTGCTCTTCCAGTGGCTCTTCACGCTGCTGCGCGGCTACGCGATGCTCGCCCTGCGCGCCGCCGTCGACGTGCGCATGACGCGGGGCTTTCTCGAGCACCTGGTCACGCTGCCCTACTCGTTCTTCGAGCGCCGCACGACGGGCGACACGCTCGCGCGCCTGAACAGCCACACCACCGTGCGCGACCAGCTCACCGCGGGGGTGCTCTCGGGGGCGCTCGACGGGCTCTTCGTGCTCGTCTACCTCGCGCTGCTCGCCGTCGCCAGCCCGAGCCTCGGCGCGATCGCCCTCGGGCTCGGGGCCGTCGAGGTGGCCGTCTTCGTGCTGCCCCTCGCGCGGCAGCGCGAGCTGCTCGCCGAGACGGTGCAGCGCCAGACCAAGGCCGAAAACTACCAGATCGAGCTGCTCGCCGGCATGCAAACGCTCAAGGCCGCCGGCTGCGAAGACGTGGCGGTGCAGCGCTGGACCCGCCTCTTCGTCGACCTCATCAACGCCTCGATCGCCCGCGGCCGCCTCGCCGCGCTGGTCGACGCCTGCGCGAGCGCGGCCCGCACCGCCGCCCCGCTCGCCGTGCTCGCCTTCGGCGCCTCGCGGGTGATGCGGGGCGACCTGACGCTCGGCACGATGCTGGGGCTGAACGCGCTCGCGGTGGGCTTCCTCGTGCCCTTCTCGAACCTGACGAGCACCGCGGGGCAGCTGCAGCTCCTGCTCACGCACGTCACGCGCATCCACGACGTGCTCGGCGCCCCCCCCGAGCGGGCGGGCCGCGAGAACACAGGGGCGCCTTCGCTCTCGGGGCGCATCGAGGCCTCGGGGGTGAGCTTCCGCTACGGCCCGCAAGATCCGACGGTGCTCGAGGGGGTCGACGTCAGCATCGCGCCGGGCGAGTTCGTGGCCATCGTCGGGCCCACGGGCTCGGGCAAGTCGACGCTCGCGAACGTGCTGCTCGGGCTCTACCCCCCCTCGGGCGGGCGCGTCGCGTACGACGGGCGCGACGTCTCGACCCTCGAGCTCGCCGCCCTGCGCCGGCAGCTCGGCGTCGTGGTGCAGCGCCCCTACCTCTTCTCGGGCACCATCCGCGAGAACATCGCCCTCGCCGACCCCTCGCTGCCCCCCGAGGCGGTCGAGCGGGCGGCGAAGCTCGCGCAAATTCACGACGATATCATGGCCATGCCGATGCAGTACGACACGATCGTCACGAGCGACGGCGGCAGCCTCTCGGGCGGGCAGCGGCAGCGCATCGCCCTCGCGCGCGCCCTCGCGACCGGGCCGAAGGTGCTCTTTCTCGACGAGGCGACGAGCGCGCTCGACGCGGCCACCGAGGCCGAGGTGCAGCGCGCCCTCCGCTCGGTCGAGTGCACCAAGATCGTCGTCGCCCACCGCCTGAGCACCGTCCGCGAGGCCGACCAGATCCTCGTGCTGGACGCCGGCCGCGTCGTCCAGCGCGGCACCCACCGCGAGCTCGTCGCGCGCCCGGGCCCCTACCGCTCGCTGCTCGGCGGGCAGCTCGACGACGGCGCGCCGGGGGGGGCGGCATGAGGCGGCTCGAGCCGGCGGGGTTCTTCGCGCTCCGCACGCCCCTGCTGCCCTTCGACGCCCTGCTCGCCTGGGCCGAGGGGCCCCCCGACGCCTCGCTCGCTCGGGCCGAGGGGCCCCGCGAGGCCTCGCCCGCCCGATCCGAGAGGCCCCGCGACGCCCTGCGCGCCCGCCTGCGCGAGCTCGTCGCCCGCCCCGAGGTGCGTGAGGCCGTCTTCGTCGCCTCGCCCTCGCTCGAGCGCGAGATCGCCCACTGGCTCGCCGGCCCCGAGAGCGAGCGGGGGCAGCGCATCGAGCGCGCCCTCGTGCGCTACCTGGTGCGCATGGCCGGCCGGCCCACGCCCTTCGGGCTCTTCGCGGGCGGCGGCACGGGCGAGGTCGGCGCCGAGACCGAGCTCTACGTGCCCCCGGCGGGCGAGCTCCGCCGCCGCACGCGGCTCGACCAAGACTACGTCGCCGCGCTCGCCCGGGCGCTCGCCGATGACCGGGCGCTGCGCCGCACGCTGCGCTACCGCACGAACGAGACGGTCTACGCCGCCGCGGGGCGCCTGCGCTACTTCGAGGCGCGCGGCCGCGGCGATCGGCGCGCCTACCACCTCGTCGCGGTCGACCCCGGCGAGGCCCTCGACGCCGCGCTCGCCCGGGCGCGCGAGGGCGCCTCGTTCGACGAGATCGCCCGCGCGCTCGGGCCCGACGCGACGCCCGAGGAGGCCGAAGGCTTCGTCGACGAGCTCATCGACGCCCAGCTCTTGCTCGACGATCTCGCGCCGGCCGCCGTCGGCGACGCGTCGCTGGCGAGGCTCGGCCAGATCGCCTCACGAACGGCGGCCGGGCGGCCGGTGGCCGAGCGGCTCGCCCGCGTCGACGCCGAGCTGCGCGCGATCGACGAGGGGGGCCTCGGCCACCCGCCCGAGCGCTACGCGCGCCTCGTCGACGAGCTCGCGCCCCTGCCGGCGCGCCCCGACCGGGCCTTTGCGTTTCAGATCGATCTGCTGAAGCCCGGCGGGCGCGCGTCGCTGAGCGAGCGGCAGGCGCGCGAGATCGCCCGGGGGGCCGAGATCCTCTGTCGCCTCGGGCGGCCCCATCGTACGGCAGAGCTCGATCGCTTCAAGAAGAGCTTTCGCGAGCGCTTCGGTGACGGCGAGGTGCCCGTGCTCGTCGCGCTCGACGACGACGTCGGGGTGGGCTTCGACGCCGGGGGCTCGGCCGGCGCCGAGCAAGCGCCCCTGCTCGAGGGGCTGCCCTTCCCCCGGGCGCAGGCCGAGTCGGGCGGGCGCTGGCTGCCCCGGCACGACGCCCTGCTTCGCACGTGGGAGGGGGCGCTGCGCGACCGTTCGCGCGAGGTGGTGCTCGACGAGGCCGACCTCGCCGCGCTCTCGGCCCCCGTGGCCGCCGATCTGCCTACCGGGGCGGCCGCCGTCGCCACGCTGCTCGCCTCGCCGCGCCCTTCGGGCGAGGGGCTCGACGACCGCGTCTTTCTTCGCGCCGTCACCGGGGCCTCGGGCGCGTCGCTGCTCGCGCGCTTCGCCGACGCCGACCCGGCGCTGCTCGGGCGCTTGCGCGCGCTCGTCGAGCGTGAAGAGGCCGCCTGGCCCGACGTCGTCTTCGCCGAGATCGCGCACCTGCCCCCGGGCCGCGTGGGCAACATCTTGGTGCGGCCCCGCCTGCGCCGCTACGATCTGCCCCTGCTCGGCCGGGCCGACGGCCCCGAGGGCTCGAGCCTCGCGCTCTCGGACCTCTTCGTGTGCGTGCGGGGCCAGCGGGTTATCTTGCGCTCGCGGCGCCTCGGCCGCGAGATCATTCCGCGCCTGACGACGGCGCACCGGTTCACCGACCGCACCAACGTCGCCCTCTATCGCTTTCTGTCGAGCCTCCAGTTCGAGGGGGTCGCCGGCGGCCTCTCCTGGGATTGGGGCCCCCTCGCGGCGGCCGAGTTCCTCCCCCGCGTCGTGCACGATCGCTTCGTCTTCGCCCGCGCGCGCTGGCGGCTCGGCGAGAGCCGGCTGCGGGCCCTGGCGGGCGCGCCGGGGGGTGACGCGGCGTTCGAGGCCGTCCAGGCGCTTCGACACGAGCTCGGGTGGCCGCGCTTCGTGGCGCTGCTCGATAGCGACGGCGAGCTGCCGGTCGATCTCGACAACGCGCTCTCGGTCGAGGCCTTCACCGGCCTGCTCGGACGGCGCGCCTTCGCCTCGGTCGAAGAGCTCTTCCCCGGCGACGACGCGCTCGCCGCCCGCGGGCCCGAGGGCAGGTACCTTCACGAGCTCATCGTGCCCCTGCTCGCCTCGCCGCCCCCGCCGCGGCCGGTCGACCCGCCCCCCTTGCGGGCGCCCTCGGCCGCCGTCCGCCGCCCGCCCGGGGGCGAGTGGCTCTACGCCAAGCTCTCTTGCGGGCCCCTCGCCGCCGACCGCGTCCTCGAAGAGGTCGCCGCCCCGGTGGCGCGGGCGGCCCTCCGATCGGGCGCGGCGAGCTCGTGGTTCTTCGTCCGCTACGACGAGCCGCACTGGCACCTGCGCCTGCGCCTCTGCGGCGAGCGGGACAGGCTGCGCCGCGAGGTGCAGCCGGCGCTCGAAGACGCCTGCGCGCCCCTGCTCGACGACGGCACGATGTGGCGCCTCGCCTTCGACACCTACGAGCGCGAGATCGAGCGCTACGGCGGCGCCGAGGGCATGGCCGCCGCCGAGGCGATCTTTCATGCCGACAGCGAGGCCGTGGCCTCTCTCTTGCCTCGCGCGCGCGAGGGCTCGGCCGACCTGCGCTGGCAGGCGGCGTTGCTCGGCCTGCACGCGCTGCTCGACGACTTCGGCCTCCCGCCGGCCGAGCGGCTCGCGCTCGCCTCCGCCATGCGCGCCTCGTTCGCGCTCGAGTTCCGGGCCCCCGGCGACGCCTTGCGCCACGGCATCGGGGCCGCCTACCGCCCCCGCCGCGCCGCGATCGACGCGCTGCTCGACCCGGGCGCTCGGGGCGAGATCGCGGCCCTGCGCGACGCGTACGCCGCCCGCTCGGCGCGCGTGGCGCCCGCCGTCGGCCGGCTCCGCGCGCTCGCCGAGGGCGGGGCCCTCACGCGGCCGCTCTCGGCCATCGCCGCGGCCACGCTGCACATGCACGCCAACCGCTGGTTCGCCTCGGCCGCGCGCGAGCACGAGGCCGTCCTCTACGACTTCCTCGAGCGCACGTACGCCGCCCGCGCCGCGCGGCAGCCGCGGAAGGGGGCCCGAGCGTGAACGGCGGGGCAGGAGCGCCGGGGGGCGCGGGCGCGAGGGCGACGGGGTTTGTGCTCCGGACGCCGCTCTTGCCCTTCGAGGCGCTCTTCGCGCCCGAGTTCGAAGCGCCGCGCGCCCTCGCCGAGGGGGGCGATCTCGAGGCCGCGCTCGCCGCCGATCGGCGCTCGTTCTGGGCGCGCACGCTGCCCCTGCTCGACGAGCCCGAGGTGCGCGAAGCGATCGAGCTCGCCTCGCCGAGCTTCGCCGAGGCGCTCGCGGCCTGGCGCGCGAACCCTTCGGCCCCGCGGGGCGCGAGCGCCGAGGCCACGCTCGTCCGCTATCTGCAGCGGATGGCCGGGCGCGCCACGCCCTTCGGCCTCTTCGCGGGCCAGACGCCCGGGGCCATCGCCGACCGGACCGAGCTACGCCTCGCGCCGCGCGCCAGCTACCGGCGCCGGACGCGCCTGCGCCGCGACGCGCTCTTGGCCCTCGCCGCCTCGGCGCCGCCCGCGACGAAGCTCCGCGCCAACCCGACCATCTACCGCGCGAGCGCCGAGGCCCACGAGCTTCGCTACCTCGCCGCCTCGGGGCGCGACGGCGAGGCGGGGCAGGCCGCTTCGGTCGAGGCGAGCGGCGAGCTCGAGCGCGTTCTCGCCTACGCCGCCGAGGCCCGAGAGCGCGCCGACCTCGTGGCGTTCACCGTGCGCGAGGGCGCCACGCCCGCCGAGGCCGAAGAGTTCGTCTCGGCCCTGGTCGCCGGAGAGCTCCTCGTGAGCGAGGGCGAGCCGCCGCTCACCGGCGACGACCCCTTCCGGGCGCTCCTCTCCGACCTCGGCGAACGCGAGGACGCCGGCACGCTCGCGGCGCAAGCCGCGGCCCTCATCGAGGCCCTCGACGCCGCCAACGCCCGGGCCGAGCTGGCCTGGGGGCCCGACCTGCGCGAGCCCGTCGTGGCGGCCCTCGGGGCCCGGCCCGGCACCGACGCGTCGCCCGCGCGCGCCCTCTCGGTCACGCTCCACAAGCCCGCCGAGGCGGCGACGCTCTCCGAGGCGAGCGTCGCGCGCCTCGACGCCGCGGCGCGCGCCCTCGCGGCCATGGGGTTCGTGCGCGGGGGCGACCCGCTCCGGGCGTTCAAGAAGGCGTACCGCGCGCGCTTCGAGGACGAAGAGCTGCCGCTGCTCGCCGCCCTCGATCTCGAGGTGGGCGTCGGCGCGGCCCTCGCCGGCGCGGCGGGCCCCGTCGCCGCCCCCGCGCCGCCCGCCCGCCTCGTTTCGCTGCTCACCGAGGCGCTGGCCCGGGGAGCCCGCTCGATCGATCTCGGCGACGACGACATCGCCGCGCTACGCTCGCCGCGCGCGCGCCCGCTGCCGGCGGCCTACGCGGCCGTCGCGCAGATCGCGTACGGCGACGAGGCGGGCGAGCACGCCCTCTACCTTCAGGGGGCGCAGGGGCCGAGCGGCGCGCGGCTGCTCGGGCGCTTCGCCCACGACGCGCCGATGCGCGCGCTCGTCGCCGAGCACCTTCGCGCCGAAGAGGCCCTCGACCCCGACGCCGTCTTCGCCGAGATCGTCCACGCCCCCGGGGGCGGGGCCGCCGACGGCCTCGTGCGGCCCGCGCTGCGCGCCTACGAGATCGCCTGCCTTTCGCGCTCGTCCGCCCCCGCCGAGCGGAGGCTCGAACTCGCCGATCTGCGCGTCGCCGTTCGCGAAGGCCGGGTGGTGCTTCGGTCGAAGCGTCTCGGCCGGCGCGTCGTGCCCCGGGGCACGCACGCGCACCACTTCGCCGGTTCGCCCGTCCTGGCGTATCGCTTCCTCGGGCTCTTGCAAGAGCAGGGCGTCGCCGCCGACGTCGCGTGGGGCTGGGGCGCCCTCGACGCCGCCCCTTTTCTCCCGCGCGTCTCGGTCGGGGGGGTCGTCGTCTCGCTCGCGCGCTGGCGCCTCTCGGGCGACGAGCGGCGCGCCCTCGCGACGTCGTCCGGCGCCGCGCTCGTGCGGGCCGCCTCGGCGATCCGCGCGGCGCGCGGGCTGCCCCGCTACGTGGCGCTGCCGGACGGCGACCGGGTCGCCCTCGTCGACTTCGACAGCGTGGTCAGCCTCGAGGCGGCGGCGCCGCTCTTCGCGCGCGAGAGCGAGTGCGTCCTGCAAGAGCTCTTCGTCCCGCCCGGGCGGTCTTGCGTCCGCGGCGAGGGCGGCGCCTTCGCCCACGAGCTCATCGTACCCCTGGTCGCCCGCGAGAGCCCCGAGCCTGCGCCCGGAGGCCCCAGCCCCGCGCCGCGCGCGAGCTCGGCGCGGGCGTTCCCGCCCGGGTCCGAGTGGCTTTACGTCCGGCTCGAGGCCGCCGGCTCGCTGCACGATCGGCTGCTCGCCGAGGTGGTGGCCCCGGTGGTGAAGGGGGCGCGCGCCTCGGGCGCGATCGACGCCTGGTTCTTCGTGCGCTTCGCCGACCCTGCGCCACACCTCCGCGTGCGCTTTCATGGCGACCCCGGACGCCTTCGTTCCGGGGTGCTCGGGGCGCTCGAGCAGGCGTGCGGTCCGCACCTGCGCGAGCGCCGCCTCGCGCGCGTGGCGCTCGACACCTATGTCCGCGAGGTCGAACGCTACGGCGGAGACCTCGGCGTCGCCCTCGCCGAGCGCTTCTTTCACCTCGACAGCGAGGCCACGCTAGAGCTCGTCGAGGGCGGCTCGCTCGACGACTCGGCCGGCCGGTGGCGGGCGGCCCTGGTCGGCGTCGATCGCCTCTTCGGCGATCTCGGGCTCGACGTCGGCGCGCGCCTTCGCCTCGTGACGCGCCTGTCCGACGCGTGCCGCGGCGAGCTCGGGCTGACCGAAGCGGCCGCCCGGCGCCTCGACGCGCGCTTTCGCGCCGAACGGCCGGGGCTCGGGGCCCTTTACGCCGGCGAGGGGGGCGCCTTGCACGCCGCCTTCACCGAGCGCTCTCGGAGGTCGGTCGGGCTCATGCGCGGGCTAGAAAAGGCGTCGCGCGAGGGGGCCTTGCACGTGTCGCTCGAGGCCTTCGCCGCCACGCTCGCCCACCTTCACGTCGGGCGCCTGGTGAGCGGGGCCCTTCGCCCGGTCGAGCTCATCGTTTACGACTTTTTGCGCCGCCTCTACCGTTCTCAGATCGCGCGGCGCGGCGGGGGCTGATCACGATGTTCGAAGCGACCTACCTCGGAAACCAAGGCTGGCTCTTCGCGTCCGAGGGCGCCACCTTCGTCGTCGACCCGATCTTCGGCTCCGAGTTCGGCCGCGGCCCGGCCGGGGCGCGCTACCGCTGCCACCCGCCGCGGCGCTGGCGCCTCGAGGCGCTGCCGCCGATCGACGCGCTGGTGATGACGCACGAGCACGAAGACCACCTCAATCTACCCTCGCTCGCCGCCGTCGACCGGCGCGTGCCCGTCTACCTCTCGTCACGCGCCTCGCGGGCGGGGCACACGATTGTTCGCGAGCTCGGCTTCTCGGCGGCGCCGCTCGAGCCGGGCGCCCGCCTCGCCTTCGGCGGCCTCGAGCTTCGCGCCTTCACGCCGAACCACGTCAAGAACGACGAGATCGACGAGTGGGACACCCTTGGCTTCGCGGTCGCCGACGCCCGCGGCGACGGCGCCTTCTTCACCAACGTCGACGTGCACCTCACGGCCGAGATGGCCGACCACGTTCGCCGCGGGCGCGAGGCCCGAAGGGGCGCCGGCTCGACGCTCATCTTTTACGCCGGCACCCTTCGCCAGGTCGAGACGCTCGCCGTCGACGCGGCCCCCGAGGGCAACCTCGAGCATGTGCTCGACCCCGACCGTGCCCTCGCCCTGCTCGGCGAGGGGCGTGGCTTCTGGCCCGCCCCCGGCCTGACCTTTTACATGCAGGGCGGGCGCACGGTGCGCGTGAGCGAGGCCCCGTTCGTCCGCACGCCCCCGCTCTCGACCTGGCCCCCGCCGCAAGAGGTGGGCTTCGTCGCCGAGCCCGACGTCGAGTCGGTACCCGCCTGCGGGCGCCCGGTCTTCGACGAGGCCGACCTGCCGCGCCTCGAGGCGGCGCTGCGGGCGCTGGCGTCGTTTCTCTACGGGCGCACGCTCTTTCGGCGTCTATTGTCATTGAGCGCGGCCGAGCTCGGGGGCCGAAAGCCTACCTTCGTTCTGCTCTTTCGCACCGACCCCGAGGGCGGCAGCTACGCCGCCGAGTACGACCCTTCGGCCTGCGCCTTTCGCTTCGTCGACGGCGACTCGCTGCGGCTCGAAGACTACGTCGGGGGCTTCGAGTGCTGGGCGAACGACTTTCTGGCCCTCGACGACGCGACCTTCGAGCCCCGCATCGTCACCGGCCGCCACGTGCGTCACTGGGCCGCGCTGCCCAAGGTGATGCCCTTCGACTTCGAGCGCGAGGCGCTCTGGCCCTTCTTTCACCCGCTGAACCGCCCCGACCTCTGCCTGCGCCGCTACCGCGAGGTGGCCCGCGAGCTCGGGGGGGCGAAGGTGCAGGTGCGGCGCCGGGGCTGATGCCGAGGGGCGAAGGTTCGGGCGCCGAGGCTGCTGCCGAGGGGGGGGGCGAAGGCTCAGGCGTGGCGCCATGGCCGAGGCCCCGCGGCGGGGGGCGCCATCATCATGGGTTGCCGGCGTGAGCTCGTCAGCAAGGCTAGTTTAGCGAATAAAGAACAGGGTTGGGCCATGGCATTCGAAAGCAAGCTCGGGGGGGTTCGGGGTGATCTCATCGACCAGTGGGAGAAAGCCCCGGTGGTCCTGCGCGCGTCCGAGGGGGCGCCGGCGATGCCGGTCGAGCGGGTCTGGTCGCTCGTCGCCGGCGGCGGGCAGGCGCGGCGCGAGGGCGGGGCCAAGGCGCTCTCGATGCGCTTCTGGGTCGATCGCACCGAGCCGGTGAAGATCGAAGAGTACCTGCCGGGGCGCGAGCACCCGACGGTGGGCTCGTACCTCGAGGCGCTGAAGGGGCGCGTCGGCGAGCGCGACTTCACGCTGGTCATCAACGGGGCGCAGGCGCTCTCGCGCGAGCTCTACCTCGATCTGCGCACGTTTCTGGCGCCGCTGACGGCGAGGGTGGGGCTCGCCGTGGCCGAGACGGCGATCTACCTGTCGCGCTCGCGCCGCACGGTGTTCGGTGTGCACTGCGACGAGTCGGCGAACTTTCTCTTCGTGGCCTACGGCACGAAGCGCTTTCGGCTCTGGCCCCGCGAGGTGCTCGACGCGCACCCGCACCTGAAGCACTCGCTCGAGTACGGCGAGATCATGGGCCAATCGACGCTGGTCGAGCTCGCCGCCGGTGATCTGCTCTACATGCCCGCGGGCTGCTACCACGTGGCCGAAGCCGAGGGCGAGGTGGGCATGCACTTTAGCCTGGGCATTCGAATCGAGCCCGGGCTCTCGCGCTCGATGGTCGAGCAGGCCGCCGCCCGCGCCGTCGCCAAGCGCCTGCGCACGGTGCCCTCGGTGCCCTTCCTGGCCGCCGAGACCGGCCAGAACGCCGCCCGCCTGCCCCCGCCCCTCGCCGAGGGCAGCTCGGCGCTCGCCGGCGGCTTCGCCGACGAGATCGAGCGCGCCCTCGTCGAGCAGTGGGCAAAGTTCGTCTCGTCGGGCGGCTTTCTGGTGGTGCCGCCAACGCTGCCCGAGGCCCCCCTCGCCGACGCCGCCACGCTGCGCCTCGCCGGGGGCTTCCCCCTGGTGTTCGACGTGCGGGGCGACGACCTCTTGGTCGCCGCGCACGGGCACGCCCTGCAGCTACCCGCTCACCCCGCCGTCGTGGCCCTTCTCGGGCGCTTGAACGAGGGGCGCCCTTGGCGGGCCGGCGCCCTCATCGCCGAGCACGCCGGCGAGGTGGTGGTCGACGGCGTGGCTTACGAGGCCGACGCCGAGGGCCTGCGCTCGCTCTTGCAGTCGCTCGTCGCGCTGGGCGCGCTCGAAGCGTCGGGCTGATGGCGCCCTGAGCGCTGCCGGGTCGGCGGTTCGGGTGCGACCCTGGCTGCGTTTGGGTTCGACCTACCTCGGTCGAGGGGGGGCTCCGGTTGGCCGACCCTGACGGATCATACTTAGCGGCGTGTCTGCGCGAAGAAGTCGCGCAGCGAAGCCACTGACGCCTCGCGCTGGGCGGCGCAAGCGCGAATCGATTCGGCCGCCGCCGCGACGGCGTCGGCCGCGGGCGGGTCGGCGAAGCGGGCGGCAAGTTCGTCGGCGCGGCGCGCTTCGCAGAGGCCCGCGGCGAGCCCGGGGAGCCGGTGAAGGTTCTCGGCGTGGGCGCGCGCCCGGAGGGCGCTCAGGTTCGCGAGGATCCAGTCCCAGGTGTCGTCGCGCGAGCCGGGGTTCTCGAGCAGGGCCCACAAGAGAGACACGACCTCTCCTCGCCACACGCGCTTGTCGAACGCCAGCGCGCGGGCGCGGGCGACCAGCGCGGGCCGCTCGGCCGCGCCGAGGGCGTGAAGGTAGGCCCAGCGGTCGGACGCGCTGGCAGCCAGGAAGTGCTCGAAGGCGGCGTCGAACATGGCGACGCCCCCGTCGGCGACGGCGACGCGGAGCGCGACGTGGTCCGAAAAGCGGGCGCCGGGTTTGGCCTCGAGGTGGGCCCGCGCGGGCGCGGCGACGCGGGCGCGCGCGGCGGGGTCGCGTACGGTCAGGGCGAGAAAGTTGAGCAGGTCGCGGCGCAGGCGCTCCCGCTCGGCCGACTCGGGGCCGCTCGGCTTCGGGCCGAGCGCCGCCAAGGGCGCGGCGTAGGCCCTTCGGGCGAAGTCGTCGAGGTTGCGCACGGCGGCCTCGTTCGGCGAGAGCCAGGGCCGGGCCCGCGAGAGCCGGTCCGCGAGCGCAGTCGCGACCTCGGGCTCGGGATCGTTCACCAGGGCGCCGAGCAATTCGAGGGCGTCGGGCGGTGCGAGGGTCGCCGTGTCCCAGCCGACTTGTACGGCGTCGACGAAGGAGATGCGCTCGCGCGCGTCGAGCGAGGGGAGGGCGGCGGCGAGGCGGCGCAGGTCGGCGGCGGGGAGCCGCCAGCGGTAGTAGCCGGCGCCGTTCGCGTTCGGCATCACCCACGCGGGGCAGTGCGCGGCCGGCAGGGCGAGCGAGCCTTCGGCTTCGCGCAAGAGGGTGCAGCGCTCGCGCACTCCGCCCGCGTCAGAGTAGCGAGCGCAGAAGGGCAAGACCCAGGGGCTCGCCGGCGCCGCCTTGCGGCCGGCCGGCAGGTAGCGTGACTGGCGTAGGCGCAGGGCGGGCTCTGGGCCCCCGCAGTCGAGGCGCGCCTCGACCAGGGGCACACCGGGCTGGGTCAAAAAGCTGCGGAGCGCGGCGACCGCGTCGTCGCCCGCCCCCTCTTCGAGCGCGCCGAACAGATCTTCGGCCGTCGCGCTGCCGCCGCGGTAGTGCTCGAGGTAGCCGCGCAGGCTGCGCCGGAACTCTTCAGACCCCGCCAGGCGCTCGACCATGCCGAGCACCGCCGCGCCCTTGGCGTACGTCAGGTGGTTGAAGCTACTGTGAATTTCCGCCTCGGTCTCCATCGCGCGGCGGATCGGCGCCGCCGCCGGCAACGAGTCGAGCGCCATCGCCTTGCGCGCGGCGCTCACGAGGAGCACGTCGGCACGATCGCCCGAGCGCCGCCGCCCGACCGTGGCGGCCTCGAGCCAGTTGGCGAACGACTCGTTCAGCCAAATGTCTGACCACCAGCGGGGCGTGACCAGGTTGCCGAACCACATGTGCGAAAGCTCGTGGGCGATGACCCCCGAGGTGGCGCGCCGGTCGGCCTCGGTCGCTTTCGCCTCATCGAGCAGCAAGAAATCTTCGTCGACCGTCACCGCGCCGGGGTTCTCCATCGCCGTGGGGTGATCGCAAGGGGTGGCGATGAAGTCGAGCTTGTCGAAAGGGTACCCCGACCCGAGGTATTGCTCGAGGTCTTCGAGCAGGCCCGGCGCCTGGCCGAGCGCCCACCTTAGCCGCGCTCGGCTGCCGCGCCAGGCGGCGCCGCGCAGCCGCAGCGGGCGCGAGCGTACGGCGTTCGGCGGCAGAGGCGGCCCTTCGACCAGGTCGAAGGGGCCCACGGCGAACGCCAGCAAGTACGTCGGTAGCGGGGGCGTGGTGGCGAAGGTGGTCTTCTTGCGCGAGCCTACGGCGACGGCGCGCAGCTCACGCGCGTTCGAGATGACCACGTCGCCCGCGGGCGCCGTGATCGAGACGTCGAACGGCGTCTTGTGGGCCGGCTCGTCTAGGCTCGGAAACACGTCGCGTGCGTGCGTCGCCTCGAGCTGGGTGAGCAAATACCGAGCGCCCTCGCGAGAATAGCCGTAGACGCCCGTGCAGCCCTCGCCCACCTTGCCCTGAAAGCGGATGTGGAGCGTGCCCCGGCCCGGCCCGACCGGCGCCGGCAGGCCGACGGCGAAGACCCCGTCGCCGCCGACGTCGAGAACCCGCCCCTCGAGCTTGGTGCCGTCGGGCAGGCGCAGGCTGGGCCGGCGCAGGGCGAGGCCCCGGCCGTTCAACCAGAGAACGTTGCGCGGGCGTTCGAAGGCGAGGTCAATTTCGACGCTGCCCTCGTAGTTGACTTGCCACGGGTCGAAGCTCAAATCGAGACGGTAATGAAGCGGCCGTACGTCCGGGGGCAACCGCCCGGACTCGGGCGCCGCGCCCACCGTCACGCCCGGCATGGCCTTGCTCGTCGCACCCCGGCCCGGGCCGCGCGTCACGCCCCGAGCGCGCGGGGGCGCACCGGCGCAAGCGGCCATGACCAACGCAGCGACGAGCAGCGACAGGCACCGGAGCGCCCCCTGAGCCCCCACGAGGTGCCGCGACCGCCGCCCACCCCTTCGGCCACGTTGCACCATGCGGACGTCAGACGAGCAGGGGGGACGTGCGACGACAAGAATTTTTCTCCGGTTCGAGCCTCGCCGAACGCTCGGGGGCTAGGTAAATCAACGAGGCCCCGGTTGGGGTCGGCCGCCACCCACGAACCTCGCCCCTCGTCTTTGTAGGGGCGTGCCGCCCACCGCCTCGTGAGCACAACGCCGCCAGGCCACCGGACGTTGGCGGCGCCAGGGCTGCGTCTGCTCAAGCTCTCGTCGAAGCGCCCCGACCTCGTCGACGCCCATCGCCTCGAGCCGCGCGCTGTTCGCCCGCCGGCTCGGGGCCGAACGCATCGCACAGGTCGAGCACCGCCGCCCGAAGCCACTTCGCCTCGCGAAAGAAGTACGCCCACTTCTCGAGTGGCGGTCGACGACGTCTCGTACGAGGCGGACGCCGACGGCTCGCGCGCCTTCTTGGAGTCGCTCGTCGCGCTGGGCGCGCTCGAAGCGTCGGGCTGAGACCGCCCCAGGTAGCCAGCGGTTCATGTGCGCGAGGGTGCGACTGCGCCCGCGCCTCGGCCTGACCCCCACGATGACAGGGGCAAACTCTCAGGGCTTGAGGGTTCAACCCTCAGCGCTTGAGGGTCCAACCTAGGCGGGAGGTAGGTTGAACCTACCTCCCGCCAGGGTTCGACCTACCTCCCGCCAGGGTTCGACCCATCTTCCGCCAGGGTTCGACCTACCTGCCGCCAGGGTTGAACCTACCTCCCGCCAGGGTTGAACCTACCTCCCGCCATGGCGTCGAGGGGCTCATCGGCCCGCCGCAGGCGGTGAAACGACGCTCCTCGGCCCTCGTTGGCGCCAATGACGACAAGCCCAACGTGATTCGGATAGCGTCAATGACGACAAGGCCAACAAGGCGGCCCTGGCCGCGGCGCCGGCGCGGGGTGGGGGCGCTTCTTCGGCGCGTCACCG
This sequence comes from Polyangiaceae bacterium, assembly GCA_035762175.1. Classification (GTDB taxonomy): domain Bacteria; phylum Myxococcota_A; class Polyangia; order Polyangiales; family Polyangiaceae; genus DASTPP01. The sequence goes on along the minus strand of DASTPP010000021.1, from coordinate 41,121 downwards.
GCGCCTGGCCGTGGTAGTCTCGCGGTTGAGTGCTGGCTGCAACCTCGCTGCCGCCTCCGGGGCGCCGATCGCGACGAGCAAGCGTTGCGGGCGCCATCGCTTTGCACCTACCCAAAGAGGCGCCATGAAAAAGCCGCTCGCTTTGACGATTTTGCTCGCGCTGGCCGCGTGCGCAGACACCACGACGCCGGCGGGTAGGGGCGGGGGGGCCGAGCCCGCGCCGACCGGCAGCTGGGCCTTGGTGAGCGCGCGGGACGCCCAAGGCCAGCGCATCGAGGCGCTGTTCCCCGACGGGGCGGCGGTGCACACGCTGCGCCTCGAGGGCGACGAGGCGCGCGTCGACGGCGGCTGCAACACGATCATGGGCGAGTATCGCATCGACGCGCAAGGGCGGTTGCTCGTCGAGGAGATCATGTCGACGCGGGTGGCTTGCGGGGGCGAGGGGGCCGATCTCACGACGGCCGACACCGCCGTCGCAAATCTGCTGGGCGACCCGATGCAATGGTCGGTCACGAAGGGCGAGACCAAGCGGCTGCAGCTCGACCACCGCGACGGTAGTACGTCCGAGTGGGCCGCCGAGTAGACGTCACGCCCACGCCCGGCGGCCCGGGCCGCCCCATCGTGCCTCTTGCGCTCACGCTCCGTGGAGCATGTCGGCCACACCCGGCACGGCCGGTGGACGAAGCCGTCCGCATCATGGGCGAGTGACGAAGCATTCCGTAGTGAAGGGGGGCTGGCATCGCTCTTGCGAGAAGAAGGGGGGCTCCGAGCGACCTCGCGAGCCCGACAACAGGCCAGCCGCCGCCGCGTACGCCGTTTGCCCACAACACCGCCGCCGCCTGCCCGCGCTATCTTCGCTTGCCCGAGCCGCCGTCGCCGCTTGCCCGCGCCGCGGGCGCCGCCGAGGCCCGAGCGGGCCCGCCGAGGTGCCGGCGCTGGCGACCCGAACGCTGACGTCGCGCGCGAGAGGGGCCATCGCATTTGCAAGAAAGGTGAACTCTTTATCGCCTGTGGTAGGGTGCGGTGACGGGTTGGGTAAACGCTGGCCGCCCTCAGCACAGAGCGGTGGCGCTGGGCTTCGCTTTGTGATCTTGCTTGGGGGCGGCCGCCGGGCCGATACGACAAAGCCTACAATCGTCGGCGTGCTGGCTTCCCGTCTCCTTGTCGAGATTCGCCCACTTCGCCCGGAGGCCCTCCGTGAGCCATCGCCCCGCCCCGCCGTCGCACCCCCCCTCGACGTCGAGCCTTCGTTCTGCCCCGCCGTCGCGCCCCCCCTCGACGTCGAGCCTGCGTTCTGCCCCGCCGGCCGCCGCCCCGGCCGACGAGCGCGAGCCGTCGCGTAATCTCGCACCTGGCGTCGTTTCTGAGCCGTCGCGTAACGTCGCACCCGGCGTCGTTTCTGAGCCGCCGCGTGACCTCGCACCTGGCGTCAATCCTGACATCCCCGCGGTGGCGCGCTTCCCCACGCCGCGCGCGATGCCGACGCCCGTCTGGCCCCCGGCCAAGCCTCGCGTCGCGCCTCGGGGGGCGCACACGGGTCGGCTCTACGAAGCCAAGACCCCGCTCGGGGGTATGACGTTGCTGCGCTGGGGGCGCCGGCGCATCAAGATTCTCTTTCTCTCCGCCAACGCGCTGCCCGAGCGCCCGCTGCGCGTCGACGACGAGCTGCGCGCCATCACGCAGCGGCTCCGGGCTTCGCGCGACCGCGACGCGTTCGAGCTCGTGTCGTGCTCGGCCGTGCGGCTCGAAGACGTGCAACATAGCCTGCACGAGCACGCCCCCGACGTCGTGCACTTCGCCGGGCACGGCGAAGCTGGCGCGGGCCTCGTGCTCTTCGACGACCGGGGGCGGCCCGCCCCGGTGCGGGCCGAGGCGCTCGCGTCGCTCTTCTGGGTGTTCCGCCATGAGGTGCGCCTCGTCGTCTTCAACGCCTGCTTTAGCGCCGAGCAGGCCGACGCGATTTGCCAGAGCGTGGGGCTCGCCGTCGGCATGCGGGGCGAGATCGCCGACCGCGCCTCGATCGCCTTCGCCGGCGCGTTCTACGAAGCGCTCGGCTACGGACGCTCGGTGCGCGACGCGTTCGAGCTCGGGCGGGTGGCGATCGATGCGCTGGGCCTCTCGCAAGCGCCGGTGCCCCGGCTCTTCGCCCCCGAGGGGGCCGACGCTGCCGGCGCTTTCTCTGCCCCCGAGGCGGCCTCCCGCCTCTCTACCCGCATGGCGCTGCTCACCTTCGTCAGCGCTTGCCTGGCAGTGCTCGCTTTGCTGGCGCCCCGGCTTCGACGCCAGCCTCGGCCGCCGACCGTCGACCCGGCCGACACCCTCGCCCGTTGCCAGGCGCTGGTCGACGATTGGCCCCAGTCTTCGAACCGCGAGCCCGCCGCGCCAGGGCCCGCCGCGCCCAAACCGCGCGCCGAGCAGGCCACCGCGCTCTATACCCAGGCCGAAGTCTACCTACTCAAAGGGCAGCTCGAGCAAGCCGAGCGCCTGCACCAGTGCGTGCTCGAGCTGCGCGAGACCTTGCTCGGGCCCCTGCATCTCGAGACGGCCGAGAGTCTGGTCGGCTTGGGGCTCTTCTATTACAAAGAGCGGGGCGATCACGGTCGGGCCGAACCTCTGCTGCTTCGGGGCCTCGCTGCGCTCGAGCATGCGTTCGGGCCGACCCACCAGCGGCTCGAGCCGGTGCTCAACGCGCTGGCACGCATCAGCCTGATCAAGGCTACCCTGGCCAAGGGTGACGACGCCCGGGTAAAGGCCGAGCTGCGGCGTGCCGAAGAGCTGACCAAGCGCACGTACGCCATTCGCCCCCGCGGCCCGAACGCTGCCACCTTGCGCGCCGACGCCCTCGACAACCTCGAAACGCTGGCGCACCTCTACCGAGAACGCGGCGACATCGAACGCGCCGACGAGCTCGACGGCCGCGCCCGGGCCTTGCGCGAGGCCGAGGCGAGGCCCGACATGATTCGCGTCGCCGGCGGCACGGTGCATCTCGGCGCCTTCGACGCCGCGAGCCGCCCGGCCGAGTGCGCCGCCCTCAAGCCCGACGAAGACTGCACCGAGGCAACTCACCCCGAGCGCGCCCGCACCCTCGAGGTGTTGGCCTTCTCTCTCGACACCACCGAAGTCACCAACGACGACTTCGCCTTCTGGCTCGACGAGAGCAGGGGCAGCTGGCAGCTCGGCGGCGAAGACCAAAGCATCATTCAAACCGGGCCCTCGCGCCCCCTCGCCCACGCCGGCGGCGCCTGCGAAGGCGGCCTTCTCATCGCGCCGCCCAGCCCTGACAGCCCCGCCCGGCCCGAGCCCCCTCTCGCTGACGATCTACGCCAGGCCGAGCCCGCCCCCGACTCCCCCCTCGAGCCTCGCCCCGCCCGCGTCTCCGTGCGCCCGGGTTACGAGCGCCGCCCCGTCGTCTGCGTCACCTGGCAAGGCGCAAACGACTACTGTCGCGCCCAAGGCAAGCGCCTGCCCACCGACGCCGAATGGGAGCTCGCCGCCAAAGGCGCCCGCGGCCGCCCCTTCGCCTGGGGGGCCGAACGCCCGCGGCCCGAGGGGGTAGCCTTTGGCGGCGTCGGATATGGCGTCACGGGGCCGCGCGACATCGCGACCTCGACCCGCGATCACACGCCCGAAGGCCTCTTCGACCTCGGCGGCAACGTCGCCGAATGGACGCAAGGCAGCGCCGGCGCCAATCGCAAGGTCGCACGAGGCGGCAGCTGGGCGAGCGCGAACCTCTGCCACGTCTTGAGCTCGGGTTGCGCCTTCCTGCCGCCAGCGACGTTCGCGAGCGATCTCGGGTTTCGCTGCGCGCGCCCCGACGGCGCCAAGACGATCGGGTTTCGCTGAGCGCGCGAGGCACTGACCTTCCTGACGGGCGCACGACGCACCCACCCTCGCGATCCGGGAGGAGCCATGGACGACGACGCATCACCTTCGAGGAAGCGGGCAGGCCAGGGGGTCGTCGAGCGCTACATGCTGCCCCTCTCGCTCGGCCTCGCTGTCTGCTTGCACACCGTTTCTTTTCAGTCGGCCGCGCTCCTCGCGGCGGCGCGGATCGCCCTCGCCCGAGCACGGAACGAAGCGCTGGCTAAGGCGCCCATGGGGCAACTGGTCACCCTTGAGCCCATCGAGGTGGAGTTGCTCGAAGGCGACCCGCTCGGCCGGCTCTTCGCGACGAACGACCAAGCCCTCACGCCCCCCCCGAGCGGCACGTCGACCCAGACCGCCCGCGCGTCCGTCGTTGATGCCGCTCTGCCTCCCGAACCCACGCGCCGTCTCGACGGCGAGACCGCCGACGAAGCCCATGCCGTTACGCGGCTCGGGCTCGACTGGCAGGCGGCGACCGAAGCGACTGCCAATGTCGACGATGCCCTAGCGTTCGACGTGCCACCTTTCGGAGGGATTGAAGGCACATTCGACGAGACTTACTACGACCCGCTCGAGTCTGGTTGCAAGGGCAGTAACTGCCCTTCGCGCGACGGCGACGCCGAGTCTTTCACGGGGTTGGACGGTAGCTGGCTTGCGACTGGCGTGACAGGGCAGGGAACGTCGCTGGGGAGGGACGCATCCGGCGGGCACGACGGCGGAAGCTCGACCGACATGCCGAGGCAGGGCAGACGCCCCGAGCCTAGTCGAGCGGCGGAGTCGAGTGGGGATTCGGCTCCCGAGACCCCAGCAGGCCAGGCCGGCCAGAGTCCTGCCGACAACAAGGGGGGAGCCTCTGGAGGCGAGGGTAGCGCCGGGGCCGAAGGGCAAGCCGGCCAGGGGGGGGCGCCGAACAACGAGGGGGAGGCAGGCCAAAGCGCGACGGCGGGCGCAGGTGGGGGCGATACTCGGAACGACACGCAAGGCACCGCGGGCGCGACCGGGCAAGGGGGCACAGGTGGCCAAGGGGGTCAGGGCGGTCAGGGCGGCCAAGGCGGTCAGGGGGGCGCAGCCGGCCAAGGCGGGGAAGCTGGACAAGAGGGTGCAGCGGGTCAGGGAGGCGTCGGTGCCGGAGGAGGCGGGGGCGAGGCGGGAACGGGTGGCGTTGGAGCTGGTGGAGGGAGTGAACAGGGGGGCAGCTGTGTCTTTCAGGACGACGGCATCTTCCAGAACGGCATCTTCCAGAACGGCATCTTCCAGAACGGTGTCCTTCAAAACGACCTGTGGCAGGACGCGATCTGGCAGCAGAACCCTGCCGCGATCGATATCTTGCGGAACAACACCTATTCGCGTCAGGTGTTGCAGTACATTTACGAGTGCGCGATGGACCCGACGCAGTCGACCGTGCTTGATCCCGGTGGCGCCACCGTCGAGCTGCACGGGCTGATTGGGCTCGCACCCGCCTGGGGGCAGCCAGGCGGCACGTGCGACGAGACCTGCCAGCGCTGGGTGACCGCCTGCTTGCTCGCGCGCACCCATGTGTACGGTGTAAAGCTCGACATCTCGATACGCGCCCCCGAAGACGCGCCTGAGCCCGTCAAGACCGCGCTCGCGCTTTCCCCGGGGGAGGACGATGACTACTCGCTGCGGGAGGGCGCCTTCTATGGCAACCTGTTCTGGCAAAGCCCGCCGCCCGACGGACTAGGGGTCATGACGCCGAGCCTATATGCCTGTTCGGGGCCGAGCAGCAACATACCAGAAATTATGAGCCGCTTCTGCTCGAGCCAGGTCGATGACGGTCCGGTCAAGGTGGTTGGCACTTGCCAGGCGAGTCCCGAAGTCTCCCTGAGTGCGTGCGAGGGGGTCGGATACACGGGTGCGATGCACGACTGCCACACAAGCATCAACCCGCTCTCCCCCGGCACCTACTACCGCGAGGTGCTCACGGTCTATCTGAAGGAGCCGATCGTAGTCTGTGGCGACTCGGTGTGCGAGGCAAATGAGGCCTACGGAGGCACGTGCCCGAGCGATTGCCCCCCACTCGGCCCCGTTTTCTCCGAGGTGCCGGCGCCGATCGTGGTCGAGGCCACGGAGCCCAGCGGCGCGCTCGTTAACTTCGACGTACCGATCGCAGTCGACCTCATCGACGGCAGTTGCCCGGTGGTGTGCAGCCCCACGAGTGGCTCGACGTTTCCGCTCGGCGTAACGACGGTGGTGTGCTTCGCCTCCGATTTGCAGGGTAATGGTGCGCAGGCTTGGTTCGACGTGACCGTTGTCGACACGATGCCGCCGACGCTCGTCCTTCCCAACGCAGTTACCGTCTCCTCAAGCTCGCCTCACGGCGCGTTCGTCACGTACAATGCCTCGGCGACAGACACGGTCGATGGCCCGAGGGCGCCAGCGTGCTCGCCACCGTCCGAATCGTTGTTCCCGCCCGACACGACGACGGTGATGTGCCAGGCGAGCGACGCGATCGGTAACGTTACAATGGGCTCGTTCCCGGTTTGGTTGGGAAAGCTGTGACCCACGGCACTGCTGCTAGACGACCTGCGGCGCGCACAAAGGCTTGGTTCGCGAACTCGTCGAGCGTTTCCATGCCGCCGCTGACCGGCGTACAAGTTCTCGCGCTCGGCACCTGCCACAGCTGCGCACTACGGAGCGGCGGCGAGGTTCAATGCTGGGGCGATAACGGCTACGGCCAGCTCGGCGACGGTACAACCGAAGATAGACCCGTTTCCGGAATCATCTGGTTCTTAACGGGCTTTCTGCGAATAGTGTCGCTGGGCTCGCCAACGTTAATTAGGCCAGCGCCGGGTCTGCTTGAGCTCTCGGCGAAGCGCTTCGAGCTCGTCGACGCCCATTGCCTCGAGGCGCGCGTGCTGTTCGCCCGTCGGCTCGATGCCGAACGCCTCGCACAGGTCGAGCACCGCCGCCCGTAGCCCCCGCGCTTCGCCCTTCGCCTCGCCCTCGCGCAGGCCTTCGGCTTTGCCCCGTGCTTCGCCCTCGCGGGCCCGCAGGTCGGCGAGCGACGCCAGCTCGCGGGCCCAGCGCCCCAGCTCGGCCGGGTCGTCGGGCGGGGGGGGCAGGCCTTCGGCGAGGGGTTCGTCGAGCTTGGGCGGGTGGGGCAGGGAAGGGCTGACGGCGTCGGGGCCGCAAAAGGAGGCGAGCTTGTCGAGGCAGGCTTCGCGCACGCGGCGGGCGAGCTCGAGCACGCGCGCCTGCAAGGCCGAGAGCTCGGGCAGGGTGATGCGATACGATTTGCTGTATCGGGCTTCGATGTAAGCTTTGCGCAACAGGGTGTAGAGGCGCTCGTCTTCGGGCTCGGTCTTGGGCAAGGCCCCGACGAGCAGGGGGTGCTGCTCGGCGGCCTTCTGCCCGAGGGCGTTCAAGTCGTGGGTACGTTCTTTGTAACCGGTGATAACCAAACTGGCGGTGTGGTAGTAGCGTTCGGCGGCCTGGTGCAGTAGAAAGGCGGCGTGGTTGAGCTCGCCGAGGCTCGCGTAGTAGCGGCAGCCGCGGAAGAACATGCTCGCGCTGTGGAACCAGTAGCCAAAGTTGCGCTGGCCCAGGTCGAGGCGCGCCGGCGGGTTCAAGGCCTTGGGCGTGGCGAAGTCGAGCTTCTGGCCCGCGTAGAGCAGAATGCCTTCGTTGGCGATGTCGCCGAAGAAGTACTGCCCCATGCGAATCTCGCGGTTCACGAACTTGATGTCGTGGGCGATGAGCGTGACGGGGGTCGGGGCGACGGCCTCGCGGAAGGCCCGCTCGAGGTCGCGAAAGAGGGCGACGTCGTCGGCCTGCGCGGGCTCGCGCACGACGGCGAGCAGGTCGAAGTCGCTCTGGTAGCCCGTCGCCTCGTCGTCGACCCAGTCGCCGCGGGCGTGGCTGCCGAACAGAACGAGCAGCCCCTGCGGCAGCCGCTCGCGAAAGAGCGCGGCGATGGCCGCGAGCTGCGAACGCTTGCCTTCGGGCAGGTGGTCGAGTGATGCCTTCATCGCGAACCCCCGGCAATCAGATTAGCAGGGCGAGTGCGGTTGGCGAGCGTAATCAACGTGGGTTACGCCCGAAGCGCGCGAACGGAGAGCCAAGCCCGGCGCTTCGGCCGGGGCTCTGCGAATCGTTGCGATCTCGCGCGAGCCCCGCGGCGGCGCCCGAGGGAGCCCGGCCCGAGCGCCGGGCTTGGCTCTCCGTTCGAAGGGGGCTCGCCGTAGCCCGGGTTTCAACCTGGGCGGCCTCTGCTCGGCGCCTACTCGCGCCCGGCGGCCTGGGCGCGCCGCTCGGCGACGCGGCGCTGGCAGGCCGCGAGGTCGGCCTCGGCCGCGGGGCGCGACGCCTGCAGGAAGTTGACGCGGGCGGCGACCGAGGGGCACAGCTCGGTGGCGGCCCAGAGGCGGGGGTCGTTCGAGTCGCGCAGCGGCTGCCAGTCGGACCAGACGCGCGCCGTGCCGTCGAACGAGCCGCTGACGAGCCGCCGGCCGTCGGGGCTGAAGGCGACCGCGTTGGCGATCTCTTCGTGGCCGAGCAGCGCGACTGGCTCGCCCCGGCCGTCGGCCGGCCAGATGCGCACCACGCCGTCGAAGGCGGTCGACGCGATCTGCCGCCCGTCGGGGCTGAAGGTCGCGGCCGTGACCTCGCTCTCTTGGGTCAGCACGAGCGGCTCGCCTGGGCCCTCGACCGGCCAGACGCGCAGGGTATGGTCGATCGAGGTGCTGAGGACGCTGCGGCCGTCGGGGCTGAAGGCGACGGTGTTGATCCAGCCTTCGTGCCCGCGCCATTCGCGCAGCGGGCGGTCGGCGCGCAGGGCCCAGAGGCGCACGACGCGGTCGAGCGAGCCGGTCGCCACGAGCCGGCCGTCGGGGCTGAAGGCGACGGACGTGGCGCCGTCGTCGTGGCCGCGCAGGACCCAGGTGTCGCCGGCGCCGTCGACGGGCGTGACGCGCACGGTCTTGTCGAACGAGGCGGTGGCGAGGTAGCGGCCGTCGGGGCTCCAGGCGAGGCCGTTGATCGAGTCCTGGTGGTCGCGCAGCACCTCGACGCCGCCGGCGCCGCGGGCGGGCCAGAGGCGCGCGGTCTTGTCGGTCGAGGCGGTGGCGAGGTAACGGCCGTCGGGGCTGAAGGCGAGGGCGGTGAGGGCCGCCTGGTGCCCGCGCAAGACGGCGGGCTGGCCGGAGCCGTCGGCGTTCCAGAGGCGGACGGTCTTGTCGATCGAGCCGGTGGCGATCTGCCGGCCGTCGGGGCTGAAGGCGACGTTGAAGACCCCGCGCTTGTGGCCCCGCAAGACGGCGGGCGCGCCCTCCTCGAAGGGGGCCCACTCGCGCACGCTGCCGTCGATCGAGGCGCTGATGAGGCGCCGGCCCGCGGCGTCGAAGGCGAGCGAGTAGACGGCGGCCTTGTGGCCGAGCAGGCGGCGCGGCGGCCCGGCGCCGTCGGACGGCCAGAGGTGGACGATGCCGTCTTCGGTGCCCGTGGCGACGGTGCGCCCGTCGGGGCTGAACGCCGCCGCGATGACCGCGATCTCGTGGCGCAGGACGAGGGGCCGCGCGAGCGGGTCGCGGGCGCTCCAGAGGCGCACGGTGCCGTCTTGCGAGGCGCTGACGATGCGCTGGCCGTCGGGGCTGAAGGCGGCGATATGCACCATATCGGTGTGCCCGCGCAGCACCCTCGGGGCGCCGGCGCCGTCGGCGCCCCAGAGGCGCACGGTCGCGTCGCGCGAGGCGCTGACGATCTGCCGGCCGTCGGGGCTGAAGAAGGCCGAGTAGACGTTGTCGCCGTGGCCGCGCAAGACGAGCGGCCGGCCGGGGTCGTCGAGGCGCCAGAGGCGCAGGGTGCGGTCGCGCGAGGCGGTGACGAGGGTCTTGCCGTCGGGGCCGAAGGCGGCGGTGTTGACCCAGTCTTCGTGGCCGCGCAAGACGAGGGGCTCGCCGGCGCCGCCCGCGTCCCAGACGCGCGCCGTGCGGTCGCGCGAGGCCGAGGCGACCAGGCGGCCGTCGGGGCTGAAGGCGGCGCCGACGACGAGCTCTTCGTGGCCGCGCAGGGCGATCGGCTCGCCCCGGCCGTCGGCCGAGAAGACGCGCACGACCCGGTCGGCCGAGGCGGTGACGATGCGCCCGCCGGCCGGGTCGAAGGCGGCGGTGCGCACCGCGTCGGGGTGCTCGAAGGCGCGGCGGGTGACGCCGCCGTGCAGGGCGGAGAGGGCCCGCTCGGCCCACTCGCGCGGCACGCCCGGCGGCTCGACCTCGCGCAGAAAGCCGAGCGCGAGGGTCGGATCGCGCGCCTGCAGCACGCGCGCGGCGGCGAGGCGCGCGGCGTTGCGGGCGTGGTTGGCCTCGCGGTCGGCGCGCGCGGCCTCGACGCGGGCGCGCTCGGCCTCGCGGCGCGCCCGCAGCGCCAGCCACGAGACGGCGAGCCCGAAGGCGGCGAGCGCGGCGAAGGCGCCGGCCGCGAGCCAGCGCCGGCGCCGCCGGGCGCGGTCGGCGAGCGCGACGACCCCGCGCAGGAAGCGCTCCTCGTCGGCGCTCAGGCCGCCGGCCGCGCCGGCGCGCCCGGCCGCCCGGCGCGCGAGCCAGGCCTTCGCCTCGTCGGCCGCCCCCTCGCGCCAGAGCAGCCCCTCGGCCTCGCGGCCCGCGCGCCACTGCTGGGCGGCCGAGCGCAGGCGGGCGAGAAACTGCAGGTCGTGCTCGCTCTCGTCGAGCCACCGCTTGAGCGAGGCCCAGCGGTCGATGAGCGACTCGTGCACCAGCTCGACCGTCGCGCCGGCGCGCCCGCCCGCAGGCTCGACGAGCACGAGCCGCGCGTCGACGAGGCGCGCGACGAGCTGCGCCATCGCGGCGCGCTCGGCCTCGCCCGCGCCGAGCTCGGACAGCTCGACGACGGCGCGGGTGCGCTCGGGGGTGACCAGGCGCAGGAAGAGCGCGCGGCAGAGGTCCCGCTCGGCGGGCAGCAGGCCGACGAGCACGGCGTCGGCGTGCGCCGAGAGCGCCCCCTCGACGCCGCCGAGCCGCTCGTAGCTCGCGCGCGTCAGCAGGCGGCGCTCGCGGTCCCTCGCCTCCCAGAGCTTGCCGGCGGTGAACTGCAAGAGCGGCAGCGGGCTGCGCGCGCGGCCGAGGGCCTCGAGCATGGCGCCGACCATCGCCCCGTCTTCGACGCGGTAGCCGGCCGCCTCGAGCGGCCGGGTCAGCGCCTCGGCCAGGCCCTCGGCTCGCATCGGGGGCAGCAGGACGAGCCCGCGCGTCAGCTCGGCGGCGAAGGCGCGGTCCTCGGCGGCGCGGTCGAGGAAGTCGGAGCGCAGGCTGACGAGCACGCGCAGCGGCGAGCTCGCGTCGTCGGCTACGCCGGTCAGGCACGCCAGGAAGGCGGCGCGCTCGGCCGGGCCCGCGCCGAGGGTGTAGAGCTCTTCGAACTGGTCGACGAAGAGCACGAAGCGGTGCCCCGGCCCGAGCTGCCGGCAGCGCGCGCGCAGCCGCGCGCCGAGCAGGCCCGGCCGCGCGAGCAGGCGCGCCGCGACGCCCTCGACCGGGTGCGCGCTCGCCGGCCCCGCGGCCGCGTCGGACCCCGCGCGGACCCGCAGCAGCAAGAGCTCGGCGAGCGCCTCGAGGGGCCGCCGCCCCGGGCGCAGCACCGCCACCTCGGTCTCGGGCGACGCGCGCCGCAGCGCCGGCACCACCCCGGCGCGCACGAGCGACGACTTGCCCGCGCCCGAGGGCCCCGCCACCGCCACCAGCGGCTGGCTGCGCAGCCGCCCGAGCACGGCCGCGGCCTCGGCCTCGCGGCCGAAGAAGCGCGCGGCGTCGCCCTCCTGGAAGGGCGCGAGGCCGGCGAAGGGGCTGCCGCCCTCACCGAGCGCGGGCGCGTCCCGGTCGGCCCCCAGCGCCTCGAGCGCGGCCTGCAGCGAGCGCGCCGAGTCGAAGCGGTCGGCCCGGCGCTTCTGCAGGCAGCGGTCGATGATCGCGGCGAGCGGCCCGAGGCCGGGGCGCCGGCTGTCGACCCGCGGCATCGGCACCTCGAGCACGGCCACCTGCGCGAGCTGCAGCACCGAGCCGACCGGCGCGAGCGGGTGCGCCCCGGTGACCAGCCGGAAGAGCAAGATGCCGACCGCCCAGAGGTCCGCGCGGGCGTCGACCTCGTCGCCCAGCCACTGCTCGGGCGCCATGTACGGCAGCGTGCCGAGCAGCGTGCCCGGCCGCGTCAGCTCGTCGACCCCCGACGGCGCCGGCGTCGCGCCCGCGAGCGCCGTCAGCTCGTCGGCGCCCCGGCGCTTGGCGATGCCGAAGTCGAGCACCTTGACCGGCCCCTCGTCGGTCAGAAACACGTTGGCCGGCTTCAGATCGCGGTGCACGATGCCCGAGGCGTGCGCGCACACGAGCGCCCGCACCACGGGCAAGATGAGCTCGACGGCCAGCCCCGGCGGCACCGCCGCGGCCGCGCCCCCGTCGGCCGGCCCCCCGGGCGGCGCCGGGGCCGCGCGCTGCAAGAGCCAGTCGTGCAGCGTCCGGCCCTCGAGGTACTCGAGCACCATGTACGGGCAGCCCCCGAACTCGTCCGCCTCGTAGATGACCACGATGTTCTCGTGCCGGCAGCGCGCCGTCGCCCGCGCCTCGGCCAGGAACCTCTGCACCTTCTCGTCGCTGTGCTCGTGCAGCACCTTGATCGCGACCAGGCGCCCGAGCTTCGTGTCGCGCGCCAAGAACACGCTGCCCATGCCCCCGCGCCCGAGCGGCCGCACGATCTCGTACTGCCTGAGCCTCGCCCCCGCGACGAACCCGTCGTGGGCCACCGTCGGGCGCCGCTCGTCGCTCTCGCCCCCGAACAGCGCGCCGTCGCTCTCGCCCTCGCCCCGCTCGCGTTCGGCCTCCGCCCACTCGCCTTCGGCCTCGCCCCCCGCCCACCCGCCGCCCTCGCCCGGCGGGTCGTCGCGCCCGCCTTCGCCCGGCGGGTCGTCGCGCCCGCCCTCGCCCGCCGCGCCGCTTCGCGCGCTCTCGGTCGTCGCGTCGTCGCGCGCGCCCTCGGCCAGCCCGGGTGCGTTCATAGAAGGCCGACGCGCACTTTACCCCGAATGCCCCGGGGCGTGTCGCAGGAAGCGGCTCTCCGGCGAGCCTCGGGGAGGTCGCCGCCGCCTGGCGCGTCCGGTGGGCCGCGGGCACGCTACGAAGGCGCGGCCGCCCCCCGGCGCGCCCGCCGCGACGAGGAGGCACGACCCATGCGGTTTCTAGCGAAGTATACCGAGCCCGCCTACGCGGCGCTGCGCGCGGTCTCGGGCTTCTTGTTCCTCTTTCACGGCGCCAACAAGGTGCTCGGCCTCTTCGCCAAGAGCCAGCCGCGGCCCTTCTCGCAGATCTGGGCGGGGGGCGTCATCGAGCTCGTCTGCGGCGTGCTCGTCGCGATCGGCCTCTTCACCCGCCCGGCCGCCTTTCTCGCCTCGGGTACGATGGCGGTCGCGTACTTTCAATTTCACTTCAAGTTCGACGTCTCGGGCTTCCGCTGGCTGCCCTACGTGAACCAGGGCGAGCACGCGGCGCTCTTCTGCTTCGTTTTCTTTTATATTGCCGCGCGCGGGCCCGGGCTCGCGTCCCTCGACGCCCGGCTGCGGCGCGCCTGAACGCCGCCCCGCCTCGGCGCGCGAGCGCCCGAGCGCGGGGGCGACGCCGGGGCGAGGGCGCCCGGCGCCCCCCGGCGGCCGCGAGCGACGCCGGGGCGGGGCGCGCCCGGCTAACCCCCCGGCGGCGGGGAGCTTGTTCATCGACGCGTTCAGCAGGCGATGAAAGGGGTCATCGTCCGGGTCGGAATTCCAGGCATACTCGGTAAACTCGGCGATCTGCTCGGCGCGCTCCCGGCCCCAGAGGCGCGCGATGACGCCGAGGGCCATGTCGGTGCCGGCCGAGATGCCCGACGAGGTCACGAACGCGCCCTCGTCGACCCAGCGCGCCCGCTCGACCCAGTGCACCCGATCGCTCTGCGCGACGGCGAGCGCGAAGATCTGCTTGTTCGACGTGGCGCGGCGCCCGTCGAGGAGCCCCGCCTTCGCCAGGAGGGCCGAGCCCGTGCAGACCGACATGGTGACGATCGCCTCGGGGGCGCGCGCGCGCAAGAAGTCGAGCAGCGCCGGGTTCTCGAGCTCGCGCAACGTGCCGATGCCGCCCGGCAACAGCAAGAGGTCGAGCCGCGGCGCGTCGTCGAAGCCGTACTCGGCGAGCGCCTGGGGGCCCTGGTCTGACTTCACCGGCCCGGGCCGCTCGGCCACCGTGACGATGCGGACGTGGGGCGCGAGAGCACCGAACATCTCGAGGGGCCCGTAAAGATCGAGCAGCTCGAAGTCGGGGTAGGCGATGGCGCCGAGGGTACAAGGCTGCGGGAGGGGGGTCATCGTGATCGAGTAGACTAGACCAAAAGCCCACCGCGGAGGCGCTCGAGGTGCGAACGACGAGCCCCGCGGCCCCGTCGAGGCGGGCGCGCCGCCCCCGGCACGCTCGGTCAGGCCAGGCGCCCCCTGGCGCGTTCGGTCCGGCCGGGCACCCCTGGCGCGTTCGGTCCGGGGGGCGCAGCTCGTCGCGCGCCGTCAGGCCAGGCGCCCCCTGGCGCGTTCGGTCAGGGCGGGCGCGCACCTTGGCGCGCGCCGTACCTGGGGCTCGGGGCCCGCCCGGCCGGGGGCCTTCACGGCGCGCGCCCCGCGGCGTCGCAGGGGGCGAAGGGCGCGGCGGCCACCGCGTGCGAGCTCGGGCGGGGCAGGGGAGGCATCGGGGGCGGGGGCCATTCTAGCGTTCGCCGAGGGCGCCGGGCGCGAAGGGCATGGAACGCCACGGCGCGCCCGCGGCCCGCCCCTGCGCGCCACGACGGCGGCGGCCCCGACCGCGGCGCCGGCCCGCGCGAGAGGGGCGACCCCGGGCGGTGTGGCATCATTGCGTGTGGCAAATATGCGGGCCGTGCAGCGGCGCCACGCGAGCCCTGCCGTTGGCCCCGCCCTCGTCGGTAACCCGATGCCTCGGAAGCAGCAAAGCAATCAATTAAGCGGTTCGCGCGAGGCGCGCCGGGTTTGGTCAGGGTTTTCACGTTCGATCATAATACGATGATTTCTGCAATCGTTCCAGAATCCCAAACGGTCGTGGGCGAAGTACCCATTCGTCTTGTCGGTCGGCGGCCTGCCCCGAACTGGAGCTCGGCGGCGGTGGCGTCGTCGCGCGAGGGGGGGGGCTGCGCGGGCCGTCGGCGCGAATTGCGGGCTTCGCCGCCGGCCGCGCGCTCCTTCGACCGCCCGTCGCGGGGGCCCGGCGCGAGCGTCGTATCGTCTCCCCGCGCGCCGGCGGCCTCGTTCGGGCGCCGCGATCGCACGATTGGCGCGGCTATGGGCATGGCTTCTGCATGATGCGCACGGGTATCTCGGGGGGCGGGCGCGCGTGGCCCGCGGCAGCGCGATGAATGGATCGATACGACCGCTCGAGGCGGGCGCCGACGCCCGCACCTCCCGGGGGGAGGGGCGGCGGGCGATCAGGGGAGCCAGGGGAGAGGGCAGGGCGCGGCCGGCGAGCGGGGGGGCGGGCGGCGGGCAATTTCGGCCTTCGGGGCGCGACTCGTCGCGACGACGGGACGGGCGCGGCCGCGGCGGCGGGCCGCCGGCGCGCGCCCCGAACGCCCGCGCCGGCGCCGCCGGCCGCGACCGGCGGCGCCGGCGCGTGATTCTCGACTTCTTTATCTGCAATGGGAGGGTGCCATGTTCACACGAAGATCGCTCGATATCGACCCCGCGAGAGTCGCCGACGAGATCGCGCGGAGCATCGAAACCCAGGTCTTCGGCGCGCTCCGGCGGCGGGGGGCCGTCGTCGGCCTGTCCGGCGACGTCGACAGCTCCGTCGTCGCCGCCCTCTGCGTCCGGGCGCTGGGCAAGGGCAGGGTCCTGTGCCTCCTGATGCCCGAGCGGGACTCCTCCGCCGAATCGCTGCGCATGGGGCGGCAGGCGGCGGCGCACCTCGGGTGCGAGGCGCTCGTCGAAGATCTCAGCCCCGCCCTCGAGGTCGCCGGCTGCTACCGGCGGCAGGCCGAGGCGATCCGGTCGGTCTTCCCCGAGTACGGCGAGGGGTATCGGTGCAAGCTCTCGCTGCCTTCGCTCCTCGATGGCGAGCGGCTCAACGTCTCGGTCTTGACCGTGCAGGCCCCGTCCGGCGAGACCCGGTCGGCGCGGATGCCGCCGGCGGCGTACCTGAAGCTCGTCGCGGCCACCAACTACAAGCAGCGGGTCCGCAAGGTGACCGAATATTACCACGCCGACCGCCTCCACTTCGCCGTCGCGGGCACGGCCAACCGGCTCGAATACGACCTGGGCTTCTTCGTCAAGCAGGGCGACGGCGCGGCCGACTTCAAGCCGATCGCGCACCTCTACAAGACGCAGGTCTACGCCCTCGCCGAGCACCTCGGCGTGCCGGCCGAGATCCGAAGTCGCCCGCCGACGACCGACACCTACTCGCTGCCGCAGACGCAAGAAGAGTTCTACTTCGCGCTCCCCCACGACAAGATGGACCTTTGCCTCTACGCCAAGGACCAGGGCGTCCCGGCCGAGCGCGCCGCGGCCGTGATGGGGCTGACCCCCGAGCAGGTCGGCCGCGTCTACCGAGACATCGACGCGAAGCGCCGCGCGGCCAGCTACCTGCACGCGGCGCCGCTGCTCGTGCGCAAGGTCGGCGTCGGCGCCGCCGACGGGAAGGAGGGCCGGGCCCATGCATCGTAGGCACGAGGCGGCGACGCCCCAGCTCAGCGACTACCTGATCGAGTCGGCGCGGCGCCTGCCCGACAAGATCGCCCTGGTCTGCCGGGGGCGGCGGCTCTCGTACCGCGAGATCGACGAGCGGTCGAACGCGCTCGCGCACGCCCTCGCGTGCCGCGGGGTCCGGCGCGGCGACCGGGTGATCGTCTTCGGCGACAACTCGGTCGAGACCGCCGTGTCCTTCTGGGCGGTCCTCAAGGCGAACGCCGTCGTCTCGATCGTCAACCCGCTCACCAAGGCCGACAAGCTCGCGTACCTGCTGAACGACTGCCGCGCGACCGCGCTCATCGCCGAGGGGCACCTCTCGCCCGCCTTCGCCGCCGCGGCGAAGGCGTCGCCGCACCTCGCCGCGGTGATCGTCGCGGGCGAGCCGCTGACGCCCCTCGACGGGCTGCCCGGCCTCGTCGGGTGGGCCGAGGCGGTCGCGTCGGCGCCGGGCGCGCGGCCGCCCCCGCGGCAGGCCATCGACGTCGACCTCGCCGCCATCATCTACACCTCGGGCAGCACCGGCGAGCCGAAGGGGGTCATGCTCACCCACCGCAACATGCTCGCCGCCGCGACCTCGATCAGCGCCTACCTCGAGAACGTCGAAGACGACGTCATCCTCGGCGCCCTGCCGCTCGCGTTCGACTACGGGCTCTACCAGATGATCATGGCCTTCCGGGCCGGCGCGCGCCTCGTGCTCGAGCGCGGGTTCGCGTACCCCGCCCAGGTGCTCCAGACGGCGGTCGCGGAGGGGGTCACCGGGTTCCCCGGCGTGCCGACCATGTTCGCCGTCCTCGCCGAGATGCGCAGCGCGCGCGGGCTCGACTTCTCGGGCGTCCGGTACGTGACCAACACCGCCGCCGCGCTGCCCGAGAAGCACATCTCGGCCCTCCGGGCGCTGTTCCCGCGGGCGCGGGTCTACTCGATGTACGGCCTGACCGAGTGCAAGCGCTGCACGTACCTGCCGCCCGAAGACCTCGATCGCAAGCCGACCAGCGTCGGCATCGCCATCCCCAACACCGAGCTCTGGCTCGTCGACGAGGACGGCAACCGCCTCGGGCCGGGCCGGGTGGGGCAGCTCGTCATCCGCGGGGCCACGGTGATGAAGGGCTACTGGGAGAAGCCGGAGGCCACCGCGAAGAAGCTGCGGCCGGGCCCCCTGCCCGGCGAGGTCGTGCTCTACACCGGCGACTACTGCCGGCTCGACGACGACGGCTACCTCTACTTCGTCGGCCGCATGGACGACATCATCAAGTCGCGCGGCGAGAAGGTCGCCCCGAAGGAGGTCGAGACCGCCCTGATGAACATCCCCGGGGTCAAGGAGGCCGCCGTCATCGGCGTCGCCGACGAGCTCTTGGGGCAGGCGGTCAAGGCCTTCGTCGTCCTCGAGCGGGGCGCCGACCTCGGCGAGCGGGACATCCGGCGCGAGTGCCAGGCCAGGCTCGAGGCGTTCATGGTGCCCAAGCACTTCGCCCTCGTCGCCTCGCTGCCCAAGACGACCACCGGCAAGATCAAGAAGACCGACCTTTCGTGAGCGCGCGGCCGCCGGCCGCCACACCCCGGCGCTCGGACCGAGCGGGGAGGAGACCACCATGGACGCCGAAATCAGGGCCAAGGTTCGAGACTTCATCGTGAACAACTTCTACGTGACCGAGCCGTCGGTGATCACGGGCTCGGCCTCGCTGCGCGACCGGGGCATCGTCGACTCGACCGGCATGCTCGAGGTGGTCTCGTTCCTCGAGCAAGAGTTCGGCCTCGAGGTGGCCGACCACGAGCTCGTCGCGGACAACTTCGACACGCTCGACGCGATCATCGCGTACGTCGCCCGGAAGCGCAACTGATCGCCCGGGGCCGAGCGAGCCATGCCCGCGCGTACGCCCCGAGTATCGCAGAGGGAGAAGTGAACGCCATGGCAACGCCATCTCTGGTCGACGCCCTACTCGTCAACCCCTGGCTGCGCCGCGCCGCCAAGCGGGCGCTGCACCGGGCGGTCCGGCCCGGGGGCCCGTCCCGCGCGCTCTACGGCGCCGCCTTCGACGCCCACCGCGTCGGCCGCGAGGTCTCCGAGTGGTTCTGGCGCGCCTTCGTCGCCACGCCCGTCTTCCTCTCCAAGTGCAGCGAGCACGGCGAGGGCGTCGCCGTCGACCGCATCCCGTACATGCCCGTGCCCTGCCGCGTCGAGGTCGGCAGCGGCACGCGCTTCTCGGGCCTCGTCAACATCACGGCGGCGTCCAAGGGCGCCCCCGTCCTGCGGCTCGGCAGGGGCGTCTTCGTGGCGCACAACGTCTCGTTCAAGCTCGCCCAGCGCATCGAGGTCGGCGACTACGCCGCCATCGGCCCGGGCACGACCATCCTCGACACCGAGGGCCACGACCACGACCACTCGGCGTCCGTCCGCAACCGGCCCATCTGGGAGATCTCGGTGGGCCCCGGCGGCGTCGAGCCGGTCGTGATCGAAGACAACGTCCAGATCGGGCGAAACTGCATGATCCTCAAGGGGGTCCGCATCGGGGCGCGCTCGGTCATCGGCGCCGGCTCGGTGGTGCGCCATGACGTCCCGCCCGACTCGGTCTTCGTCGGCAACCCGGGCCGGGTCGTCCGCCGCGCCTTCCCGCCCGTCGCCGCCCACGGCGCGGCCAACGGCTTCGCGCCGCCGCGGAACGGCGCCAACGGCAAGGGCCCGCACTCGCGCTTGCCAGAGTGACGGCACGCCGCGCCCGGCCGCGCGCGGCGAGGTCGCGGCCGCGCGCAGCAGACCGCGGCCGCGCGCGAACGAAGGGGGCTTGGTCCATGAATGACGACGGACGAAGTAGGCACGGCGAGGGCGCGGCGGGCTTCGGGGCCCGGCGGCGCGCCTTCGGCCGGTTCGCCGGGGCGCTGCTCTTGCTGGCGCCCTCGGCCGGCCTGGCGGGCTGCGAGCGGGTGCGGCGGGGCCGAGCGATGCTCGGCTCGGACGAGCCCGAGGCGCGGCCCGCCTCGGCCGAGCAGGTGGCCGAGGCCCCCGCGGCCGTCGCGTCGCTGCGCCTGGCGGCCGACCACCCGCGGCTCTGGGTGCGGGCGGCCGACCTGCCGCGGCTGCGCGGGTGGGCGACGGCGTCGAACCCGCTCTACAAGTCGGGGCTCGAGGCGGCGGCGCTCGAGGCGAAGAAGGCGTTCGACCCGTCGGCGCTCGTCTCGGGCGACTGCAACGTCAGGGGCAACTTCTGCGAGACGTACGCCGAGCTCTTCGCCTTCCTGTCGCTCGTCGCGCCCGACGCGGGCCAGCGCGAAGAGTACGGCGGGCGGGCGAAGGCCATCTTGCTGAAGCTGCTCGAGCGCGCCGACCGGGGCGACGGGGCCGACCCGCTCGCGGGCGAGCGCTTCGCGACGTACGACCGATCGCGGTGGGCGGGCGAGGCCTTCCCCCTGGTCGTCGACTGGGTGTACCCGCTGCTGTCGCCGGCCGACAAGGCCCTCGCGCGGCGCGTCTTCTTGCGCTGGAGCGAGTGGCTCTTGCGCGCGCAGGTGACCGACTGCAACCACCCCGAGCCCGTGGGCCTCGTCAACAGCCCCGAGCTCGTGAAAGACCCGCGCTGCCGCCGCTACGCGCTCAACAATTACTTCAACGCGCACATGCGCAACCTCGGCCTGATGGCGCTCGCGCTCGACGAGGCCGACGACCCGCCCGAGCCCGGCGCGAAGCGCACCTACCCGAGGTTGCGCGACTACCTCGGCAACGCGATCGGGGCGTGGCTGTACATGGCCGACGCGCAGCTGCGCACCGAGGCGCTCGGGGGCGAGCCGCCCGAGGGCTTCGAGTACGGCCCGCAGACGCTCGCGTACCTCGCGCAGTTTCACCTGGCGCTGCAGACGGCGGGGGCGGCCGACGCGGCGAAGTTCGGGCGCCAGGTCGGCCCGCTGCTGGCGCACCCGTTCTGGCGCGAGGTCATCCCCGCGTACATGCACCAGCTGAGCCCGGCGCCGGTGGTGTACGAGCCGTGGAAGGGCGAAGAGTACCAGCCGACCTACTACGGCGACGGGCTGAAGTACGCCGCCGGCGACCCGATCGACCTCTTCGCGCCCTTCGCGCTCTACGCGCAGAACGCGGGCGACGCGACGACGCCGCAGCAGGCGCGCTGGGCCGAGACGCACCTGGCCGAGGGCGGCGCGCCCGAGCTCTTGCGGCGGGCCCGCGCGCAGAACGGCGGGGTCAACCTCCGGCAGTCGATCTGGTACTTTCTGCTCTTCGACCCGCGGGCCCCGCCGCCGCCCGACCCGCGGCCGGCCCTGCCGCTCGCGCACGCGAGCGAGGGGCTCGGGCACCTGACCGCGCGCACGGGCTGGGGGCGCGACGCGAGCTGGTTCTTCTTTCAGAACGGCTGGCACGCGATCGACCACCAGCACGGCGACGGCAACAACTTCAGCTTCTACCGGGGCGGCGAGTTCTTGACCAAAGAGCGGGTCGGCTACGGCCCCTACTTCGACGGCAGCGACCAGCACAACACGCTCTCGCTCGAGAACGACCAGCCGGCGCACGCGTCCGACGACCGGCGCGCCTCGTACTGGCGGCGCGGCTCGCAGTGGTCGCTCTCGCCCGCGGGCGACGGCACGATCGTCGCGCGCAGCGTCACGCCCGAGTACCTCTACGCCCTGGGCGACGCGACGGGGCTCTACAACTCGGGCCACGAGGCGGTGGCGGCGGTGGCGCACGCGAGCCGCTCGATCGTGTGGCTGCGGCCCGACCACGTCGTCGTCTACGACCGGGCGAAGAGCCGCGAGGGCCTCTTCAAGCGCTTCTTCTTGCACACGCCCGCGGTGCCCGCGCTGAGCGGCCGCCGGGCGACCGTGACGACGCCGAAGGGCCAGCGCCTGGTCGTGACGACGCTCCTGCCCGAGCGGGCGCAGCTCGCGGCCGACGCGCACCCGCCGAGCCAGCGCTGGGACGCCAAGCCCGCCCTCTACGAGCCGATGCGGGCCTTCTTGCGCGTCACGGCCGAGGGGGCCCCCGCCGAGGCGCGCTTCCTCCACGTGCTGCAGGGCGCGTCCGCCGGCGATCGCGCCGACGAGGCCAGGCTCGTGCGCGGCTCGGGCGGCGTGCCCTTCGTGGGGGCGACGTTCGGGGCGAGCGCGATCCTGTTCCCCGTGAACGTCGAGGGGCCGGGGGCCCCGTCGACGGCCTTCGTCGTGCCCGCGGGCGTCGAGCGGGTGCTGGTGACGGGGCTCGTGCCGGGCGCGCGCTACGCGGTCGCCGTGAGGCCCGCGACCGGCGGCACCGAGGTGTCGCTGGGGCCGGGCGGCGGCGTGAAGGCGGACGGGGGCGGGGTGCTCGTGGTGCCTCTGCCAGGCGGCGCCCCCTGACGCGAAGGGGCCGCGGCCCCGCGCCCGCCCCCGAGCGGCCTGGCGCAGGCTCTAGCCGGGCGAGAGCGCGGCGGCCGGCGCCGCGGGGCCCTGGCCCTCGCCCCCCTCGCCCCCGCCGAGGCCCCCGCGCGCGGCGCTGGGCACGAGCTGGCGGAGGTTCCACGCTTGCAGATACGAGCGCCGCTCGGCCGCGCTCAGCTTGTCGTGCAGGCGGCCCATCGCCAACCCCGGAATGACCACCATCGCGACGCTGATGAGCAGCAAGCTGGCCGTGGTCGCCAGCGGGGGGAACATCGCGGCCCGCGGCAGCACCTCGAGCGCGCCCCCCCGGAACGCGAACGAGGGCGGCACCACCCCGAGCGCCTCGAGCAAGAAGGGCGCGAGCACGACCAGCGCGCCCAGCAGCAAGACGACGCGGCGCGCGGGGCGTTCGGCGCTCGCGGCGAAGAACATCGTGTTCGTCGCGGCCATGCCGGGCGCGATGAGGAAGGGGCCGAAGATCGCGCCGACCGACGCCGCCGCCACCGAGCTGAGCGCGAGCAGGGCGAAGCCCTCGCGCAGCCCGACCGTCGCGCGCCGGGCGAGCGACCACGAGACGGCGCCGCACGTGAGCACCGCGGCGAACAGGAACGCCGCGCCCGCCGGCGAGCGGACGCCCATCCAGAGCGCCAGCGGCAGGAAGGCGGTCCAGGAGACGAAGCGCGTGGCCAGGTGCTTGGCCGTCTCGCGCCGCGCCGCCGCCACCACCGCGTCGAGCCCCGCCTGCGCCTCGGGCGGCACCTCGTCCGGCACGTCGACGAGCAGCCGCACCATCGTCGCGAGCGCCTCGGCGTGGCCCGCGTCGAGCGCGAGCGCGCTGGCCGTCTCGCGCAGCGCGAGCGCGCGCTCGGCCCGCGCGTCGCCCCCGGCCGCCGCCCGGTCGAGCGCGGCGCGGGCCGCCGCGACGTGCGCGGCCGCCAGCTCGCGCCGCACGGTCTCGTGCCGGTCGCCGTCGAGGAAGCGCTCGAGATCGTCCGAGAGGGCGCGCGCCGTGGGGTAGCGCTCGGCCGGGTCGAGCGCCGTCGCCCGCACGCAGATCGCCTCGAGCTCGGGCGGCACGTCGGCGCGGCCCCGCTTCGAGGGGCGGGCCTCGACCCCGAAGAGCGTCGAGCCCAGCACCTCGCGCACGCTCGACGCGTCGTGCAGCGGCATGAGCGCGACGATCTCGAAGAGAATGGCCCCGAGCGCGTAGACGTCGGCCCGCCCGTCGAGCCGCTCGTTCTCGCCCCGCACCTGCTCGGGCGCCATGTAGCCCGGCGTGCCCAGCATCGCCCCCTGCAGCGTGTGCCCCGAGACCGGGTCGTCGAGCGGCTCGAACGCGGGGTCGTCGGCGCCGGCGACCTTGGCGAGGCCCCAGTCGAGCACGTACACCTCGCCGAAGTCGCCGAGAATGACGTTGGCGGGCTTCAGATCGCGGTGCAAGACGCCGCGCCGGTGCGCGAAGTCGATGGCCAGGCACACGCGGAGCAGCGCCGTCAGCAGGCGCCGGCGCGTGTACTTCTCGCGCACGGCCGGGTCGCCGGCGGCGAGCGCCCGGACGATCTCGTCGAGGGTCTTGCCGCGCACCCGCCGCATCGTGAAGTAGGCCTCGCCGCCCGGCGCCAGCCCCAGATCGTACACGGGCACCACCGCCGGGTGCTCGAGCTGGCCCTGCACCCGCGCCTCGCGCACGAAGCGCTCGCGCGCCTCGGCGCTCTCGGCCGTGCCCGGCCGCAACACCTTGAGCGCCACCTCGCGCCCGACGAGCCGGTCGCGGCACGATCGCACCTCGCCCACGCCCCCCTCGCCGAGCACGCCGCGCGCCTCGTAGCGCTGCTCGAAGCCCGCGCTCTCGACGGGCCAGGGCGCCGCGTCGACCGCCACCGGCCCCGGCGGGTCGTCGGCGCCCTTGACGCCCTCGAAGCGGCCCCGCGCCGACAGCGTCGCGGCGACGCCGCCCCGCGCCGGCAGCGTCGCCGCGTCGGGCGGCTCGGTCGACACCCACGCCGGGCCCTGGCCGAGCACGAAGCCCTTGACCTCGGGCGCGCCGGGGCTGGCCAGCGTATCGCCCGGGCGCTCGTCACCTTTGGGGGGGGCAGGCATGACTCGACGAGTATCCCAGGCCAGAAGGGCCCCGCCCACGAATTCGTGGCGCCCTCCGCGGGGTGACGGGTCGGGGCCTGGCTCGGCCCGCCCTCGTGCGCCGGCCCCCCCGGCCGACGCCGCGTTCGTTTCCCGAAACCCCTGATGACCCCCCGCGGTCGTTTCGAGAGGCGGCCGCGCGACCGCCCTAAAACGTGCCGATCGCCTGGTAGACGTCGCAGGTGCCCGCCCCCGACTGGGCTTTCGAGACGCGAACGAAAAGCTCGGTATCGATCGTGGGCGGCGGCCCGGCGGGCAGGACGTAGGTCAGCGAGGTCTCGTCGATGCCGCAGCAGCCCAGATACCCCGGCAGCGTGGCGACGTCTTCGACGCGGGGCGGGTCGCAGCTCAGGCCCTCGATCGGGGTCATGTAGAGGCAGACCTCGAGCGGCCCGGCCGACTCGACCCGGGCCGAGGGGGCGGGCGTCCCGTACGTGTCATCGTAACGTACTCTGTAGCGCAGCCAGTCTCGGTCGGCCGAGCCGTCGAGGACGCTCGTCCACGTGGCCCGATCGACTTGGTTGATCGGGGCGGCGCTGCCGAACTTGCCGCGCATGACGGTCGCCGCCTCGGGGGTGTCGTTGGGCTCGTCGAGGTCGATGCTCGCGCACGTCTCGGGCGTCGCGTCGGGCGGCAGGCTGGCGCCGCGCGACTCGCCGTCGAGGCGCAGCCGCGCCACCGAGACCGTGGGCAGGCCGAAAGCGTCGTCGCGGCGGCCGGCGACGAGCAGGCGCCCCTCGCCGTCGAGCACGCAACGCTGGGGCGCGAAGGGCAAGGGCAGCCGCCCGCTCGGCTCGAACGTCTCGTCGGGGCGCCCCTCGGGGGTGAACCGATAGAGGGTTGGCTCGCCCGCCCGCACGCCGGCGGCGAGCAGCCTGCCCGCGCCGTCGACGGCCAGGCAAGACCAGGTGGTCTCGCCGACGCCCTCGCCCTGCGCGACGCCGTTGGCGCCGAAGCTCGCGTCGAGGCCCGCGCCGTCGTTGCGCAGCTTGACCAAGAAAGGCGAGAGCGGGCCGCTCGTCTTGGTCTGCCCCGCGAGGTACACGTCGCCGGCGCCGCTCGTCGCCGCCGCCGTGACGTCTCGCGGGAGCGAGGGGTCGAGGCCGTCGGGCTGAACGAGCGCCAGCCCCGTGCCCTGGCCGAAGGCGCCTTCGCGCTCGACCTGCGACCCGCCCAGGTGGCGAAGCTTCAGCACCCCCACCTGGCCCCCGGAGGCCGACCTGACGACCAAGAAGAAATGGCCCGTCGTCGTCACCGGCGGGGGCAGCGCGCTGCCGCCCTCGGTGACGGCGTCGGCCAGCGACAGAAACCTGAGCCCCGAGACCGGCACGCGCACGTCGAACGTCGGCGCCCCGCCCGGCGGGGCGCAGGCCCCGAACTCGACGCCCTCGTCGGGCAGCGCCGAATACGTGCGGGCGGCGACGCAGCCCGCGCTCGAAGCGACGAAGGTAGCGACCGCCGGCGGGAGCCCCGGCACGTTCGACGTGCCGTCGGCCCCGACGCGCCAGAAGCGCGTGCCGAAGTTGTCGTTTTCTTCGACGTTCCGCGAATAGAAATCGACCGTGACGTAGGCCCCGCCGCCCAGCGGGTCGGGCGACACCGCGCGAATGTCGTCTTGGTAGCGCTTGGGCGAGCCGCCCGTGTCGCTGTTCAAGAAGGCGTAGCCCGCCCCGCCGAACGAAGCGTCGAGCCCGGCCGCGTCGACGCGCGCCAAGAACACGTTCGGCCGCCCCACGTTCGAGTAGTCGCCGATGTCGAGCTGCGTGCTGCCCGCGATGACCACCTTGCCCGCCGGCTGCTCGGCCAGCGACGCGAGCTCGTAGCCGAGCGCCCGCACCCCCGCCGGCCTCAGGGTCACGAGGCCGCCCTTGCCGAACGACGCGTCGACCCGCGAGGGCGGCCCGCCCCCCGCCTGACCCCCGCCGCCCCCACTGCCCCCGCCGCCCCCACTGCCCCCGCTGCCGCCGGCACCCGCGCTGCCGCCCAGGCCGCCCGCGTCGTCTCGGACCGTCATGCCGACCGGCGTGCCCGAATCGCGCAGGCGACAACCGCCCGCGTCACAGATGACAAAGTCGGAGACGCAGACCCCCAGATCGAAGCAAGTGCTGCCCGGGTCGGTGCACGTGACGCCCTCGCAGACCCCGAAGAGCATCAGGGGCACCTCGAGCCCGCGGCCCGGCAGGTAGCGCAGCGTGCGACGCGCGGCCACGCAGCCCCGATACCCGTTCTCAGCGCAGCGCTCGGGCGGCACGTTGCCCTCGAGGGAGAGCACGACCTCGACCGAGAACGCCGCGTCGGCGTCGCCGCCGGGCACCAACACGGACACCCCGATCTCGTTCTGGCCCCCTGCGCCCGGCTGGCAGAGCCCGTCTGCCGGCCCGCTGTGCGCGAAGAAGCGGCCCTCGAGCTGGTGCTGCGGGCCCGTGACGAGGCCGATATGGCGCACCCGCTCGCAGGGCACGTCGGTCATGATCCGAAGCTCGATCTGCGTCGCCTCGCGACACCCGCCCGCCGCCAGGGCGGCAGCCGCCGCCGACACCCGCCATCGCGCCCCCGCTCGTACCCACATACGGCCGCATTCTACCGGAGGGCGGCAGGCCCACAAAGCGAATCGGGCTCCGCTGGCCGCCGTTCGGGCGGCCCCGACCGACGCCGCGTCGACAACCGTAGCACGGCGACGGGCGAACCGATCGCCGGGCCCGGCCGCGCCGCGGCCAGCGCGGCGGCCGCTCGAACGGCCCGGCGAGGTCGCCGAGCCGACGCCCTCGCGCGCGGCCCCGCCGCCCGCCCCTCGCGGCCCGCTGACCCCGCCGGCCGATCGGGCTACCCTCGCGCGATGAGCGACGGCCTCCGCCCCGGCGCGCACGTGCGCCACCGGCGCCG
This sequence comes from Polyangiaceae bacterium, assembly GCA_035762175.1. Lineage (GTDB taxonomy): Bacteria > Myxococcota_A > Polyangia > Polyangiales > Polyangiaceae > DASTPP01. The sequence continues at coordinate 14,150 of DASTPP010000021.1, read as the reverse complement.
CCCCGAGTGGGGCATCGGCGTCGTCACCGCCCTCGAGCGCGGCGACGGCCGCGACGACGTCGTCATCGCCTTCGAGCACGCCGGCGAGAAGAAGCTGCGCCGCGACGAAGGGGCCTTCGAGGCGGTGCCCCCCGACGAGGTCGAGGCCTGGCAGCACGCCCGGGGCGCGCAGAAGGCCGCCGAAACGAAGGCCCGCCGGCGCCTGGCCGCCGCCGTCCGCGGCACGACGACGACGCTCTCGCCGGTCGCGACGGTCGAGTGCGGCTGGGGCGCCATCGAGGCGGCCGGCGGCGGCGAGACCGTCGCCTCGATCGGCGGCGCGCTCCGCGTTTACGACCCCGCCGGCGCCCTGCTCGACGAGCTGCCGACCGAGCAGCCCCCGAGCGATTCGCTCACCGTGCAGGGCGACTTCATCGTCGGCCGCCGGACCCACGACTGGGCCGACCTGCTCTTGTGCCACCGCGCCCGGCGAACCACGCAGCTCTGGCGCTCGCCCCTCGAGGTCGGCATCACGCGCGTCGCCCCCGCCGGCGAGGGCGAGGTACTCTTCTGGTGCCGAGATATCTTGCAGCTCGTCGACGCGCGCGGGGCGAGCCGGCGCGTGCCCTTCGAGCTCGCCAAGGGCAACTCCATCTGCAGCGCGCGGGCGTGGGGCGACGCCCTGCTGATCGGTACTGCCGGGCCCGACCCCCACGTGCGGCCCTACTTTCACTTCGCGTGCATCGAACGCGACGGGGCGCTGCGCTGGCGACGCGAGGGCTGGGGCCCGCGCCCCCTCTCGGCGAGCCTGCTGGTGGCGGTCGATCGCGGCGTGGTCGCCGTCGACGCCGGGGGCGCGCTCGTCAGCCACGCCCCCGGCCCGCCCCCCTCGGACAGCGTCGGCGATCTCGGCCACGCCGGGCCTTTCGTCGCGGCCGGCGATGACGTCGTCTTCTGCGCCGGGCAAACGGTGACCCGCCTCCGCCCGAGCGACGGCGCCATTCTGTGGTCGACCGAGCTGCCCGCCCTCTCGAGCCTCGATCCGCCGGCGCTCGCCGGCGGGGTCGTCGCCGCGTCGACGGGAGCCTACGGCGAGGGCAAGACGGTGTGGCTGCTCGACGCCGCCTCGGGCCTCGTGCTCGACGCCGGCGAGGCCCCTACGAAGGTGAGCGCCCTCTGCGCCGTGGGCCCCTTCGCCCTCGCCGCCTGCTCGTACTCGAAGAAGATCGTCGCTTGGCGCGGCCTGCCCTCGTCGCCCGAGCGGCTCGGCCTGCCGCACGTCGACAAGGTCTTCGACCTCTGCTCGCCCGAGCCCGGGGCCCTGGTGGCCCGCACCGGCGACCACCTCACGTTCTGGCGCCTCTGACCGGGCCCGCCGGCCTCGCGGCGCCCTGCAACCCCGCAGCGTGGGCGTGACGACCCGTTCGCAACTCGGCCGGCGAGAATGCCATGGCGGCGGACCGGCTGGGCTCGCCGCGGGCGTTCGGGCGGGCTAGGCTGGCAAGGTTTTCTCTCGCGTCGAGGCCATCATGCTGTTGTCGCGCTTCCTTTCTCTCTCTGTCGTGCTCGTGCTCGTGCCGGCCGGCTCGGTCGGCTGCAAACGGCCCACCGACCCCGAGCAAAGCGGCCCGACCACGGCCCCCGCGTCCGCCGACGCGACGCCGGCCGCCGGGGCGCCGAGCCTGCCTGGCCCGCCCGGCGCCGTCGACGCGACCCCGCCCGGCGGGCCGCCGAGCCCGCCTGGCTTGGCCGCCGACGCCACGCCCCCCGCCGGGGCGCCGAGCCCGCCCGGCCCCGGGGCCGCGGCAGACGCGGTGAGGGCGCCCGAGGGCTACGTCGCGATGGGCGTGCTCCGGGTCGTGCCGACGCCCCACGGCAACGCCGTCCTCCTCGAGCATGAGGCCGAGCAGAAGCTCGTGGTCATCTTCGTCGGGGGCACCGAGGCGCTCTCGATCGAGCTGCGCCGCGACCGCCAGCGCTACCCGCGGCCGCTCACGCACGATCTGCTCGATAGCCTCATCGGGCGGCTGGGCGGCGAGCTCGTCAAGGTGCACGTCGACGATCTCAAGGGCCGCGCGTTCGTCGGCCGGGTCTACGTGCGCCAGAACGGGCACGTCATCGACGTCGACGCGCGCCCCTCCGACGCGATCGCGCTCGCCCTCGGCAATCGTGCCCCCATCTACGTGTCGCGCAAGGTCATCGACACGGCGGGGGTCCGCAAAGACGAGCTGACGGGCGGCGACGACCTGCCGCCCGAGGTCGTCGCCAGGCCGCGCCCGTCGCCGACGTCGCTGTGACGCCCGCCGAGGGCCCCGCCGGCGCCGGGCCATCGTCGGCCCCGCCCCCCCTCGACGCCCGCCCGGGCCGGGGCGGCGGGCGCACCGACCGGCGCGACCGGTGACCGCCGCGGGTGTGGCGGGCGCACCGACCGGCGCGACCGGTAGCCGCCGCGGGTGCGACGGGCGCACCGACCGGCGCGACCGGTGGCCGCCGCGGGTGTGGCGGGCGCACCGACCGGCGCGACCGGCGGCGCCCGCGGGTGCGACGGGCATACCCGGCAGGGCGGGCTTGGGGTATGGTCTGCGCCGCCGCGTGGTAACCAGGGCCGAGGGCGCGGCGCTCACAGCATCCACCGGGAGGGCGCTCGGCCATGGCAACAAGCACCGACGCGGCGAAGCAGGGCGCGATCACCATCGACACGTCGGGTTGGCCCCTCGTGCGCATCACGTTCCTCGGCGAGGCGTCCGACGAGGCCTTTCAGCGCTACCTCGACGAGTACGCCGCCCTCATCAAGCGCGGCCTCTACGTCACGATTTACGACGCGCGCGCGTCGCGCAACACCAAGGCGAAGAACCGGCGCCTTCAGGCCGAGTGGCTGCGCAAGCACGACGCGATCGTGCGGCGCAACTGCCTGGGCGTGGCGTTCTGCGTGTCGTCGCCGCTCATTCGCGGCGCCATCACGGCCGTCTTCTGGCTGCAACCGCCCCCCATGCCCTATTTCATCACCGAGTCGATCGCCGAGGCCGAGGCCTGGGCCCGCGAGAAGATGCGCGCCGGCACCCCGCCGGGCTGAGCGGCGCCCCCGAGGGAAGAGGGGGGTGCGAAACGCGGCGGTTTGCCCCCGCGTTCTCAGCGCCCGCCGAGGCAGGTGATGCGGGCGGGGTACGACTCGAGAATGCCGCAGCTACCTTCGGCGCACTCGAGCTTGGCGCAGACGGCGGCCGCGTCGACGCAGGTCGCGGCGGCGGGCGCGCCGTCGACGTCGACGGTGGCGCACTCGAGCCCGGCGGCACAGGCCGGCCGATCGACGCCGCAGGGGGGCGCCTCGTCGAGGCGCTCGCCGGCCCGGAGCGTCGGCTTGCTCGTCGAGGGCTCGGGCTCAGGCTGCTCGCCCGAATCGGACGAGTCTTGGCAGGCGAAGGCGGCACAAGCGACGACGAGGGCGGCGACAAGCTTGGGGTAGGTCATGGCAGGGTCTCCGAAAGCAAATTGTGCGGTCGCCCCTTCGACGCGCCAGGCCCTTGGGGTGTAAAGCCGCTCGCGTCGATTTTGTCGGCGGCCTTCCGGGGCCCCCGTCTGTCATGTCGCGTTCCGCCTGGTGGGTGCCTCGTGCCGGGCTCGTCCTGAGAAGGCCAAGCGCCTGGCCGACCAGGCCCGCGCCCTCGTCGCCAACGGGGGGGGCGTCGGCGGCCGGGCCGACGCGTCGAGGCGCGCCTCACCAGCGCACGTCGTAATTCGCGTCGGCGTCCGAGAGAAACTCGATATCGATCGAGGCCTGCGCCCCGAAGGCCCCGACCATGCCCTCGACGAGGCCGATCGTGGCGCCTTCGACCCAGCCGGCGAAGTCGCGATACTCGAGCCGCACCCAGCGCTCGCCGAGGTCGAGCGCGCGCACCGTGCCCCCGCGCACGACGAGCTGGTAGGCCCTGGGCCCTCGGAGCAGCGCCCCCTTGACGCTCGAGATGGGGGCCAAGAGCGCCTTGCCCACGAGCGAGTCGTTGAAGATCTGCGCGTCGCGCCGGCCCGTCAACCGCACGCCCTGCGCGGGCGTGGCGTGCGGGTAGCGGGCGAGCGCGACGGCGTACAAAAGGCGTATATGGTCGACGCGCGGGTAGTCGCCGAAGGGCAGGTAGCGGCCGAGCCGCGGCGGCGCGACGAGCGTGGCGGCCACCGACGGCCACTTCGGCCCGAGGTGGCGCACCAACTCCGCGAGGAACATGCCCTTGACCAGGTGGTGCTTCGGCACGGCGGCGACCCGCTCGGCCGGGTCGACGACGATCTCGAGCGGCTGGCCGAAGCGCACCTGCATGTGGCGCACCGAAAGCCCCTTCTCGGCGCCGGGGCGGGCCCGGCCGGCCGGGGGCAGGGGCGAGTGCAGCTTGGGGGCGTTCAAAGCGGCGAGGGCGGTTTGGGGGCGGTCATGAGGGCGGCTTCGGGGGCGGGCAACCTGGCAGCGACCGCTTCGCGAGCGGGCAAAGCCGTCGGGGCAGCGGTTGGGGCCCGGGCCTAAAGTAGCAGAGCGCAAGGCGGAGGCGAGGCACACCCGCATCTCTCCGCGATTGTCGGCTGGCCCCGACAGCGCGGCGCTATCGCGAATGCCCGCCCCGGTCGGGGCCGATGAAGACCGGGGTTCGACGGGGGCTGACGACAAGACGTCACGCCGGGCGGGGGTCAACGACAATACGGCACGGACGGCGGGGTACCGATGACGAGATCGGCGGTGTGAGGTGCGATGGGGGGCGGGACGCCGGCGGGCGTGGGGGCGGGTTGCGATGGCGCTTCGAGCGTGGGTTTCTGGCCTCGCGGAGGGCGCGGCGGGCCGGGTTGGCGGCCCTGCGTCTGCCCTCGGCGCGGCGGGGTGGCGGTGCCGGAGCGGGGCTAGCCCCGGTCTTGCATTGGGGCGCACCCGAGCGAAACGACGATGCGAACAAAGCCTTTCGTTACTCTGGGGTTGCTTACGTTGGTTGGGCAGGGCGTGGCTTGTGAACCTTACGCGCCGGTCTACGACGAGCCGCCGCCCGCTGGGGCGGCGGGCGCTTCGGGCGGCGGGGGCGCGGGCGGTGCGGCGGGCGGGGGCGGTGTGTTCGACCCGCCGGAGGTCGAGTTCACGGCGTTCGAGGCGCTGCCCGTCGACGCCGAGGCGGTCGGGGCGAGGGTGCGGGCGGTGGCGACGGCGCCGAAGAGCGATAAAGCCCTCGTCGTGTACGAAAAGCAGATCGAGGGGGGCGGCTCCGGGCTCTATGCCGCGCTCTTCGACGGCGAGGCGTTCGGGGCGCCGGCGCTGCTGGCCGAGGGCGGGCCTGCGTCGCGCATGGTCTGGGCCGAGTTCTTGCCGGTGTCCGAGAAGGCCGTCGTGGCCTTCGACCGGTCGAACGGGTTCACGCTCGAGGTGTTCGCCAGCTTCTTCGACGGCGAGGCGTTCCGTAAGGCGCGCCCCGTCGGCCCGGGGCCCCGGCCCGTCGACCCGACCTCGCCCCCCGACTCGCCCGGCGACACGTACTATGGCTACTCCGACAGCTACGGGCTCGTCGCCTCGCGCACGGTCGACGCCGCCGCGCTGGTGATGCGCTGGCCTTCGGTCGCCCAGGTCGGCGGCAAGCTCGAGAGCCACACCTGGGCCTTGCCCATCGGGCCCGAGGGCCTGGGCCCGCTCGCGCGCGCCGACGTCGCGCCCGCCGGCGAGGCATTCCGCACCGACTTCGAGCGGCCGAAGGTGGCCTTCTTGCCCTCCGGGCGCATTCTCTTTTGCGACGGTGGCTTCGCGCCGTCGACCGGGCCAGACACGCCGAGCGAGGGCGTCGCCTGGTGCCTGCCCTACGCCGACGGCGCCTTCGGCGAGCCGCTCGTCGTGCGGGGCGACGCGAGCGCCGGCGGCGCGACCGGCACCCTCGTCAAAGAGGTGCAGATCGTGGCTTCGGGGGTCGACGAGCGGGCCCTCCTGCTCTTCGGCGAGTACGGCTTCGACGATCAGCTCACCCCGCACCAGGCTTACGCTTCCTTCTACGAGGGCGGCGCGTTCGGCGACCCCTTGCGCGTCGCGACGGGCGCCACGAGCGCGCAAGCTACCTTCGTCGGCGCGCGCGAGGCGCTCGTCAGCTACCAGCGCCATGACAAAAGCGCCCTGACCCACACGGTGAACGTCGCGCTCGTGGGCGACGGGGTCGACAACCCCTTTGTGACCTCGGCCGAATCGATCTGCCTCGAGCGCTCGCCCAGGCTGCAGCTCTCGCCCGCGGGCGGCGGCCTGCTCGCCTTCGGGGCGTCGCGCCGCGAGGGAGAGCAGGCGGGCTGCGACCTGCGCGCCTCGTGGTACGACGGCGAGGCCTTCGCCGAGCTCGCTCGGCTGCCCGAGCGGTTCGTCGAGCTCGAGCTCCGCCCGCTGCCGCGCTCGCCGCGCGCGGTCGGCGCCTTCAAGCGCTACGACGAAGGCGCGGCCGCCTGGCGGCTCTTCGGCACCACGATCTCGGCGGACGGCGGCGGGGACGAGGTCGCCCTGGGCCGCTCGCGCCAAGGCGACTCTTACTCGTCGTACGACGGCGAGCTGCGCGTGTTCGCGAGCCACGCGTCCGACCGGGCGCTCGTGGTCACGCCCGCGCCCCGCCGGCCGGGGCTCGAGAACGCCGGAGAGATCTGGCACCTGGCGGGCGACACCGAAGCGGCCCTCGAGGCCTCGGCCAGCCTCTTCGACGGCACGACGTTCACGCCCCTCGCCCGCGTCGGCACGTGCGCGCACGCCGCGGTGCTCGGCGGCTCGGGGCGCTTTCTGCTCGCCTGCGACGAGGGCGGCATCACGGCCAAGATCGTCGAGTGAGCGCCCGGCCGCGCGCCACGACGGCCCGCCCCCGATACGGGCGGCGGGTGACGTCGCCCGCTCTTCGGGCGCCCTGAGCTCGCCTCTGGCTTTCGAGCGGGGCGCGCGTGCGCGTGTGCCAACCGTAAGGCTTTGAACGCCAGTTTCGGCCGCTGAAGCGCCGTTTTGGGCCCATCGATGGGCGCGCCCCGCTCTAGACCCCCGTGACGGGCGTCTCGCCCTGGCCCTCGCCCGGCCCGCCCGGCCCCTGGCCCTCACCCGGCCCGCCCGGCCCCTCGCCCGGCTCACCCGCGGGCGCCCGCCGCGACGGAGCATTGCGCACTGCCGCGAAGAGCGACGGATACGTCACCGCCACGTCTTCGCTGCGCCGGAAGGAGAACTGCCCCGCCACCCGGTGCTCGTCGTAGAACCGCAGCAGCAGCGTCACCGCCCGCTGCAAGAGCCCCGTCCAGCGCTCGACCTCGCCCTCTTGCCCCACGCCGAAGCCCGTGAAGATGCGCCCCGCCAGCCGCTTCGCCTGCTCGGCGTCGTCGGGACGGTACCGCTTCTTGTCGTGCTCGAGGAGCGCCCGCACGTCGTCGCGCCGGTAAAGGTCGGCCAACATCTCGAGATCGTTGGCCAGATCTTGGTGCCCGCTGCCCTCGCGAATGTACTTCAGGCGCGCCCCGAGCGTGGGGTCATCGCCGACGTGGTACGCGAGCACGTACTGCATGCGGCCGCGCGTCTCGTAGGCGAGCTGAATCTCGTCGTCGGGCACGCTCGCCCCCGACGCCTCGGCCCGCCCCACCTGCTGCTGCTGCCGCGCGTACCAGACGCTCTTGGCCGCGTCGGGCAGCGTCTCGAGCACGTTGACGTCATAGAGCCCCGCCACCGACAACCGCTCGAACACCGCCCGCCGCCCCGGCAAGAGGTCACGCACCGCCACGCTATGCGCGACCGCCGCCACCCGCTGCGGGTCGACCCGCATCGATGTCAGCTCTTCGGGCTTCAACGCGAGCATCGCCCCCCTCATCGCCTCGAACGACTGCCTCGCCTCGCCCGCCTCGATAGAGACCCGACCCGACGACACCGAGCCCTGTACTGCATGAGCAACCGTATAGTCCACGACGAAACCTCTTTCTTTTGGTCCCACTCCCCCGAAGGGGCGCCGGCGAACCATTTCGCCAGCCTCTGAAGGTCCCCTCGGCCAGCGGGGGGGCGCGGTTGCTCACCAAAAACGAGGGGCTCAATTTTTTTCGCCGCCGCCCAAAACCCGCGCAGAGGCCGCCCAAGAGCCAGCCCCTCGGCCGACACCGAGCCCACGGCCAGCGCCGCCGACACCCCGCCCGGGGCCGGCGACGGGCGAGTCAACCTCCGGGTTACCTCGGGGGGAGGGGCCCCTGGGGGGGCCCTAACCGACCGGTTACAGCAGGGGCAGGGGCCCCTGGGGGGGCTGTATCCCGACGGTTACAGCAGGGGCAGGGGCCCCTGGGGGGGTGGGTAACCCATCGGTTCCAGCAGGGGCAGGGGCCCCTGGGGGGGCGCTAACCTTCGGGGTACCCAAGGGGGAGGGGCCCCTGGGGGGGTCGTAACCCGTCGGTTACAGAGGTGGTCGCGATGCTTTCGGCGTTCGCCGACGCTGACGTTCACTATCTGATCGTCGGTGGGCACGCCGTCTCGTTGCACGCGCGGCCCCGGTCGACAAAAGACCTCGACATCTGGCTGAGCTCTACGCCCGGTTTCGCCGGGGCGGGCGCCTTGGCGCCGCCGGCTTTGCGGTCGGCTCGCCACTTGGACAGATGCGAGCTGGCTGGACAGGCCTTCGCGACGGAGCAGCGCCGCGAGTTCACCCGGCGCGCACGCGGCCGCTTCGGTCAAAATGCGCGCCTCGTAGGCGGCGGAGAAGCTGCGGCGCTTGGCCTTGGGCAAGACTTCGGTCGGCGGGACACGGGTCGGGGCATGGCCGTCACGGTGGAGCTGGCTTTCTCGCCCTCGTACAGATAACTGGGGGGACGCAGCCTGTCTCAGATTCTCTGGCACAGAGGGGGCCGACGCTACGCCCTCCGCGGGTGCGCGACCGGGCGGATGAAGCCCGGGGCGGTGGGCGGTGTGGCACACTTCGACGTGGGCCGGCAAACCAGGCTACCGATCGGAGGGCACGATGATCACGCTCTATGGCTTCGGCCGCATCTTTCCCGAGGGGGTCGGCGAGACGAAAGACCTGCGGGCGCAGTGGGCACTCGAGGAGACCGGGCTACCGTATCGAGTCCACGCGCTCGACCACACCGGCGGCGAGCTCGACAGCGACGCCTACCGCCGAATTAGCCCCTTCCGCCAGGCGCCGGTCATCGACGACGACGGCTTCGTGGTGGCCGAGTCGGCCGCGGTGGCGCTCTACCTGGCCGAGAAGGCCGGCAAACTCATCCCGGGCGACGTGCAGGGCCGCACCCGCGTCGTTCAGTGGTGCTTCGCCGCGGTCAGCACCGTCGAGCCGACCCTGGTATGCCTCGACCTCATCGAGATCTTCGACAATGACAAGGCCGCCCCCAAGCTCAAGACGGAGGTGCGCAAGCTCGCCGGCCGCTGGCTCGGCGACCTCGAGCGCCACTTCGAAGGCCGCGAATGGGTCGCCTGCGCCGAGTTCACGGTCGCCGACATCATGATGGCCGGCGTCCTGCGCACCATCCGCAAGACCGACCTGATGGCGCCATACCCACGGGTCAAAGCCTACTACGAGCGCTGTCGGGCCCGCCCGGCCTGGCAGCGCACCCTCGGCCTCTACGCCGAGCGAATGGGCGTGAGCGTCGACGACATCCGCTAGCGCCCGGCGACCGGCGCCGCCCTCGGCACGCGGCCGCGCCCCGCCGTCAGCGAGCCGCGCCGCGGCCGAGCACCACGTGCATCGCAGCCGGCGACGCGGCCTGCTGGCTCCCGCGGTAGCCTAGCGCGCAGGTCGAGCGTACCTACTTACTCGCCGTAGCCCGTCCTGACGGGGGAGCCGCCGGGGGCGAGCGACCGGCCGCCGCTCGGCCCCTTGCCGCGCGCCGATCGCCTGCTGGTCTAGCCCCGCAGGGCCGAGTCGAGGTCGGCCCAGAGATCTTCGACGTTCTCGATGCCGACGCTCAGTCGAAGAAGGGAGGGGGGCAAGTGCTCCTGGCCGGGGGTGCGTGCGCGGCGCTCGATCGACGACTCGACGCCCCCCAAGCTGGTGGCGTGTTGAATGAGCCTGACCCGCGAGCAGACCGCGTCGGCCGCCGCGGCGTCGCCGCGAACGTCGAACGAGATGATGGCGCCGAAGCCTTTCAGTTGAGCGCGCGCGACCGCGTGGGTCGGGTGGCTGCTCAGGCCCGGGTACCGGGTGCGGGCGACCTGGGGGTGGGCCTGCAGCCGCTCCGCGAGGGCCATGGCGTTGGTCTGGGCTCGCTCGAGCCTGAGCGCCATCGTGCGCGCGCCCCGCACCGCGAGAAAGGCCTCGAGTGCGCCGGGCGTGGCGCCGCTCAACTCACGCGAGCGCCGCAGGGCCGCGCGGAGGTCGTCGCGCCGCACGGTGACCACCCCGGAGAGCAGGTCCGAGTGCCCCCCGATGAACTTGGTCGCCGACTGGAAGGAGACGTCCGCGCCCAGGTCGAGCGGCCGCTGATTCAGGGAGGTCGCGAACGTATTGTCGACGGCCACGATCGCCGTCGGCTTTCGGGCGGCCGAACCGATGGCGCGCAGGTCGGCCACGGCCAGCAGCGGGTTCGACGGAGACTCGAGCCAAATGAGGTCTGCGTCCGCGCAGGCCCGTCGCCACCCTTCGGTGTCGTCGACCGGCAATCTGCGCAGGCCCCAGAGGCCCTTTTGCCGGCCGAGCTCGGCGAGCCCGACCACGCCCTGATAGCAATCGTCGGGGAGGACGACCTGCGACCCGACGCGCAGCTGGTCGAAGACCGCGGCGACGCCGGCCATGCCCGAGGCGAACGCGGTCGCGGACCCTTCTTCGAGGAGGCCGACGACCTCCTCCAGCGCTTCCCAGGTCGGCGTGCCGTCGTCGCGCGAGTAAGCGCGCTCGCCACCGAAGACGAAATTGGAGGCCGGGACGGGCGGCCGGTTCAGCGGCGCCCCCGCGCGTCGGTCGCGCCCCGCCGCAACGAGAAGTGACTCGGCGGACGAGACCCCCGCGAGATGTACGCTCGTGCTCATGCTCGCGAAGGTGTACCGCCGTCGGGCCGAGCTGACCACCCTTGCCGGGCGGCGACGGGCGCCCGGGCGGCTTCCTGCGGGCGGGCGGTCGCCGCGGCTGTTCGGCTGCGCGACCAGCGGGACCGAATCACGGCGCTCGGCGGCCCGTGGCGTCGGGTGCGGTTGCAACAATATTGGGTGTTTGCAAGCCGGCGGCGACGGGGCCCCGTTTCCGCTTGAAGGGCGGATTGGCGCGTGGTCCCATGCCCGTCGTTTTTCGCCTGACGCCACGGTTCGCGAGAAAGGTTGGCACGATGACCCGAACGAACGTTTCTCTGCTCGGTGTATTTGTCGGCGTGGCCCTCTTCGGCGCCGGCTGTGCGCACGACGAGGGCGGCCCCGGCCCCGAGCCGGTCGGCGCGGTGGCCCCCGCGGCCGATTTGCAGGCGATGAAGCGTGACGCGGCCTTCGAGGTGTCGCGCCTGCTGGGCGACGCGTCGTTCCGTGACGCGCTCGGGCAGAGCTTTGCTCGCGGCGAGACGGGCGTGCGCCTCGCCGAGGTGTGGTCGGCGGCGCCCGCGGGGGCGGCGGCGCGCCTGGCCTCGCTCGACGCGCAGATCGTGGCGCAGAAGGGCTTGGGCGGGTACGCCTCGAGCCTGCTGCAGGTGCGGTTGGTGCGGCCCGAGGGCGACGCGGGCGAAATCGATTGGGCGTCGATTCCGGTGGCGTTTTTGCCGGCGGGCGACGAGAAGGGCTGGTCGCTGGTCGAGGCCTTCGACGCGCAGGGCCGGGCCCTCGCGCTCGACGCCGAGGTGGCCCCCGCGGTGCCCGTGCTCGTCGCCGGCATCGACGCGCGCGAAGAGACGCGGGCCGGCGTCGCCCTGCTCAACGACGAGCTCGCCGCGCACGGCATCGGCGGGGGGCGGGGCCCCCTCGCCGGCGGGGGCCTCGGGCAGCGGTCGAGCGCGCTGGCGACCTCGACGCCGACCTCGATGCTCACCCGCGTGCGCCTGAACGACGACAAAGAGCCCTGGGTCTCGGGCGCTTCGGAGGTCTACGCCCTCGTCTCGGGCATCGACCCCGTCGCCGCCCAGGTGCGCATCGAGGCGGTCGACATGCCTTATCTCGATAACGACGGCAAAGACTACTACCCCAACCAGATCTTGATCTTCTGGGAGGGTTACCGCTTCGCCGCCGCCAACGTGGTGCTCTACGAGCACGACGACAACACGAACTACCAGACCCTCGTGCAGGCCCTCGTCAGCGCCGTCGGCGCGGGGCTCGATCTCAGCTACCCGGGCGCCAGCATGGTCGCCGAGATCGCCAACCGTATCATCGCCGCCATGCCGGGCGGCTGGTTCTCGAACGACGACGACTACGTCGACGTGTTCTACACCCTCGAGAAGGGCGCGACGTACACCGACCGCATGGGCGTGTCCGGCAACGCGAAGATTAGCCTCGTGCCCTACACCTTGCTGGGCAACTGAGGCGCTCCGGCCCGCCGACCGCCCTCGACTCGCGAGCCCGGTCGAGGCGACGGCGCCCTGGCCCGAGACGGCGCGGGCCCTTGTAAGCGCTACCGGGGGCAGGGCCCCCGCGGCGTGAGGTGCTGACGCGCTCGCCCGGGGGGCCGGCGCCCGAGCGAGCCGCGCCCGCGGCGAGGGGGCGGGCTTCCAGGGCCGAACCGGCCCGAGGCCGCGCCGCACGAGCGGGCGAATGCCGCCCCCGAGCTCGCGCGGGGCAGACGGGCCCGCTGGCCTGAGGGTTTCGGTATACTGCCGGCGTGACCTCGCGTGACGACGGGTCTCTCGCTCCCCCCAGCGTCGACCCCGTGCCCCTGCTCGACGCCCTCGACGCGGCCGCCGGCGTCTTCGACGCCGCGGGGACGCTTCGGTTCGAGAACCGGCGCCTGCAGGCCCTGCTCGACGAGGGGGCGCTGCCCTTCGCCGTCGCGCCTGCCGGCGGGGCGGCCCGGCGGCTCGGCTCGCCCGCGGGGCTCGACGAGGCCCACCGGGGCGCCCTCGCCGGCCTGAAGGCGCTACTCAGCGGGGGGCGCGAGCGGCTCGACGTCGAGCTGCCGGGCGGCGCGAACGGCTCGCCCCGACGCGCGCTCTCGGCCACGCCCTGCGCCGTCGGCGGCGGCCGCGGCGCGCTCGTCTGCGTGCGCGAGCTGCCCGCGCCCCGCGCCGCCGCCCCGGCGAAGCCCCTCGAGAGCTTCTTCGACACCATTCTCGACCACCTGCCGCTCGCGATCTTCGTCAAAGAGGCCAAAGAGTTTCGCCTCATTCGCCTCAACCGGGGCTACGAAGAGTTCTACGACAAGAAGCGCCACGACCTGATCGGCAAGAACAACTACGACCTTCTCGCGCAGCCAGAGGCCGACTACATCTACGGCAAAGACCGCGAGGTGATCGAGCGGCGAGAGCCGCTCGACATCCCCGAAGAGCGGTTCAATATACCCGGCAAGGGCGAGCTCGTCTTGCACACCGTCAAGCTGCCCCTCTACGACGACGAGACGGGCGAGCCCCTCTACGTCGTGGGCGTGGCCGAAGACATCTCGGCGCGCAAGCAGGCCGAGGCGGCCCGGCAGCGCGAGCTCGCCTGGCTCGAGACGCAGAAGCAGCTGCTCGCGGTCATCCGCGAGCTGTCGACGCCGGTGATCCCCGTGCACGAGGGCATCGTCGTCGTGCCCCTCATCGGCCACCTCGACGAGACGCGCAGCGCCCAGATGAAGCAGATCTTGCTGGCCAGCATCCAGCACTACCGGGCTAGCATCGTGCTCATCGACGTCACGGGCGTCTCGGTCATCGACAGCCGCGTGGCCGCGCACCTCATGCAGGCGATCCGCGCGGCGGGGCTGCTCGGCGCCCGCTGCGTGCTCGTCGGCGCCTCGCCCGCGGTCGCCCGCACCATGGTCGAGCTGGGCATCACCTTGCGCGACGTGTCGACGCAGCGCGACCTGCAGGCCGGCCTCGTCTACGCCCTCGCCCAGCAGGGCAAGGCGATCGTGACGCGGCGCGCCCCGGCCGCCGAAGGCCCGCGCTAGGCTCTGCCGGGCGACGGGAGCATTCGCCCGACCGAGCCTAGAACACCAGTCGGGTTAATTCCGCTTGACGCACGAGGGCTGCGCAGACGCGCACGCTCGACGCCGCGGGAGGGAGCCGCGATGGCCGCCCGGCCATGACCCGCTGGACCCCGCCCGTCGACCTGAGCCCGCGCG